>NZ_BAAANC010000004.1:0-253358 GCF_039529595.1 Kribbella lupini | reverse complement strand
GGGGTGCACGTGATCGGCTGAGGCTGCGGTCGGAGGCGGTCTGACCATCAGGCCCGGGGCACCTGATCGACTGAGGGTGCGGTCGAAGAGCGGGTTGCCCGGCGGCGACGCCGCCAGGGCTCCGGGGCGACGATTCCCCCCTCCCACCCCCAAGTCCTGGGGTTTGGGCTGCCGGTCACCGGTACCTGATTAGCTGGTGGTTGTGCTGACCAGTGCTGAGGTGGACGGGTTTCGGTTGGCGTACGACCGAGCAGGCGACGGGCCGGCCGTCGTACTGCTTCATGGTTGGCCCGGTGATCGGTCCGATTATCGCCGGCTGGCGCCGATGCTGGTCGACGCCGGGCGTCAGGTGGTGATGCCGGATCTGCGCGGCTTCGGGGACTCGGACAAGCACCAGGTCGACGGTCAGTACGACGCCGTCGCGCAGGGGCGGAGCGTCCTCGGGCTGATCGACGAGCTCGGGCTGGATCGGCCGGTGCTCGTCGGGTACGACATCGGCAGCCGGATCGCGCAGGCGATCGCCAAGGCGCAGCCGGACGCGCTAGGCGGGCTGGTGGTCGCGCCGCCGTTGCCCGGGATCGGGACGCGGGTGTTCGGGGAGCGGGCGCAGGCGGAGTTCTGGTACCAGCCGTTCCACAAGCTGCTGGTGGTCGAGGAGCTGATCGACGGCAGGCCGGACGCCGTACGGGCCTATCTGCTGCACTTCTGGACGCACTGGTCCGGGCCGGGCTTCGAGCCGGAGCTGGATCAGCTGGTCGAGAAATACTCGGTGCCGGGCGCGTTCACGGCGTCGATCAACTGGTACCGGGCGGGTGCGGGAGCAGTCGCGGCGTCGGTCGCCGAGGTCGTGCCGGAGCCCGCGCGGCGGATCGGCGTACGGACTTCGGTGGTGTGGCCCGAGTTCGACCCGCTGTTCCCGCGGGAGTGGTCGGACCGGCTGGACGACTTCTTCAGCGACGTGACGCTGCGATTCGTCGACGGCGTCGGGCACTTCGCGCCGCTGGAGTATCCGGAAGTGCTCGCCGAGGAGGTTCTGAGACTAGGCTGACGCCATGGCTGATCACGCGGTGCACCTGCCGATGCCGACGGTGCGGCCGGCTGTGGGTGCGCTCGCGAGGCTGGCGCCCGAGCCGGTGCGGTACCTGCTGAACTGGGGACGCAAGTACTCGCTCTGGGTGTTCAACTTCGGGCTCGCCTGCTGCGCGATCGAGTTCATCGCGGCGTCGATGGGCCGGCACGACTTCATCCGGCTCGGCGTGATCCCGTTCGCGCCCGGCCCGCGGCAGGCCGACTTGATGGTCGTCTCGGGCACGGTCACGGACAAGATGGCGCCGGCGATCAAGCGCCTGTACGACCAGATGCCCGAGCCGAAGTACGTGATCTCCTTCGGCTCCTGCTCGAACTCCGGCGGCCCGTACTGGGACTCGTACTGCGTGACGAAGGGCGTCGACCAGATCATCCCGGTCGACGTCTATGTGCCCGGCTGCCCGCCGCGACCGGAGGCGTTGCTGCAGGGAATCCTGAAGCTGCAGGAGAAGATCGCCGGCGAGAACGTCACGTCACGCTACGAGCCGTCCGCCCAGGCCCTGACCCGCGGCCTGGTGAACCCCCAGTGAGCGAAGAGCAAGAGGGCGCCCTGGAGCAGCCGGCGTCGCCGGAGCCTGGCGCCGCCGGGCGGGTCGATCAGCCGGACGCCGCAAGCGCTAAGCAACCGGGTACGGCGGCCGCCGACGGCGCTGCGTCCCGGGAGGGCGGAAGTCCGAAGCAGGCAGAGGCCGGCGCCGCGCGGGTCGAGCAGTCGGGTGCTGCAATCCCCGAGAGTGCGAGCCCGGAGCAATCGGCGCAGCCGGAGGCAGGACGACCCGAGCAGTCCGGGGCTGGGCACATGCTGACGGCCTTGACCGAGGCCGGGATCGCGGCGACGGGGTCCGACAGTTTCGGCGTACCGACGGTCGACGTACCGGCTGACGCCTGGGTTGCCGCGCACGAGATCCTGCGTGACGAGGTCGGGCTGATCTTCTTCGACTTCCTGACCGCGAGCGACGAGCTGACCGACGGGTTCCGGCTGGTGACGCACCTGGCCGACTTCTGGGGCGGCGCGCACGTCGAGCACCTGCTCGTCCGCACGCTCGTCCCGCGCGCCGGCGCCGCGCTGCCGACGCTGTCCGAGGTGTACGCCGGCGCGAACTGGCACGAGCGCGAGACCCACGAGATGTTCGGCATCGACTTCCCCGGGCACCCGAACCTGGTCCCGCTCCTGCTCCCCGACGAGTTCGAGGGCCACCCCCTGCGCAAGGAGTTCGTCCTCGCCTCCCGCGTGGCGAAGCCCTGGCCCGGCGCCAAGGAACCCGGCGAGTCCGACCACGCCCCCAAAACCGGCGCCCCCTCCCGCCGCCGCACCCTCCCACCCGGCGTCCCCGACCCGGAGACCTGGGGCCCCCGCCCACCCGGTTCCCCCGACCCGGACCCGCTCGCCCCGGCCCAAGCCGCCTCGACCCCCGCCCGCCCGCGGCGAGCCGGCGCAGCAGGCGAACGCCGTACCCGCAAAGCAGCTCCCACCGCACCGGCAGAACCCACCACCCCGCCGGCCGAGAGCTGATCAGTTCACCGGTTCGGTGTAGTAGAAGACCTCCTCGCGGGTGATCTTGCCCTTGGTGACCGTGTAGAGGGACAGCTTGGTCGTCTCGGGTTCCTCGCCGGCGAAGTGGAAGGTGAAGCGGGCGGCGAAGTGGTTTGGTGAGACCAGCGGGCCGAGGATGTCGACCGTGGTGATCTGGTGGCCGCCCAACGCCCGTACCGCGTTCTCCATGATCGCGACCTGCCCGACCAGCTCCCCGGCGTACTCCGACGGAGAGACCCGTACGACGTCCGCCGCCTGCAACTTCGTCCCCCGCGCGAACTCCCCGGTCCGGAACGCTTCGACAAACTCCGCCGCGACCTCCTGGGTCGACAACACCCGGAACTCGTCGCGGTGCTCATCCACCCATTCCTGGTAGGTCCGGCCGGGCCGCCCGGTCAGTTCGGCGTACGTCGAGTGCACCGGCTCAGGACTGTCCACCAGCGACTCCCAGTACCGCAGACCCGACTCGACGAACACCGGATCCGCGCCGGCGGCGAGCATCGCCGCGCGGGCCTGCTCGGCCGACTGCTCCTCGACCTGGATCTCCCGCCCGACCGCCGCGCCGATCGCCGCGACCTGCTCCGCCTGCGTCAGCACCTCCGGCCCGGTCAGCAGGTACTTCTTCCCGCTGTGCGACTCGTCCAGCAGCGCGAGTACCGCGACGTCCGCGATGTCCCGCTCGTGGATCAGCGAGCGGCCGGCCTTCGGCGACGGCATCGCGACGGGCTCGCCTGACCGGATCTCCTCGGCCCACTCCAGCGTGTTCGTCGCGAACCCACCCGGCCGCAGGAACGTCCAGTCGGCATCCGACTCCGCGAGCAGCTCCTCGACCTGCCCCCAAACACCGTTGAGCGACGCCGGCTGCGCGTCGTCCACGTTCAGCGCCGACAGGTACACGACCCGCGCCACCTGCTCGGTCAACGCCGCGACCACAGGCGCCGCGCCGTCCGCGCTGTACGACGGCCAGAGCAGGAACGCCGCCTCGGCTCCCGCCGCAGCCTTCCGTACGGTTTCCGGCTCGGTGATGTCGCCCGCAACCACCTCAACCCCATCCGGCAGCCCGGCCAGCAACGGTTGCCGGACCAGCGCCCGTACATCGGCGCCGCGCGCCAGCAAGCCGTCGACGACGTGCCGGCCGACGTTCCCGGTGGCCCCGGTGACCAGAATCATGTGCTGCTCCTTCGCTCGGTTGTCCCCAGCCTTGGCCCTCAACATTGGTTGAGGTCAAGCCGGAGTCGGTAGGGTGCGCACATGCTCGAGTTCGTACTGCGGGTCGTCGGCGTGCTGGTCGCGTTCCTGGTCGCGCCGCTGGTGGTCGGTCAGGCCGAGCACAAGGTGATGGCGCACATGCAGTCGCGGCTCGGGCCGATGTACGCCGGCGGGTTCCACGGCTGGGCGCAGCTGGTCGCGGACGGGGTCAAGTTCGTCCAGAAGGAGAGCGTCACGCCGGCCGCCGCGGACAAGCGCGTGTTCGAGTGGGCGCCGGTCGTCGCGATCCTGCCGTACATGGCCGCGCTCGCCGCGATCCCGATCGCCCCCGGCATCGTCGGCGCGGATCTCGACGCGGGCCTGTTCTTCGTGCTCGCGGTGATGAGCATCGGCGTACTGGGTTCGCTGATGGCCGGCTGGGCCAGCGGCAACAAGTACAGCCTGCTCGGCGGTCTGCGCGTCGCCGCCCAGCTGATGAGCTACGAGCTGCCGTTCGTCCTGTCGGCCGCGAGCGTCGCGGTCGCCGCCGGGACACTGAGCTTCACCGGCATCGTCGAGCAGTGGAGCCCGCTGTGGTTGCTTTGGCAGCTGCCCGGTCTCGTGGTCTTCTTCATCGCCGGCCTCGCCGAGCTGCAACGCCCGCCGTTCGACATGCCGGTCGCGGACTCCGAGGTGATCTTCGGCCCGTACACGGAGTACACCGGCCTCCGCTTCGCGATGTTCCTGCTCGCTGAGTACGCCGGAATCGTGGTCCTCGCTGCGTTGACAACGGTCCTGTTCCTCGGCGGCTGGAGCGGCCCGGGCCCGGACTCGATCGGCTGGATCTGGGCCCTGCTGAAGATCGCGATCGTCTCCCTGGTGGTGATCTGGGTCCGCGTCGCCTTCCCGCGGCTGCGCGCCGACCAGCTCCAAAAGCTCGCGTGGCAGGGCTTGGTGCCGGTAGCGCTCATCCAGCTCGCGCTCACGGGCGCCGGAGTGATCGTCTTCTTCTGAGCTGTCGCCGGACGACGGACAGCGGCCGCCGCCGGCGAAACTGTCCGGCAACCTTGGCTGGTCGCTCGACCGCCGCAGGTGCTCGGCAACTCGCCCTGCCCGCCCGCGTCGCCCCGGGGCCGCCCCCGCCCGCCCTGCCCGGGCCCTGCCTCGCCCGCGCCGCCCGGGGGCCTGCCCCGCCCGCCCGGGGGCCTGCCCCGCCCGTCCGGGGGGGGGTCTGCCCCGCCCGCGTCGCCCGCGCCTGCCCCGCCCGGCGCGCCTGCCGACCGCCGTGCACCCGCCCGCACCCCGCCAAGCACACACCCGTCCACTCGTCTGCCGCACGCTCGCCACCCCGTTGCGCAGTAACCCCCATCTCGCCGCGAGCACGCCCGATCTCGCGCACGCACGCCCGAGCCGCCGCACCGCGGCCGCCCACCCGCTGCGGCAGGCCTGCGAGCCGACGCTCGCCGGGTCCTGGACCGCCGAAGCGATCACCAGGCCGCGGGTGACGCCGGCCGGAGCGCCGCATTCGAGGGTCGGCGTGACGAGCTCGCTGCCGCAACCCGCGACACCATCGGCGTCGATGGTCCGCCTCGTCACCTGCTCAGGCTGGGGACGGCGGCCGCCGTGCCCTGGTACCGGTCGGCACCGTGATCATGTCCAGCCCGGCGTTGATCGACGTCCGGATGTCGCTGGCGGAGTCACCGGCAGCGCCGAGTCAGTCGGTCCCGGCGCCGAAGGCGGACGCGCACCACTCACCAACCTTCCGTCGGTCGATAATGCCAAGCGTGACGGAGTCGCGGATCGGGTAATGGCGGAAGGTTAGTGAGTGGTGGACGGTCGCGAGCACGCGGTGGCCGACGGGCCCGTGCGTGTGCGGCGCCCGGCCGGCGGCTCAGCAACCACCACCCCCTGCACGTCCACAGCACCGGCCGCATTGGCCACGGCGGAGGCGGGCGTTGTCGAGCCCGGCGGCTCAGCAACCACAACACGCCGCGCGTCCACAGCGCCGACCGCGCCGACAACGGCGGGGCGCGGCCGTCGTCGAGCCCGGCGGCTCAGCAACCACCACACCCCGCACATCCACAGCGCCGACCGCACCGGCAACGGCGAGGGGCCGTCGTCGAGCCCGGCGGCGAGTCTGGGGGCACTGTTCGCGTTGAGGGCGACGTGCACCGCCCACCAACCGCGCGTTGAGGGCGACGTGCAGCACCCACCAACCTCGCGTTGGCGGCTGAGCCCACGCCTGAGCGGCATCGGGGATCGGGCTGAGTGGCGGGTTGGTGGGTGGTGCACGTCGGCGTACTGGTCAAGGGAGCGCTCGGTCGTGTTGGGCCGACGCCCACCACTGATCAACCTTGCGTCGGGTGCCGAGGCCACGCCTGAGTCGCGTTGGGGATCGGGCGGGGCGGGAGGTTGATCAGTGGTGCGCGTCGGCCGGGCGTTCGGCGTACTGGCTACGGCGTGGCGAGGGCCTCCGTGGGGGATAGGCGGGACGCCCGGATGGCTGGGTACAGCCCGGCTACTCCGCCGATGATCAGCGTGGCGGCGATGCCGCCGGTGACTGCCCAGAGCGGGATCACCGTGAGCCAGCCCTGGTACGCCGCGTAGACGGCGGTGACGCCGCTGCCGAGGGCGGCGCCGCCTAGGCCGCCCAACGCGGACAGCAGGAGCGACTCGGTGAGGAACTGGGTGCGCACCTGGCCGCGGGTTGCGCCGAGGGAGCGGCGGAGGCCGATTTCGGCGCGGCGTTCGAGGACGGAGATCACCATGATGTTCGCGACGCCGACGCCGCCGACGAGCAGGGCGACCGCGCCGAGGCCGAGCAGGAGGCCGGTGAAGGCTTCGCCCGCGGCCTGTTGGGCGGCGAGTGCGTCGGACGGGCGGGAGACCTGGACCTCGTTCGGCGCTTCGGGGTTCGCGGTGGCACCGAGAACGGCGCGGACGGCGTCCACCTGGCGTTCGGCCGAGCGGGTGTAGATCTTCGTCGGGTGCCCGTCGAAGCCGAGCGTGCGGCCTGCCGCCGGCCAGCCGATGAGCGCGGCCGAGTCGAGCTCGGGAGCGAGCGCGGCCGGGGCCAGTACGCCGAGCACGGTGAACCACTCGTCGCCGATCAGCACCTGGGTGTCCGGCCCGGCGCGGGTGATGCCGAGGCGCTCGGCGGCTGCCGCGCCGAGGACGGTCGCCGGGTACGAGCCGGTCGCGGCGTCGAGCCACTTCCCGCTGCGGATCGTGCCGCCGATGGTGTCGAGGAGATCCGTCCTGGCGGCGTACGGGACGATGCCGTTGGTCTCGACGACGGGGATCTTGCCGGTCCGGTACACGTTGGCGTCGTCCACCCGCCCGATCGCGGACTGCGCCCGTACGGGGCCGATCCGGCCGACCATCTTCTCCGCCTCCAGAGGCAGCTCGGCCTGCTCGCCGGTCAACCGGGTACCGGGCTCGACGGTCAGCAGATTGGTGCCGAGGGCATCCAACGTCGCATCCAGCTCGGCCCGCGACGAGGACGAGATCCCCACCACGGCAACCATCGCCGCAATCCCGATGGCAATCCCGAGCGCGGAGAGAAAGGCGCGCATCGGCCGAGTCCTGAGTCCAACCGCTCCGACCTTCAGCACGTCCCCAGGCCAGAGCCGCGCCGGCTGCAACCGGTCCGCGGGCATCAGTGGACCTCCTCGGTGATCAGGCCGTCTCGCATGTGGATCTGGCGGGGGAGGGACGCTGCGATGTCTCGGTCGTGGGTGATGATGACGACCGTCGTGCCGGTGGTGTTGAGGGTGTGGAACAGGTGCATGACGCCGGCGCCGGAGTGGGAGTCGAGGGCTCCGGTGGGTTCGTCGGCGAGGAGGATCGCGGGGTCGCCGGCTACGGCTCTCGCGATGGCTACTCGTTGGCGTTCGCCGCCGGAGAGTTCGTGGGGCTCGTGGTCGAGGCGGTGGGAGAGGCCGACGCGGTCCAGCGCGGCGGCGGCTCGGCGGCGGCGTTCGCGGGAGCGGAGGCCGGAGTACAGCAGGCCGTCGGCGACGTTGTCGATGGCCCGTACGCCGGACGCCAGGTGGAACTGCTGGAACACGAACCCGATCCGGCTCGCCCGCAGCGCCGACAACCCGGCGTCGGACAGCCGCGCGACGTCGTACGAGTCGATGCGGACCGAGCCCGAGGTCGGGCGGTCGAGCGTGCCGAGCACGTTGAGCATCGTCGACTTGCCCGAACCGGACGGACCGACGATCGCGACGAGTTCGCCGGGGTCGATCCGCAGCGACACCCCGCCGAGCGCCGTCACGCCGCCCGGGTACACCTTCGTCACGTCGTCAAGCGCGATCACTTCGGCACCCCCACGGAGTCCCCGGCCTTGATCCCGCCGCCGGAGATCTCCACCCGGCCACCGGCGAACAGCCCGGTCTTCACCGGCACATAGCGCGAACCGCCAGAGTCACTCACCTCGACCCCGAACCCACCCTCGCTCAAAGCGAGCAACGCAGCCACCGGCACGGTCAACACGTTCCGCCGCTCCGAGGCCACGAACGTCACATCGACGGCCGCCGTCGGATAAGCGGCCAGCGCCTTCTGGTTGTCGATGGCAACGATCACCTCGAGCTCGGTGGTCGGCTCCTTGTCCGGCGAGGCCGCCGGCACGATCACCGTCGACACCTTCTCGACCTTGCCCGGCACCACGCTGTCGTCCGGCAGCGAAACACTCACCGCAGCACCCTTCTTGGCCAGCCTCAGATCAGCGGCCTCCAGCCGCACGGTCACCGCCTTCCGGGTCCCGGTGTAGGTGAGCACGGTCTGACCAGGCCCCGCCGGCGCACCGACACGAGCGGAAACGCTGTCCACCCGCACGGGCCCGGCAGCAAACACCACCTGTCCCAGCTCGACAGCCCCTGTCTCCGGCAGCCCCCGGTCCTCCTGCCACTCCTCAACAGCCTCAGCGGTGTTCGCGGTGTACTCGTCATCCACCGTGAACCCGTCGTACCCAAGCGCCGCCAGGTTCTGCTCGAGCTGCAACACGTCCGCCCCCTCGCTGTCGACAGACAGCCGCCGGTACGCCGGCAGCGCGCCGTACATCAAGCTGACCCCAGCGTTGTCGACCGAGTAGAGCGTCTGCCCCCGGTGGAACAGCTGCCCACTCTCCGGCAGCCCGGTCACCGTCCCGGCGCGCCGTCCGACCAGCGTGCTCGTCGTCCCGTAGCCCAGCTCACCGTCGGCCGACTCCGTGTCCTTCAGCGTCTGCTGAGTCACCTTGGCCGTGCTGAGCGGCTCGGTCTGGTCAGCGGCCTGGCTGCTGTCGGTCCTGGTGAGCAGTACGGCGCTGAGCACGCCGCCGGCGGCCAGTACGGCGGCAGCAGTCCAGGTGGTCCGAGACCTCACTTGCCCGCCAGGATGCTCTGGCAGGCGGCCTGCGCCTTCTCAAGGTCCGGGTCCTGGCCGGTCTCCTGGTCGATCATGATGCCGCGCTGACCGGGCTTCGGGTCCGGGAACTTCTCCACGCCGTTCTCCCGCATGCAGGCGGCGAACTTGCGGCCGTTCTCCTCCTGCTGGGGGTTCGGCGCGCCGTCGCCCTGCGGGCTGTACTTGCGGCAGTCCTCCATCGCCTTGTCGACCTGCTCACGACTCAGACCGGACTCGGGCCCGAACTTGAGCTGGATCCCCTTGCCCGGCTCGGGATCGGCGACGTCGAGCCCGTGCTCACGCAGGCACTGGGCGAACTTCACGCCCTTCTCGTCCTGACTGAGGTTCTCCGGACCGGACGAAGATGAGGACGAGGACGAAGCCGAGGCCGACGGCGAGGACGAGCCCGACGCGACCCCGTTGCTCTCCGGCTCACCCCCACAGCCGGTCAGGGCAAGCAGTGCGATGGCAGCCAGCACGGACAGTCGTTTCATGAGTGCTCCTCGGATGGTGGATCGGTGTGCACCAGCCAAGCCAGCGGCCCGTTTCGCGACCGTTTCCACGCTCGCAAACACGGAGGAAACACCGCGGTCGGGGATGATGGCGGCAAAGGAAGGCGGCGAGGCGTGCGGGTACTGGTGGTCGAGGACGAACCGTTGCTGGCGGCAGCCATCGCCGAGTGGCTGCGCGACGAGAGCCACGCGGTCGATCTGGCCGGCGACGGCGCGGCCGCGCTGGACCGGCTGAGCATCAACCAGTACGACGTACTCGTGCTGGACCGCGACCTCCCGGTCGTGCACGGCGACGACGTGTGCCGCCACGTGGTCGAGTCCGGCTTGCCGACCCGCGTGCTGATGCTCACCGCCGCCGCAGCCGTCACCGACCGGGTCGAGGGCCTCGGCCTGGGCGCCGACGACTACCTGACCAAGCCGTTCGCGTTCACCGAGCTGGCGGCCCGGGTGCTGGCGCTGGGGCGGCGCAGCAGGCCGGCCGATCCACCAGTACTGCGCCGGGCCGGGCTGACGCTCGACCCGGCGAGGCACGAGGTCTTCCGGGACCAGCGGTACGTCCCCCTGTCGAAGAAGGAGTTCGCCGTACTGGCCGAGCTGCTCAGAGCGGATGGAGCGACGGTGTCGGCCGAGCAACTGCTGGAGAAGGCGTGGGACGAGCACGTGGACCCGTTCACCGGAGCGGTCCGGCTGACCATCCTCAAGCTCCGCCGGAAGCTGGGCGAGCCCGGTCTGGTCGAGACCGTGACCGGCGTCGGGTACCGGATCCCATGAGCCTGCGGACACGGCTGACGCTGATCTACGGCGGGCTGTTCATGGTGGCCGGCGTGCTGCTGCTGGGCGTCACCTACCTGCTGTTCAGCCAGGAGCTGGGCAAGGACCACCGGGTGGTGATCCGCGGCACCATCAAGACCACCGCCCCGGCAGCGACGCCAAGGCCTCCGTCCGACCAGCTGTTCGTGCTCAACGAGGCCGGCGACGTCCTGACCGGGCCGGAGGCCGAGCGGGTGATGGAGGAGCAGCGCAAGCAGGTCAGGGCCGCCGCAACCCAGTCGCTGCTGGTGCAGGGCGGCATCGCCCTGGTCCTCGTGGGCGGCCTGGCAGCAGGCTTCGGCTGGATCGTCGCGGGCCGCGTCCTCGCTCCGCTGCACCGGGTCACCGACACCGCGCGCCGGATCGCTGCCGCGCCGGCAGCGGGCCGCGGCCTGCACGAGCGGATCGCTCTCGAAGGCCCGGACGACGAGGTGAAGAACCTCGCCGACGCCTTCGACACCATGGTCGAGCGGCTGGACCACTCCTTCGACGGTCAGCGCCGCTTCGTCGCCAACGCGTCCCACGAGCTCCGTACGCCGTTGACGCTCGGCCGCGCGCTGGTCGAGATCGCGATGCACCGCAAGGCCGCGTCGCCCGACGTACGGCAGCTCGGCGAGAGCCTGCTCGAGATCAACACCCGGCACGAGCAGTTGATCAGCGGTCTGCTCGTGCTGGCCGACACGGAGAAGGAGCTGACCGCGGTGTACCCGGTCAACCTGGCCGACGTGATCACCCACGTCGTCGCGCAGCTGACGCGTGAGGCGACTGCTGCCGGCGTACGGGTGACTGCTGAGCCAGGGGACGCTCCGACGGTCGGTGACGCGCTGCTGCTCGAGCGGCTCGTGCACAACCTCGTCGAGAACGCGGTCCGGCACAACGTGGACGACGGGTGGGTGCGGGTGACCAGCCGGACGGTGCCGGGCGGGCGGGTCGAGGTGGAGGTGAGCAACACCGGGCCGGACGTTCCGCCGTACGAGGTGGAGGGGCTGTTCAAGCCGTTCCGGCGGCTGGGCGCGGACCGGATGGTCGGGGCCAAGGGAGCCGGGCTGGGCCTGTCGATCGTGCAGTCGGTGGCCGAGGCGCACAGCGGGACGGTGCAGGCCTCGTCCCGCGACGGCGGCGGGCTGCAGATTGTGGTGTCGCTGCCTGTCGATCCAGGCTGATGCTGTTCGTGTAGTAGGTACAACACTCACCAGGAGGTCGAGATGGCGCAGTACCTGCTCAGCATCTACCAGCCGGACGGCGTGGTGCCGGACGACGAGTTCCTGGCGCCCGTCATGGAACAGCTGTCGGTGTGGAACGACGACCTGCGCCAGGCCGGTGCCTGGGTGTTCAGCGCGGGGCTGCACCCGCCGGAGTCGTCGACCGTACTGCGGCAGCAGGGCGACGAGGTGCTGGTGACCGACGGGCCGTACACCGAGGGCAAGGAGCACGTCGGTGGGTTCACGGTGATCGACGTCGAGGACCTGGACGTGGCACTGACCTGGGCGCGCCGGCTGGCGCAGATCCTGGTCGCGCTGCCGGTGGAGGTTCGTCCCTTTGCCGGTTGATGTGGCGGCGGTGTTCCGGCGCGAGCACGGGCGGGCGGTCGCCGTACTGGCGCGCACGTTCGGGGACCTGGACATCGCCGAGGACGCGGTCCAGGAGGCGTTCGCGACAGCGCTCGAGCGCTGGCCGGAGCAGGGCCTGCCGCCCAGTCCGGCCGGCTGGATCATCACGACCGCCCGCAACCGCGCGATCGACCGCCTCCGCCGGGAGGCGGCTCGCGAGGACAAGCACGCCCAGGCGGCGCTGCTGCACGCCCAGGACGAACCAGTGGAGGAGGGGCCGGTGCGTGACGACCGCCTGCGGCTCATCTTCACCTGCTGCCATCCCGCACTCGCCCTGAACGTCCGAGTGGCTCTCACCCTGCGGCTGCTCGGCGGACTCGGTACGGCGGAGATCGCCCGCGCTTTCCTCGTCCCGGAGCCGACCATGGCCCAGCGGCTGGTCCGGGCGAAGGCGAAGATCCGCACCGCCGGCATCCCGTACCGGATCCCGTACGACGCCGACCTGCCCGAGCGGGTGCGCGGCGTACTGGCGGTGGTCTACCTGATCTTCAACGAGGGGTACGCCGCCTCGTTCGGCGACGACCTGGTCCGCACCGACCTTTGCGACGAGGCGATCCGGCTCGGCCGGCTCCTGGTCGACCTGATGCCCGACGAGCCCGAGGCAGTCGGCCTGCTGGCGCTGATGCTGCTCCAGCACTCCCGCCGTACGGCCCGCACCTCCCAAGGCCGGCTGGTCCCGCTGCCCGAGCAGGACCGCCGGCTGTGGGACCAGCAGCTCATCGCCGAGGGCCAGGACCTGGTACGCCGCTGCCTACGCCGCGACCAACCAGGTCCGTACCAGCTCCAAGCAGCCATCAACGCCGTCCACAGCGACCCACCGACGGACTGGTCCCAGATCGTCCAGCTCTACGACCACCTGCTCGCCCTGACCCCCACACCGGTCGTGGCACTCAACAGAGCCGTCGCCGTAACCGAGCTGCACGGCCCAGCCGAGGCCCTGGCCCTGGTCGACGCCCTGGACCTCAGCAGCTTCCACCTCTTCCACGCCATCCGCGCCGACCTCCTCCACCGGCTGCAACGACCAGCCGAGGCCAGAGCCGCTTGGCAGTCAGCATTCGACCTCACCGACAACGCCGCCGAGCAGGCGTTCATCCGGCACCGCTTGGCCGCCCTCGACTAACGGCCAGGTCCACCGCATAAGGTCTCGCTCATGGAGCTGATCTGCGAGGTGGAACCGCCGACCCGGCCGGACCTGAAGAAGGTCCGGCACCAGATCGGCGTGATGAGCCCGATCGCCGACGGTTTCCTGATCCCCGACAACCACATCGGCCGCGCGACCGTGTCCAGCGTCGCGGTCGCCAACGAGGTCCAGGCGATGGGGGCCCGGGGCATCGCCTGCCTCAACTCCCGCGACCGCAACCTGCTCGGCCTGCGCCGCGACCTGCTGACGGCGGCGGCGTACGGCGTGGAGCAGTTCCTCTTCGTCCACGGCGACGACCCGAACGAGGGCGGCCGGACCAGCCAGCTGACCGTCCGCACGATGATCGAGGAGACCCGCGCGACCAGCTTCCCGGGCCTCGGCCCGTTCCAGGTCGGTGCGACCGCGCGGCTCGGCAAGGTCCCGACCTGGAAGAAGGAGGCCGACTTCCTCTACGTCCAGGTCAGCTTCGACCTGGACGCGCTGCTGCGCTGGCGCGAGAGCGTCGACCTGTCCATCCCCGTGTACGCCGGGGTGATGGTGCTGGCCAGCGCCAAGATGGCGCAGAACCTGGCCGGCCTCCCGCAGTTGGCGATCCCCGACGGGCTGATCGAGGCCGTCGAGCGGGACCGCGACGCCGGGGTCGAGGCGGCCTGCGAGCAGGTGCTGAAGATCCGGGACAGCGGGGCCTTCGAGGGGGTCCACCTGGTGCCGGTGAGCCGGTACCGGCAGGTCGCGGCCCGGCTCGAACGCGAACTCTGACGCCTGCTCGCGGCGTAACCGGCCGGGACCGGTTAGTGTCAGCGTTCAGGAAACTACTGACGGAGGAGGAGGCGTGGCACTACCCGGCAAGGGTCTGATCGACGGTCTCAAGGTCACCGCGAAGACGCTGTCCCGCCGCGCCGTCACCGAGCAGTACCCGGACGTGCAGCCGGAGCTGCCGCCGCGCAGCCGGGGCGTGATCGCGCTGATGGAGGAGAACTGCACCTCCTGCATGCTCTGCGCGCGCGAGTGCCCGAGCTGGTGCATCTACATCGACTCCCACACCGAGACCGCGCCGTCGGTCGGTGAGCAGGCCCGCGAGCGCAGCCGGAACGTGCTGGACCGGTTCGCGATCGACTTCAGCCTCTGCATGTACTGCGGGATCTGTATCGAGGCCTGCCCGTTCGACGCGCTGTTCTGGTCGCCGGAGTTCGAGTACGCCGAGACCGAGCTGCGCAACCTGACCCACGAGAAGGACAAGCTGCGCGACTGGATGTGGACCGTGCCCGCGCCGCAGCCGATCGACCCGGGGCCGAGCGTCGTGGAGCCGGTGATCGAGCCGGGGAGCGACGAGTGACCACAGCGCTGTTCTCCATCGCGGGGGCGGTGGCGCTGTTCGCGAGCATCATGGTCGTCACCTCGCGCCGGATCGTGCACGCGGCGCTCTGGCTCGTGGTCGCGCTCGGCGCCGTCGCCGGCTGCTTCGGCGCGCTGCACGCCGAGCTGGTCGCGCTGGTCCAGATCCTGGTGTACGTCGGCGCGATCGTCGTCCTGGTGCTGTTCGCGCTGATGCTGACCAAAGCGCCGACCAACCCGCTGCCGGCGCTGACCACGCACCGCAGCCCGTTCGCGGCGATTGTGGCCGGAGTGCTGGCCCTGCTGCTCGGTGCCGGCGTAGTTGTTGCTTTTGGCAACGAAAAGATCGAGCCGGTACCCGACGGGTCGGCGGAAGCGATCGGAAACGCCGTGTTCCGTACGTGGGTACTTCCGTTCGAAGTTCTCTCGGTCCTTCTGCTGGCTGCTCTGATCGGAGCGATCGTCCTCTCGCAGCGGTCGGGCAAGAAGGAGAACTGATGCCACTCGTTCTCCCGCTGCTGCTCGCGGTCGCCCTGTTCTGCCTCGGCGTGTACGGCGTGCTCGCGCGCCGCAACGCGATCACCGTGCTGATGTCGTTCGAGCTGATGCTCAACGCCGTGAACCTCAACCTGGTCGCCTTCGACGCCTGGCGCCTCGACGGCCTGGCCACCGGGCAGACGCTGGCGATCTTCGTGATCACGATCGCCGCGGCCGAGATCGGCCTCGGGCTGGCGATCGTGCTGCTGCTGTTCCGCGGCCACGGGCACGTCGACGCGGACGCGGCCCGCGACCTCCAAGAGGTCGACCGGTGATCGCCACCACCTGGCGCGTGCTCGGCGTCGGCTTCTCGCTGCTGGTGATCCTCAGCGCGATCCTCCTGTACGGCGTGGACCCGCAGGTCACCTCGTTCCCGGGCACCGGCGCCGGCGCCGCGTTCTGGACCTTCGACCTCCGCACCGACGACCTGACCGTGCTGCTGCTGGCCGTCGTCGGTGTGGTCTCGGCCTGCGTCCAGGTCTACTCGATCAGCTACCTGCACGACCGCGTCGCGTCGTACACGGCACTCGTCACGCTCTTCACCGCCGCCATGGTCACCGTGGTGATCTCCGACAGCCTGTTCCTGCTGCTGATCGGCTGGGAGGTGATGGGCGCCTGCTCGTACCTGCTGATCGGCCACTACTGGGAGCGTCGCGACGCCCGCGCCGGCGCGATGAAGGCCTTCCTGGTCACCCGGCTGGGCGACGTCGGGTTCCTGTTCGGCATCTTCGTGCTCGGCCTCGGCTACGGCACCTTCCGGATCTCCGAGCTCGGTGACAGCCCGATCTCCCCGGCGGCGCTGACCACGGGGACCGTGCTGCTGCTGGTCGGCGTGGTCGGCAAGTCGGCGCAGGTCCCGCTGCAGACCTGGCTTCCGGACGCGATGCCCGGTCCCAGCCCGGTCAGCGCCCTGATCCACGCGGCGACGATGGTCGCCGCCGGCGTCTTCCTGATCGCCCGCCTGTACGACGTGTTCGTGGCGGCGGAGAACACGCTCAAGATCCTGGCTGTGATCGCCTGCGTGACGATGCTGTTCGCCGCGCTCTGCGCGATGGCCGCGGTCGAGGTGAAGCGCGTCCTGGCCTGGTCGACGGTCAGCCAGCTCGCGATCATGTTCGCCGGCCTCTCGCTCGGGACGGCGGACGGCCGGCACGCCGCGCTCTTCCACCTGGTCACGCACGCGGCGTTCAAGGGACTGCTGTTCCTCTGCGCCGGCGTGCTGCTGCACCAGGTCGGCAGCGCGGCGTTCGTCGTACTCCGCCGGTACACGCGCCGCGGCGTGCTGCGCAAGGCGATGCCGGTGACGTTCGTGACGATGACGATCGGGCTCGCGGCGCTGGCCGGTGTCCCCGGGTTCGCCGGCTTCTTCTCCAAGGACTCGGTGGTCGAGGCCGCCTGGCACCACGCGCGCGACGGCTCGACGATCGGCTGGGTCGTGCTCGTGTCGGTCTGCCTGACCGCCGCGATGACCGCGTTCTACTGCGTCCGGTTGTGGCTGTGGGTGTTCTTCCGGACTCCCGCGCTGGCCGGCGCGCTCGGCGCGTTCGAGGACGACGACGCGATGGCCGACGCTGAGGACCCCGACACCTCGAAGCTGCGGGACGGATCGTGGTTGATGCTCGGGCCGCTGGTCCTGCTGGCGATCGGCGCGGTCGCGCTCGGGTACGTCGACGGAGTGCACGTGAGCTGGCCAGTGGCCGGCCTGACGACCGCGCTGGCCGTGATCGGCGCGCTCCCGGCGTACTCGCTGTGGCAGCGCGGAGCCGATCCGCGGCCGGTGATGCTCGAGCACGAGCTCGGCTTCGACGCGGCGTACGGGAAGGCTGTGGTCGTGCCGGTGCGGTGGTTCGCGAAGCTGGCCGTCCTGGGTGACCGGGACGTCGTCGGGGGATATGTGCGCGGGTTCGGTCGTGCGGGGACGCTCGCGTCGCAGGGGTTCCGGATGCTGCAGACGGGCAACGTGCAGACCTACCTGACCCTGGCGGTCGCCGGCGTGATCGCGCTGGCGATCCTGGCGGGGGTGATCGGCGCGTGAACGGCGTACTGCTGAGCATCCTCTCGCTGCCGGTGCTCGCCGCTCTGGCGTTGTGGGCCCTGCCGTCGTCGACCGGTGATCGGATCGCGGCGCTGTACGGGTCGGTGATCTCGGGGCTGGTGCTGATCGGCTCGGTCGTGCTGTGGATCGAGTACTTGCAGTCGACCGAGCGCACAGCCCAGGGTCTTGGTCAGTTGCACGCCTTCGCCGAAACAGATCTCACCTGGATCCCGGCGCTGGAAGTTCGCTTCCACCTGGCTGTGGACAGCATCTCGTTGCCGTTGATCATGCTGACCGCCCTGCTGGTCTTCCTCTGCTGCCTCTACTCCCTGCGGATCACCCCACGCGTCGGCCGGACCCGCTCGTTGATCGCGCTGCTGCTGGTGATCGAGACCGGCGTGATCGGCACCTTCGCGGCCGCCGACCTGATCCTGTTCTTCCTGTTCTTCGAGGTCGTGCTGATCCCGATGTGGCTGGTCATCGACATCTGGGGCGACCACCACGACCCGGCCGGACGGCGCCGCGCGGCGACCACGTTCGTGCTGATGACCGTGCTCGGCTCGGCCGTCATGCTGGTCGGCTTCCTGCTGCTCTACCGCACCTCGGGCACCTTCGACCTGGAGCTGCTCGGCCAGATCCCCGTCACCGAGTCGCACGGTACGGCGCTGGCCGCGGCGATCCTGATCGCGCTCGGCCTGGCCGTGAAGATGCCGCTCTGGCCGCTGCACATCTGGCTCCCGGACGCGCACGCGAAGGCGCCGACGGTCGGCTCGGTCCTGCTGGCCGGCGTCCTGCTGAAGCTCGGCAGCTACGGCATGGTCCGGATCCTGCTGCCCGTCCTGCCCGACGCGACCGCGACCATCGCGCCGTACCTGGCCGGTTTCTCCACGATGGCGATCGTCGCGGGGTCGCTGGCCTGCCTCGCGCAGACCGACGTGAAGCGGCTGATCGCGTACTCCTCGGTCGGGCACATGGGCTTCATCGGCCTCGGCATCGCGACGATGTCGCCCGAGGGCGTGGCCGGCGCCCTGTTCGCGAACATCGCGCACGGCGTGATCACCGGCCTGCTGTTCTTCCTGGCCGGCGCGATCAAGGACCGGCACGACACCAGCGACCTGCGCGCGATCGGCCGGGCGCTGTACGCGCGGCTGCCGCGGATCAGCGGGCTGCTGACGTTCGCCTGCCTGGCCTCGCTCGGGCTGCCCGGGCTGGCCGGGTTCTGGGGCGAGATGCTCGCACTGATGGGCGCGTACCGGCCGGCCGACGGCCTGCCGCGCACGACGTACCTGGTGATGATGGCGATCGCCGGACTCGGGACTGTGCTGACCGCGGCGTACTTCCTCCGCCTGATCCGCAACCTCTGCCAGGGCGACCCGGCCGAGTACCCGGCGACCGCGTTCGCCGTCGACCTGAGCCGGATCGAGCTGGTCACCTGGGCGCCGCTGGTCGTGCTGACCGTGGTGCTCGGGTTCTGTCCCTGGCTGCTGCTCGACCACTGGACGTTCCTATGACGATGACCTGGACCGACTGGCAGGCGATCATCGTCCCGCTGGTCCTCGCGGTGGGCGCCGTCGCCGTCCTGATGATCGACAGCTTCTGGGGCGCCGGCTCGTCGCGCTGGCGGCACCTGAGCCTGTCGCTGGTGAGCAGCGGGGCGATCCTGTTCGGGCTCGGGTACGTGGTGACCCAGCAGAACCAGTTCCGTCCCGGCTTCTGCCGGACCGCGGTCGAAGGGCCTGCCGAGTGCAGCCTGATCTTCGAGCCGCTGACCGCCGGGTTGTGGGCCGTGCTGCTGATCGGCGGGCTCGGGGTCGTGTGGCTGTCGGCGTACCAACTGCTCGATCGCGACATCCCGGTGGGGGAGTACCACTTCCTCCTGCTCAGCGCGCTGGTCGGCGCGACGGTTCTCGCCGGCGCGCGGGACCTCGCGACGATGGTGATCGCGCTCGAGGTCGTCTCGCTGCCGAGCTTCGCGATGGTCGCCCTGCGTCGGGATCGCCGCGGGTCGGAGGGTGCGCTGAAGGCCTTCTTCGTCTCGGTCCTGTCGACCGCTGTGATGCTGTTCGGCATCTCGTACCTGTACGGCGTGACGGGGACGTTGTACCTGCAGACGCTCGCCACGCGGGTCCCGGGACTCGATGGGGACCTGCGCCGGGTCGCCTTCGTGGCGGTGCTGTTCGTGGTCGTCGGCTTCGCCTTCAAGATCGCCGCGGTCCCGTTCCACGGCTGGCTGCCCGACACGTACGCCGGTGCGCCCGTCGAGGTCGCCGCGTTCCTCGCCGTCGTGTCCAAGTCGGCCGGTGTCGCGGGGCTCCTGGTCCTGGTCATCTACGGCATCGCGCCCAGTGGCGTCGACCTCCGCCTCGCGCTGGCGATCCTCGCCGCCGTGACGATGACCGTCGGCAACGTCGCCGCGCTGCGCCAGCGCTTCGCCGTCCGGCTGCTCGCCTGGTCCTCGATCGGCCAGGTCGGCTTCCTGCTCGCGCCGCTGGCCGTCGGCGACGCACAGGCCGTCGTCGCGTACTTGGCGGCGTACGTCGTCGTCACCCTCGGAGCCTTCGGAGCTGTCGCCGTGGTTCAGCGCCACCGCCCCGGCGGTCTGCTGACCGACTACCAAGGCATGCTCCGCTCTGAACCAGGCCTGGCCGCCGCTCTCGTCTTCTTCCTGGTCGTCCTCGCGGGCCTGCCGCCGGGCCTGGCCGGGCTGTTCACCAAGCTCGCGGCCTTCCAGTCCGTCATCGACGCCGACCTGCTCTGGCTGGCGATCGTGATGGCGGTCAACGTGATGATCGGCCTGGCCGTCTACCTGCGCTGGGTCGCCGAATTGTTCCGCACGCCGGAGGACACCCCGTTCTCGGTCAACATCGAGAACTCGGCCGTCACGGTCATCACCGCGTGCACGGCGGTCGCCGTCGTGTTCTCGGTGCTGCCGGCAACGTTGTTCGCGCTGCTCAACTAGCGGGCGGACGGGCGGAAGCCGTGTGGCGCGGCTCCTCTCACTCGCTCAGGTGGGGTGCGTTCGGGTGGTAGTGGCGTTGGCGTTCCACCGGTGCGTCGTCGAAGTCGCCGGCGCCGTTGACCACCTCACCCACGCCCAGCTGAACGCCCCGCGCCTTGCCGAAGCCCTTGAGGACAGCGCCCCGATGGTCGGGATCGGGGTGCGTGTGGTCGGCGCCGCCGGCCAGCACGATGTCCTGCGCGGTGATCTGGCCGAGGATCTGACAACCGTCACCGAGCTCGGCGGGACCGACCACCACGGCGCCGCTGCTCAGCCTCGTGCGGTTCCCGACGCTCACCTCGTCGCCACCGGCAACGATCCGGGCGCCGCCCTCGCCGATTCTGCCGTCATCGCCGATGACAACGGATCCGCCCGGACCGACGGCGATGAAAGTCCCGGGCAGCAGCGTGTTCCGGTCGCCCAGCACGCACTCGGCGTCCTCGGCGCACTCGATCACGACCCCGGGATACAGGACGTTTTCCTTGCCCAGCACCACCGCGGTGCCGATCAGCACGGAGTACGGGTCGAGCACCACCGTCCCGCTCTCGGCCAGTTCGAGGATCTCGGCGACCGTCCGGAGTCCGCGGTCGCGCCGCTGCTGGTCAGTGATCACGGGGGAGACCCTAGTCGGGCACGACGATCGTGGAGAGCATGCGGCGCGTGCGGTCGGCGGCGTCCGGCTTGCCGGCGTACCGGTTGAGCAGTTCGCCGTACGCCGTGAAGAACTCGATGAACTCCTCGTCGGAGAGGTTCAGCGCGGTCTGTCGAAAGCTGACGCCGTCGGCCATCGGGTCGATCTCCGGGCGGGCGAGGTACTGGTCGAGGTGCCCGCCGATGCCCGCGACGAACACGGTGAACATCGTCCGCAGCTTGTCGTGGTCGACCTCGGCGTTGTCCGCGTCGCCGGCCTGCGCGTTGAGCGTGTAGGTCCGCATGGCGACAGTACGTGCGAACGGCGCGACGGTGACGGTCGACCTGAGCTGGTGGGAGCGCTTCTTCGCCGCCGGCCGCCCGCGGCTGGTGATCCCGCTCGACGCGATCGCCACAGCCGGCGTCGTCGAGCACCCCACCCGCTGGACCGCCACCCCCGGCGGCCGCTCCGGCCTCGTCGTCACCGGGGTGCTGAAGGTCGGCCGCTGGGGCCTCGGCACCGGCATGCGGTACTTCGTCAGCACCCGCCGCAACCACCCGGCCGTGCGCCTCACGTTGACGCCGGAAGGCGCCGAGCTGATCGGCTACGACGTCGTACTGATCAGCACCCCCGACGCGGCCGAAGTCGTCGCCGACCTGACGCGGGCGGTTGAGCCGGCACGCTGAAGCACGGCGAACAGAGCGGACCCCCGAGCATCGTGCAGGCTCGGGGTCCGCTCTTGTCGGCGCGTGTGCGTGCGCGCGTGCGCTTGCACGTGCCGTGCGTGGGTGCGCTTGGTGCCGTGCGTGCGTGGGCTTATGCGTGCCCGTGTGCCGTCAGCGTTCCTCGTGGAGCGCGGCTTCCTCGGCCGTGAGGCCGGCGGTCGAGCCGGCGTCGTACGCGATCTCGGTGCCTTCGCGGTCGGGATGAGCGCCTTCGTCGGGCGCGACAAGTCGCCCGGGGCGCTCGTCGAGCGTGTCGACTGCGTCGATTCGTCCGGACTGGTTGTCGAACGACTCGCTCGCATCAACCGGGTCGAGTGCGGTTGTGTCCGGCACGGTGTCCTCGGATGGGTCGAGTTCGTCGGAGTCCGTCAGATCGGCTCCGGTGACATCGACCAGTCCATCGCTTGGAGCGCCGGTGAGCCGTCCATCCGGGTCGGGCCCGTCACCGACCGCGTCGGGGCTCGCCGAGAGCCGGTCGGGCGACGTCGTACCGTCCGGTTCTCGCACGCCCGGACCGGCGCCCGGTACGCCGGTGACCTCGGCGGGACTGGCGTCGCTCAGTTCGTCCGGCTCGATGGTGTCGTCGCCGGGGTCCGGGCGGTCAGAAACGTTGGCCGGGTCGGTCGGGTCCTGCGGGTCGGCGGCTTCGGCGTACGGGTCGGGCTCGGGTTCTTCCCGGTCGAGCCGGTCCGCGAGCGGTTCGGCGGTCGCGGCCTCCGCGGGAGTCGTCCCGTAGTCGAGCGACGCGATCGGATGGTCGGCCGGCAACGCCGCGGGATCGGGCCCGTCCGCGACCCGGGCCGACGCGGTGTCGTCGTACGCCGACGAGTCGTCGTCCGCGGTCCCGGGCAGCCCTTCGGCCTCCGGATCGACAACCGGCCTGGACTCGTTCTGCGCTTCGGACACACGAACCTCCTGGTAGATCAACGTGGAAGATGAAGCCCGACCGCCTCGGACTACCGCGGCTGCGCCGGTCGATACTGCTCGCTACCCCTGGTCGGCCAGATCTCCGTGACCGGCGGCCGACTACCGCGGTTGTGACGGGTTGGTCGGGTCTCCGTGGGACGGCGGGTTGATCGCCGGGCCGCGGCTGGCGCCGACCGGTCCCGCACTGTCCGGGGAGTCCGCGACTTCAGGCCGGAGTCCGTCCGTCGAACCGGACGTCGGCGCGGCGCCTCTGCGGAGCTCGTCGCGGCGGTGCTCGAGCAGTTCGAGGACGAGGATGCGCTCGCCGTGGATCTTCTCGTACCCGATCAGCTGCTCCAGTTGCTGGATGTCGAGCGACCGGATCCGCGAGGCCAGCGACCCGAACGGGATGTGGTCGTAGTCGGTCAGCGGCAACGCTGCCTGCGGTGGGGTGCTCATGACCGGCCCCCCCGCCTGCCCGGCAGCGTCGCCATCCAACGAGCCGGAGTCCGAGCTGCCGCCCGACGACCCGTCGTACGGGCTTCCGGCTTCGAGGTGGCGGGACTCACCGGCCGCATCGTGCGGTGCCTCGACGCGGTCGCCGTCGTTGTCCTCGTCCACCCGCAGCGTCTCGCCGGCCGAGTCGACGATCTCGGACTCGCTGGGGTCGGCCGACACCCGCACGTGGTCGTCCACCGAGTTGACCGCCAGCGCGCTCGGATCGACGTCGTCGATGGTCGGCCGGTAGTCGTCGTCGGGCTCGCTCATCTGCTCGCTCCTCGCTCGGGTCGGGATCCGTACGCCCTCGCGGTGCCCACCGCGCCGCGCTGAAAACGCGGAAACCGAACGACCCGAAGGACGTCACCCAGCGCTAGCCTCGACCAGATGATCGAAACCCTCGGCGCAAAAGCCGCGTCGGCCGCCGCCGACGACCTGCGTGAGGTGTACTTCTCCGCCTTCGGAGCCCCCGGGTACGACGAGCCCGCCGAGAGGGCCGACCAGTTCGCCGACGAGCAGCTGCCGACCCACGCCGCCCGCCCCGGATTCAAGCTCGTCGTCGCCCGGTCGGCGGGCGCGATCACAGGCTTCGCGTACGGGTTCACCGGTGAGCGCGGCCAGTGGTGGCCCGACCGCATCGCCGAGGCTGCGCCGGAGATCGCCGCCGAGTGGGTCGGCGGCCACTTCGAGTTCGTCGAACTCGCCGTTGCCGCATCAGCTCAGCGCCAGGGCCTGGGCGCCGATCTCCACGACGCGCTGATGGCGGACCTGCCGCACAGCAAGGCCCTCCTCAGCACGTACACCGGCGACCGCCCCGCGCCGAGGCTCTACCGGCGCAAAGGCTGGCAACTCCTGCTGCCCCACCTGACTCCCACCGCAGCCCTGTACGGAAAGCACCTCACCCGATGAACCGCGACGTCCTTCTCGACTGGGTCACCGAGCAGCTTCGGCAGGACCACCGCGTCCGCGGACTCTGGATCACCGGCAGTACGGCGCGCGGCACGGCCGACGCGTTCAGCGACCTGGATCTCGTGGCGGTCGTCGGCGACGAGGATCCAAAGCGACCGGACGGCAGCGACTCGCACCGTGCGGGCCCCGCCTTCGTCAGCAGTTGGCTGGACGCCGTACGGCAGGCGTTGCCGTTGATCTACCACCAGGTCCTCGAGTTCGGCCCGACGATTGTCGTCAACCACGTCGTGGCCGCGTCGGGGTCGACGCTGCTGCGCACGATGCTGGTGCAGCTGATGGTCGAGTCGGTCGAGGTGGAAGACCGCGGCGGCGCCCTGCACCTGTCGGCACTGCTCGACCCGGAGCACTACCGCACGATCGAGGCCCTTCCTCCGATCGTCGCCACGCGCGAATCCGCGGTCGAGGTCCACCGGGCTTGTGTCGACGCCTTCTTCCCGCTGGCGGAGGACCTCTGCCGTCGTACCGGCGTCACCTGGCCGGACGACTTCGCGACCGCCGTATGACGCCGCCTGGCGCCACTCCTCAGCGGTGGGTGACGCGCCGGCTCACGCCTGCCCTGAGTCGGCTGCGGCGAGGCGAGCCTGGTACGCCTCGTACTGCTCGAGGACCCGTCCCCAGAGCTGCTCCCGATCGCCCTTGTCCAGGTGATGCAGCGGAAGCTGAAACACATCAGCCAACAACTCGTAGTACTCGGCCGCCGTCTCCATCCGCGTCGTGTCCACGCGATCCGCCGAGGTCTCGACGAACTCGATCGACCGCAGCGCCAGCACGCTCTCCGGCCGGCGCAGGAAGGCCGACGCCACCCGCACGAACGGCGAGCCGACCGACGTCGACAAGTACGCGTGCTGCTCCGCGAAGTCGCCGATCCGCGCCGGAGCCGCCTCGAAGTCCATCCCGGCGATCGCGCTGCGCGCATCGTGCTCGAGCCGCCAGCCGGCGGTGATCGACGACGCCCCGAGACCGAACGTGTACGGCGTCTGCCGGCTCGTCCCCACCTCCAGCGGCATCGGCTCGAGGAACCCGTCGCCGAGCCCGGCGTCGACCAGCCAGACGCGCTCCGGGTCGTCCGGCAGTCCGTCGACGGTCAGCACGAGATGCGTACTGTCGACCCGAGGCTCCGGCGCCGACCGCGTCTGCACTCCGCCGCGATGCATGGTGACCCGATAACCGAGCTCTTCGAGCAACCAGGCCAGCGCGCCGTTCATCTGAAAGCAGTAACCGCCGGCCTCCCGCGCGATCATCCGCTCGACGACCGCCTGCTGATCCAGCGGCCCACCGCGCCCGAGCTGGTACTGGATCGACTCGTACGGCACCGACGTCACGAACGCCCGCTGCACCGCGAACAGTCCCTCGACACTGGGCCCCGCCGGAGCCGCCTCCAACCCGATCCGCCGCAGCAACCCCGAGCTCGTCATACGCCGAGCGTACGACCGAAGGCGGCCTCGACCCGACGCGTTGCATGCTGGGACACCGGATGCCGTCGAGTCGCTGACCTGGCAGGGTAGGGGCATGACTTCGGAGCGGATCTATGTGGGCAGCTACACCAGCCAGGACGGTGGCGGGACCGGGATCGGGTTCGGGACCGTCGAGGAGCTGGTGGTCGCGGTCGAGACGGCGGACCCGTCGTTCCTGACCCGGTCGGTCGACGGGCGGTTCCTGTACGCGACCAACGAGCTGGACGCGGGCCGCGTCAGCGCCTTCGCGGTCGGCGACGACGGCTCGCTCGAGTTCCTGAACGACCAGCCCACCGAGGGCGCCCACCCGTGCCACCTGGTGATCGACCCCTCCGGCAACTACCTGCTGAGCGCGAACTACAGCTCCGGCAACGTCGCGATCCACCCGATCGCCGCCGACGGTTCACTCGGTACGGCGACGCAGATCCTGCAGCGCGAAGGCACCGGCCCGAACGCCGAGCGCCAGGAGGGTCCGCACGCCCACCAGGTCACCTTCGATCCGGCGGGCGCGTACGCGTTCGACGTCGACCTCGGGTCGGACACCGTCTACGTCAACACGCTGACCCCGGACGGCCGCCTCGAAGACGTCAGCCGGCTCGAGGTCCACCCGGGCGCGGGACCGCGGCACCTCGTGTTCCACCCGGCGGGCGGCGCGGCGTACGTGATCAACGAGCTCGACTCCACGCTCACCGTCGCCAGCTACGCCGACGGCAAGCTCGCCGTCACGCAGACCGTGTCGACCCGGCCGGACGGCGCCTCGGGAGAGAACTACCCGGCCGAGCTGCTGATCACTCCGGACGGCCGCTACCTGTACGGCTCGAACCGCGGCGACAACACGATCGCCGTGTTCGCGACCGACGCCGACGGGCTCGGCGTCGAGCTGATCCAGACCATCGGCTCCGGCGGCGACTGGCCCCGGCACCTTGCCTTCAGCAACGACTTCACCCGCCTGTACGCCGCGAACGAGCGCTCCAGCACCGTCGCGGTGTTCGAGATCGACCAGTCCAGCGGCGCCCTCACCGCAACGGGGACGCCGCTGTCCTGGCCGAAACCGGTCTGTGTCCTGCCGGTCTGACCACACCGGATGCCGTACGACGAACCGAACCGCGGTCAGGTCCACTTCAGCCCACGCGCGGGCTGGATGAACGACCCGAACGGACTGCTCCACTACCGCGGCATGTACCACTTCTACTTCCAGCACGCCCCGGACAGCCTGGTCTGGGACACGATGCACTGGGGTCACGCGACCAGCCCCGACCTCGTGCACTGGACCCAGCAGCCGAACGCGCTCGTCCCCGGGACTCACCCCGGCGACCTGTGGTCCGGCGGGGGAGTGGTTGACCTGGGCAACACGTCGGGACTGAAGGACGGCCCGGAGGACCCGATCGTGGTCTTCTCCGGGACCCAGGGCGTGCGGATGTTCTACAGCCTCGACGGCGGTTCCACCTTCACGCCGTACGACGACGGCCGGATCATCGCGCAACCGAACGGGCGGGAGAGCCGTGACCCGAAGGTGGTCCGGCACGCGCCGACGTCGCAGTGGGCCATGGTCGTCTGGTCCGATGCCGACGGCAACGGTGTGGACTTCTTCGTGTCGCCGGACCTGAAGACCTGGGAGCGGACCAGCCGGTACGTCGCCGACTGGTTCTTCGAGTGCCCGGACTTCACCCCGATGGAGCTGGACGGCGAGACCGTGTGGGGGCTGCGCGACGCGCGCGGCGCGTACGTCGTCGGCGACTTCGACGGCCGAACCTTCCGGACGTCGTGGACCGAGCCGCAGACGATCACACGCAATCCAGGTGCCGCGGGCGGCGACTACTACGCGGCCCAGTCCTTCGAGAACCTGCCCGACGGTCGTGTCGTCACGATGGCCTGGCAGGGCCGCAACAAGGGCTCGGTCTGGACCGGGAACGCGAGCTTCCCGGTGCAGCAACGTCTGGTCGGCACGCCCGACGGTCCGCGCATCCTCAGTGAGCCGGTCGACGAGCTGCGGTCGCTGCGCACCTCGACGTCCACCTGGGAGACGCCCACAGTTGCCCAAGGCACCACGTCGATCGGGTCGGGCCGGACCTTCGAACTGGAAGCGACCCTCGACCTGAGTGCCTCAGCGGCCGAGACCTTCACGCTCCGTCTCCGCGGACACCACGACCTCACCTACGACGTCCGAGCACAGCAGCTCGACGGTTACGACGTACCGGTCGCCCCCGATGGAACCCTCACCCTGCGGCTCCTCGTCGACCGGGGTCAGCTCGCGATCTTCTCGGGTCTCGCCTACGTCTGCCGGAACGTGGACTTCGACAGCGAGGCCGCCGGCGACGAGCTCGAACTCGTCACCGACGGCCCGCTGCGGGTGCGATCGCTGGCATTGCACCAGCTCGCGTCGAGCTGGGTCAGACCGTGACGAGCTTCTCGAAGAAGAACTCGTGCTTGAGGAACGACACGTCGTACTCGTGACCGTGCTGCGGCGGCAGCAGCTGCGCGGCCTGGAACAGGCGCCAGCCGTCCTTCAGTGCCTCAAGGCCCGACGCGTACGGCGGGACGTCGCTGTCGCCGGTCGTCGGCGAGGTCGCGCCGGTGCCGTCGTACGTCGACCAGCCGACCGTGCGCGCGTCGAGCGCGGACGAGGCCAGGTAGAGCACGAGGACCTGCTGGCGGACCGTGGTCTTGGTCGGGTCAGGGGCAGTCGTCGTCATGAGGCGTCCTTCTTCGCGGCGTGCGGGTTGAGGCTGCGCTGGGAGATCACGCGCTGCGGGCGGTTGGAGACCCGGGTGACCCAGTAGTCGGGGTCGAAGGTGTCGTCGCCGGTCAGGTGCTGCCAGAGCTTGACCCGGTTGTAGATCTCCAGCCGGCCCGTCGCGTTCTCGTACCAGGGGAAGGTCTGGCTGAGCTCGGCCGCGACCTGCTCGTCGTACAGGTCCTCGAGGTCCCACAACCGGACCTGACGGACGGTCGGGTTGAAGCGGATCTTGAACATGTAGCGGTCGATCGCGCTGTCGTTGCGGCGGCCGCCGTGCCAGATGCCGTGGTGCAGGAAGACGACGGTCCCGGCCGGGCAGGTCAGCCGGGTCTGGCCGAGCAGGTTCTGGTAGCGGCCGGTGTCGGACTCGTTGGTCCGGCGCAGATGGCTGCCGGGCACGCTCAGGGTGCCGCCCATCTCGAGCGTCACCTCCTGCGGGTAGTACATCAGCTGCACGTCGAAGGCGTCCTCGCGGACGTCGATGATCGCGTCACCGTGCAGGTTCTGCGCCTCGCCCTCGTCGGCCTTGCGGATGTGCACGGCGTGGTGGTCGACGGTCGGCTCGGGGCCGACCAGGCTGTGGATCGCGCCGGCGATCTCGGGCAGCTGCACCAGCCGCTGCACGAACTCGCTGTCCGTAAACGCCTCCGACAGCGGGGTGCCGTACGGGACGCCGGGGATGCCGGCCTTGAGCACGTCGAGGGCCTGCTGGTTCATCTCGTCCGGAACGACGGCGTCCATCCGGTACGCGCCGGTGGCGACGAAATGAGCCATCTGGACCGAGGTGAGCAGGTTCTTGCGATGCGGGTGGGGCATGTCTCTCCCTCTCGGGGCGACTGGTCCGTGGTGGTTCGTACTCGTCCAGGTTAAGAAGATGTCCCGTGATTTCGCGTCGGTCTGAATCACCACTGGTGGTAATTTCTCACCATGCTTCGGTTAGCCTTGGCTCAGCCGCCGGAGGTCGTCAACCTCGGCGCGGGCGTGCACGGTGTGCATCGCCGGCGCGACAACTTCCAGCTGCCCGACCTGTGGCAGCTGCACCTGTACAGCTACTCGGCCGACCTGACGTTGGACGGTACGACGTACGCCGTCGCGCCCGGTTTCGTCAGCCTGACGCCGGCCGGGGTGCCGGTGCAGTTCGACTACCGCGGGCGCTCGGAGCACCTGTACGTGCACTTCCGCCCGCGCCCCGGCGGCGAACCGTCGTACGTGCCGGAAGTCCAGGACGCCGGTGCCGTCGCGCCGGTGCTCGCCGATCTGCTGCGCTCCGCTGTGGAGGCATCGGCGACCGGATCCGCGCGCGTGGTCGCGGAGGTGTGGACGGCGCTCTGGCGGATCGCCAACCTGTCGGCCGGGACGGATTTCGAGCGTGGCACCCACCCCGCCGTCGCCACGGCGATCGCCTACATCGAGGCCAACCTGGCCCGCCCGCTGACCGTCCCCGAGCTCGCCCGCGAGGCCGGCGTCTCGCACAACCACCTCACCCGGCTCTTCCACGCCGAAACTGGTACGACGGTGATCGCGTACCTGCGGCGCCGCCGGCTGACCCGCGCCCGGCACCTCCTGGTCGCCTCGACACTCTCGATCCCGGCCGTGGCCGCGTCGGTCGGCATCCCCGACCTGCAGGCCTTCAACAAGGCATGCCACCGCGAACTCGGCGGCTCACCCCGCGCCGTACGAAATGCAGTGGTCGCGAGCGGCGGCACGACCTAGCCTCGGCCGCATGCTGATCCCGGTCGCCGACGCTCCTGAACTCGACGAGGAGGCCTCGACGGTCTTCGCCGAGGGATGGCCGGAGTTCATCTTCCACGACGCAGTGGCCAAGCAGTACGCCGAGCGTCGGGACCGGTACTTCGCGGACTGGAACTTCTACTACGTCGCCGAGCCGCCTGCCGCCTCTCCTCGCGCTGGCTCTCCCGCTCTCGCCGCCGCTCCTCCCGCGGCGCAGCCGCGGTTGATCGCGGGGTGCTGGGGCGTTCCGCTGGCGTGGGACGGATCGATCCCCGACCTCCCCGGCGGCTACACCGACGCCCTGGCCCGGAGCGTCACGTCGTACGAGTCCGGCATCCAGCCCAACACCTTCGTCCTCATGGCCGCCGCCGTCCGCGCCGACCAGCAAGGCCAAGGCACCGCCGCCGCGCTCATCACCGCCGTCCGCGACCGAGCCGTCGCCCACGGCCTCACGCAAGTGATCGCGCCCCTCCGCCCCACCCTGAAGACCCGCTACCCCCTCACCGACATCGCGACGTACCAGACCTGGACCCGCCCCGACGGCCTCCCGCTCGACCCGTGGCTCCGCACCCACGTCCGCCTCGGCGCCACGATCCTGGCCCCGGCTCCGACCTCCCAGACCATCACCGGCTCGGTCGCCGACTGGGAGAAGTGGACCGGCATGCCGTTCCCCTCAGACGGGACCTACACCATCCCCGCCGGCCTCTCGACCCTCACCATCACCAACGGCGTCGGCACCTACACCGAGCCCAACATCTGGGTCCGCCACGCGTAGCAGCCCGCCTGGACCGAGAACGCCGCGCAGAATCTCCAGGGCCTGCTCGCGATCCGGGCCGGTGATGACCTGCTCGGCCCAGAGCCCGACCTCTTCCTGGACTCGGGCGCGCCGGTAGTACCGCAGGTTGACGCGATCCAGCTCGACCTCGCCGTACCCGGCGAAGAACGCGTCGAGCTGCACGGCCGTGGTCGGCCCGAGCGTGCCCATCCCGCCGAGGAGGAACATCAGATCCTGCTCGCGCGGCGCCAGTACGGCGTCGTCCCAGTCGATCAGCTGCACGCCGTCGCCGCCGACGATCACGTTGCCCAGATGCGGATCCGCGTGACAGATCACCGCTCGACCGCGCGGCTGGTCCACCGCCTCCAGCAACCTGAGAATCGCCTCACGATGCCCGAGCCAAAGCTCCGCCAGCTCAGCCTCGATCGCATCGGCCTCCCCGCGCCGCCCGGTCAGCCGCGCGTCCAGATCCCGCAGCAACCCGGGCATCCGCGCATTCACCGGATTCAACCGCGGCAACACCCGCCGCAACTCCTCGGACGGCTCCACCGAGTGCACGCCGGCCAGCAGTACGCCGTACGCCGCCCACTGCTCCTCACTCACCCCGACCGCGGCCGCCGACTCCCCATCCACCCAAGGCGCCACCGTCAGCCGCCGCCCACCCCGCACACTCCAGAGCCCACCCGCCCGAGTCCGCACCGGCCCGGCGACCCCAAGAACCCCCGCCAACTCCGCACTCACCAGCGGCCCGGCATCCGTCCCGCCACCGGACCACTTGACGGCGTACGAGCGAATGCCACCCCGACTCTGCGAATCCGCCCTCCACACCTCGGCCGCGAGGTCCGCACCCCCGTGAACCCGCGTGAGTTCGACCACACGGAGCCCGTAGTCCTCGAGCAGCCAGTCCCGCAGCGCCGGTGTGTTCACGGCGCTCAGGATGCCCGGCCAAGGGCGGTTCGGCGAGCGATTTGGCCGGGCGTCTCCCGCGCGCGATCAGCGGTAGTTGACGAACTGCACCGCGAAGTCGAGGTCCTGGCCCTTGATCAGCGACTGGACCGCCTGCAGGTCGTCGCGGCTCTTGCTGGAGACCCGCAGCTCGTCGCCCTGGATCTGCGCCTTGACGCCCTTCGGCCCCTCGTCGCGGATCAGCTTGGACAGCTTCTTCGCGTTCTCCTGCGTGATCCCCGCGCTGATCGTGGCGTTGATCTTGTAGATCTTGCCGGACAGCTTCGGCTCGTCGGCCTCCAGCCCCTTGAGCGAGATCTGCCGCTTGACCAGCTTGTCCTTGAGCACGTCCAGTACGGCGTTGACGCGCTCCTCGGTGTTGGCCTGCATGTCGATCGCCTCGCCGGACAGCTTGATCCCCGCGTCGACGTTCTTGAAGTCGAACCGCTGGCTGATCTCCTTCGCCGCCTGGTTCACGGCGTTGTCCACCTCCTGCTGGTCGACCTTGTTCACGATGTCGAAGGAGGACTCCGAAGCCATGGGCACTTCCCTTCCGATTTGCTGTGAGGGGCACTGTCTGTTGTATCGTCTCTCACGCCGCTCCTCGGAGCAGCACCACCCTGGCAGGTTGCCCGAGCGGCCAAAGGGAGCAGACTGTAAATCTGTCGGCTTATGCCTACGCAGGTTCGAACCCTGCACCTGCCACAGGGCAAGAAAGAGCCCCTGACCTGCGGAAACGCAGGCCAGGGGCTCTTTCGCTGTGTCCGGCCGTCACCGGCCGTCATTGGCGATCTACGGCTGTCCGTCCCGAATGCGTCCCAAACTCTCAGGCGGCCACCGCGGGCAGCGGCGCTAGGGCTGCCTCGATCCGCCGGCGGGCAGCTTCCTCCTGGCCGTCGATGCAACCGGCGTAGACGTCCAGCAGGACCTTCACGCTGTGTCCGGCCCATTGCGCCACCAGCGTCGCGGGAACCCCGGCGTTGAGCTGCAGGCTGACGCCGGCGTGCCGGAGGTCGTACGGCCTGCGAGCTAGTGGTGAGAGGAACTGTTGTTCGGTCAGCGCCTTCTTGCGAGCCTTCGCCCAGGTGCGCGAGAGCGTGTTCGGATGCACTGGGTTGCAGTACGCCTTCGGAGGGACGCGTCCGAAGCGACCGACGCGGGTCACGAACAAGCGACCACCCGGGCCGGGCCCATGGACTTCGAGGTGTCGCCTCAGCAGGGCAACCAGCTCGGGGCAGATCGGCACGCGCCGCGTGCTGTTCTCGGCTCGGTGCTTCAGCGGTCGTTCTTCCCGGACCTCTCCGGTGTCGCTCCAGGTCTGACCGGTCTGCTGCGTCGAACCGTCGAGCAACATTTCGCCCCAGCCTTCCTCGGGCAGGCTCAAGAGGTGTGATTCTGCGAGGTGGCGAACTTCTGCTGGACGCATCGCCGCGAGGTACATGCAGCCGTAGTACGCCTCCAGTGACGGATAAATCTCCCGGACTGCCGCCAGCAGGGAACGGACTTGTTCCGGATTCGCCAGCACGCGGGGATCGACCTTTTCGTCGTGCTGTGGTGCCTTCCAACTGACCGTGTCGAATGGATGCGTTTGGAGCAGCTTCAGTTCTACGGCGTACCGCAACGCGCCGTGCAGGGTCGCCCGGCGTCGGGTGATTGTGCTCGGTGCCGCCGCCTTGCCGTTCTGGCGAATGGCCAGTTTGTCGAGGACGTTCCGCACAATCTCGGCGTCCTCGAACTTCGACAGTTCCAGCGTGCCGGTCATTAACCAGTCGATCGTGCCCGCGAGGGCAGCGGGCGGCTGGGCGTGATCGAGCGACTGGCCGTCGCGTGCGGCTTTGCTGAATGCCCAACCGTGGAGTGCTTTGCGGATCTGCGCATCGGAGGGGCGATTCCGTTGGTCGGTGAGCAAGGCGAAGGTTGCCTGCGTCAGGGTCTCGGAGATTCCGCGCCGGTGGCCAGGGGAAACGTGCGGCCACTTGACGTCCACGTACTGGCAGGCGTGCTGGAACCAGGTCCGGCTGTACAGCTTCCGCGCCATCGGTGCGGGCAGCCCGCTCTTCTTGTCGAACGGAACGCCTTCCCGGGCTGCCGCGAGCAGTGAGGCTTCGAACGATTCGGCGAGCTTCTTGTGAGTGAAGCTCTCTCCGAATCGCTCGCCGGCGACGACCCAGCGAGGACGGTAGGTGGTCTTGGTCTTTCCCTTGTAGACCTCCATCTTGTGAAAGCGCACGTCGTAGGTGAGGTCCATCTTGTGGCCGCTGTTCATGCTGCCTCCTGCAAAGAATCGAGCCAGCTGTCGAGGTCGGTACGACGGACTCGCAGCTCACCGTTAGGGAGCTTGAAGCAGCGGGGAGCCTTCTTGGCGGCCCGCCAGTCGTAGAAAGTCGAGCGGGCTACGCCCAGCTCGGAACACACGTCGGCGATCGTCAGGTGTGCCCGCTGTATCGGGGTTGCCATCGTCACGCAGGTGTCTCCTTCGGAGTTGAGATGTGGCCTGACAGAACTGACAAAACTGACAAAACCGGTATCTGGTCAGGAGGTTGTGTGGGTGGCGGGGTGGACTTCGTAGGTGGTGCTAGGGCGGCCTCCTTTGCTGGTGGTCTGGGTCAGTCGGGGGCGGATGTGGCCGTGTTCGGTGAGCAGGGTGAGTGCGGGGTCGAGGTCTTTGGCGGTGGCGAATCGGTTGCCTTGGAGGCCGCGTAGTGCGTCGCGGCGGGTGAAGATGTCGAGGCCGCGTTTGCGGATCCAGTCGAGGACGGTGCGGGCATCGTCCAGGTCGGGGTCGGAGCGGCCCATGAGGTCGTAGACGGCCAGGGCGTGATCGAGGTAGTAGCGGCCGACGGCTTCAGCAGCGCGCATGGTGTCGTCGGTGATGGGCTGGGCGTAGCCGTGGTGGAAGGTGTGCGCGACGTGCAGGAGTGCGGAGAGGCGGACGGTCGCGCCGGCGAGCTTGGAGGCCCAGTCGGTGATGGGCGCGAGCTGTCCTGTGCGGGGGTCGAGTCGGGGTTCCAGCCAGTCTTGGAACTCGAGCAGGACCTGTCGGGCGTCGGGTGTCAGGTCCAGCTGGCGCGGGCCGTCGTCGGGGTTGCTGTACTGGTCGCCCGCGAGCACCAGGACGAGGGTCCGCAGGGCATCGGCGTAGGTGGTTTCCACGGCTTCGGAGACCGGTTCGGCCTGGTTGTTGCGCGAGCCGACGGTGTTGGCCGGGAGGCTGTACAGGATGCGTGCCAGCACGCCCCGGTCACGGAATCCGGGCATCGCCGCGAGACCGGCCAGGGTGCCGGGCTGGGTGGTGACTCCCAGCGTCAGCGCAGGCCGCTCGATCGTCTCGGCCGGGCGGCCCTTGCGGTCCACCTGGAGCTTGTCGCCGGCGTGGCCCTTGAGGAACACCCCGAGGTTGGGCGCGGCTGAGTAGCGGGTGCCGGTGAGGGTGGCGAACACGTCGCCCTCGGCCGACAGGACCGCCATCCGGCCGCCGTGCGCGGCGAGCAGGGAGATGCAGGACTCCGGGGTGACGTCGTCGGTCATCAGCCGGGGCAGCTCCGGTACGACGATGCCGGTGGCTTCCTTCGCGGCGGCGGTGGCGTCGGCCAGCGCCTCGGTCGGGTTGGCCTGCGCGACCTCGGCCTTCTTGGCGAGCTGTTCGGCGCGCGCCCAAGCGACCCGCGACGCCAGCTCGGCCTCGACGCGCTGCTCTGCGACCAGCTCGCGCAGGGCGTCTTCGGCGGCCGACAGCGGAGAGGTCATCGCCCGGAACACCGGCGACTTGCGCGAGCCGGGCGGCAGCGCGGTCACCGTGTACAGGTTGACCTGCTCGGTCCACGACCGATCGACCTTGACCAGGACCCGGCCACCGGCGGCGGTGGACAGGCACGCCAGCGCCACCGACGCGGCCAGGTCCAACGGCGTCTGGGTCGCCTCGGCCACCGCGGTCACCTGGTCGGCCAGCCAGCCGGGGAACACCTCGACCGGGAACGGGCGCAGCAACCGGTCGGTGCGCAGCGGCACCGGCGCACCGTCCCAGACCGGTCCGCCGGCCTCGGCCGGGGACGCCATTTGATCGTGATGCCTAGGTGTGTGCTGAGTTTTTCCGGGTCGGTGGAGTTGTACCGGTGCGGCCGGTTCAGGGGTCCAGGGGTCGTCTTCGGGCGGCTCGGTGATCGGGGGCAGCCAGTCGGGGAGTTCAGCGGCGCTCATGCGGCTTGGCCCTCCTGTGCGGCGTTCTGCGCGGCGTCGGCGGTCGGGTGGGGCTGGTAGTCGCCGGGGCGTGGTCTGCGGGCTTCTGCGACCCGTTGCGCCTCGGTCATCGACAGCCGCCTGCCGAGCTCGCGCATCGACGGGTCGAGCAGGCTGCGGACCATCCGCCGGGCCATCGCGGCGTGCTCGCCGGCATGGTCGCTTCGCCAGTGCTCCCACGCGGTCTGGTCGGCCGCGCGGTGGGCGTCCAGCTCGGCGGCCAGCCGGGCGGGCAGGTCGTCGCGGGCGGTGGCCCAGCATTCGGCCGCGACGATCGCGGCGGCGAGCTTGCGAGGGTCGGTGTCGGCCAGCCGCGCCCACGCAGGACTGCCGTAGCGCGGCCGGTCGTTGATGTGGGCAACCATCGTCTTCGCCCATGACGTGCGCTCGTGGGTGAGGGCCGGTTCGGTGGGGGTGAAGCGTGGGGGCAACATCGGTCGGACTCCTTCGCTCGCGTCGCGTACTGGCTTGGTGCTGGGTGCCGGGAGGGCATGACACAACTGACAGAACTGACACAACTGGGGGTTCTGTCGGTTTTGTCGGTTCTGTCAGGAGGTGCGCGGCCCTCCCGGCGGGGGCTGTGTCGGTTTTGTCAGTTGTGTCAGGGCGCGGCGTGCTAGGCGGCCTGGTCGCCGAACAGGTCGAGCTGGTCGGGGTCGATGGCGGTCTGGGCGTTGATCGCGGCGCGCCGGGTGGCGGTCTCGCAGCCTGCGCACAGCGCCACCAGGGCGGCGGTGGTGACGGCGGCGGTCAGGGTGACCGTGGGGTCGGCGGGGACGGCGGCGAGCCGGTGCGCGGCACCGTGGACGGTCCCGCAGCGGCCTTCGGTCTTGCGATGGGGCTTGCCGCACCGGCCGGTGCATTCGCAGCGCCATCCCGCGCCGGACAGCACGGTCTGCCAGGTCGCAGCGCCGATCATCGGCGGACGGAACGGGTCGAAGCTCACCGCGCCGACGCCGGTCATGCGGCGGCCTCGTGGACGTAGTGCACGGGCTTGCCAGTGCGGTGGGCGTGCTCGATCTCGCGGCGGGTGGATGTGCCGATGTAGCCGCCGGGGTTGACGATCAGGACCCAGCAGGCGAGGTCGATCTTGGTCAGGTGCAGCGCGTCGAGGCGCTGCTTGTCGTCGTCGGTCATGGCGTCGCCGGCGTGGGCGAACACGCCGGGCGCGAGCACGATGTTCCCGGCCAGGGTCAGCTCACGGTTCGCGGCGGCGATCTGGTCACGGAAGCGGGTGGACCCGCAGATGGTCACCACGTGCGGCTGGGTGGTGGGGGTGTTCATGGCTGGGTTCTCCTTGCGGTTCAGTGGTTGTCGCGGTGGTCGAGGAGGCGGCGGCCGATGCGCTTGCGTCGGCCGGTGCCTTTGCAGCGGGGGCAGTTGCGGAACTTCTTGCCTGACGGGGAGCGGGACTTGCCCGCGCCGTCGCAGCGTCCGCAGTTGGCGTATGGCCAGACGGCGCAGGCCAGCAGGTACAGGCCCCCGACGATCAGCGCGGCGACGGCCAGGACCGCGACCTGTTCGGGGCGGCTGAGCGCTTCGGTCGCGTCGGCGGCGGTCGTCGCGGCGAGCATCAGGCCGGAGCTGGCGAGCAGTACGGCGTGAACGGGATCAGTCACGATCATCACTCTCTGTAGCATCGGGTGGGCGTGGTTAGGGGAGGCGATCGCCTGCTGGCGGGCCGCCGGGTCGGTTGGTCTGGGTTGGTTAGCTGGCGGTGACCGGGTTAGGTCTCTAACCCGGAGCCGTTTCGGCGGTTAATCCGCCTCTGACCTGCGGTTAGTTAGCGAGTGAGGTGGGTTAACCGGAGGCCGGAAACCGCTGGTGGGAGCCGGTTCGGAGCGGTTGGCGGCCCCCGGTTGCCGAGCTAACTGGCGATCGGGTCGGCGTCGTCTTCGGTGTCGTCGGCCGCGCCGGCGTCGCGCTCCCGCAGCACGATCGCGTCACGCACGGTAGCGGGATCGAGCGGGTAGCGGTTCCCGGTCGAGGGCACCTTGATCCCGTGCTCGGCCGCGAGGATCTCCCGCAGGGCCTTGCCGGTCAGGCTCTGGTAAGGCGTCCAGGTCGGCGCGAGCCGCTTGAGCAGGGCGGGCACGTCGGCGATCGCGACAGGATTGGTGTCGAGGACCTCGTCCAGGTCGGCGAGCAGGTCGCGGCTCTCGATCTCGGGGCGTCGGGCCTCGCTCGGCGCGGGCAGCTTGCGCTTGGCGATCGCGGCCAGAGCACGGTCGATGATCGGCGTGATCTGGTCGTTGCCCTCGGCACCGTCCAGGAAGTACCACTGCAACGTCTCGTACTTCGCGGCGCTGAAGCCCTTCACGATCGCCGTGCCGCGGTTCTCACCGGGGATGAGGTCGGTGGCCCGTACGCCCTGCTTGAAGGCGCCCTGGCCCAGCAGGCCGTCGTTGGCGACGTAGTCCTGCACGTAGAACGCGCAGTTGTTGGTGACGTTGCGGGTCACGTCCTTGGGGAGTGAGGTCGCGGTCGGGGCCTGGGTCGAGACCCGGAAGTGCATGCCGCGCTTGCGGCCGAGCTTCACCAGACCGATGGCGTACTTGGCGATGTCCGCGCCGTACTCCTCGTGCTGGAACGCCACGTGCGCCTCTTCGAGCAGACCCACCAGCGGGTGCAGGCCGACGTTCTTGTCCGCGAGTTCGCGGGTGACGTGCTCGACCTGGTAGGTCTTGAGCAGCTCACCGCGCCGCTCCATCTCCTCGAACATCTCCTTGAGGTCGTCGCGGATCTGGCGGATCGACTCGTCGTCAGCGCCCATGACGTAGCGCGAGCAGCGGCGCTTGAACCGCTCGAAGTCGAAGTTCTGGTCCGGCACCCAGATCCGCATCTCGACGGTCGGGTCCAGCGCGCAGCCGGCCATGAACGTCTTCGACGCCGACGACTTGCCCTGTCCCGGCGCGCCACCCACGATCGAGTTGCGGCCCATCACCGGTTCGCGCAGATCGTCGCCGCGCAGCGTCTTGCCCGCCGGGACGCCCTTGAACACGTCCACCAGGCCCTCGGTCAGCAGCGGGTAGCTACCGGGACCACCGGCGAGCGCGCCCTTGTCGGCAACCCACAGGTCCAAGATCCCGGCCTCGTCACCGGTGGTCGGCCACACCTCGGAGCCGGCGCGGTGCAGGCTGGTCGCCAGCGCGACGCGACGCTTGGAGATCTCCTCTGCGGGCACGCCGCCAGGCAGCCGGATCAGCGCGTGCGTGCCACGGCCCTGCTGGCGTGCCGGGGTGATGAACTGGAGCTTGTAGCCCTGCTTCAGGTAGCGGGTGATGTTCGGGATGCGCAGCGAGTCCAGCGCCTGCGCGATGGTGGACTCATCGATCGCCATGTCCAGCTCGGTGTCGGCCGTGGTGACCATCCACGCGGGCGGTTCAGCGATGCGCTTGCCCTCGCGGAACAGCGCGATCACGACCAGCACCGGCAGCGCGAACGTGAGCACCGTCCACGCCACCCCACCAACCGCGATCACGAGACCGATGAGCGCGAAGAATCCGGCCCACACGCCGCTGAACGACCCCGACCCGGTGAGCTTGGCGAACACCGCGATCACGAACACGATCACCGGCGTCGCGAGCGTCGCACCGACCGCGACCTTCAGCACACCCCACGCGAGCTTGGGAGCGTCCATCAGCCGGTTGTGGCGGCGCTCGGTGGCCAGCTCCTTAGCGGCGGTCCACTCCTTCAGCGCCTCGCGGTCACCAGCGGCCTCAGCGGCCTTGATCTGACGCCGGTAGACGCCCATCGTCCCCGCGTCCCATGCCCGCTTGGCGTAGGACTCGCCACCCTTGACGACCGTGTACGCAGCCCGCGCGGTGACCTTGCCCGTCGTCTTGGTCCGGTCGTGGGTCGCGACCCGCTTGGCGACCTGCCCGGTACTCACCGCGCGCCGGACCAGCGCCCCGCGGCTGGCCAGTCGCTGGTCGAGCGCGGCCGACTCCTCCTCGCTCAGCACCTCGCCTTCGATCACCTCGGCGTCCACGACTTCGTGAACGTCGCCGTGAATGTCGGTCGTGTCGATGCGCTCGGAGGTTTCGTGAACGATGCCCTGGTCGGTGTCGTGAACGTCGCCGTGAACGGGCTCGTGAACCTCGGCGTGAAGCCGGTGCACGTTGTCGCGGCCGGTGTCGTCGTGACTGGTCATGCGTTCCTCCGGTCGGTGTCCGGGGTGGTCTGCGAGTTGGCCGGCCGGGCGATCAGGTAGACCCGGATCGCCGTCGTACGGCGGTTGCGGAAGGGACGCGACGGCATCGAGACGATCTCGACTCCGGCGGCGGTCAGGTCGGCCAGGACGGCGGCCACGTCGGTGGCCTGTCCGATCAGCCGGACCCCGACCGTGCCGCTGGCCGGTGCGCCGTTGATGGTGCGGTGGCTGGTCATGCCGCGCTCCGCTCTGTCAGCTCAGCGGTGCCGTCCCAGCCGCCCAGATCGTGGCCGACGCACACGGCGGTGGAGGCGACCAGGTCGCGGGCGTTCGGCGGGCAGACGGCGTTGCCGATCATGCGGGCCTGCTCGCGCTTGGTGCCGAGCACGACGTAGCCGGGCGTGAACGCCATCCCGGCGGCCTGCTCGCGCGGCTCCAGCATCCGCAGCTCGCAGTCCTCGACGTTCGGGGTGCCGTACTCGAGAACCGACTGATGCCCGGCGGTGGTCAGCGTGCGCAGCGGCTCGTTCACCGGCGTGCTCATTTCCGATCCGTCGCCCCGGCTGGAGTTGTTCCGCATCACCAGCGCGAACCGGTCGCGGGTGGTGAACGTGCCGTGCGGCTCGTCGGTGGTCCGGGCGGTCGCGTTGCCGTAGTACGGCACCAGCAGCGCGTGATGGTTGCCCGAGGCAGCGAAGGTGTCGAACACCTGCCCGGTCGTCTTCGCGGTGTTGTTGGCCCGCAGCGGCACCACCAGCGCCTCGGATTCGGTCGTGGTGCGGGTCCGCATCACGTCCAGCACCGAGCTGGCGTCGTTGTTCCAGGTGCCCCCGGCCGGGACCAGCAGCGCGTTCTCGTTGCGCGTCGTCTGGGTCCGCAGGACCGCAGTGACCGGGAACGGGCGCTTGCCGTCGCGGCCCTCCATCGGGATCACCATCGGCACGCCACCGCGCGCCTGCTTCTCCAGCGCGGCCACGATGCGTTGCATGGTCTTGGCGGCCAGCGGGCGCGTCCGGTCACCGATCCGCGTCCCCCGCAGGCTCCAGTCGATCGCCGACCCGGCAGGCAGCCAGCCCGGCTCCACGACCGCGTTGCGGCAGGTGACGCGCGGGCAGCGCCACACGTACTGGGCGCGGTAGCGGCCCCACGCCTTGGCGGGGTTCTTCCAGGCCTGCATGGCCCGCACGACCTCGTCGCAGCCGGGGCAGTAGGCCAGCGGGCGGGTCCACCGGTCCAGGTCCGGGTGCGGGGTGCCGCGCTGGTGGCACACGACGTACACGCGGTCCCTGGACTGCGGGGCGGGCAGCCCGCCGGCCTGGGCGTGCATCGAGTTCTGGTAGACGACGTGCAGGCAGTAGTCGATGGCCTCCATCGAGTTGCGCCACGTGCCCCACAGCACCCACTTGGCCACGTCCACGACGTTCTCGACGATCACGACCGGGTAGCGGTGGAACTCGGCGAACCGCACCACGTCCCACATCGTCGCCCGCGACCGCTCAGCGGCCTCGTCCGGCAGGACCTCGCCGAACAGGTCCGGCGTCCGGTCGACGTTGCGCTTGCGGGCCTTGGCGATCGAGTGGTTCGTGCACTCCGGGGAGAACCACGCCGCCATCGTGCGGGGGTAGCGGCGCGGATCGACCTGCGACAGGTCGGCGCAGTCGTGGTCGGTGGTCGGGTGATTGGTGTTGTGGGTCTCGACCGCGAGCCGCCAGTGGTTCGCGGCCATCACGATCTCCACACCGGGAACCTTCTTGGCGCCCGAGCTGGTACCGCCGGAGCCACAGAAGAAGTCAGTCCAGTCGTACATGGGTCAGGCCTCCAGAGCGCGCAGGTCGAGGTCGTTGAGCAGGTCGAACAACTGGCCGGGCTCGACGGCGATCAGCCCGCGGTACAGGCCGTCTTCGGGATCGAACGTCGGCCGCGCGGTGATGCCGAAGTCGGCGAGCTTGCGGCAGGCGCGCAGCGCGTAGTCGCGGGTCGCCTGGTCGTCGTCGTCCTGGCCGGCGGGCCACGTGGCGCGGTCATCGGGGTTGGGGTACGGGGTCGGCATCACGCGGCCTTCCTCTCGATCGACTCCGGCGCGTTGGAGTCCTTCCATGTGCGGTGTTCGGTCGCCATCTCCAGGATTTGGCGGACCTGTGCGGCGACCTTGGGCGACAGGCCAGCCGAGCAGCCGGTGGCCTTGCGCGCCCACGCCGGCGTGATGGTGCTCGAGTCGGTCTCGCCGTCGAGTGCGAACACGGCGTCCTTGACGTAGTCGCCCAGCAGCTTGCGGCCGGGCTTCGCCGTTGCCTTCTTGCGCGGCTTCGCCGACGCCTTCCGTGGCACATGACCAGCAGTGGCCGTACCGCTGGTGGTCTGCCCTGTCGCGGGCGGCTGCGCGGTGATCTGAGCGGTTCCTCCGACCGCGAGAGCCGTCAGTGCTTCCGGGGCGCTGACGATCGGCTCAGCGGCCTTCTGCGGGTCGGCCAGAGCTGCCGCCTGCTCGGCCCGCAGGACGGCTTCGGTGAGCCGGTCGCGCAGCACCGGCGCGGTCTCGGCCGCGCAGAACACCAGCAGCGGCGGGACCGAGTGCAGCACGATCCCGGCCAGGTCGCGGGTCGCGAAGGAGTGCCAGGTGTTCATCACGAACGTCGCGCCGAACGCGAACCGCTTCGTCCGCGAGATCCACTTGCCGGTGTCGCTGACCTGGTACCGGGCGGTGATCTGCTCAGCCCGAAGAACCGCGATCAGCACCAGCGACACCATCGGATCCAGCAGCCAAGCCGCGACCCACGGCAGCGACCCGACCGGGGCACCGTCGGCGGCGAACGCCTGAACATTGACCATCGTGAACGCCAGACCGAGCACGATCCCGACCCACATCAACACGTCCACCTGCGTGCGGATCGACTCCACCCGCAGCGCCACGACGTCGGGATGGGTGGACAGCGCCCTGACCTGCGACGCCTCGGCGGCCGCGGTGCGCAGCCGCGCAACGCTCGACTTCTGCTCGGCCTGCTCCACCGCGGCCGGCGCGGTCACAGCAACGTCGGTGCTCATCGGGTGACCTCCTGCGTCATCGCCGTACGGGCATCGGCCAGGAACCCGGCCAGCACCCACAGGTCGCCGTGCGCGGTCGCGGCCTCGGCCGACACCGCACCAGGGCGCGGCATCTCACCGGTCAGCACGAACCGCGTCAGGTGCTCGAACCGTGCGGCCAACTCCTGGGCCACGTCGGCGGTGGCGTCTATCCCCAGCCGCGCGGCCCAGGCCTCGGGGAGGCTCACGGTGCGGCGGCTCATCGCTTGCCCGCCTTGCTGGCGTGGGTGTTCGAGCGGTTCGTGTGCAGGTGCGGGCAGCAAACCGGTGACCCACAGAACCGGTAGTGCTTCGGGCTGCACCACGCGGCGCAACCGGTACGGACCCCGGTGTTGCGCGGCTTGCTCGGCTTCCTCATCACGCCGCACCGTCCTCGACCTGGTCGGCGGTCAGCTCGCGGCGGGCGGCCAGGGCGCGGCGCTCGGCGCGGCGTACCCGGCGGCGGTCCAGCGCCGACGCGGCCGGCCCGGCGGTGATCAGCGCAATCTCGGCGTCCAGTACGTCCAGCTCGGCCGCGATGACCGGCCATTCGGCGTCGATCGCCGCCAGGTCCGCCGCGCTCGGCTCGTCGTTCGGGACGGCCTGAAGGTGGATGATGTTCACGGGTTGTGCTCCTGTCTCAAGCAGATGTGTGCGACCCAGACGCCTCGGCGGTAGCCGCCGCCGGGGCGTCATAACAACTCAGTTGCGAAACTGTGTTGCGCAACAAACTAGCGGATAGATTCAGGGTTGCGCAAGTGGGGCGCGGTACTCTTGTTGCGTGGCTGATCTACGAGATGACCTGTCGGCGGCTACACGCCGCTATCGCGAGACCGAGGCTGCGCACGAGGAGGCCCGGCAGGAGGTACTGGCCGCGGTTCTGGCCTCTCTACGAGCTGGCGTGACGCCGACTGAAGTCGAGCGGCTGTCGCCCTTCACGGCGGCCTACATTCGGAAGGTCGCGCGAGCTGAGGGAGTTCCGCCCGCGCCGCCTGGTCCGAAGCGGGCCGCGGTGGGGGAGTCGGGGCGTTCATGACCTCAGCGTCGGGCCGATTTTGGGGAGCGGGGCGCACTCGCCAGGCTGCGTACTTTTGTGCGCAATGGCCTGGCCTTCAGGGGGTTCACTAGAGGAACCACGCGAGCTGAGGGGAAGTGCAGATGCACGTAGGAGAGCGGATCGGGGCTTACCGCAAGCGACGCGGTATGTCCCAAGACGCCTTGGCCGGCCTCATCGGAATGTCGCGGTCCTGGCTGTCGCAGGTCGAGCGCGGTATCCGGGGCGTTGACCGACTGTCCACCCTGAACGACCTAGCCACCGTCCTGCGCATCGACGTCGCCGACCTCATCGGTCGTGACTGGGTGCTCGCTCCAGATGCCTCGGAGCAGGTCGGGGCCGTGGATGCCGTCCGCAGCCAACTTGCGGGCTACCACCACCTGCTGGGGGAGCGGGCAACTCCCTGGCCGCTCCCGCAGCTCCGCACCGGTGCGGTGCAGGTGAACCAGGCCTACCAGGCGGCGAAGTACCAGTCCGCGACGGCGATGCTCCCCGACCTCATCCAAGCGGCCGACGCGTACGACGGCTACCAAGGCCGCGACGGCCGTGAGACCCACCTCGCGCGCTGCTCTGTCTACTCCGCAGCGGCAAAGCTTCTGACCAAGGTGGGGGAGCATCAGCTCGGCTGGCTTGCTGCGGACCGAGCAACTCACGCTGCCATGGCAGCCGAGTCGAAGACCGCTCAAGGGATGGCGGCCTACCAGGTCGTCTGCGCCCTCCTGCGCAGCCAGCGGACCGACGACGCCGAACGGATCGCGGTCCGGTCGGCCGAGGGGCTCATGTCGATGACCGGTTCCGACGCGCCAGACGCAGTCTCGCTCGCTGGGTCGCTTTGGCTGATCTCGTCAGTCATCGCCGCCCGCCGTTCTGACCGGGCGACCTCAACCGAACGCCTAGCGACGGCTGACCAGCTTGCCGGTCTACTCGCTCACGACGGCAACCACTGGTGGACCGCCTTCGGGCCGACCAACGTCATGATCCACAGGGCGTCCGTCGCCTCGGAGTTCGGCGATCCGTCCGGAGTGCTGCGCGTCGCAGCCGAGATCGACACCGATTCGCTCCCGGCGGGTCTGCAAGGTCGCCGCTCGCGCCTCCACATCGACCTCGCGTGGGCGCAAGCGCAAGCCAAGAACGACATGGAAGCGATTCTGCATCTCAAGCAGGCCGAGCGAGTTGCTCCCGAGTCGATTCGCTATCACACCATCGCGCGCGAACTGGTCCGCGAACTCCTCAAGCGCTCTCGCAGACCCACGCCAGCCCTAACCGCCATCGCTACCCGCGCAGGAGTTCTTTCGTGACCCGACGCACCCTGTACCTCGTTACCTGCGGGGCACCCTTGGCAAGTCGAATCGGAGACGGTGTGCGCGCCGCCCGAGACCAGGGCTGGGATCCTTACGTCATCCCCACAGATGCCGCCCTTCCATGGCTTGAAGGTCAAGACCTCGATGGGGTTCGAGTTTTGACCGACAATCGCAAGCCCGGCGAGCCGAAGCGTGCCCCAGCGGCGGATGCGGTAGCCGTGGTCCCCGCCACCTTCAACACTCTTAATGCGTGGGCCAACGGCAACGCAAACACCTACCCGCTAACTACTCTGTGCGCTGCCCTCGGTGCTCGGACGCGCACTGTCGCGGTTCCTTTTGCCAAGCATGATCTCGCCGGCCATCCGGCATGGCTGGCCTCGATCGCTGTTTTGCGATATGCGGGAGTTCGACTAGTTGATGCCCACGACGGTTCGGTCGCATCGCTCGAACCTATCTCGTCTGGCACAGGAGATCGTGTTGCCGAAGACTTTCGTTGGGACTGGGTCCTTGACCGACTCGGCATCAGCGCCGAGTAAGGAGCCGGGTCGATAATGCGGTAGCAGCCCGTCATGCGCCGTTCCCTGATTGACGAGATGTGTAAGGAGCTTGCTGTCAGTCTCGTTCCTGCTCGGCGTGCAGGGGATAGGCGACACCTGATGACGCCAGGTCGTTCCGCCAGCAGCGAGCGGTCCGCTAGGGCAGTGGGACCGCCCTGGGTCTAAGTCGCGCCGGCCGCACGGCGAGCTGCAACGGAAGATCGGATGGATCTATAAGCCTGATACGCGTTGGGGTTGAGGGACTTGTCTCCGGTGGTTCGGTTGCTCTCGATGTCACCGGTCGACTTGAATAGCTCCCACAAAGCTGTAAACGAGGAAGCATCATCAGACCAAGAGCCGGACATGTGGTTCTGATCTAGCCATTCCCGGAGAATGTTCTCAAAAAGGGTCTGATTAAATGATCGCAATGTCGCGACAATGACGCTGGTGATGTCGTAGATTGCCTGTGGAGACCCGAATGATATCCACGTGTTCGGTGGCACCTTGAGGACCCTTGCGTTCCTTGTCGACACTTGCCCACCCGCATGCATGGCTGCGTGGCGAATATGGCAAATACGCTCGAACTCATCAAGAAGCCGCAGTAAGGATCGAGAATCCTTAAACGCGGTTCCAGCTATCTTCTTCGCCCATCCCGTAACGTTCTCCTTGCTGGACAGGCTTGACGTATCCAGAAGTCCCCGAACGGCCTCGGCTACTGAACCCGAAAATACAAATTCCATCCGGGTTTCCAAAGGTTCAACCCGCTGCGCACAATACTCGCAGACGTTGACGATCTCAGTCAGGATGGTACGAAAGTAGTCTTCGGCCGCGGCTACCGCTGAGGAGCTCAAAATGAGGCCATGCTGAGATTTCCATTTAGGGGTCAGATCGAAAGTGAGTTGAGTCACGACGAGTAGTGAATCAAAGGCATTATCGATCGGAGATCTTCCGGCTGAGCCGTGTCGAACCGATGAAATCGAGTTGTTCGCCAATTGTGCAATACTCGTCCCACCCAAGGCGGATGTCGAGGCAAGGCAAACCTGTGGGAATGAGTGCGGCATTCTACAGTGTCACAAACTCTTCGGCGCGAGTCTTAATTCGGGCAGACCAGGTCTTCCCGATACTCGGAACGGTTCGTAATTGGCTACCAGATTCGTCCAGGATGATATCCTGGACGGTCTTCATGTTGGTGAACTCAAGAATTCTTTCGGTCTTGACGGTTGTGAGGTTGAGTCTTTCGATGGAAGATGACAAGAGTTCCAGATAGACAGACTGCTCTTGCAGTGCATGCCCGCATTTATAACAGAAGACAGCATCGTCAGAGATGCGCGGCGTGCCACATTTGGGGCATGGGGAGAGATTCAACTGGCATCGTTCTGCCTGATGTTCCGAGAGTATGCGGCGTGGTTGCCGGCGAACAAAGTCGTCGGCGTTTTGTCGATGCAATGCGGCATTGAACTGCGCTGCGGAAGGCGTTTGGGCGAGCCCCAATGCGTTCTCGGATATGAGTAGCGAAGTGTGGATTTGGACTTTCTCATACCGATCGCTTCCTCGTGATACTGGTCCAATCCTGCGCACAACTCCGGCGTACTCGAGCAAAGAAATGACCTGCGTGAGATCCGAGTCCCATGGCTGCGCTACTGCCACGCCGATATACTTCGCGCCGCCTACCTCTCGGTTGCGATTGGTCGTTCTGATTTCGGAAATCATTGAACTTTGGACTTCAAGACCAACCTGAATGAAGTTCTCGTACCGTGGAAGCTTCCTAGATATCTCCTCAAAGAGTGCCCTGACGCGTCGCGCATTCTGGGTTACTGCGTCCCTCATCATTCGTAGAGTTGGTGCCGTCGGGACGAGCGCACCGTCATCTTCCTCCGCGTCTCCGAGAGAGTCCGACAGGATATTGAGAAAGTTTCGCGGCAAGCCGAATGCGGCTTGTGCTGCGATGTCCACATGCGATGGGCGCATTTTTTCCTGGAGATTGACCGGGAATCTAGCCGTGAAAATTGCCCGCATGGCCTTAAGATATTCGGTATTATCAGGTCGAATCCAAACCTCAATCTCCTCAGCCTCGTGTCCCACGTTGAAGAATGGACTGTAGGAGGTCACGCCAGGGTAAATAGCCGCTTTGCATGCGACGGTGCGCGATCGAAGCGCTCGGAAAACTTCAAAGAATTCTCGCTGTTGCTGCTGCATAAATGCGTGCGCGGCGTCATCCATGAGGAGGACGGCTCTAGTTCGGCCAAGTTGCTCGCACCAGCCTTCGATGCGCGACAACAGTTCTGCAGGAGCTATAGGAGGGGGCGTGGACGTGGGCGTCCTGCCGATCGAGGTCTGCAGCTCGTTTACGAATTTCGTGCCAGCGTCCGCGAGCTGGCGCATATCCTTCGGGCAGTCCGCGCCGAGACTTTCTGCAAGCCCTAGGATGATCTTGTATACGAGCCACTGTCGAAAGTGCTCCAGCGCCCGCTCGGATCGGAGCATCAGTGGTTCGAGCGCCAGATGCTGCGAGTAGTTGATGTAGGCGACTAGCACGTTGTCGCGCTCAAGGAGCTTGTAGTAGGCGCGCTTCAGGTAGTTGGACTTTCCGGATCCCCGCGGGCCTTTGAGCAACTTCGGCCCAGGCCCCATCAGCCGGCGCAGCACAGACTCATCGCCAGGAACGGTCGCGGTGAGGCGTTCGAGATCCTCCTGGGTAAGGTCTTCGGCTCTGAGGGTATATAGCGCTTCGAGGTCTAAGCCCTCTGCCTTGGCTTGCATAACCGGACAGGTTACTGGACGTTCCCTGGTCTCGACAGCACCCAGACCGTTGTCGTCGCCGATGCGCCGTCGCTTTCGCCGTGCTGAACGAGGCCAGATGGCCGCTACTTCAGTGTGATCGCCACCTGGCTTGCTGGAACGATGACGGTTGACCGGCCATCTCGGAAGACTGCTGCACCGTTCGCCGTTCCGAGGCATCGAAGCTGTGGCGATCTCAACCCGGCAGGCCGAGTGTTCGGGCTACCTAGCCATTCAACAGCGCACGGCTCGGATTTGATGTCGAGGACTCGGATTCCAACGAATGTCAACGGAGTGACCGACCGGCCCTCCTCGGCGGCATCAGCTGCCCTCTCGACCCGCGCCCACCCAGCCGTGAGGGCGATCGTTAGCCCGATGCCCCCGACCATCGCCCATCTGAGAGCGAAGTCCAACCTGCTGGGCCAGGGATAGCGGCTCAACCCAAGGACGGCCGGAATCAACAGGGTCAAAGGGAAGACCGATATCGAGCGATCGAATCGCTCGATCCACTCGCGACCCCGCACTTGGCTCCACTCGTCTTCCCAAAGTTTGCCGAGCTGCACGCGCTGGTGCTGGGGTAGCCACGAGCGGTAGAGCCAGACGATAACCCAGGCTACGAACAGGCCGATAAGACTGAGGAAAACGATGGCTAGCGACACAACGACAATGAGGCCCAGCAGGATCACAACGCCAGCAACAGCGCGAGAAACGATCGCGGTCCGGTCCAGGCCTACGTCACTTGGTTCGATGCCGAGCCGCGAATAGTACTTCTCGTAGTAGAGCGACAGAACGAGGTAGAGCACCAGGGCAGCTGTGCCTCCAAGTTGCAGCAGCAACTGGAGGTTGACCTCAGTCGTGGTTGACGGTTTCGCGCGGCGCGCTGCGCGACGCTCTGCGATGGTCGACTGTGACCTACCCGCGAGGCCGCGTCCTCTCGGCTCACTTACTTTCACAAAGCTATTAGATCCGATCGTCACATCGTTGGGGGCCTTTCGCGGCGCGCTCTTTCAGTCGCGGCGGCGCTTTGGCAGCTGACCCTGCGAGGAAGCTCTCCCCACCGGCCTCCCAAAGCTCGGACAGTCGATCGTGTTTCCGCAGGTCAGGCGCGGGTGCGGATCTCGACTGTAAATCTGTCGGCTTATGCCTACGCAGGTTCGAACCCTGCACCTGCCACAGGGCTGAAAGCGCCCCTGACCCACGGGTCAGGGGCGCTTCTCGTTCTCCAGGGTTCGGCGGGGTGCCGGCGGCCCCTGCCGCGGCTAGCGTCGTCCGTGACGAAGGGGTTGGGGATGACGGTCGAGGACGAGGTGCGGGCGGTGTCGGCGGCGTTCGACGCGGCGCTGGTGGGGAACGACGCGGAGGCGGTCGGGCGGTTCATGACCGACGACTGGGTGTACGTCGGGCCGTTCGGCGCGACTCCCCGGAAGGACATCCTCGGCTGGATCGCGTCCGGGCACCTGGTCCACGACACCATGCGCGTCGTCGGCGCCGAGCGGCTCGCCCGCGTCGGCGACGCCGTCGTACTGACCGCCCGCAAGGCCAGCTCGGGATCCTGGGCCGGCACGCCCTACACGGCAGACGAGTGGATCAGCGAGGTCTATGTCCGTGTCGACGGCAGCTGGCAATGCGCCTTCAGTCAGAAGACCGACGCTTCCGGCTGAGACGCGTTCACCAGAGGAACGTCAGCTCCGCCAGTACGACGTGCGGCCGCGCGGCCAGCCAGGGGTCGAGGCAGGCGCGGAGGTCGGCCTCGGAGCCGGCCAAGCCGAGGATCGTCGCGTCGGATGCGGCCGGGGCGTGATCGTGGGCGCTGCCGGGGGAGCCGTGGGAGCAGTCGGCGCACAGGAGTCGGACGCCGGACCAGTCGTCGAGGCCCAGGCCGGCGGGTCCGAAGGTGTCGGCGAGGGTCACGAGATCGCCAGGGGTGGCGCCGGTGAGTTGGGCCTGCCAGGTCGGCAGGTCTGACGACTCCAACCGGGCGAGCTCGTCGAAGACCGAGATCTCCTGCTCGCCGTACCGGCGGGTGCCCTTCGGCTCACCGTCGTGCAGGACGACGTCGCGGAAGCGGTGGCCCGAGGCGGGGAACGGGACGTTCGAGATCACCGCGTGGGCGGGGCTGCGGCGCCAGCACCAGACGACCTCGGTGTCGCCGAAGTCGGGGACCACCTGGTGCGGCAGGCTCGGGCGGTCCGGGTTGACGCGGATCGGCACGGAACCGAAGTCCAGGTCGATCGGCTCGGAGCCGGCGTCGATGCCGTCGATCCCGTACGCCGTCCACGCGCGCCGCGCGGTCGCCCAGTCACCGAGGGCGGTCGCGGCGATGCCGAGGTTCCACGCGGCCGGGTTCACGCCGTCGAAGGCGGCCGCGTTCTCCGGGGTGAACAGCTCGACCGCGCGCTGGTTCCGCGCTGCCGACTCGGCCCAGTCGGCCCGGGCCTTGGAGTGCATCCCGGCCTCGAACCAGATCTCGAAGAACCCGGGCACCAGTTCGAGCATCTCCGCCGCCGCCCGGCTCGCCGCCGCGGCGTCCCCGGCCTCGTCGGCCTGCTTCCACTCGGCCCAGACCGTCCCCGCCGTCCGGCCGTTCGACGTACCATCCCCCTGCGCAGTCATGCCGCGCATCCTGCCGCACGATCCCGGGGAATAGGCGGCGGCCGGACCGGAGTTGCTGGTTGTGGAAGACCCATGAAGTGATCGAGGAGAAGAGCGGGCGATGAAACCCACCGAGTTCGTCAAGGTGAACACTCAGTTCTGGGGCGAGCACCTGAAGAGTGTCAGCGAGCACCTGCCCGTCAGCCACTCCCGCGAACTGCCCGGCCCGCTGCTCTACCCGCGGCTGATGATCCTGACCGAGACCCCCGACTGGAACATCCTGGAGCTGGCCGGCGTCAGCCGCGAGTACCGCTCCCTGGAGGTCCGCCGGCAGAAGGCCGCCGGGATCGACGAGTACTTCGGTACGACGCCCGGCGCGAACGCCGTCGTCGCGCTGCCGAACGAGAGCGTCGTCAAGGACGCCACGATCGCCAGCGAGCGCGGCAAGAACGCGCTGTCGGACTCCTTCCCCGCGACGCAGGGCCTGCTCGGCAACGAGATGGTCGGCCCGAGCGACCGCCTGCTGGAGTTCCAGCCCGGCAACTACGCCGTACTGGACCGCGTGCTGCTGGCTCAGTCGGCCGGCCTGGCGGTCCGGCTGAAGTGGAACTTCTTCACGATCGCGATCCACCGCTCCGAGCCCGCGGACAAGTACCGCGACTTCCTGCAGCGCCTGGTCAGCAACTCCGAGCACCTCGACCCGGTCGGCACCTTCGCCGTACCGCGGGGCGAGGGCGTCGAGAAGGCCCTGAAGGCGGACCAGTTCGCCAGCACGTACCTGCACGGCATCGCGAAGCTGACCACGGCCGAGTTCCTCGCCAAGCACGAGGACGTCCTGCTCAGCGCGTTCGATGCGACCCGCCTGATCGTCCAGCCGTCGCTGGAGTCGCCGGAAGGCGCGGTCACCCCTGACTTCATCCTCGAGCGCGAGGACGGCACGCACGTCGTCGGCGATCTCGCGCTCCCGCTCCGCGAGACGGGCCAGAAGCACCGCCGCTCCCTCGACCTTGCGTCCGGCGCGACCCGGTTGGCGGCGTACCAGAAGTACTTCACCACCGCGGAGAACCAGGCCTTCGCCAAGACCAAGTACGACGTCGAGATCACCGACGCCCGCACGGTCCTGGTCGTCGGCACGCAAGACCCGGCCGCCGATTTCCCGGAGGCCGCGAAGACGGCGTCCTCGCTCGAGGTCGTCGACTACGACACCCTCCTGCGCCTCCACCTCGCGTCGAAGTCCGCCACCCCGGCAACTCCGGCGGACTCCGGTCCGACCACGATCGCCCGGATGCCGTAGGTCTCAGATGTCGCTGCGGACCTTCTCGAGCGCCAACGCGAGAAGGTCCCCGGCGAGATCCAGCGCCCCCGGCAGACCGAGCGAGCTGTTGACCCCGTACACGGGGTTGGCGAGCACGCCCACCGCGGGGTTCTCGGTCAGGTCCGTCGCCTGGAGGGCGAAGTCGATCCGCCCGGTCCAGTGCACGTACGCCACCACCCGGGTCGGCTCTCCGACAAGCGCGTCAGGCAGCGCCGTACGTGGTGAGGAACCCTCGCAGTTTCTGCACGTCCCAGGGGGCGTACACCGCGCCAGGGCTCAGGGGTGAGTGGCTGACAGGTCCAAGCTGCGCGGCGTCAGGTACAGGACCAACCCCGCGACGGTCAGCAGCAGAAGCCCTCCGGCCAGGCCGAACCACGTCAAGGAGTCGGCGAAGGCGGTCTGGGCGGCGCCGGACAAGGCCGGGTTGTCGAGGGTCAGCGCACCGGCGAGGGACTCGCGGGCCTGGGCGGGTGCGTCCGCGGGGAGCCCGGCTCGGTAGACCGCGGCGGCGAGGCTGCCGAGGACTGTGATGCCGAGGGCGGCGCCGATTTCGTAGCTCGACTCCTCGATGGCGGCGGCGCTGCCGGCCTGGGACACCGGAGCGCCGGCCATGATGACGGCGGAGGCGACGGCCAGGGGAGCGGTGCCGATGCCGATCAGGGTCAGCGACGCGGCGATTCCGGCGTACGACAACGGCTGGGGTAGCACGAACAGCAGCAGGAAGCCCGCCGCGCCGACGGCCAGGCCGGCGACCAGGACCGTGCGGGGACCGATGCGCTGGGCAACGATCGGGGCGAGCGGCGAGCCGACGAGACCGCCGACGGCCATCGGCAGCAGCGCGACGCCGGAGGCGAGCGGCGACCAGCCCTGGACGAGTTGCAGCCACTGGGCCATCAGCAGCAGCGCGGCGACCATCGCGAAGCTGGTGATGAGCGCGGTCAGTACGCCGGCGGTGAAGCCGCGGCCGCGGAACAACCGGATCTCGAGCATCGGCTCGGCCGCGCGCAGGCAGCGCAGTACGAAGCCCGCGAGCAGCGCGGCGCTCAGCAGACCGATGACCAGCACCTCCAGGGAGATGCCGTCCTTGCCGAGCTCCTTGATCGCGTAGACCAGCCCGACCATTCCCACGATCGACAGCCCGGTCGCGAGCGGGTCGAGCCGTCCCGGCCGGTCCGACCGGCTCTCCGGCAGCAGCACCAGCGCGGCGACAACGGCGACCACCATCACCGGCACGTTGAACAGGAACGCCGAGTGCCAGCTGAAGTTCTGCAGCAACGCACCGCCGACGATCGGCCCGAGCGCGCCACCCACAGCAGCGGTCGCGCCCCAGATCCCCAGCGCCGTCGCGCGCTCCCGTGCATCCGGGAACAGCGACCGGATCAACGACAGCGTCGACGGCATGATCATCGCGCCACCAACCCCGAGCAGCACCCGGATCGCGATCACGGCCCCAGGACTGTCCGCCAGCAGTACGCCGAGCGAAGCCGCTCCGAAGATCACGAACCCGGTGACCAGCATCCGCCGCCGTCCGAGCCGATCGCCGAGCGCGCTGGCCGTGACCAGCAACCCGGCGAGCACCAGCGAGTAGATGTCGACGATCCACAGCTGCTCCACCGAGCTCGGCCGCAGGTCCTCGGCCATCGCGGGCAGGGCGAGGTTGAGGATCGTCATGTCCATCACGACCACCAGCAGGCTGGCGGACAGCACCGCCAGCCCGGCCCAACGCCGCCGCGTGCTCGGCGTCGAAGGCGGCGAGTACGTCGTACCGGCGGTCATCGCGAGTCTCCGGTGCCGACGAGCAGGGTCGAGAAGACCAGCGCGTCAAGATCGCGCCGGGCCACGTCGCCGCGGCGCAGCGCCTCGCGGGCCGCGATCATCAGCCCGTACACGGTGTGCTCGATCCAGCGGGCCGGCAGATCGGACCGCAGTACGCCGGCCCGCTGCGCGCACGCGTAGAACTCGACCTCGCGGTCGATCAGCTCGTTGGTCCGCGCCATCAGTTCCGGCATCGCTTCCATCCGGTTGTTGGCCAGCGCGTACGCGAACTCGTCGGCGTTCTCGACGAACCACGTGGTCAGCTCGCGCAGGCAGTTCCGGATCCGCTCCGGGTCCCCGGACTCGCCGGCCGCGACCATCCCGGTCTCGTCCTGCGACCGGGACCAGTGGTCGAGGGCACGTTCGCCGATCTCGCGCAGCAGCGCGTCCCGGGAGGCGAAGTGCCGGTTCAGCGTCGCCCGCCCGATCCCGATCGCGGCCGCGAGGTCGGCCATCGAGGTGGTCGGGTCGGAGTTCAACCGCCGCAGGGCGGCGTCGAGCACCTGGGAACGAGTCAGCATACTCCCAGTAGACACGAATGTCCCAGATGAGACAAGTTTGCCTCAGTCGAGACGGCTATGCCCCGACGATCACGCCTACGGCCGAGACGACGGCCTTCCGCTGGGTCGCCGGGAGAGCCGCCGTCAGTTCGGCGATCCGGTCCGTGTACGTCGTGTGCGCCTGGTCGGCGAGCTTCGTCCCCGCCGCGCTCAGCCCGATCCGGCAGGCTCGCCGGTCCGCGGGGTCGGGCAGGCGCTCGACCAGTTCCCGCCGTTCCAGCCGGTCGACCATGCTGGTCAGGCTCGACCGTTCGATGCTCATGATCCGGCTCAGCTCGGTCATCCCGAACGGCCCGGCGAGCAGCACGCAGAGCAGGTGCGCCTGCTGCGGTGTCAGTCCGAGCGGCCGGCTCGACTCGGCGTACAGGTCCTGCAGTTTGTGCATCAGCTGGACGAGCGAGCCGACCAACTCCGTGTCCTGTGCGGCCATGGAGCCATCGTAGTCCGTCCTTCGGATTGTCAGCAGGCCGAATAGTTCGGTGTACTACTATTTAGATCTACGAACTACTTGGGAGGATCCGCGATGACCGTCAGATTCGGAATCGGCGCCCCGTCGGCGCTGCCCGAGCTGCTCCACACCGCCGAGCAGGCCGATCGGGACGGGCTCGACCATCTCTCGATCGCCGATCACCCGTACGGCGCGCACGCGCTCGACGCGTACGCCGCGATCGCGTTCGTGCTCGCGCGCACCGAGCGGATCAGCGCGCTGGTCAACGTGACCAACCTGCCGTTGCGCCCGGCACCGATCCTGGCGCGGACGGCGTCCACGCTGGCGACGGCGTCCGGCGACCGGTTCGTGCTCGGCCTCGGAGCCGGTGGTGCGCCGGACCGGATCACCGCGATGGGCGGCCGGCAGCAGACGCCGCGCGAGGCCGTCGACGCGTTCGAGGAAGCGATGGTGCTGATCCGGGCGCTGACCACGCCGGGTCCGGCGGTGACGTCGGCGGGGCCGCACTACCCGGTGAAGGGCATCCCGCCGGTCGCGGCGCCTGGACTGCAGATCTGGACCGGCTCCAACGGCCCGCGATCGCTCGCGGCGACCGGACGCCAGGCGGACGGCTGGATCCCCGGCCACGCGGCCGACTGGCTCAACGCGGTCTACCAGAAGTCGCGGCCGATCATCGACGCGGCCGCTCTCGAGGTCGGCCGCAAGCCGTCCGACGTCGCGACGATCTACAACTTCCCGGGCGCGATCACCGACCGCCCGCTGGATCGCACTCGCGACGACGAGGGGCGGTGGATCGGTGGGTCGGTCGGCCAGTGGGTCGAGGAGCTGACCGGCGCGGTGCTCGAGCACGGCGCCGCGGGGTTCACCTACTTCCCCCGCGGCGACGCGTCGTACGAGAGCTCGCTCAGCCGCTGGTCCCAGGAGATCGCACCGGCGGTCCGGAAGAGGATCCAGCGACCCTGATAGCCGCGGACGCGGACCTGCACCACTCACCAACCCCGCTCAGCGGGGCCGGCTCACGCTCACGCACTCGCCGATGCGGCGGAGAGCGGGTGGTTGGTGAGTGGTGGAGATCCGGCTGCTCAGCTCAGCTCGGCGAGTTCCTCCGGCGACAGCTCGATCGCGCCGGCGGCGATGTTCTCCTCCAGGTGGGCCGGGTTGCCCGTGCCGGGGATCGCGAGCACGTGCGGGCCCTGGTGCAGCGTCCACGCGAGCCGGATCTGCTGTTCCGACACGCCCTTCGCCGCAGCGATCCGGCGTACGGCGTCGGAGGGCTCGGTCGTTGCCGTGCCCTCACGGGCGGTCCCGGCGATCGCGAAGAACGGGACGTACGCCATTCCGCGCTCGCCGCAGACCGGCACGAACGAATCGTCGTCGCGATGCGTGTCGAGCGCGTACGAGTTCTGCACGCAGACCACCGGCGCGATCGGCTGCGCCTCGTCCAGGTGGTCGACCCGGATGTTGGACAGCCCGAGATGCCGGATCAGCCCGGCGTCGACCAGGTCGGCGAGTGCGCCGAAGCGGTCGGCGATCGAGTCCGCGCCGGGCTTCTTGATGATGCGCAGGTTGACCACGTCGAGCACGTCCTTGCCGAGCTGGCGCAGGTTGAGCTCGACCTGCTCGCGCAGCTCGGCAGCGGTCGCCGCGTTGTAAAAGTTGCCGGAGGCATCGACTCCGGGCCCGACCTTGGTCGTGATCACCAGGTCCTCCGGGTACGGCGACAAGGCCTCGCGGATCAGCTCGTTGGCGTACCGGATCGGCCCGTCGCCGACCTGAAGCGTCCCGCCCGGCGACGCGTAGAAGGCGGCGGTGTCGATGTGGTTGACGCCGAGCTCGACCGCCCGGCGCAGCACGCGGATCGCGACCGAGCGATCCGGGTTCGGGGTCGTGCGCATCGCGCCGAACCCGAGTCGGTTGATGGTGAAGTCGCCCAGCTTCCAGGTACCCGCGGCAGCCGCGGAAAGGTTTTCAGGCATCCACCCACGTTATTCCTCGATCGCACCGCTCTTGGCTCGCAAGTGCGCCCGGAAGGTCAGCTCCGGGTTCGCGGCCCGCGCCGCCAGGTACTCGTCGAACCCGACCTGCTCGCGCAACGACGTACCGGCTGCGATCAGCGCGGACTGCCGCCGCTCGGTGTCGCGGATCGACTCCGCCAGCGCGAACAGCTCCTCGACCTGCGCGGCCGGGACGAAGATGATGCCGTCGTCATCAGCCAGTACGACGTCCTCGTTGCTCACGGCCCATTCGCCGACCGTTGCCGTGGTCAACGCGTCGGCCGGCAACGGATCGAGCCGCAACGGTCCGGTCGGCAACGATCCGAGGCTGTAGACCGGCAGCCCGATCGCGCGGATGTCGGCCGTGTCGCGGTGCAGTCCCCACACCACGAGTCCGGCCAGCCCGGCGGTCTTCGCCTCCAGTACGACGAGGTCGCCGACGCAGGCCTCGTCCAGCCGGCCGCCGTTGTCGGCCACCAGCACGTCGCCCGGCTCGGCCTGGCCGAACGCCTCCAGGAAGATGTCGACGCTGCCGACGTGCTGCGCCGGCAGCACCCTCCCGGCCAGCCGACCGGGCAGCGCGGCTTTCAGTCCCACGCATCGCACCGGCACCTTCGCGCGGACGCACGCGTCGGCGACGTGGGCCGTGGTCAGTTCGGCGAACCGTGCGGTCAACTCGTCCGGCTTCATCAAGCGCCTCCCCTGGGTCGAGCCCCGACCCTAATCAGCCGATCGATACGCCGCCAGACATCCGCCGTACTCAACGCGCCAGACTCCAGCGGCCCAGACTCACCGGTCCGGACTCAGCGGGCCAGGAAGGCCAGGATCTCCGGCACTGCGGGGGAGTAGCCGTCGCTCGTGTCGACGGTGAGGGTCGGGACCGGCAGCGTGATCGGGTCGAAGGACTCGTGCACGGTACGACGCCGCTGCTCGTCGTACTGGCTGTCCTCGTGCGCCGCCCGCGACGGCGTGCTGCCGGACCGGTCGGTGATCCGGCCGAAGGCGACGTCGGCCGGGACCGTGCAGTGCACGATCCGGATCTCGGCCTGGCCGATGAGCGGGGTCAGTCCGGGCCGCCAGAGCCGGTCCTGGAAGGCGGCCTCGCCGACGACCGACGAGCCGCGGCCGATCAGCAGTCCGAGGACGTCGAAGAACGTCGCCAGCGTGCGCATCGTCAGGGGATCGGCCGGGCCGGGCACGAAGTCGGGGGTGGCGTGCGCCATCCCCTCCTTGATCTCGTCGCGGCAGATCGCCGGGCAGCCGACGCCGGCCGCGATCCGGTGCGCGAGCGTCGTCTTGCCGGTTCCCGGCGGTCCACTCACCACGATCAGCATCGGCAGCACAGGCACCGCGGCACCCTAGCGGCTCCGCGCCGGTCCTGCTGGTTGTCCGAGGCAAATACCGTCTCGTTATTCAAGACATATGGTCTCAATCGGCAAGATGAAGAGCTAGTCTGAGGCTGAGACAAAGGAGTCCGCGATGAACAACGTCTACACCCACGGCCATCACGAATCCGTCCTGCGGTCACACCGTTGGCGCACCGCCGCGAACTCGGCCGGCTACCTGCTGCCGCACCTGCGTCCCGGGCTGAGCCTGCTCGACGTCGGCGCCGGCCCCGGCACGATCACCGCCGAGCTGGCCGCGCTGGTCGCGCCCGGCCGGACCACGGCGCTCGAGGCGAACGAGTCCGCGCTCGCCATCACCCGCGCGACCTTCGCCGAGCGCGGGATCGTGCCGAGCTCCGCCGCTGCGGGCGTCGACGGGCCGGGCTCCGACGGGCCGGCGATCGAGGTCGACTTCGTCGTCGGCGACGTGCACCGCCTCGACCTCCCCGACGACTCGTACGACGTCGTCCACGCCCATCAAGTCCTGCAGCACGTGGCCGATCCGGTCCAGGCGTTGCGCGAGATGCGCCGGGTTTGCAAACCGGGCGGGATCGTCGCGGCACGCGACTCCGACTACCACGCGTTCACCTGGTACCCGGAGTTGCCGGAGCTCGACGAGTGGATGGACCTGTACCAGCGGCTGGCCCGCGCCAACCAGGGCGAGCCGGACGCGGGCCGCCGGCTGCTGTCGTGGGCGCGCGAGGCCGGGTTCGAGCAGATCGAGGCGACGGCGAGCAACTGGACGTTCGCGAACGCCGAGGACCGCGACTGGTGGGGCGGGATGTGGGCCGACCGGGTGCTGCAGTCGGCGATGGCCGACCAGGCGCGGGCGTCCGGCGTACCGGAGGCCGCGCTGGAGCGGATCTCGGCCGCGTGGCGGGCCTGGGCCGCGGCGCCGGACGGCTTCCTGAGCCTGCTGCACGGCGAGATCGTCGCCATCGCGTGATCATGACGAAACGTGATGCGGGTGTCCGCTGGGAAGAAATCCGCTCACTGGTTGTAACGATCAACTCGGATCTTCGATAGAGGGGTGTTGGCGGTACGCCGGCCGGGGGCCCTGGGGAGGGAAGGGCCGGCGTAAGGGCCGCCTCTGAGTGTCCGAGGGGGACGACTTCATGCGTTACAGATCCGCAGCTCTGGGGCTGGCGGTGGCGGCACTCGCTGCCGTCGGTCTCACCGCACCGGCCGCAGCCCGGCCGGCGCAGAACACGGCGAGCACGGCGGTCGCCGCGACCAAGGTGGTCACGTCGGCCATCCCGTGGGGACAGAACGGCGACGTCGCCGTACCGCGCTCGTACGTCGGCGACAGCCGGCTCGAGCTCGCCGTCTTCCGGCCGAGCAACGGCACCTGGTACATCCGCGGCTGGACGAACATCAAGTTCGGCCAGGCCGGCGACATCCCGGTGCCGGCCGACTACAACGGCGACGGTCGCGCCGAGCTCGCCGTGTTCCGTCCGTCCAACGGGTACTGGTACATCCGCGGCGTCGGCCAGTTCGTCTGGGGCCAGTCCGGCGACGTACCGGCCGCGTCGAACTACGTCGGCGACAGCCGCGCCGAGGCCGCCGTCTGGCGCCCGTCGCTGGGGCGCTGGTTCATCCGGGGAGCCGCTCAGATCTCCTGGGGTGCGAACGGCGACATCCCGGTGCCCGCCGACTACGTGGGCGACAGCCACAGCGACCTCGCGGTCTTCCGGCCGTCGCTCGGCCGGTGGTTCATTCGCGGCGCCGCGCAGATCACCTGGGGTGTGAACGGCGACGTCCCCGTTCCCGCCAACTTCGTCGGCAACACCAAGGCGGAGCTGACGGTCTTCCGCCGCGGCGCTTGGTACATCCGCGGCGCGGGCACGGTCACGTGGGGCCAGAACCTCGATCGCCCGTACCCCGGCAACTACGCCGGCACCTCGGCCACCGATCAGGCGGTGTGGCGCCCGTCGAACGGGACTTGGTACCTGCGGTACCAGGTCAACGTGACGCCGCCCCCGCCTCCGCCGCCCCCGCCGCCGAACTGCGACCCGTCGTACCCGACGGTCTGCATCGCGCCGCCTCCGCCGGACCTCGACTGCTCCGACATCCCCTACCGCAACTTCACGGTGATCGGGACTGACCCGCACGGCTTTGACGGCAACAACGACGGGATCGGCTGCGAAAGCTGATCCTTGCCCCAGGCAACCGGCCCCCGAGTAGCAGATCGGGGGCCGGTTTTACTTGCCCGCGAACACCACCAGATACCCGTCCGGATCCCGCACCCACAGTTCCCGGTGCCCGGCGTTCGGGTTCTCGTGCACTGCGGTCTGAACGTCCTCAGCCGCAACCCGCCCAGCCAGGCCATCCAGATCATCAACCTCGAACCACACCGCAAACCCGTTCCCCAACGGCTTCTCCGGATCACCGAAGACCCCGTGATGATGCCCGACGTCCAGCTTGTGCAGCTGCAGCACCAGTTGCCCGTCGACGTTCACCCGCTCGTACTCAACCCCGCCGTGCGCACTCACGCCGCCCAGGACCCCGCAGTACCAAGCACTGCTCTTCTCCACATCGCGCACCGCCAGCAAGGGCTGCGGTCTCACCGAAAGCGTCATACCAACGACGCTAGACCGCCCCGCCCGCGGAAGTCTTGGACGAATGGGCACGCTGCCGCGACGCCTCGTACAGCACCGCCGTCGCCGCGTTCGCGGCATTCAGCGAACTAGCAGCCCCGCCCATCGGGATCCGCACCAGCTCGTCAGCCAACTCTTTCCACGCCGCCGAAAGCCCCGACGTCTCGTTCCCGACCAGCAGCAACGTCGGCTGCGTGAAGTCGAAGTCGTACACGTCCACCGACCCGTGCTCATCGGTGCCCACCACAACAATCGGCACGCCGCCCGCCCGCTGCTCAGCGACCCACTCCATCACCTCGCGCTGCGACGGCACCCGCACAGATGGCAACGCGAACAGCGACCCCGTACTGGCCCGCACCGCCTTCGGGTCGTAGATGTCGGCCGCATGCCCGGTCACGATGAAACCGTCGGCACCGAACGCGTCTGCCGACCGGATGATCGACCCGATGTTCCCTGGCCCGGTCGGCCGGTCGAACACCACACCCAGGAAGTCCCGCTCGACCGTGATCCGCGACAACTCGTCCGGCGGCATCGCCACCACCGCGACCAGCTCCGCCTCGGACTTCTCCGTCAGCTCCGCGAGCAGTTCCGGCTCCATCAGCACCCGCTCGGCCTGACGCTGGCTCTGCAGCAGTTCCCGCGCCCACTGCGACGGCACCCGCGACGCGTCCTGGATCAGCGCGTTGATCGTCCACCCGTGCTCGACCGCCAAGCTGATCGGCCGCACGCCCTGAACGAGGAACTCGCCGGCGCGCTGCCGCTTGTTCCGATTGCCGAGCAACGCCTGCCACACCTGAAACCGAGCATTCCGACTACTGACCCGCGTCGCCATAGTGCCCAACAGTACGAGGACTCAGCCCACAGACTCGATCAGCCCGAGGTTGTTGCCGTCGGGATCCTGTACGACGGCCAGCCGCTGCCGCCCGCCGGACACGATCTGCGGATCGCGCGACTCGATGCTCTGCTCCGACAACCGTCGCAGCGTGCCGTCCAGGTCGTCGACCGTCAGGTTCACCGCCGTCCGCCCGGCCCGTTCCGGATCCTCGAAGACCTGCACGACGCCGAGTTCGCTCAGGTGCCACTCCGCGAGCGAGTCCATCGGCCGGGTGTCGGCGTCGCGCCCGAAGAATCCCGAGTACCACTCGATCGCCTTGTCGATCTCCTGCACCGGCACCACGGCCAGAACCGCACGCATCGTCACGCTGCCTCCTCGGTCGGTTCCCGACCTGGTGCCCAGCCGAAAACCTCAGGTCCCGAGCGTCGACTCCCGCGGCACGAGCTCGGTCGGCAGCGAGACCACGCCCGAGGGCGCGGCGCCGCCGATCATCTCGAGCAGCAACCGCGCCGTACGCCGTCCCAGCTCCTCCAGCCGCAGGTCCACCGTCGTCAGCGGCGGCCGGCTCGCCAGCGCCATCACGCTCCAGTTGTCGAACCCGGTCACCGCGACGTCGTCCGGCACCGCACGCCCCAACTCCCGCAGTCGATCGCACACCCCGCGCGCGATCTGGTCGCTCCCGCACGAGATCGCGTCCACGTCACCGGTCCGTACCAGTACGTCGACCGCGTGCCGCCCCCAGCGCTCACTCCACTCGCCGTGCAGCGGCTCACCGATCAGCGCGTCGCCCGCCGCGGCAGCAGTCGCCGCAGCGCGAACCACCGCACTACGATGCGTCGCCGGCCCGGTCACGTGCGCGATCCGCCGCCGCCCCAGCGACAGCAGATGCCGTACGGCGGACGTCGCACCGCCGTACTCGTCCATCACGACGGAGGTGTCGGCCGGATCCGTCGACGGGCTGAACGCGTAGACCACCGGCATCGGTACGTCGATCGGCGCCCGCGGCTCGGTCCGTCGCCCGGTGACGATGATCCCGTCGACCCGCCGGGCCACCAGCGACCTCAGGTAGTGCGACTCGCGCAGCGCGTCGTCCCGGGTGTCGCACAGGACGAGCGCCATCTCGCCCGCGCTCAACGCGTCCTCGGCGCCTTGCATGATCGGGATGCTGAACCGCCCCGAGCTGTCGGTCGTGATCAGCCCGACCGTGTAGCTGCGCCCCGACGACAGCGCCCGGCCGCGACCGTCCGGGGTGAACCCGAGCTGCTCGGCCGCACGCCGTACGCGCTCGCGGGTCTCCTCGCGGAGCTGACCGGTGTCGTTGAGCGCCTTGGACGCCGTACTGGTCGAGACGCCGGCCAGGGCGGCGACGTCGGTGATCCGCGGCACGACCGGTCCCCGTGACGCCATCGGCCCTCCCAGCAGTTCCGGAATTTCCGTCAGGGTAGCTGATGATCGCCGGACAATGGCTTGACGCCGCGTAGGTGGGTGCCTACGGTCTTTAGGAAAACGTGTTCCGTCTGTTTCCGCGAGGAGCCGCTCGATGCCGAAGGACCAGCTCTCCCCAGCCGCGACCACCCGCGCGGTCCTGCAGCCGATCGGCCTCGGCCGGGCCCGGATCACCGGCGGTTTCTGGGCGCCGCGCCAGCAGCGCAACGCCGAGAACGCGATCCCGTCAGGCCAGGACCAGCTCGAAGCGGCGGGCAACCTGCACAACCTGAGGCTCGCCGCCGGCATCGGCGAGGGCGAGGCGATCGGGCCGGTCTTCGCCGACTCCGACGTCTACAAGTGGCTCGAGGCCGTCGCCTGGGAGTACGGCCGCAACCCGTCCGAGGACCTGCTCCGCCGCCAGCGCGAACTGACCGCGGTGGTTGCCGCCGCCCAGCGCGATGACGGCTACCTCGACTCGGTCGTCCAGTTGCGTGACGGTGACGAGGGTCGGTATCAGAAGCTGGTCTGGAGCCACGAGCACTACTGCGCCGGGCACCTGATCCAGGCCGCCGTCGCGCAGGTCCGGTGCACGGGGGACACGGCCCTGCTCGACGTCGCGGTGAAGCTTGCCGACCACCTGGTCGCCACGTTCGGCGAGACCGCCGACGGCAAGATCCGCGACGTCGACGGTCACCCGGTGATCGAGATGGCCCTGGTCGAGCTCTACCGCGAGACCGGTACGACGGCGTACCTGGACCTCGCGCGCTGGTTCGTCGAGGCGCGCGGCCGCGGGATCATCGCCGACCACGGGCACGAGCCGACGTACTTCTCCGACCGCCGTCCGGTGCGTGAGGCAACGACCGTCGAAGGGCACGCCGTACGGGCCGTGTACCTGGCCGCCGGCGCGACCGACGTCGCGGTCGAGACCGGCGACACTTCATTGCTCGATGCGCTCAAGGGGCAGTTCGCGCACATGTGGGCGACGAAGACCTACGTCACCGGCGGGCTCGGCGCGCGCTGGGACGGCGAGGCGTTCGGCGACGAGTACGAGCTGCCGCCGGACCGCGCGTACGCCGAGACGTGCGCGGCGATCGGCGGCATCCAGTGGGCCCATCGGATGCTGCTGGCAACGAACGACCCCTTCTACGCGGACGCCGTCGAGCGGATGCTCTACAACGGCTTCCTCGCCGGCGTGTCGCTCAAGGGCAGCGAGTATTTCTACGTGAATCCCTTGCAGCACAGGGGAAACGCGCACGCCGACAACAACAGCAGCCCCGCCCACGGCCGGCGCGGGTGGTTCGACTGTGCGTGCTGCCCGCCCAACATCATGCGAACCCTCGCCAGCCTCGACGGCTACCTCGCCACCACCTCCGAGGATGCCGTGCAGCTCCACCAGTACGCCGAGTCGACGATCACCACCGACTCGACCGAACTCCACGTCGAGACCAACTACCCCTGGGACGGCGCCATCCGCATCACTGTCGCCAAGACCCCGTCAACGCCCTGGGCCCTCGCCCTCCGCATCCCCGCGTGGGCGGACGGCGCCACCGTCAACGGCAAGCCCGTCGACCCCGGCCAGTACGCCCGCGTCGAGCAGACCTGGACCCCCGGCGACACCGTCGACCTCCACCTTCCCCTCACCGCCCGCACCGTCACCGCGGCCCCCCGCGTCGACGCCGTACGAGGCTGCGTCGCCCTGGAACGAGGCCCCCTCGTCTACGCCGTAGAGCAAGCCGACCACGAAGCGAACGTCGACGACCTCCACCTCGTCGACGCCCCCATCACAGCCCACCACGACCCGAACCTCCTCGACGGCGTCACCGTCCTCACCACCCAAGGCCGCGTCGACACACCCACCGAAATCAAAGCCATCCCGTACTACGCCTGGGCCAACCGAGGCATCGGCGCCATGCGAGTCTGGCTCCCACGCGCCTGACTTCTCCCCACGCGGCGCTACGCCCGCTCCTTCGTCGCGTGCTACGCGCCCACCCGGTCAGCCGTGCGCGTGCTGACGCTGAATAAGCGACAAGCACGTGCCGAGCGCGGCATCGCGGGCCGAGCCGTGCTGTCGAACGAAGCGCGCCAGCGCGTACTGAAGCGGGCGGCAGCACGCGCACCCAACAAAGGGCGTGTCGGAGCAGCCCGCGTGCGAGCGCCGGCGAGCTGAGCAGCCCGCGGGGGTGTGCTCAGGAGTGGGACATCGGCGCGGGATCAGGCCCCAGGACGTCGTCGCCGGGGTGTTGCCCGCTGGCGATGGCTGCGTCGTGGCTCAACGACGCCCGGCCGCACAGTTCGAGGAGTTCGGGCTCGTTCTTGACGATCTGTTTCGCCTTCGGGCCGAGCTTGATGATGTGGTCGCGGGACTCGATCAGGCGTCGGTAGATGCGTTCGCGTTCGACCGGGTCGTCGGTGTACTCGGAGTCCAGGTACGCCGTGGCGTCGCGGCGGGCGTTGGCCATGGCGGTCTGGGTGCGGCCTCGGGTGCTGAGGAGGGAGGCCAGGACGGTGACGACGAGGACGACGAGGATGACCAGCAGGGACAGGCCGGTGCTGATCTCGGCGACCTCGATGTGGTTGCCGCCGTTGATGAACGGGACGTTGTTCTCGTGCAGGGCGTGCAGGACGAGTTTGACGCCGATGAATCCGAGGATGGCGGCCAGGCCGAAGGACAGGTAGATCAGGCGGTCGAGCAGGCCGTCGAGGAGGAAGTAGAGCTGGCGCAGGCCGAGGAGACTGAAGGCCGTGGCGGTGAAGACGACGTAGACGTTCTGGGTCAGGCCGAAGATCGCCGGGATCGAGTCCAGTGCGAACATCAGGTCGGTGCCGCCGATGGCGACCATCACCAGCAGCATCGGGGTCATCGCGCGCTTGCCGTCGACGACGGTGAACAGCCTGTCGCCGTCGTAGTACTCGGTGGTCCGGAACAGCCGCCGGCTCAGCCGGACGACGATGTTCTGCGCGGAGTGCGACTCCTCGGTCGACGGCCGGAGCATGTTGCCGGCCGTCAGCAGCAGGGCGAGGCCGAACAGGTAGAAGACCCACGCGAACGTGTTGATCAGCGCCGACCCGAGCAGGATGAAGCCGGTCCGCGCGACCAGCGAGAACATGATGCCGAACAGCAGCACCTTCTGCTGGTCCTCCCGCGGCACCCGGAAGCTGGTCATGATGATCAGGAACACGAACAGGTTGTCGACCGACAGCGCCTTCTCGGTGACGTACCCGGCGAAGTACTCCGAGCCCATCGCGGTCCCGCCGAAGACGAACGTGCCGACGCCGAACAGCAGCGCGATCCCGACGTACACGCTGGACCAGACCGCGGCCTCGCGCAGCTGCGGCACGTGCGCGCGCCGGACGTGGAAGAAGTAGTCGAAGGCAAGCAGCCCCAGGATGCCGGCGATGGTCAGGATCCAGACCAGCGGTGAAACCTCCATGGACGTACTCAACCACGACCGGCCCCCGGTCAGGAACGAGTCTTGACAAGTGCCACGAGATAGCGGCAGACAGCGGTCGAAGGATTGTGGAACGTGGTCGGCGACGGTACGCCGAGCTCGATGCAGTCGCCGGCGTCCAGGTCGTGCGCGAGCTCCCCCTCGTGGAAGCGCAGCCGGCCGGACAGGACCCACAGCTGCTGGGTCTTGAAGATGTACGCGTCGGCCGGGTACGAGACCGAGGCGCCCGGCGGCAGTTCGACCTCGACCAGTTCCAGCGGCGAGTCGGTGCCGGGCGAGACGGCGCGGCGCCGGTAGCCGGTCGCCGGGTCGGTCCAGACCGGCTGATCGGCGGTACGACGTACGCGACCTTCGTCGCCGTCGGACCGCTCGGCGCGGGCGACCAGCTCCGACAGGGTCATGCCGAGCGCGCCGGACAGCCGCCCGAGCAGTACGGCGGTCGGCTGCGCCTCGCCGCGCTCGATCTTGCCGATCATCGCGCGCGAGACGCCGGAGCGCTCGGCCAGCGCGTTCACCGACAGGTCCCGGTCGTGCCGGGCGGCCTGCAGGGTCGCGGCCAGGGAAGCGGAGAGCTGATCCATGCTTGCCACTATAGCGGCAGCTGTGGCTACTATGGTGGCATGAAGATCAGGGATGCGGTGCCGGGACAGGACGCGGCCGCCTGTGCGGCGATCTATGCGCCGTACGTCCGCGAGACGGCGATCACCTTCGAGGTCGAGCCGCCGAGCGAGGCGGAGGTGGCGGAGCGGATCATCGTCGCGCAGAAGAGCCACGCCTGGCTGGTGCTGGAGGACGACGGCGGGCGGGTCGTCGGGTACGCGTACAGCCGGCCGATGAAGGAGCGGGCGGCGTACCGGTGGTCGTGCGAGGTGAGCATCTACCTCGAGCTCGGCCGGCGTCGTACCGGTGGTGGCCGCGCCTTGTACGAAGCCCTCTTCGAGCGCCTGACCGAGCGCGGATTCCGGACGGCGGTCGCCGGGATGACCCTGCCGAACGACGCGAGCGTCGGCCTGCACACCGCGCTCGGCTTCGATCCGATCGGCACCTACCGGAAGATCGGCTGGAAGAACGGCGCCTGGCACGACGTCGCCTGGGCGCAACGGTCGCTCGCGACCGGAGAGGATCCGCCTCGGGAAACCGTCTGACCTCTCAGTATCCGAAGATGGCGAGGTGAGCGACCATCGTGTGACTGTTCGCCGAGCGGTGGCGGACGACGAAGCCGCCCTGCTCGAGATCGAGCTGACCGCCTGGGACGCGAGCTCCGGATTCCCGTCGTTGACGGCAGGGGAGCGGACCACGTTCTTCGCCGAGCGCTGGGGGCCTGACGCGTTCCTGGTCGCCGAGCTCGATGGGCGGGTGATCGGCTACGTCCGCCTGCAGGACAAGTACCCGTTCCCCGAAGGCGCGGGCGTGCTCTCGATCAATGGGCTCGCGGTCGCCGTCGACGCGCGGGGGCAGGGCGTCGGCTCGGTCCTGATGGAGGCCGTCGCCGCCGAGGGGAGACGCCGCGGCGCCCGCAAGATCGCCTTGCACGTGCACGGTGTGAACACCGTCGCAAGGCGTCTGTACGAGCGCCACGGTTACGTCGTCGAAGGAACTCACCCACGAGAGTTCCTGATCGACGGCCAGTACGTCGACAGTCTCGACCTGGCCCTGATGCTCTAGGGGTCTCTAGGGGTTGACCCCGTGGTCCCGCAGCCACGGCTCCGGGTCGATCTGCTCGGTGCCGCCGAGCAGGACCTCGAAGTGCACGTGCGGGCCGGTCGTGTTGCCGGACATCCCGATCGAACCGACCTGGGTGCCGGCCGCGACGACGTCGCCGACGTTCACGGTGAACTCCGACATGTGCCCGTACGACGTGACGGTGCCGTCGGCGTGACGGACCTTCACCTGACGCCCGTAGGCGCCCGCGAACTCCGCCTGGATGACCTCGCCCGGCAGCACCGAGCGCACCGGCGTACCGATCGGGGCGGCGAAGTCGAGGCCGGTGTGGTTGCTGGCCCAGCGGCTGCCGCCCTGCCCGAAGCGCGCGGTCAGGTGGTACCCGGTGGTCGGCAGCACGATCCGCTTGGCGGCGGCGGCGCGCTCCGTCGCCTCGGCCGCGGCCTTGGCGGCAGCAGCGGCCTGGGTCGCGGCCGCGGCCTTCTTCGCGGCGGTCGCCTTGGCGGCCGCCAGCGCGAGCGCACGGCGCTCGGTGAGCGTCGCGTTCGCGGCGAGCTGGGCGGCGCGAGCCTTGGCGACCTGCGCCGCCTTCGCCTCCTGCGCCGCCTTCTGCGTCGAGGCCAGCGAGAGCTCGAAGCGCGACAGGTCACGCGAGCCCAGGTCGCGCCGCTCGACGCGGGCGGTGGTCAGGGCCTCGGCCTGGGCCGAGCTGAGGGTGGTTCCGGCCGAGGCCGAGGTGGACGGGGTCGCGAAACCCGCGGCGGCCGTACCGGCCGCGGCGGCCAGGGCGGCCGTCAGGCCGACCAGCTGCAGGCCGCGAACCTGACTTCGCCGGGCGGAACGGTGCTTGGCCACCCGACGGGGAGCGACCGGGCGACGAAGTGCCGGCCGTTCTGCTTCCGGCACGTCATGGCGAGGGGACACGGGGAGGGGCCTTCCAAGTCGAGTCGCCGCCACGGAGACCCGCAGCAGCTTGCCGCCACGGATTCCCCGCAGCGGCTCAACGACCATAACGACGAGATCACGGTCCCCTCAAACGCGCAGTGCGACCGGAACGGCGAAAACCGCTACTCGCTGTCACTGGCAATTGCCTCCGCGTCGCCTCTGAGCGTGAATCCGACCGCCGGGTAATTGAAAATCGTAGTGACCAGCATCACGGGCGTCATGGCACCGAGCAGCCCTCTGCATCGGCTATAGGCCGTCCATCATTTGAGAAGTTAGTCAACCGACTTACTTCACATTCGATACTGGTCTGACGAAGCCGACGATCTCCACGGCGTCCTCTCACAGGGGACGTCTGCCGCGCTGTGTCCGCAAACCGGGCGCGCGCCCGCTGCCTGCCCACCGCCCTGGAGTAGACCGTGTCCCTGAGTTCCTTGACGTCGGCCCGCGCGGCCGATCCGCCTGATTCCGCCTTTCTGGCCGACGCGGACCTGCCGGTGGTGGGTCATCGGCACCCGTGGCGCTGGGTCGGCGTCGCCGTCGTCCTGACCCTGCTGGCGATGTTCGTGCACGGCCTGATCACCAATCCCGGGTGGGACTGGCCGACGTTCTTCGCGTTCTTCACCACCCGGACGGTGCTGTCCGCGCTGTGGGTGACGATCCAGCTCACCGTGTACGGCACGGTGCTGGGTTTCGCGCTCGGCGGCGTGGTCGCCGCGATGCGGCTGTCCGGCAGCCCGTTCCTGCAAGTAGTTGCCTGGGGCTACATCTGGGCGTTCCGCTCGATCCCGCTGATCGTCCAGCTGCTGTTCTGGTTCAACCTGGCCTACCTCTACAACGAGCTCAGCCTGGGCATCCCGTTCGGCCCGGAGTTCGTGCGCTTCAGCACCAACAACCTGTTCGGTCCGCTCGGAGCCGCCGTCCTGGGACTCGCGCTGCACCAGGCGGCGTACGCCGCGGAGATCATCCGTGGCGGCATCGTGTCGGTCGACCAGGGCCAGACCGAGGCGGCGGCCGCGCTGGGCATCCCCAGGTTGCGGCAGTTCTTCCGGATCGTGCTGCCGCAGGCGATGCGGGCGATCCTGCCGAACGGCGCGAACGAGGTGATCAGCCTGTTCAAGGGCACGTCGATCGTCTCGGTGATGGCGATCCCCGAGCTCTTCTACCAGGTCCAGGTGATCTACGGCCGGAACAGCCGGGTGGTGCCTTTGCTGATGGTGGCAACGGTCTGGTACATCGTGCTGACCACGCTGCTGTCGGTCGTCCAGTTCTACGTCGAGCGGCACTTCGCCCGCGGGACGACGCGTGAGCTCCCGCCGACCCCGCTGCAGCGCGTACGGCGTACATGGCAGAGCTGGACCGCGAAGGCGGGTGCGCGATGACGGTGATGGTGGATCTCAAGGGCGTGCACAAGTCGTTCGGCACGCTGGAGGTGCTGAAGGGCGTCGACCTGGAGGTGAAGGCCGGCACCGTCACGGTGATCCTCGGACCGTCCGGCTCCGGCAAGTCGACGCTGCTGCGGTCGATCAACCACCTGGAGAAGGTGGACCGCGGCCTGGTCCGGATCGACGGCGAGCTGATCGGCTACCGCCGCCGCGGCAACAAGCTGCACGAGCTGCGTGAGCGCGAGATCCTGCACCAGCGCTCCCAGGTCGGCTTCGTGTTCCAGAACTTCAACCTGTTCGGGCACCTGACCGCGCTGCAGAACGTGGTCGAGGCGCCGGTCGCGGCCCAGCGCCGCAAGCGCCGCGACGTCGAGCCCGAAGCGCGCAAGCTGCTCGAACGCGTCGGCGTCGGTGACAAGGCCGACGTCTATCCCCGCCAGCTGTCCGGCGGGCAGCAGCAACGGGTCGCGATCGCCCGCGCGCTGGCGCTGCGGCCGAAGGTGCTGCTGTTCGACGAGCCGACCAGCGCGCTCGACCCGGAGCTGGTCGGCGAGGTCCTCGACGTGATCAAGGAGCTCGCCCGCGACGGCTCGACGATGGTCGTGGTCACCCACGAGATCGGTTTCGCCCGGGAGATCGCCGACACCGTCGTGTTCATCGACGGCGGCGTGATCGTCGAGTCCGGCCCGCCGTACGACGTCCTGGACAACCCCACCCACGAGCGCACCCGCGCCTTCATCTCCAAGGTCCTGTGATGAGACTCCTGCTCGCGGCCGTCGCCGCCACCGTCCTGGTCGCCGGCTGCGGCGCCGATCCGCAGACCGAGAACGCCGCCGTCTCCGGAGTGAACACCTCGGTCGACCAGCAGCGCGTCACCACCACCAAGAACGAGGCGGCAGCCGCGCTGCTCCCGGCGAAGATCCGGGAGCGCGGCACGCTGATCGTCGGGGCGGGGTTCGGCAGCGGCAACCCGCCGCTCGGGTTCCTGGCCGACGACAACAAGACCCCGATCGGGATCGAGGTCGACATCGCGCACCTGGTCGCGGGCGCGCTCGGGCTGACGCCGGAGATCCAGGTGACCAGCTGGGAGAACCTGTTCGTCGGCCTGGACTCCGCGAAGTACGACGCGGGTTTCTCCAACATCACCGTGACCGAGAAGCGCAAGCAGAAGTACGACTTCGCGACGTACCGCAAGGACGACATCGCGTTCGAGGCGAAGAAGGGCGGCGACTGGAAGGTCGCCTCGGGCAAGGACATTGCAGGGAAGACGATCGCGGTCGGGTCCGGCACGAACCAGGAGAAGATCCTGGTCGACTGGAACGAGGCGAATGTGAAGGCCGGGTTGCCCGCGGCCACGATCAAGTACTTCAACAACCAGCCCGACACCTACCTGGCGCTGAGCTCCGGGCGGATCGACGCGTTCCTCGGGCCGAACCCGTCGATCGCGTACCACGTGAAGACCGGCGGGCAGACCGAGACGATCGGCAAGTTCTCCGGCGCCGGGCCGTCGTTGCAAGGGCTGATCGCGGCGACGACGAAGAAGGACAGTGGCCTCGCGCCGGCGTACCAGGCGGCGCTGAACGCCGTGATCGCCGACGGCAGCTACGCCAAGGTCCTCGAGCGCTGGAACGTGTCGACCGAGGCGGTCGACCGCTCCGAGCTCAATCCGCCCGGCCTCCCGTTGACGAGCTGAGGAACCTGTCATGAAGAAGACATTCGTTGCTCTGGTGGCATTGCTGGCGCTGGCCGGCTGCGCGGACCCGGTCACCGAGCCGGCCGCCGGACCGCCCGCCGCGGGCGGCGCCGCGCCGGTCACGTTCGACACCTCGGCCGACCAGGAGCGCCCGACGCCCGCGAAGGTGGACAGCATCGCCGCGGAACTGCCGGCCGCGATCCGCGAGAGCGGCAAGCTCGTGGTCGGCAGCGGATCGGCCGGCGGTGGACTGCCGCCGTTGGGGTTCACGGCCGACGACAACAAGACACCGATCGGTGTCGACATCGACATCGCGCACCTGGTCGCGAGCGTGCTCGGGCTGCGGGTCGAGGTGCAGACGACGAGCTGGGAGAACCTGTTCCTCGGGATCGACTCCGGCAAGTACGCCGTCGGGATCTCGAACATCGGGGTCTCGGAGCTGCGCAAGGAGAAGTACGACTTCGCGACGTACCGGCTGGGCCTGCACGCCTTCGAGGCGAAGAAGGGCTCCGGGCTGACCGTCAAGGGCCCGGCGGACATCGCGGGCCGGACGATCGCGGTCAGCTCCGGCACGCTGCAGGAGGCGATCCTGCTCGACTGGAACAAGCAGAACGTCGCCGCCGGGCTGAAGCCCGCGACCCCGAAGTACTACCAGTCGGCGACCGACTACTACCTCGCCCTGGAGTCGGGCCGGATCGATCTGTACCTCGGGCCGAACCCGACCTCCACGTATCACGTGGCCACCGCGGGCAAGACCGAGATCGTCGGCACGGTCTCGTCGAGCTACCCGGTGCAGGGGCTGGTCGGAGTCACCAGCAAGAAGGGCTCCGGGCTGGCCAAGCCGGTCGCCGACGCCCTGAACGCGGCGATCGCCGACGGCAGCTACACCAAGGTGCTGACCAAGTGGGGCCTGCAGGCCGAGGCCGTGCAGAAGTCGCTCGTGAATCCGCCCGGGCTGCCCAAGGACAAGCAGAAGTAGAAGGGCTTTTTGATGGCGACCATTGCAACCATTTCGAGCAGTCCCTCCGAGGTTTCCCGCACCGACGCGGTGCTGTCGTACGTGACCAAGCGGCTGCTCAGCCACGGGCACGTGGTGACGCCGATCGTGCTGCGCGATCTCCCGGCCGAGCCGCTGCTGCGCGGACGCGCCGACGACCCGGAGATCCGGGCGGCGATCGACGTACTGGCCGCGGCCGACGCCGTGGTGGTGACGACGCCGGTGTACAAGGCGGCGTACGCGGGGTTGCTGAAGGTGTTCCTGGACCTGCTGCCGCAGTACGCGTTGCGGGGCAAGACGGTGTTGCCGATAGCAACGGGCGGGACGCCGGCGCACGTGCTGGTGATCGACTACGCGCTCCGGCCGGTGCTGACCAGCCTGGGCGCGGGAGCGATCGGGCAGGGCTGGTTCGTGCTGTCGTCGCACGTGCGCCTGTACGACGGCGGCGGGCTGCTGCTGGACCAGGCGGCGTCGGGACCGCTCTACCAGGTGACCGAGGCGTTCCTGTCCACGGTCGAAGGATCGGCGGTCGTGGACAGCGCGCCGATCCAGACCGCCGCGCTGGAGGCCGTGCTCGCGCGGCCCGAGGATCCCGAGGCGGCGCCGCTGCTGGCGGATCTGGTCGTCGAGTACAGCACGCGGTACGGGCGGACGAACGAGAACACGCAGCTCACGGAGGTCCCGGCATCGGACTTCCACCGTGAGCAGGGCGGTGCGTTCGTGCTGCTGCGGCACGACGGCGAGACCGTCGCGGGTGGGGCGATTCGCCGGTACGACGAGGAGACCGCGGAGGTGAAGCGGATGTGGACGTCGCAGCTGCATCGGCGGCAGGGGCTGGGGCGGCGGGTGCTGGCCGAGTTGGAGCGAGCGGCAGGAGAGCTCGGGTACCGGAAGCTGTACCTGACGACCGGGCCGCGGCAGCCTGAGGCGGCGGCGCTGTATCTGTCGGTGGGGTTTGAGCCGCAGTTCGACGTCGAGGCCGACCCGGAGTCGATCGGGCCGTTGCCGTTCGTGAAGGATCTGGGCGTCCGGCTGCAGGTGGCCTCATGAGCCGGGGAGTGCGGCGGCCGGACGCCGCGGACCGGGCGCGTCGTACCGGGTTGATCACGGCGCTGGAGATCGACGGTGCCGGCGGGCATCCCGGCGCTTGGCGGGGTGCTGAGGTGGATCCTTCGGCGATTCTCACCGGGGAGCTGGCGCTGCGAGCCGTGCAGCGGGCCGAGGCGGCGGGAGTGGATCTCGCGACGTTCGCCGACGCGTTGGAGGCGCCGGCGGATGTGCCGGAGCGGGTGAGTGCGCGGCTGGACGCGTTGGGGCTGGCGGCGCGGATCGCGCCGGCGACCGAGCGGATCGGGCTGGTGCCGACGATCACGGTGACACACACCGAGCCGTTCCACGTCCAGGCGTCCGTGGCGACGCTCGACTGGGTGTCGGCCGGGCGCGCCGGGTGGCTGGTCGACGTGTCGTCGTCGGCCGAGGCGGCCGCGGTGATCGGGCGGCGGTCGCCTGCGCCTGAGGCGGATACCTGGCGGGAGGCCCGGTACGTCGTCGACGTGAGCCGGCGGCTGTGGGACTCGTGGGAGGACGACGCGATCATCCGGGACGCGCCGAGCGGACGGTTCGTGGACCGGGAACGGATCCACTACGTCGACTTCGAGAGCCCGTCGTTCTCGGTGAAGGGGCCGTCGATCGTGCCGCGGCCGCCGCAGGGGCATCCGGTGACGGCGCTGCGGGTTTCATCACCTGAGGCCGTCCAGGCCGCGGGGGACGTGGACCTGGTGTTGTTGCCAGGGGCAACTGATGTCGAGGCGCGGGTGGCCGCCGTACGGGCTGCTGGGGCAGGGCGGGTGTTGTTGTCGATCAGCGTGCTGCTGGACGACGACACGGCGACCGCCGTACGGCGTGCTGACGGGGCCGAGGAGCTGGACCATATCGGCGGGGTGGCGCGGCTGGCGGACCTGATCGAGGAGTGGGCCGCTGCGGGGATCGACGGTGTGCATCTCCGGCCGGCGTCGTTGGAGCTGGACGTGCCGTTGATCGCCGACCGGTTGCTGCCGTTGCTGCGGGACCGGACGTTGGTCGGGGCCGCACGGCCGGGGAGTCTGCGGAGCCGGCTGGGGCTTTCGCGGCCGGCCAACCGTTACGAGGGGAGCCGGCGATGACGAAGCAGATCCATCTGGCGGCGCACTTTCCGGGCGTGAACAACACGACGGTCTGGTCGGACCCGGAGTCGGGATCGCAGATCGACTTCGCATCGTTCCGGCATTTGGCGGAGACGGCCGAGCGCGGGACGTTCGACTTCTTCTTCCTGGCCGAGGGGCTGCGGCTGCGGGAGGTGAAGGGGCGGATCCACGACCTCGACGTGGTCGGGCGGCCGGAGTCGCTGACCGTGCTGAGCGCGCTGGCCGCTGTCACGACGCATCTCGGGCTGGCGGCGACGGTGAACTCGACGTTCAACGAGCCATACGAACTGGCCAAGCGGCTGGCGACGCTGGACCACCTGTCCGGCGGGCGCGCGGCGTGGAACGTGGTGACCTCGTGGGACGCGTTCACCGGGGAGAACTTCCGGCGCGGCGGGTATCTCGACAAGGCCGACCGGTACGTCCGGGCCGAGGAGTCACTGCGCATCGTCCGCTCGCTGTGGGACGCGTGGACCGACGACGACCTGGTGCTCGCGCAGGCCGCCGGGGTGTTCGCCCGTGCGGGTGCCGGGACCTTCGCGGACGACGGTGACCACTTCACCATCGAGGGTCGCTTCGGGTTGCCTCGTTCCCCGCAGGGCCACCCGGTCGTCATCCAAGCCGGCGACAGCGACCAGGGCCGCGACTTCGCCGCCGCTGGTGCGGATGTGATCTTCAGCCGGCACGGCTCCTTCGAGGCCGGCCAGACCTTCTACAAGGACGTCAAGTCCCGCCTGCCACGCCACGGCCGCGCCGAGGACTCCCTGAAGATCATGCCCGCCGTCACGGTCGTCGTCGCCGACACAGATGCCGAGGCCGTCGACAAGGCCCACCACATCCGCGAGCAACAGGTCTCCGGTCCCACCGCGATCGTGCTGGCGGAGCTGCTGTGGGGGCGGGACCTCTCGTCGTACGACCCCGACGGTCCGCTGCCCGCCGAGGACCCGGTCGTCGGCTCGACCGTCACCCAAGGCCGGGTCGGCTACAACGATCCGGGCCCCATCGTCGCCGAATGGAGAGCCCAGGCCGCGGCGAACGGTTGGTCGCTGCGCCAGACAGTCATCAACCAGCAGAATCGCCAGACCTTCATCGGCAGCCCCACCACGGTCGCCGAAGCGATGAACCACCACGTCCAGGAGGACGCCGCCGACGGCTTCGTCCTCGTCCCGCATTTGACGCCTGGTGGGCTGGACGACTTCGTGGACCGGGTGGTCCCGCTGCTGAGGGAGCGCGGGGTCTTCCGTACGGAGTACTCGGGTACGACGCTGCGGGGTCACCTGGGGTTGAGCCGATGACGACGACGGTGCCCGGTCGTGCGCTCCACGCCCAGCCACCCACCGAGGCGGGCGAAGCCCGCGAGCGCGAGTCTCCGGCGACTGTGGTTTTTGTTGGGGGTGGGCCTCGGACGGTGGGGGTGTTGGAGCGGTTTGCGGCCAGTGCGGCCGCGTTGTTGGGGGATCGGCCGGTGCGGGTGCATGTGGTGGATCCGTATCCGGCGGGTGGGGGGAGGATCTGGCGGCGGGAGCAGTCGCGGTTGTTGTGGATGAACTCGATGGCTTCGGACGTCACGATCTTCACCGACGAGTCGGTGGAGTGTGAGGGGCCTGTGGTGGCCGGACCGGCGTTGGATCAGTGGGTGGTGGGGGCGGGTGCCACCGTGCTGGAGGAGGCGGGGATCGAGCCGCCGGGGGCGATGGACTTTCCGCCGCGGCTGGTGCAGGCGGAGTACCTGGCGTGGGTGTGGGACCGCGTCGTGGGCTCGCTGCCGGCGAACGTGGTGGTGGAGACGCACCTCGAGCGCGCTGTGCAACTCACCGAAGAGAAGAAGGTGCGGCTGGAGTCCGGCCGTGAGATTCAGGCGGATCTGGTGGTGCTTGCGCTGGGGTACCTGGATCGCGAGCTGACCGCAGAGGAAGTTGCCTGGGGCAACGCTGCCGAGAAGTACGGCCTGACCTACCTTCCGCCGGGCTACACCGCCGACGTCGACCTGTCCGGCCTGCGCGCGGGCGAGAACGTCATCGTCCGCGGCCTCGGGCAGGCGTTCATCGACCTCATGGTGCTGCTGACGGAGGGCCGCGGCGGCTGGTACGACGAGTGCTCCGGCCTGCTCACCTACCACCCCAGCGGCGACGAACCGATCCTGTACGCCGGCTCGCGTCGCGGCGTCCCGTACCACGCGAAACTCGGCTACACCGTCGCCGGCACCACCCCGGTCCCCACGCGTTACCTCACCAAGGAGGCCCTCGAGCAGCTCGGCGACGGCCTTCTCGACTACGAGAAACAGCTCCGTCCGCTCATCGACAAGGAGCTGACCTACGCGCACTACCGCCAACTCTTCACCGCCCATCCCGAGCGAACCACCTGGACCTGGGACGAGTTCTTCACCGTCCTCGACAACACCTTTCCCACCGATGCCAAGTTCCGTACGGCGGCAGCTCGAGCCGTCCCGAGCGAGGACGACCACTTCGACCTCGCCGCCGTCGACCGTCCCCTCGCCGGCGTCGGCTTCACCGACCGCGCGCACCTCGACCAAACCGTCGTACAGCTGATCGAGAACGACCTGCTCCGCCGAGCCGATCCGCAGCACTCGCCGGATCTCGCCGTCTTCAACGCCCTGCTCAGCGTGTACAGCGTCCTCTCGGTCGCGATCACCGAAGGCAGGTTGTCCGACGAGGACCGCGTTCGCCACGTCGAGACCGAGTGGCACGGCTTCTTCTCGTTCGTCGCCAGCGGTCCGCCGCCGCGCCGGCTCGAAGAGCTGCTCGCCCTCCATCGCGCCGGCCTGATCCACTTCACCGGCCCCGGCCTGACAGTTGCCCTCGACAACAACGAGTTCGTCGGCACCAGCCCGGCCGTCCCCGGCGAGATCCGCGCCCGCGCCTTCGTCGAGGCACGACTCCCGCGCCCCGACGTACTGGCCACCACCGATCCACTGCTGAAAGGCCTGCTGGACAACGGCCTGCTCGCGGCGGACGAGCTGATCGCCGGAGACGGTACGAGCCTCGGCGGCGGCCAGCTCAAGGCCGACAGCCACTGCCGCGCGATCCGCGCCGACGGAACGGTCCACCCGGAACTGTTCCTGCTCGGCCCGTCCGTGTCCGGATCGGCCGGTTCCAGCGGTTTCTCCCGCCCGTACTTCAACGGCCCCGGCTTCCGCCAGAACGACGCGGTCGCCCGGCGCCTGCTCCAGCTCCTGACCACCTCGACGAAAGCAGGTCACCATGGCAGTTGAGTTCCTCGGCATCGCCGGTACGAACCCGGCCAGCGAGGTCACCCCGCGGACCGGCGGCCCGCTCGACCTCGAGTACACGAGCAAGCTGGCCCGGGCCCACGAGGACAACGGCTGGGACCGGATCCTGTTCGCCTACCACTCCGGCTCGCCCGACCCGTCGACCGTCGCGGCGTACGTCGCGACCCGGACCGAGCGGATCAACCTGGTCGTCGCCCATCGGCCGAACGTCGCCTACCCGACGCTGACCGCGAAGACGTTCGCCACTCTGGACCACATCAGCGACGGCCGGTTCGAGGTGCATGTGATCACCGGCGGCTCGACCGCGGACCAGGCCGCCGAGGGCGACTTCCTGGCCAAGGACGACCGGTACGGACGCACGCGCGAGTTCATCCAGATCCTCAAGCAGGCCTGGACGTCGGACGAGCGGTTCGACTTCGCCGGTCAGCACTACCAGTTCGAGCAGTCCGTGGCGGACATCAAGCCGCTGCAGCAGCCACGCCCGCGGATCTCCTTCGGTGGTTCGTCGGCCGCGGCGTACGCCGTCGGGGCCGCGGAAGCGGACATCTTCGCGCTCTGGGGCGAGCCGCTGGCCGGCACCAAGGAGCAACTGGCCACGATCGACGCCGAGGCGGCGAAGGCCGGACGGTCCGATCGCCCCACGATCCAGATCGCGTTCCGTCCGATCCTCGCGCCGACCGAGGAGCTGGCCTGGGCGAAGGCGGAGTCGATCCTGGGCCGGATCAAGGACGCCCAGGCGGGCGGTCCGGGCAAGGGACGCTTCCGGGATCCGAGCAAGACTCCCGAGAACGCCGGCTCGCGTCGGCTGCTGGCAGCGGTCGAGGCCGGCGAGCGGCACGACCGCGCGCTGTGGACCGCACCGACCGGCCTGACCGGCGGAGGCGGCAACTCGACCGCACTGGTCGGTACGCCGGAGACGGTGGCCGCCGCGCTGCTCGACTACTACGACCTCGGCGTCCGGATCTTCTCCGCCCGCGGCTACGACATCTACGACGACGCCATCGACTTCGGCCGCTACGTGATCCCGCTGGTCAGAGAAGAAGTAGTCCGCCGTGAAGCCCACAACCGTCAGGAGCTGGCCTCATGACCGTCACGACTCAAGAGGACTGGCACACCACCCGCGAGCAGGAGCTCGCCACCAAGTACGGCTGGCTCACCGTCTCCGCCTTCGACTGGCTGACCGACACACCTGCCCGCGTTCCCGGTCTGCCCGGCACCTGGTGGACGGCCGACGGCCAAGCCCACGTCCGCGCAGGAGGCGAGCTGACTCTGCACGGCGAACCGCTGGTCGGTACGACGTCAGCCGGCGTACCGGAGGGCGCATCACTCAGCTGGCTCCTGTACGGCGAGGTCCTGGTCGAGCTGCTCGTCAGGGACGGCCGGTACGCCCTCCGCCAGCGGGACCCGTCAGCAGCGACCAGGACAGGCTTCACCGGAGTACCGACGTACCCAGTCGATCCGGCCTGGGTGGTCACCGGCCACTACACGCCGTACAACCAGGCCGAGCGGACCGTGGTGGACACAGCCCGGCCGGACCTGCGCGCCCAGCTCAAGCTGGTTGGGGCGGTTCACCTGGCTCTGGGCGGTACGGCGTACGAGCTGGCGGTGACCGCGGGTGGGGACGGCAGGCTCAACCTGGCCTTCCACGACAAGACGAACGGCGACGAGACCGCCCGCTGGCGCACTCTCACGGCAGGCGAGCTGCAGCGCGACGGGTCGGTCCAGCTGGACTTCAACCGAGCGATCAACCCGCCGTCGGCCTTCACCGCCCACGGCATCTGCCCCGCACCCCCAGCAGGCAACCGACTCGCCCTCCCCGTCACCGCAGGCGAGAAGAGGCCCCGGTGAAGTTCTGCACGTACACCCTGATCGACAACTCACCCGACCCGATCACCGGGCACCAGCACACGCCGTACGAGCGGTTCCAGCACGTGGTGAAGCAGGCGCAGTGGGCCGAGGAGCTGGGCGCAACAGAGAGAAGTACGAGTTGCTCCGGCGGCTGCCATCCCGATCTGGCACGGCTCGGCCAGCTCGACGGAGTCCACCGAGCTGGCGGCCAAGTGGGGCGAGCCGCTGTTCTCCGCGAACGGCTTCCACCCAATGGAGAAGTACGCCGGGCTGATCCGGCACTACCGGGAGCGCTGGGTGGCGTACGGACACGACCCGGCCGACGCGGTGGTCGGGGCCGGGTTCAACGGGCTCTACGTCCGGAAGAACTCGCAGGACGCGGTCGAGGGGTACCGGCCGGTCTTCGACGCGTTCATGGACTCGCCGGGGGCCAAGCACAACCAGTTGCCGTTCCGGACGCTGGAGGAGTTCCTGGCCGGCGGGTCGGTGCTGGTCGGGTCGCCGGAGGAGGTGATCGACAAGTTCGGCCGGTACCAGGAGGCGTTCGGCCACGAGCTGTCCGGCGTCTCGCTGGAGGTCCCGGGCTTGCCGGACGCGGAGAACCGGGCGTCGGTCGAGAGCTTCGTCACAGACGTCCTGCCGGTCCTGCGGGCGACGTACCCGAGCCGGGTCTGGAGCTGACGAAATCGACCCTTGATTTGGTCGGAAGCACTCCCTCGGACCCGGTATGCTTCTCTGGTCGGACAGAGGGGGAAGTACCCGTCCGGGGCTCGATTTCACATCGGAGCCACGGACCGTGTAATCTCTCTCCTCGGCCCGCCCCTTTAGCTCAGTCGGCAGAGCGTCTCCATGGTAAGGAGAAGGTCTACGGTTCGATTCCGTAAAGGGGCTCTGAGAAACGCTGCACCACCCGGTCCGCCGGGTGGAGTGACGGACTCTCTGGCGGGGTAGCTCAGGTGGTTAGAGCACACGGCTCATAATCGTGGTGTCGCGGGTTCGACTCCCGCCCCCGCTACCCACCAAACGGCAATGTGTGAGCGCGACCCGACCGGGACGCGCTCCTGAGAAGAAGAGGCAGCAGTGGCCAAGTCAACGGACATCCGCCCGAAGATCACGCTGGCGTGCACCGTCTGCAAAGAGCGCAACTACATCACCAAGAAGAACCGGCGCAACGACCCGGACCGCCTGGAGATGAAGAAGTACTGCGCTCGTTGCAACGACCACACCGACCACCGCGAGACCCGCTGACCTTCAGCAGACTTCGCGTCGGGGCCGCTCTGGACACCAGAGCGGCCCCTTCGCTGTGCCCGGAAGGCGCGGTGCTGTGCCAGGCCCCGGCACGCCTGGCCGAGCTGGCCGGTGGACCGGCCGGGCACACGGCACGCCGAACGGTTGCATCGTTGTAGAACCGGTGGTCAGACTGGCGCGAACGAGCCAGGGAGGTCCCCGATGAGCACCAACGACCACGAGCCGCTGACCGGCGAGCAGTGCGCCGAGGCGGTCGAGCAGATCCGCACCGACGGCATCGTCGGGTTCAAGGGCGCGTTCACTCGCGAGTGGGTGCGGCAGCTCGGCGAGGACGTCGACGTGGCGTTCCAGGAAGCGCTGGCCCGGCCAGGGGGAGCCGTCGGGCGGGGACCGCAGCGGTACTACGTCGAGATCCACCCCGAGCAGCTGCGCGGTTTCGCCGAGCTGGCGGGGCATCCGTGGATCACCGGCGTGGCCGAGGCCGTGCTCGGCCCGGAGTACGAGATCGTCGAGGTCGGGTTCGACGTACCGCTGCCGGGCGCGCAGTACCAGCCGTGGCACCGCGACTTCCCGATGCCGGAGGAGACGAAGACCCAGCAGCGGCTCACCTCGCTGGCGATCAACGTGACGACGGTCGACACCGTCGACGAGATGGGACCGTTCGAGATCGCGCCGGGCACGCAGTGGGAGCACGGTGACGACTTCGAGCACCAAATGTTCCCGCCCAAGTCGGAGTACGACCGGTACCGCGCGCTCGCCGTCCGCAAGTACCCGCAGATGGGGGACCTCTCGATCCGGTCGGCGCTGACCATCCACCGCGGCACCGAGAACCGTTCGCAGTTGTCCCGGCCGGTCCTGGTGCTCGGCCTGGACGCCCCCGGCGCCGGCAACGCCGAGCGCCACGACCTGGCCGTCACCTCGGCGTACCGGGAGACGCTGCCGGCGGCAGTGCTGGACCACCTGCACTGTCCGGTCGTCGACGAGCTGACGCCGATCACCCAGAAGCACACGATCGAAGGCCTCGTGATGGGCGACGCCGATTCGTGACGCGTGCCACTTCGGGCGCACTCAGGAATACTTAGCCCCTAAGAATTCCTTATCACCTTGCGTAGACGGCCCATCCCGGGCCGGCACGCGAGAGGAGCAGTTGTGGCTGTGCTCAAGATCGTCATCGCCAGCACCCGTCCGGGGCGGGTCGGCCTGCCCGTCGCGCAGTGGGTCGAGCAGGTCGCGGTGGCGCACGGAGGGTTCGATCGGGTCGAGCTGGTGGACCTGGCCGAGATCAACCTGCCGTTCATGGACGAGCCGAACCACCCGCGCCTGCGGCAGTACACCCACCAGCACACGCTGGACTGGAGCCGGACGGTCGACGAGGCGGATGCGTTCGTCTTCGTGATGCCGGAGTACAACTTCGGCTTCAACGCCGTGCTGAAGAACGCGATCGACTACCTGCACGCCGAGTGGCAGTACAAGCCGGTCGGGCTGGTCAGCTACGGCGGCGTCTCGGGCGGTGTCCGCGCTGCGCAGATGATCAAGCAGGTGCTGACCACGCTGAAGATGACGCCGGTCGGCGAGGCAGTGGCGATTCCTTTCGTCCACAAGCTGCTGGACGACGCCGGCACCCTGGTCCCGACCGAACCGCTGACCGCATCGGCCGACGCGATGCTAGGCGAGCTGGTCCGGATGTCCGAGGCTCTGCGCCCGTTGCGTGGCGCGCTGGTGGGGAGCTGACGAGGCCGTGACGGAGGACGTGCACCGGATCTGCCCGCGGTACCACAGCGCGATCGAGCTGATCGGTGCTCGCTGGACCGGCGCGATCCTGGTCGCCCTGATGGAGGGCAACGACCGCTACGGACAGATCAAGGCCGCCGTCCCCGGGCTGAGTGACACCATGCTGGCGGACCGGTTGCGGACGCTGGAGGACGAGGGCATCGTCGAGCGCCGGGTCGTGGCGTCCACGCCGGTCCGGGTGAGTTACCACCTGACCGACAAAGGCCGCGACCTGGAGCAGGTGGTCGAGGCGGTCCGCAGCTGGTCCCATCGCTGGATCCCGGTCCCCGGTGAGGAGCCGGTCACACGGTGACGATCGGGCGGCCGGCTTCGTACGCCGCCAGGCGGTCCTCGCGTGGCGTCAAGCAGCACGAGCCGCACAAGCTGTCGGAGCCTTTGTCGCTCGTGTAGTACAGACAGCACGTGTTGCGCAGATACACGAGCTTGCCGCCGGCTTCGGTGACCTCCCCGAGCCTGGCCAGCTCACCCGGCGCCTTCGCGACGAACGTCTGCCACCGCTCCAGCAGAAACCCGGGCGACACCGTCTCCTGCTCCCGCGTCGCCGCGCAGAATCCCATCGCGCAGCCGGCTGCGACCCCGCCGTGCAGCTGTCGCAGTCCGGCCCGCGTACGGCGGTGCAGCTCGGCCGAGAGCGGGAGCAGGTGCTGTGTCAGCACCACGTCGTACAGGGTCTGCAGGCCGCCGGGCAGGAAGCGGGCCTCGCGGATCGCGACCTCGGCCAGGCCGTGGCCGTCGTGCGGGCGGACCCAGAGGTTCTCCGGCCGGATGTCGAGCACGCGGCCCTCGAGCGCCCACAGCAGCAGCGCGGTCGCCGGCGCGCGGCCGGCGTAGAAGGACATCAGGCTGAGCGCGTTCGCGTGCGCGGATCTGTGCCCGCTGGCGTCGTGGTCGCGTTTCAGCAGCTCGGTCAGCTCGGGGCTGTCCGGCTCGAGGACGTGGTCCACCCGCAACCACTCCGACCCGCTCGGCACCCCGATCCGGAGCGCGTAGCGGGGTGCGTACCGGCTCAAAGCCGCCACTGCCGTCACAGTCGTGCCCTTCCTGCGTCCGATCCCCAGTGATCTCGGCGGAGTGGGTGGCGGCACCCGCGCGCCCATACTGCCAGTAGGGTTACTGGACATGACGATCGACGCCACGATGGTCGGCCGGAGCTACACGGCCGCCGAGACCTACCAGGTCGGCCGGGAGAAGATCCGGGAGTTCGCCGCAGCGATCGGGGACACCAACCCGGCGTACGCGGGGGACGACGCGGTGGCACCGCCGACGTTCGCGTTCGTGCTGAGTGCGCCCGCCCTCGACCTGCTGCTCGCGGACCCCGACCTCGGACTGCGGCTGGACCGGATCGTGCACGGCGCGCAGAAGTTCAACTACGTCCGCCCGATCAAGGCCGGCGACGAGGTGGGCGCCACGGCGACCATCACCACGGTCCGCAAGGCCGGTGACGTCGAGGTGATCATGTACGAGACCGTCCTGACCAGCGGCGACGGCGAGCAGCTCGCCACGTCGACCGCCACCGTGACGCACAACCGGGCGGACGCATGAGCAGCGTCGAGGTCGGTTTCGAGCTGCCGCCGCTGACCGTCACCTTCCGGCGTGAGGACCTGGTCCGGTACGCCGGGGCGAGCGGCGACTTCAACCCGATCCACTGGAACGACCGGATGGCGGCCGCGCTCGGCCTGCCCGGCGTGATCGCGCACGGCATGCTGACGATGGCCTCGGCCGCGCGGGTCGTGACGGACTGGCTGGACGACCCGGCCGACCTGGTCGAGTACGGCGTCCGCTTCACCAAGCCGGTCGTCGTACCGGACGACGACAAGGGCGCCACGGTGACGTTCTCGGCGAAGGTCGACAAGGTCGCGGACGGCCTCGCGGAGATCGACATCACCGCGCTGGCCGGCGAGGAAAAAGTCCTCGGTCGAGCCCGAGCGGTCGTGCGCGTCCGGTGAACACTCAACAGACGACGGATCTGCGGCTGGCCGAGCTGACCACGCTGCGGATCGGCGGTCCGGCCGACAAGCTGGTCGAGGTGACGACGGAGGCCGAGCTGGTCGACGTCGTCCGGACGGCGGACGCGGCCAAGGAGCCCGTCCTGCTGCTCAGCGGCGGCAGCAACGTGGTGATCGGCGACGAGGGCTTCCGCGGCACGGTCGTGAAGATCGCGACCAAGGGCATCAAGATCGACGCGGACGCGTGCTCCGGCGCGATGATCCACCTGCAGGCCGGCGAGGACTGGGACGCCGTCGTCCAGCGGGCGATCGCCGAGGAGTGGGTCGGACTGGAGTCGATGTCCGGCATCCCCGGCCTGACCGGGTCGACGCCGGTGCAGAACGTCGGCGCGTACGGCCACGAGGTCGCCGAGTCGATCGCCTCGGTCCGCGTCTGGGACCGCGTCGAGAACAGGCTCCGCACGATCTTCGCCGCCGACTGCGGCTTCGCGTACCGGACCTCGCGCTTCAAGGAGGACCCGAGCCGGTACGTCGTACTGGAGGTCGCCTTCCAGCTGAGGCTCGGCAACCTGTCCGCGCCGATCGAGTACGCCGAGCTGGCGCGCGTCCTCGGCGTGGAGCCCGGTTCGCGCGCGCCGATGACGGAGGTCCGCGAGGCCGTCCTCGGCCTGCGCCGCAGCAAGGGCATGGTCCTCGACGCCGAGGACCACGACACCTGGAGTGCGGGCTCGTTCTTCACGAACCCGCTGCTCGACGCGACTGCCGACGTACCGGCCGGTGCGCCGCAGTGGCCGCAGCCCGACGGCCGAGTCAAAACCAGTGCCGCCTGGTTGATCGAGCACGCCGGCATCTCCAAGGGCTTCGCGATCGGCAACGCGGCGGTCTCCTCCAAGCACACCCTCGCCCTCACCAACCAGGGCAACGCCACCGCCAAGGAGCTGCTCGCCCTCGCCGCCCACGTCCGCGCGCAGGTCCAGCACGCGTTCAACATCACCCTCGTCAACGAGCCGGTCCTGGTGAACTGCTCGCTCTGACCGACGCCCGCGCGACTACGAGCCCGAGGTGATGCGCTCGGGAGTCAGCGCGAGCACGACCCGATCGGGGTCGACCGGCCGGTCGCCGGGATCCTGGCCGGGCAGGTAGCGGGCGAACAGCCGCTGCGACAGCTCCGCGTGACCGCCTTCCTCGTGCGCCTCGCCGGTCGCGACGACGTACGTGAGCGTCTCCGGGTCGTTGACGAGCAGCGACAGTTGCGGGTTCGCGCTGAACAACCGGTACTTCAGCCGGGTCCGCAGCGTGGACATCCGGAACGTCGTACCGTCCCACTCGAACCACACGACGCTCAGCTGTGGCGGCTTCCCCTGCCGGTTGAACCCCAGCACCGCGTGCAGCGGCTTGGCGAGCGTGGCTTCGATCTCAGGTGTCATCCCTGGACGCTAAACCCTGACATCGGTGTGAGGTCAAAGATGTCCGGCTTTGAAAAAGATTTGCACAAAGGGTTGGCAACAGGAGGTGATCTGGATAATGTCTTGCAGCAATCCACGGTGAGGGGTTGGTGTGAGGATGCGGAACGAGTTGTCCCGGCGTGGGTTCCTGGCCGGGGTGGGTGCGGTGGCGGCGGCTGCGGCGGGGTGCTCGTCGTCGAGCTCGTCGAAGTCCAGCGTGCTGCAGGTGTGGGGTGGGGTGCCGGCGGCGTCGGGGCCGCAGAAAGTGGTCGACGCGTTCCAGGCGAAGTTCCCGCAGTACAAGGTGAACTACACGCGGTTCGTGAACGACGACCGGGGCAATCTCAAGCTCGACACCGCCTTGCAGGGCGGGATCGACATCGACGTGTACTTCACCTACGCGCAGGAGAATCTCGCGCTGCGGGCCGGGTCCGGACTGGCGGCGGACCTGACCGACCGGGTGCGGGCCGACCCCGAGCTGAAGGTGTTCCTGGACACCGACCAGCCGCGGGCGTTCCTCGACAACGGGCGGATCAAGGCGCTCGCGACCGCGCGGGAGCCGTACTTCGTGCTGTTCAACGAGAAGCTCCGCGAGCAGGCCGGCGTCGAGCTTCCGCAGGCCTGGACGATCGAGGACTACCGCGCGACCGCGAAGAAGCTGACCACCGCGCAGACCTACGGCTGCTACACGATCCCGGACGTCCCGCGGATCAAGCTCGGCCCGAACTACTGGTACGACGGCGACCGCTCGAACTTCGGCGACCCGCACTTCGAGCAGGCGTTCGCGCTGGGCCGGGAGATGATCGAGGAGGGGTCGGCCTTCCCCTGGCGGGAGGTGCTCGCCCGCCACCTCGCGGCGTACCAGCAGAACTCGTTCCTGCAGCAGGAGTTCCACCTCTGGTCGACCGCGCCGTTCAACCTGCGCTACCTGTACGACGCGAAGAAGTACCCGCACGACTTCAAGGTCGCCTTCGCGCCGCCGCCCACCGTCGACGGCGGTGACTGGAACGGCGGCTCGTACAACAACTTCGTGATGGTCAACCCGAAGTCACCGAAGGCCGACGCGGCCTGGGAGTTCGTGAAGTTCTGGCTGACCGAGGGCTCCGGCCCGATGCTGGCCGGCGGCAAGCTGCCGACGCTCGGCAACGTCACCGACGACCAGGTGATCACCGGCGTGCTCGGCAAGGAGCCGGACAAGTACTTCGACGTCGACTCGTTCCGCCGGGTCGTGCTCGGCGCCGAGCCGAAGCTGGCCACCGACACCCGGCTGGCCGGCTTCCCCGAGATCAACCTCGCGTTCGGCCAGCAGCGCGACCTGTGCTGGCTGGGCGAGAAGGACCCCGGCCCCGCGATCCGCGACGTCCGGCGGCTGGCCGACGCCGCGATCGCCCGTACCGAGAGGAGGTCGTGATGACCACGGCCACTGTCGCCGCGGCGCCCGCGGTCCGGACCGAGAAGGCGCCGGGGATCAGCCCGCGCGGCTGGATCGGCTTCCTGTTCATCGCCCCGAACCTGCTCGGGGTGGTCGCGTTCACGCTGATCCCGTTGATCAGCGTGATCCTGCTCGCCTTCACCGACTGGAACCTGGTCTCCGGTTTCGGCGGCATCAGCTTCGCCGGCCTGGACAACTTCGTGGCCATCGCCAAGGATCCCGGCTTCTGGAATGCCGTCGGCCTGACGCTGGTGTACGTCGGGGTGAGCGTGCCGCTGACCGTCGTACTGGGCCTGGCGCTCGGCATCGCGCTCAACCGGCCGCTGCCCGGTCGCGCGATCCTGCGGGCGATCTTCTTCCTGCCGTACATCGTCAACACGGTCGCGATCGGTATGACCTGGCTGATGCTGATGAACCCGAACGCCGGCCTGGTCAACCAGGTGCTCGGTGTCTTCGGCCTCGAGCCCGGCTGGTTCGCCTCGTCGCACTGGGCGCTGCCGGCGCTGATCGTGATGGCCGTCTGGGGCGGCGTCGGCTACTGCTCGCTGATCTACCTGTCCGCGCTGCAGGACGCACCGAAGCAGCTGTACGAGGCAGCCGACATCGACGGCGCCGGAGTGTGGGCGAAGTTCCGTACGATCACCTGGCCGTCGTTGCTGCCGACAACGATCTTCCTGCTGGTCACGCTGATCATCGGGGCGTCGCAGGGGTTCGGCCTGATCGCGCTGATCACCGCCGGCGGTCCGGGCGACTCGACCACCACGATCTCGTACTACATGTACCAGACCGGCTTCCAGTTCTACCGGTTCGGCTACGCCTCGGCGATCGGCCTGGTGACGTTCGCCGGCGTACTGGTGCTGACGCTGCTGACCTGGCGCGCTCAGCGAGGGAGGGCTCTGCATGAGTAAGAAGTGGATGTGGGGGATCCCGCTGTGGATCCTGGCGCTGGCCTTCCTGGCGCCGTTCGCGTGGATGATCTCGACCGCGCTCAAGGCCGACATCGACGCGTACAAGATCCCGATGCAGTGGATCCCGGACCCGTTCCAGTGGGACAACTTCAAGACCGTGCTGGTCGGCGAGTCCTCGGTCCTGCCGGCGTTCGGCCGCTCGGTCTTCGTCGCCGTACTGCGGGTCGCGGGTGAACTGCTGACCGCGACGATGGCCGGCTACGCCTTCGCCCGGATGACGTTCAGGGGCCGGGACAAGCTGTTCCTGCTCTACCTCGCGACGGCGATCATCCCGGCCCAGTTGTTGCTCGTGCCGCGGTTCATCTACTTCCAGAAGCTCGGCCTGTACGACACGCTGTGGGCGCTGATCCTGCCCGGCATGTTCACCGTGCTCGGCACGTTCCTGATGCGCCAGTTCTTCGTCGCGCAGCCGGCCGAGTTCGCCGAGGCGGCCCGGATGGACGGCGCGAACGAGTGGCAGATCTTCCGCCGGATCTACCTGCCGCTGGCCACGCCGGTGCTCAGCGCGCTCGGCATCCTCGCGTTCGTCTGGTCCTGGAACGACTACGAGACGCCGCTGGTGCTGATCAGCAGCCCGGAGAACTACACCCTTCCGCTCGGGCTGACGGACTTCGTCGACGAGCAGGGCGCGATCGCGCCCGGCCTGACGATGGCCGCCTCGGTGGTCTCGATCGTGCCGGTGCTGCTGGTCTTCGTCCTGCTGCAACGCCGCTTCATCGCCGCGATGACCCACACCGGAATCAAGTAGGCGCGCGGACCCCGCACAGCGTCAAGTAAGGAGTTCGACTGTGAACGTCTCAGGTGTCTTCCCGGACCTCGCGCAGGTCGGCGACTTCGGCCCGCCGCGCAGCGAGCTCGGCGTCGGTTCGCTGATGCCGTGGAACGGGAAGCTCTACGTCCAGAACTACAACTCGCACAAGGCGCACAGCGGGTCCGGGGTGAGCCTGCGCCGGATCGACGCGGACCTGTCGATGGAGATCGTGCCCGAGACGCTCGGCGTCGACGGCACCTACACGAACCGGTTCGTGCACTTCCCGACGTCGCAGCTGGTGCTCGGCCCGCACGTGATCGACCGCGAGCACAAGATCACCACGATCCCCGAGCTGACGCCGCACCGGGTCTGCGGGACGTCGCGGCACCTGACCAAGCCCGACACGCACGTGTACGTGCTGGCGATGGAGGGCGAGGTCTTCGAGCTCGACCTCACGACGTACGAGTGTGTGCAGGTCTTCGACCTGAACGACGAGCTCGGCACCGACGGCGAGATGAAGGTGCACTACAAGGACTGCTACACCAGCTTCGGCCGGCTCGTGGTCTGCTCGAACGAGTACGAGGAGGCCGACTGGGACGGGCGGCAGGCCCGCGGCCGGCTGGCGGAGTACGACGGCAGCGAGTGGCGGATCCTGGCCCGCAAGCCGTTCACCGCGATCGGCGGGCGGCACGAGTTCGGCGGCACGATCTTCGCCTCCGGCTGGGACCAGGCCTCGGCGATCCTCGAGGTGTTCACCGAGGTGGACCAGAAGTGGACCCGGTACCGGCTGCCGAAGGCCTCGCACACCTTCGACCACAAGTGGCAGACCGAGTGGCCGCGGATCCGCGAGGTCGAGCACGAGCGGCTGATGCTCGACCACCACGGGATGTTCTACGAGCTGTCGCCCTGGGCGTACGGCGGCCGGATCTGGGGCGTGCGGCCGATCTCGACGCATCTGTGGGTACTCGGCGACTTCTGCTCGTGGCGCGGGATGTTCGTCGCCGGCGCCGACAACGCGTCGCCGAGTCACGGGCTGAACCCGACGACCGCCGAGCCGCAGTCGGGACTGTGGTTCGGCAAGACCGACGACCTGTGGAACTTCGGCAAACCCGCGGGCTGGGGCGGTCCTTGGTGGGAGACGCCGGTCGCTGCCGGGGTGCCGTCGGATCCGTACCTGATGACCGGGTTCGACAACAAGTGCCTGCATGTGGAGAACCTCGGGGAGGCTTCCATGACAGTGACCCTGGAGATCGACTTCCACGGGCACGGGCGGTTCGGCGCGTCGTCCTCGTTCACCGTCGAGCCGGGGGCTGTGCACACCCACGTGTTCCCGGTGGGGTTCAGCGCGCACTGGGTGCGTGTCGTCAGCGACACCGACGGGATCGCGAGTGCCCAGTTCGTCTATACGTGATGATCGCGGGATGGGAAACGACGTGGACAGAGCTGGTACCCCGAGCCCGTTGCAACTGGCCAAGCGCGCACTGCCGGACCTGAACGGCGCGATGCTGCGAGTCGCCGAGCAGATCCTGGCGAACCCGGACGACGTCGCGCGCGGGTCGATCACCAAGCTGGCCGAGGCCGCGCAGACCTCGGCCGCGACGGTGACGCGCCTGTCCACCCACCTCGGGTTCGCCGGTTACCCGGCGCTGCGGGCCGCGCTCGCGATGGAGGTCGGGCGCGGTCTGGAGGCCGGCTGGGCCAGCGACATCGGGCTCGCGATCGGCCCGGCGGACCCGCCCGAGCAGGTGCTCAACGTGCTGGCCTCGACGCAGGCCAACGCGCTGCGCAACGCGCTCGCGTCGATCGACCTGAACGCCGCCACCCGGGTCGCGGACGCGATCGCGGGCGCCCGGCGTACGCACATCTACGGCGAGTGGGGCGACGCCATCCCTGCGCGGGAGCTGTACATCCGGTTGCTGCGGATCGGCATCCCGGTCTGGTTCTTCGACGGCCCGCAGTCGGCGCAGATCGCCGGCGGGCTGCTCGGTCCCGGGGACGTCGCGCTGGTCGTCACGCGGTCAGGGACCGACTCGACGACGCTGGACTTCGTCCGGCGGTCGTCCGCGCAGGGCGCGCTGTCGGTCGCGATCACCGGCGTCGTCTCCTCACCGGTCGGCGAGCTCGCCGACGTCACCTTCGACACCGGTACGCCGGTCGGCGGCACCTGGACGGAGTTCTTCGCCGGGCGGGCCAGCGACACGTTGACCGCGGGGTTGCTGTTCGTCCTGGTCGCGCAGCGCGTCCCCGACCACCTCACCGCCAACCACCCGAACGGGCCCGGCCAACCCGTCGTACATCCTGATACCTGAGAGGTTCCTGCATGCAGCAGCTTGACGTTCGTACCGATCTGACCGTCGTCGGCGGCGGGCTCGCCGGAGTCTGTGCCGCGATCGGCGCCGCCCGGCAAGGCCGTACGGTCGCGCTGGTGCAGAACCGGCCGGTCCTCGGCGGCAACTCCTCCAGCGAGGTGCGGGTCTGGGTCTGCGGCGCCACCGCGCACGGCGTCCAGCACTTCGCGCGCGAGACCGGGATCATGGGCGAGCTGTTCGTCGAGAACCAGTACCGCAACCCGCAGGGCAACCCGTACTACTGGGACCTGGTCGTCCTCGAAGCCGTCCGGGCCGAGCCGAACATCCAGCTGTGGCTCAACACCGACGTCCGCACCGTCGACGCCGCCGACGGCGAGATCCGTTCGGTGACCGGCTGGCAGATGGGCTCGGAGAAGGAGATCACCTTCCACAGCCCGGCGTACGCCGACTGCTCGGGCGACGGACTGATCGGTTTCCTGGCCGGAGCCGAGTTCCGCACGGGCCGCGAGTCGCGGTCGGCGTACGGCGAATCGTGGGCGCCGGAGGTGCCCGACGACAACACGCTCGGCAGCACGATCCTCTTCTACACCAAGGACGCCGGCGAGCCCGTGCGGTTCGTGCCGCCGTCGTTCGCCCGCGACATCACGAAGACGTCGATCCCGGAGCGGCGGATCATTCGGACCGACGCTTACGGGTGCGCGTACTGGTGGATCGAGTGGGGTGGTTCGCTGGATGTCGTCGACGACAACGAGGCGATCCGCGACGAGCTGCAGGCCGCGGTGTACGGGATCTGGGACTACATCAAGAACTCGGGGCGTTTTGATGCCGACAACCTGACGCTGGAGTGGATCGGCGCGGTGCCGGGGAAGCGGGAGTACCGGCGGTTCGTCGGGGACCACGTGCTGACGCAGCACGACGTACTTGAGCAGCGTCTGTTTGACGACCGGGTCGCCTTCGGTGGTTGGTCGATCGACCTGCACCCGCCCGGGGGGATGTACGCGACCGAGCGCGGGTCGAAGCACTGGCATCCGGACGGGAACTACCACATCCCGTTGCGCTCGCTGTACTCGCGCAACGTGCGGAACCTGTGGATGGCCGGCCGCAACATCTCCGCCAGCCACGTAGCGTTCGGAACGACTCGGGTGATGGCGACGTGCGCCGTCCTCGGCGAAGCGGTCGGGGTTTCCGCGGCCGTTGCCCTGGACAACGACCTGACGCCGCGATCGCTGGCCCTCGAGCACTTCGACCTGGTCCGCAACGCCCTGCACCGCGCCGACGCGTCGGTCCTCGGCGTTGCTGACACGGACCCGGCCAACCTCGCTTTGTCGGCCACCGCTTCGGCCTCGTCCACGCTGCAGCGCTTGGCCGTCGAGGTCTCCGACGGCTCGCTCCCTCTCTCCTCTGACCTCGCTATGGTCTTCCCGGTCGATCCTGCTGTCGACGGCCTGGAGTTCTTGGTGGATGCCGCTGAAGCCACCACCCTCACCGTCGAACTCCACGACCCCCTGAAGCCGCAGAACTACCTACCCCTTTTACTTCTCGCCTCGTGCGACGTCTCCGTCCCCGCCGGCGAGAAACGCTGGGTCTCCGTCCCACTCTCCTGGCATCCTTCGGCGCCCAGCAATGCGGTCGTAGTCCTCAAGGCCAATCCGGCTGTTGCCGTCCACACCGCGGCCACCGCGCTTCCCGGCACCATCTGCTTCACCCACCGAGACCCGGAGCCTGACGAGCAGTACACCGAGCAGTTCCGCTCCTGGAAACACATCCTTCCGCGGGGCGGGCTGTGCTACCGCGCGGGCGATTCCGACGCGTACTCCGCCGCGAAGGTCATCGGCGGCTATTCCCGCCCGTACGGCGGGCCCAACCTCTGGTCCTCCGAAGACCTGGCCTGGGATGCGACACCGACCTTGACCCTCACCTGGCCGTCGCCGGTGGAGGTCTCTGAGGTAGTAGTCCTCCTCGACGACGACGTGGAAGAGGACCTCATCAACCTCCACCACCACCGCACGCCGTTCGAGGTGCTCCCCACGCTGCTGCGTGAGTACTCCCTCGAGTACTGCTCTAGCGACGGCACCTGGCATCCCTTGACCACAGTCGAGTCCAACCGCCACCGGCTCAACCGCCACATGCTGTCGGGCCGCACCTCGCTGACAGCCCTCCGCCTAACCGCCACAGCCACCAACGGCGCTCCTCGGGCGCATGTGAACTCAATCCGGGCGTACTAACAGACAGTTGGGCGGTCCGCGTAGTGCCTGCACCTCAACGGGTCCGACAGCAGTTGGGCGCCGGCGTCCCCGCGCTCGCCTCACCCCCCGCGCGGCCCGCACCACCCGCTGCCTGACCCTGCCGTCAAGAAGCCTGTTGCTTGCCGCCAACGTCGTCGTCAGGCGCTGACGAATGCGTACCTGCAACACTCACCAACCCACGGTGCCGGTCTCACGCACGCCTCACCACGGCGGGCGCGCTCCGGTGAACGGGCGGTTGGTGAGTGCTGAATGTCCGCCTCGCCGTCGTACTCACTGACGGCGAGCTAGTCCGAGGAGCGGTTCGCTCCCGGTGCGGCCGGACAACAGCAGAGGCAGCGAACCCGACGCATGGGGCGTGGCATGCGGCGTGATCTGCGCCAGTGAGGCCGGAGGGTCGCTCGGCTCGCTCGGCACGCGAGGAGCGCGCCCACTGGCGCGGGCCGAGATCGCCGTGACGTGCTCGGCGAGCGCGCCTACCTGCCGAGCACCTGTGGCGGAGCAGACGCCGAGCTGCGGTCCTATGCCGCGCCACCGCAACGCGACCGAGCCGTCGGTGAACACGCATCCCTCGGCGACCACGCCGGTCCGCCGGCCTCCAGCCGGACTCGTCGAAAACCTCGGCTCACGTCTAAGCCTGCGGCGCGGCCGCACTGGTCCTCGACCAAAGGACGAACCAGCTCGGCCAGCTCGGCGGCACGGATGCAGGTACACGTTCGGGCGGCAAGCGGCCGGGTGCTTCCGCCTGACCGGCCTCGCGCCTGAGCTGGATCGGCGTCGCGGCGGCGTGAGAGTGGTGGGCTGGGTGAGACCGCCCGATGCCGAGCACCTGTTTGGGGACCGCGATGGCAATCGGCGGTGCCGGACCGGGGGTGTCCGGCGGCGCACGTTCAACCGGCTCGAGGTGATCGACGGACATCCGCGGACGAGAAGGCGTGGCGGGTCAAGCCGGGAGCGCCGACCTGTCCGAGCGGCAGTGGACGCGACCTGCGGGGCTGAGCGCGACGATCAGGTGGTGGTGGGGTCCTGCGCGCTGTGACGCGTCGCCTGGGAGAGGGAAGGTCAGCGCGGTCGCGGCGGTGTGGAGGTGTGACGGGCTGGGCGAGAGTGCCGACCGGGCTGAGCAGTTGCGGGTGGGAGACGACCTGCGGTGCTGCAACGAGACGATTCACCGGGAGCCGGGAGCCGGGAGCCGGGAGCCGGGAGCCGGGAGCCGGGAGCCGGGAGCCGGTCCTTCGGCGGTGTCGCGGCGTACGGGTCTTTCACGTGCTGGGCCAGCGGCGAGAGCGGAGAGTCGAGTGTTAGCGGAGAGCTGAGTGTTGGGAGCGGGCGCCAACCGGGGGGTGCGGCGATGCGGCCAGGAGCGGAGCGCGGCTGGCTCAGGCGGTGTCGGCTAGCTCAGTGGGGTCGGGGCTTGGGCTGGGGCGGGGGCGTTTAGGGAGGCGGAGGAAGGTTCGGGTGGCTACGTGGATCTGGGCGGCGAGGGGTTCGCCGGTGTAGCGGTCGGTGCGGGTCATGGCGCTGATTTCGCCGATGCGGTGGATGAGGGGGCGGACGCGGAACTCGGCGGGGGTGTCGAGGATGGGGGTGAGGGACTCGAGGGCGCCGTCGAGTTGGCCTAGTTCCAGGTGGGCTTTGACTTGCTGGAGGCGGATCATGCGTTCGGCCCCGGCGTTGCGTTTGGATTCGGGGGCGCGCTCGAAGAGGGCCGTGCTGTGTTCGGCGCAGGCCAGGGTTTCGCGGGCCTGGCCCAGGGCCAGGTGGGCGTCCGACCAGAGGCCTTCGGCGCGTGCGGGGGTGCAGAGGAGGAAACCGAAGAGTTCCTGGCCGCCGGGCGGGATGGAGAGGCGCTGGGCGTCGGCGAGCGCCGTACGGGCTTGGTCGATGCGCCCGGCGCGGGCCAGGTCGACCGCGAGGGCGCTGGACAGGAACAGCTTGGAGGACCCGACGGCGTGCCGCAGGCCGGATTCGGCGTACTCGGCGGCGCGGGTGAAGTCGTCCTGCCAGAACGCGGCGGTGTGCTGGGTGGCGCGCACCCACGCGCGCAGGTCGCCGTGGTCGGCGGCCTCGGCGCAGGCCCACGCCGTACGGGTGTGGTTCTCGGCGAGGTCGGGGCGGCCGAGGTCGACCGACATCCAGCCGAGGATGGTGAGCGCCCAGCCGGCCGCGGTGTAGAGGTCGCGGGTCTGCGCCGGTGACTGGCGTCCGGCCAGCAGTTCGAAGGCGCGGTCGCGGATCGCGCGGGTGCGCAGGAACAGGTCCTTGGTCGGTACGCGCAGGTACTGCCGGCAGACCCGCTCGATGTCCGCGTGCAGCTGCTCGACGGTCAGCTCGCCGACGTTTGACGTCTCCGCCAGCGGCAGGATCGAGACCGACTCGTCGGCCGTCTTCACCATCTCGTCGTCCAGCCCGACCATCGACGAGATGCTCGCGTCGAGCTCACCGAGCCCCGGCCGGCTGCCCGGCGAGAAACCCAGCTCGTTGTCCGTAGCAACATTGAGGATCTGCCGCAGCCCGGCCCGGTACGCCGCACCCGGCCAGCGCACCACCCCGCGTTCGAGCTTCGCGATGTAGTGCCCGTCCAGGTCGTACTCGATCCCGGTCGTCTCCCACAACCATCCGCAGACCGCCTCGGCGAGCTCGCCCCTGGACATGTACTCACCCGGCGCCCGCCGCGACGGCGTCCGCTCGCGGGCATCCCGCAACAATCCGTTCACCTCCGACATGCCCGCAACTGTAGGAGCGCGACCACGCTCGGTGACCACAAAAACCACGCCTGTGGACGAACTGCCCCACGATGCCCCGACCTGCCCCGCCCATCTGCCCCAACCTGCCCCGAACACCTGCCCTACAAGCCGATCAGGAGGCCCGGCGCGGCAGACGCACCAGCCACAAGCCAGCACGCACTCCAGCCGGCGCCGGGGACATCGACGGCATCTTCGGCGGCTCCCCCACCAGCTACGTGCGCGACCTGCAGTGGAAGGCGTTCACGCCGGCGCTGATGACGATGTCGGGCTGGGCCACAGCAGCAAGCACTCCAGCCGCACGCCCGCAGGCACTCCAGCCGAAGCCAGCGGGCACTTCAGTCGCAAGCCCCACCGGGCATGCCGTCCGTACCCCGGGGCAAGCTCACAGGTGGCAGCCCCCGGCGCACACACCAGCTGCACCACCACGAGCAGCACGGGCGGCGAGCACGCCAGACGCGCAGCAGGCGAGCCCACACCGGCGACGAGCAAGCCGCGCCAGCACGGCGGAGCAGGCCCGCCACGCCAGGAGGTGGAGAACGCCCACCACGCCAGCCTGGTGGAGCACGCCTGCCACACCAGCGCGCGAGGCCGCCGACCCGCACCAGCGGCAAGCACTCCGGTCCACACCAGCGTGGGGAGCACGCCAGTGGTGAGGACGTCAGCCCACGTCAGCGCGGCAAGCGCGCCAGCCCACACTCCGGTGAGGACGCCAGCCCATGCCAGCGGGAGCGCGCTGGCCCGCACCAGAGGCAAGCACGCCAGACGCGGAGCAGGCCATCCCACACCGGCGACGAGCAAGCCAGCCGCACCAGCACGGCGGAGCAGGCCCGCCACACGAGGTAGTGGAGAACGCCCGCCACACAAGCCTGGCGAAGCACGCCCGCCAGACCAGCGCGCGAGCGCGTCAGCCCACGCCAGCACGCCAGCCACACCTACGGGTGAGCAGGCCGGTCCGCACCCTCGGTGAGAACGGCCAGTCCGACATGAGCGGGGGAAGGTTCCAGCACACCACCGACAAGCATGGGCACTCCGCGCCAGCGCGGTGCAGGCGTCGGCCACACCGGCGCGAGGCGCGGCCAGCTCACACGAGGGGTGAGAACGCCAACCAGCGCCAGCGGGGGACGGAAGGCCATACTGGCGGCCGGGCATGTTTGTCACTGCCCCAGAGCACTTGGCAACAGCCCCCTGCGGGTACGACAACCGCGGGTGCCGCCGGGACCGGGCGCTGGAGCCGCGCGATCGGCAACGGCACGTCCGGGGCCACCGGGTACAGGTCTGCTCGGCTTGTTAAATGCGGCTAGGGATGCGAGGTGTCAGCTGCTGCAGCTATCTGACGAGACGTTGGTGAACGACGCCGCCCGGACCGCTGCTGCGGACAGCCTCGCCAGGTGCCTGCCGTAGCCCCCGCCGCGGGTTGGGGCAGCTCATTGCCTGCCCCGGTATGCCCTGGGATGCCCCGATCTGCCCGCGACGTAGGGCAGGTGGGGCGGGGGTGCGACCAGGCCGCGCAGGCGAGAGTGGGGCAAGGACCGCCAGGCCGTCCTAGCGGGGACCAGCCCCGCCGGTGGTGGGGGTAGGACCGTCTGCCTCGGGTGTTTCGGATGCTGCGGCGGGGCGGGGTGGGTTACTTGGGGTGGTCTTTGTCGGGTTTGAGGGTGTGGTTGGGGTCGCCGGGGGTGCGGCGGTCTCGTTTCATTTCGGCTTCTCGGAGGTGGCGGACGCCTTGGCAGAAGGTGTCTCGGGCTTCTTGTTCCAGGTCGGTGAACAGGGCGTAGTAGCCGGTGTCGTAGTCGTCGACGATCTGGAAGGTCCAGCGGTCGTCGATGACGTTGCGGCCGAGGAGGTCGCGTTCGAGTTTGGCGGCGAACTCGTCGTGGCCGGCGTCGCGGAAGAGTTGGAGGACCTCGTCCAGTTCGTTGTCGGCGCGGCCGGTGAGTTCGTGGAAGCCGTAGAGGTAGCCGCGGGCGCGGTTGACCGTTTCCAGGGCGTGGGTGAGGCGGCCGACGGCCAGGACGGTCTGGTCGTCGACTCCTTCCGGTCTCGGCCGCGGGGATGCCTGTGCGTCGTCGCTCATGAGTACGCGGTACCCGCCCGATAAGCTGAGCAACGTGCCGGAGGAAGCGATCACGACGCTGCGGGCTGAGTTGAACGGGTTCGGGCGGGCTGAGATCGGGTTCGCTCTGCTGGAGACCTTTCTGCAGGTGGCGGGCGCCTGGGGTGTCGAGGCGGTGCTGGATCCTCGGCGGTTGTTGCTGCCGGACGAGATGACCGACGATCGGGCTCTGGTGCAGGGGTTGATCGAGGAGTCGGCGCAGTGGCCGGTGGTGAAGTGGGGACCGTTCACCGTGCACGAGCGGCGGTTCGCGCTGGAGGACGATCAGGCGCGATGGGACTACACGCGGCTGGCCTACTGCTCGTCGGCCGCGACGGTGTGGAGCCGAGGGCGGAGTACGACGTACTTCGAGGTCGTGGATCACCACCGGGCGACGTACTGGTTGCCGGACTCTCTGAAAGAGCAGTACTTCGCGACGCTGGAGGCGAAGCGCTGGGAGATTCCGGAGAGCTGGTTGACCGCGGTCCCGAAGCAGCCGAAGCCTTGGTGGAAGCGCGGCCGTTGACCTTCTCCCGCGCGGGTCAGGGATGGCCGCGCGGGAGATTCGGTGTCAGTTCACGGCGGGGAGCTTCTCAAGAGCGGCGGCGACCGAGGCCTGCAGGTCGGCGTCGTCCCAGGCGCGGTCGGTGATCGCGCCGGACAGGTAGGCGTCGTACGCCGCAAGGTCCAGGTGGCCGTGGCCGCAGAGGGCGGTCAGGATGACCTTCTCCTCGCCGGACTCCTTGCAGCGTTGGGCTTCCTCGATCGCGGCGGCCAGGGCGTGGGTCGGCTCGGGCGCGGGGACGATGCCCTCGGTCCGGGCGAACAGGACGCCGGCGGCGAAGCACTCCGACTGCGGCTTGGCGATCGCCTCGATCTCGCCGGTCTCGTACAGGTGGCTGATCAGCGGACTCATCCCGTGGTACCGCAGACCGCCGGCGTGGATCGGGTCCGGGACGAAGTCGTGGCCGAGCGTGTGCATCTTCATCAGCGGCGTCATCCCCAGCGTGTCGCCGAAGTCGTACGCGTAGGTGCCCTGGGTCAGCGACGGGCAGGCTTCGGGCTCGACCGCGCGGATCACCGGGGACTGCCGGCCGGCCCACTTCTCCCGCAGGAACGGGAACGCGAGGCCGCCGAAGTTCGAGCCGCCGCCGGTGCAGCCGACGATCACGTCCGGCGTCTCGCCGACCATCGCGAGCTGCATCAGCGCTTCCTCGCCGATGATCGTCTGGTGCAGCAGCACGTGGTTCAGCACGGAACCGAGCGCGTAGTGCACGGACTCGTCCTGCACGGCCATCTCGACGGCCTCGCTGATCGCGATCCCGAGCGAACCGGTCGACTCCGGGTCCTCGGCGAGGATCTTGCGCCCGGCCTCGGTCAGGTCGGACGGGCTCGGGTGCACGGTCGCCCCGAACACCTTCATCATCGCCCGCCGATACGGCTTCTGGTCGTACGACGCTCGGACCTGCCAGACCTCGCATTCCAGCCCGTACTGCGCGCAGGCGAAGGCCAGCGCGGTGCCCCACTGGCCGGCGCCGGTCTCGGTGGTCAGCTTCCGGATCCCGGCCTTGGCGTTGTAGTACGCCTGCGGGACGGCCGTGTTCGGCTTGTGGCTACCGGCCGGGGAGACGCCTTCGTACTTGTAGTAGATCCGGGCCGGGGTGTCGAGTGCCTTCTCCAGGCGATGCGCGCGGTAGAGCGGGCTTGGTCGCCAGAGGCGGTAGACGTCGAGGACCTCGCCGGGGATGTCGATGTACTGCTCCTGGGAGACCTCCTGCAGGATCAGGTCCATCGGGAACAACGGCGCCAGATCCTCCGGGCCGACCGGTTGCCCGGTGCCCGGATGCAGCACGGCCGGTGGCGGCGTCGGCAGGTCGTGGAGCACGTTGTACCACCGGGTCGGCAGCTCGTCCTCGGGCAACAGGATCTTCGTCGGCGTCGTCATGCAGCAAAGTGTCGCCTGCGCGAGGGACCGCGGACAATGCACCGAACCGGCCTTCTGTGCGCACTTTTCAGGCACTTCTCCGGACGCGGACGAGGGCTCCTGGCATCAACAGCTCGGGCGCTGCAACCAGCGGCCGACCCGGCTGGCGATAGGCCAAGGGCCTGCGTCAGGTCGACCGGTCGCTGAGTCGGTCGCGCAGCCGGTCCACGAGGCCCACGCCCGGGCCGACGAGCTTGTGGAACAGCGCGGAGTTCGGTGCGCCCGGGTGCGGGCGGGTCGGGGCTGCGTTCTTGGCTGCTTCCACCTTCTCCTTCAGGCTGATCAGCCGATCCGCGGGGATGTTGGCCCGCAGCAACGGGAACTGCTCGCCCTCCTCGTCCTGGACGTGGTCGCGCAGTACGTCCCGGAGTTCCGCGATGGTTTCCATGAACTGCGGGTCCGCGGCGTCGAGGCCTTCCAGGCGCTTCATCAGTACTTCGAGCTCGTGGTGCTCCTGCTTGTCGTGCTCGACCGCCTCTTCGCCGTTGGGCAGGTGCTCGCGCATGGCGGGGTAGACGAACATCTCTTCTGCCACGGCGTGCCTGACCAGTTCGGCGATCAGCTGGTCGGCTGTGTCCCGCCGCTCTGCTGGATCGGCGGTGGCGGTGATCTGCGCGACGAGCTGCTCGAACTCGCGGTGATCCGAGGTCAGGACGTCGATCACGTCCTGGGTGGTGCCGGTCTGGCTGGCCTCCATCGTCGTACTCCTTGTGGTGTGGCGATTGGAGGCCTTCGGTACCCAGCCGAGGCGCAGTTACTCGGGACTCTTCAGGACGTTGATCGTCCCGTCGGGGCGCACCACGTAGACCACGTCGGAGGGCTGGTGGCGAGCCAGGGCTTCGGCTGGGGTCAGGCCGACTAGTTGCTTGGCCAGCATGCGTCCGATCATCTCGTGGGAGACGAGCAGTGGGTGGCGTGATCCGGCGTGGGCGACGAGTTTCAGGGCTCGTTCGGCGCGGAGGTCGGCAGCTGCGTAGCTCTCGCCGCCGGGGAACGTGAAGGTGTACTTCGTCTGGTCGCGCTCGGCACGTCGGCCCGGCCAGGCGGTGTCGATCTCTGCCGAGGTGAGGCCGGACCACTCGCCGTGGTCTACCTCGGCGAGGTCTTCGAGCCTGTGGACCGGCAGGCCGATGGCGGTCGCGAGGATTTCGGCGGTGCGGCGGGCTCGGGGGAGTGGGCTGGTGAAGATCGCGTCGATGGGGTGGGGGCGGAGGAGGGCGGCGTTTTGGTGGGCCTGGCGGAGGCCCAGCTGGGTGAGGGGTGAGTCCAGCCGGCCTTGGCGGCGGCCGGTGGTGTTCCACTCTGTTTGGCTGTGGCGGGCCAGGTAGACGGACTCGAAGGGCACTAGTACGTCGGGGTGGGGGCGGGCAGGTCGGCGCCTAGCCAGGTGTCGATGTCGGCGAGTAGGGCCTTTTGGGTCTCGGCGGGGGCTGTGGAGGCGAGGACCGAGCCTCGGGCCAGGTCGGCCAGCTCGTGGTCGGTGAAGGCGTGGACGGTGCGGGCTGTTTCGTACTGCTCGGCCAGGCGGGAGCCGAAGAGGAGAGGGTCATCCGCGCCCAGGGCTATGCGGGCGCCCGCTTCGTACAGCTGCCTCAGGGGGACGTCTTCGGGGCGTTGGTAGACGCCGAGGGAGACGTTGGAGGCGGGGCAGACTTCCAGGGCTACCTGGGCGTCGACGATGCGCTTCAGGAGGTCGGGGTCTTCCACCGAGCGGACGCCGTGGCCGATGCGGCCGGCGCCCAGCTCGTCGAGGCAGGTGCGGACGGTGCTCGGGCCGCAGAGCTCGCCGCCGTGCGGGGCGGCCAGGAGGCCGGCGTTGCGGGCGATGCGGAAGGCGGGGGCGAACTCGGACGTGGTGCCGCGGCGTTCGTCGTTCGAGAGGCCGAAGCCGACGACGCCTCGGCCGACGTACTGGGAGGCCAGGCGCGCCAGGGTACGGGCGTCGAGGGGGTGGCGGGTGCGGTTGGCGGCGATCACGACCTGGACGTCGATGCCGGTCGTCGCGGCGGCGTCTCGGGCGGCGTCGAGGACCAGGTCGGTGAACTCGGTGATGCCGTGGAAGCGGTTCGCGTAGCCGGACGGGTCGACCTGGATCTCCAGCCAGCGGGAGCCGTCGGCGGCGTCGTCCTCGGCGGCCTCGCGGACCAGGCGGCGGACGTCGTCCTCGGTCCGGAGCACCGACCGGGCGATGTCGTACAGGCGCTGGAAGCGGAACCAGCCGCGCTCGTCGGCGGCCGACAGGTCCGGCGGCCAGTCGGTGCGCAGCGCGTCGGGGAGCCGGACGCCGTGCTTGTCGGCCAGCTCGACCAGGGTGAGGTGACGCATCGACCCGGAGAAGTGCAGATGCAGATGGGTTTTCGGCAGCAGCCGAAGGTCGCGTGGCGCCATCACAGAAGGTTACCGACAGCTCGCGGAATCCAGGAAACCGGGCGGTCCCGAGACGGCTAACGATGGGCTGGAGGCGAGGGCCGGCGGGTGATGCGGCCGGGGAGGTTGGTGGGGGCTGAGGTCGCGGCGGCCGGGTGAAGAGGGGTGTGGGTCGGGTGGGGTTGGGCGCTCTGGAGAGGGGTCGGCGGTGATGCGGCCGGGGAGGTTGGCGCGGGCTGAGGCGGCGGCGGCCGGGTGAGGAGCAGTGTGGTTGGTCAGCGGGAGGGGCGCTGGGTGCGGCGGTGGGAGGGGGCGCTGGGTGGATGGTGCGGTGGTGGGAGGGGGCGCTGCGTGGGAGGTGCAGCGGCGGGATGAAGGCGGCGGGGAGGGGCGCCGGTTGGCCCAGCAGGAGTAGCGCGCAGCACGTGGAGGTGTGGGCGGGTCACCTGTTCAGGGCGGCGTGGCGCGGAACGCGAACGGCCCGTCGGACGTGGGGTCCGGCGGGCCGTCGTGCGAGTTGGGATCAGCTGAGGAGCTTGGTGATTCGGGAGACGCCTTCGGTCAGGTCGTCGTCGCCGAGGGCGTACGAGAGGCGCAGGTAGCCGGGGGCGCCGAAGGCTTCGCCCGGTACGACGGCGACCTCGGCCTCGTCGAGGATGATCTCGGCCAGCTCCGCCGAGGTGGTCGGGGTGCGGCCGGCGATCTCCTTGCCGAGGACGCCCTTGACCGACGGGTAGGCGTAGAACGCGCCGGTCGGTTCGGGGCACTCGACGCCGGGGATCTCGTTCAGCATCGAGACCATCAGCTTGCGGCGGCGGTCGAACGCGACCTTCATCTCGTCGACGGCGGACAGGTCGCCGGTGAGCGCGGCGATCGCGGCGCGCTGGGCGACGTTGTTCACGTTCGAGGTCTGGTGCGACTGCAGGTTGGTCGCGGCCTTGATGACGTCCTTCGGGCCGATCATCCAGCCGACCCGCCAGCCGGTCATCGCGTACGTCTTGGCGACGCCGTTCAGGACCACGGTCTGGTCGGCGAGCTCGGGCACCGCGACCGGCAGCGAGGTGAACTTGGTGTCGCCGTAGGTCAGGTGCTCGTAGATCTCGTCGGTGATCACCCAGATGCCGTGCTCGAGCGCCCAGCGGCCGATCGCCTCGATCGCCTCGGGGGTGTCCACCGCGCCGGTCGGGTTCGACGGGGAGCAGAACAGCAGCGCCTTGGTCTTCTCGGTCCGGGCCGCCTCCAGCTGCTCGACGGTAACCAGGTAGTTCTGGCTCTCGTCGGCCAGCACCTCGACCGGGACGCCCCCGGCCAGCTGGATGGTCTCCGGGTACGTCGTCCAGTACGGCGCCGGCAGCAGCACCTCGTCGCCCGGGTCGAGCAGCGTCGCGAAGGTGTTGTAGACCGCGTGCTTGCCGCCGTTGGTCACCAGGACCTGGGCCGCCTCGACCTCGTAGCCGGAGTCCCGCTTGGTCTTCTCGACGATCGCCTGCTTGAGCTCGGGCAGACCACCGGCCGGGCTGTAGCGGTGGTTCTTCGGATCGCGGGCGGCCACGACGGCGGCCTCGACGATGTAGTCGGGCGTCGGGAAGTCCGGTTCGCCGGCGCCGAAGCCGATCACCGGACGACCGGCCGCCTTGAGCGCCTTCGCCTTGGCATCGACCGCCAGCGTGGCCGACTCGGAGATTGCACCAATCCGTGCAGAGATGCGGGAAGCCATGCCCCCATCCTGGCACCACTGCCGCCGCGGTGACATCTCGGTATCGGTTGGTGACACCTCGAGCCGCCGGGAGGCCGGGAACGATCGTGGGGTGGGTGGCGTTTGTACCCGGTGAAGGCTGTATGGTTCTGCTCGCGGTACGGCGCCCGGTGGGGTCGTGGCGGGGCAGGCCTCAGTTCGACCAGGTGGCTTCCACCCCGTACACTCTTCTAGTCCGGGCGTAGATGGCCCTGATCCGGCATGCCCGAGATCAGGTCAGCGGCGTCCGGGAGAGATTGCAGAGGGCACTAGCTCAACTGGCAGAGCATCGGTCTCCAAAACCGAAGGTTGGGGGTTCAAGTCCCTCGTGCCCTGCAACTCCTGACCGGCGCAGGGCCGGTCAGGCCGCCGCTAGCGAAAGAGGTAGGTCGTGACGGAGACGCGCACCCCGGCACCGTCCGGCGCCGGCAAGCCTGCGGAGAGCAAGTCGGGAAACCGGCTGCTGCGCTTCTACCGCCAGGTGGTCGCCGAGCTCCGCAAGGTCGTCTGGCCGACGCGCAAGCAGCTCTCCACCTACTTCGTGGTCGTGCTGACCTTCGTGGTGTTCGTCATCGCGATCGTGTCCGTGCTCGACCTCGCCTTCGGCTGGGCGATGTTCAAGATCTTCGGCTGACCGCCCTCGCCGTAGCGATCCACCGGCCGTACGGTCCCGCACCGAGCCGACCGCCCCAGGCCCGCAGACAACACCCGATGCAGAGATGACGGAGTACAACGTGTCCGAGCGTGACGACGAGGTCCTCGACTTCGAGGACGACTTCGACGTGTCCGCTGTGGCCGACGACGATGACGACGTCGAGCTGGATCTGGATCTCGACCTGGACCTCGACGACGACGATGACGACGTCGAGCTGGCCGATGACGACGACGACCCGTTCGCGGACGTCGACGACAAGGCCGAGGCCGAGTACGTCGCCGACGACGACGCCGAGGACGGCGACGCCGACGCGGACGACTCCGACGACGAGCCGGTCGTGATCGTGGCGGCGGCCAACGCCGCCGAGGACGACGAGGTGGTCACCGCCGCCGACGTCGAGGACGCGACCGACGAGCTGGCCGCCGAGACCGCCGAGACCGCGCCGGACGACACCGACGAGCAGGTCGAGGACGACGAGATCGTCTTCTCCGACGGTGGCGACTCCGACGACGATGACGAGGACGACGACGCCGAGGCCGCCGTACCGGCTGCCGCCGCGGACGACGCCGGCACCGACGACGAGGCCGAGGAAGAGGCCGAGCCGGAGGAGCCGGGCGACCCGCTGGAGGAGCTGCGCGCCACGCTGCGCTCGCAGATCGGCGACTGGTACGTGGTGCACACGTACTCGGGGATGGAGAACCGGGTCAAGTCGAACCTGGAGAACCGGATCACCTCCCTGAACATGGAGGACTACATCTTCGAGATCGTCGTGCCGACCGAAGAGGTCGCCGAGATCAAGAACGGGCAGCGCCGGATGGTGAAGCGCACCGTGCTCCCCGGCTACGTGCTGGTCCGGATGGACCTGACCGACGAGTCCTGGTCGACCGTGCGGCACACGCCGTCGGTGACCGGCTTCGTCGGCAACAGCCAGAAGCCCGTACCGCTCAGCCTCGAAGAGGTCGAGAAGATGCTCGCTCCGGCCGTCGTGGCGGCGGCCGAGGCGGCGGCTGCCGAGACCGGTGCCGCACCCACCAAGACCGCGGCCAAGAAGAAGGTCGAGGTCGCCGACTTCGGTGTGGGCGACTCGGTCATGGTCGTCGACGGGCCGTTCGCGACCCTGCACGCCACGATCACGGAGATCAATGCCGACGCCCAGCGGATCAAGGCGCTGGTGGAGATCTTCGGCCGGGAAACCCCGGTGGAACTCAGCTTCAGCCAGATCCAGAAAGTCTAAGGACCCGAAATGCCTCCCAAGAAGAAGATCGCTGCCCTGGTCAAGGTGCAGCTGCAAGCCGGTGCCGCGACGCCGGCACCGCCGGTCGGTACCGCTCTCGGTCCGCACGGCGTCAACATCATGGAGTTCTGCAAGGCGTACAACGCCCAGACAGAGTCCATGCGTGGCAACGTCGTCCCGGTCGAGATCACGATCTACGAAGACCGGTCCTTCACCTTCGTCACCAAGACGCCGCCGGCGCCGGAGATGATCAAGAAGGCGGCAGGCCTGCAGAAGGGCTCGCCGGTCCCGCACAAGGACAAGGTCGGCAAGATCACCAAGGACCAGGTCCGCGAGATCGCCACCACCAAGATGCCGGACCTGAACGCCCGCGACATCGACGCCGCGATGAAGATCATCGAGGGCACCGCCCGCTCGATGGGCGTCACCGTCGACAAGTGAGCCGTCCGGCTCATCCGTAGTACCCCCAGCAGTTGTGGAAGGACGACGAAGGTCGTCCGCCACCACCACAACGGACGCGAGCAGAAGCGTCCGCACACAGGAGACAAGTAATGGCACAGCGCAGCAAGGCTTACCGCAGCATCGCGGAGAAGATCGACTTCGATCACCTGTACAGCCCGCTCGAGGCGATCAAGCTCGCCAAGGAAGCGGCCGGCAGCAAGAAGTTCAACTCGACGCTCGACGTCGCGATGCGCCTCGGGGTCGACCCCCGCAAGGCCGACCAGATGGTGCGCGGCACCGTCAACCTTCCGCACGGCACCGGCAAGACGGCACGGGTCCTCGTCTTCGCCACCGGTGAGAAGGCCGAGGCCGCCAAGGCCGCCGGCGCCGACTACGTCGGCGACGACGACATGATCAAGAAGGTGACCGACGGCTGGCTGGACTTCGACGCCGTCGTCGCCACCCCCGACCTGATGGGCAAGGTCGGCCGGCTGGGCCGCGTGCTCGGCCCGCGTGGTCTGATGCCGAACCCGAAGACCGGAACGGTCACCCCGGACGTGACGAAGGCTGTCACCGACATCAAAGGCGGCAAGATCGAGTTCCGGGTCGACCGGCACGCGAACCTGCACTTCATCATCGGCAAGGCGTCGTTCGACGAGGCCCAGCTGGTGGAGAACTACAGCGCCGCGCTGGAGGAGATTCTCCGGCTGAAGCCCTCCAGCTCGAAGGGCCGCTACATCAAGAAGACCGTCATCTCGACCACGATGGGTCCGGGCGTCCAGGTGGACCCCAACATCACCCGCAACATGCTGGGCGAGGACGACGCCTGAGCCTCGGCTCACCCGTAGCACCCGAAAGGCCCCGGTCAGTCGACCGGGGCCTTTCGCCGTTTCCAGCAGGTCAGCTGCGTGCGGCAGTCAATCGGAGCGCGGCGTCGGCGGTCCGGACGGTGAAGCCGTCCGGGTGCGAGGCCACGACACTCCCCGGCTTCCCGGCCGCGGCCTCGGCGGGATCGGTCCGGGCGACCAGGTACTCGGCGCCGTCGAGCAGGACCCGTGCCCGCACCGCGGTGATGTTGAGCGCCGCGGCCTTCCGCCGTACGACGGCCGCGGGCTCGGTCAGGTCGAGGACGTGCTCCTCGGGCGTGAACGCCGGAGCCTCCGTCACCTTCGACGGGTCCTGGAGATCGCCGCGATCGCCGGCGACCGCGCGCGGAACGGCTTCGTCCAGGCAGGCGGTGAGCAGGGTCCGCCACGACTCCATCAGCGGGCCGCCGTTGAGATCGGCGGGCAGCGGCATCGAGCGCTGTGCGAGGACCGCGCCGGTGTCGAAACCGGGCTCGGTGCGGTGGACGCTCGCCGCGACCTCGTCGGCTCCCTCGTAGATCAGGCGCTGCGGGTTCGGACCGCGGCCGGCCGGGAGCGGTGAGGGGTGGCAGTTCAGGGCGCCGTACCGCGGGATCTTCAGCACCTCGTCGGGGATCAGCCGGGGGAACGCCGCGGAGATGATCAGGTCCGGCTCCAACGCCTCGATCACCGGCGCGGCGACGCCGCGCAGCTTCTTCGTCACCAGGACGTCGAGCTCCGGCGGCACGCTCGCGACCAGCGGGGGCGCCGTCGCATCGTACCGCTCACCGCCGGACGGCAGCGTGACGAGCAGGACGAGCTCGTGACCGTTGCTTGCGGCCCATTCCGAGACGACGCGGTACCCGGCCTGGAAGGTGTTCAGCGTGACGATGCGCAGCATGCTCACCATGGTTGCACCGTCAGCGGGCATCTCCGGTGGCCCGGCGAGTACTTGCCTCGGTGACGAGGTCGGACGTGAGCTGGTCGGCGCCGGGCACGCCGACCAGGGCGAGCGCGTGGGCGAATTCGGCGTACAGATCGGTGAGCAGGCGGGTGACGCCGGGGGAGCTGCCGACGGTGAGGGCCCAGAGGGCCGGGCGGCCGACGAAGACGGCGCGAGCGCCGAGGGCGAGGGCCGCGAGGACGTGCTCGCCGCGGCGGATGCCGCCGTCGACGTACACCTCGGCGTTGGTCCCGGCGACGGCCTGCACGACCTCGGGCAACGCATGGGCCGTGGCGATCGCGCCGTCGAGCTGGCGGCCGCCGTGGTTGGACACGATCAGGCCGGCCGCGCCCGCGTCGACGCAGCGGCGGGCATCGTCGCCACGCAGGACGCCCTTCACCACCACCGGCAGCCCTGTGGACGAGCCGAGCCACTCGATCACGTCCGGGGTCAGGTCGTCGGCCTTGGCCAGGTCGTCGTCGGAGTACGCCGACTCGTCGATGTTCACGCGCAGATCTCCTGGCCGGACCACCTCCCACACGGTCGGTCCGTCGTCCTCCTTGCGTCCGACGACCGGCGTGTCAGCAGTCAGTACGACGGCCCGCGCGCCCGCCGCCACCGCCGCGTCGAGCATCCGCCGCGTGTAGTCGCGGTTCCGCGTCACGTAGATCTGCAGCCACCACGGCGCTCCCGCCGCGGCGATCTCGGCGTACGTCGTACCGGCGTTGCTCGAGACCCCGAGCACCGATCCGGCGGCCGCGACGCCCGCCGACATCGCGGCCTCGCCGTCGGGATCGGCCTGACGCTGCAGCGTCGTCGGCGCGACCAGGACCGGCCCGGCGACGGGCGTCCCGAGCACCGTCGTGGCGGTGCTGATCGTGGACACGTCGGTCAGCACCCGCGGGCGGAACCGGTACGACGACCAGGCGTCGACCGCCTCGCCGACGCTCACCCCGCCGGCCGAGCCCTGGCGGAAGTAGCGGTGCACCGCCTCCGGCAACTTCTCGGCCGCGGCCGCTTCCAAGGTGTCGATCCATCGCATGGCCTCGATCCTCGCATGCTGGGGATATCCGCGGGCGGCATTTCGCCGGCCCCGGTAAAGTAGAGGCATGCAGCAGCACGGGCAGCGATTTCCGCGCCCCGGCCGGCACAGCGGTGCCGACGGGGTGGGCCGCTGCTGCGTTCTCTCCCTGAGGTGACCGCGGCCGGTCGGGGTGTGCGTTTTCCCCGGACCTGCTCACCTCAGGAGAAACTCTCATGGCTGTTCTGACCACCTCCGAACTGCACGCTGCCCTCGCGCTGCGCGACCTCACCGATCCCGCCCAGGGCCCGCACGCGCTCCAGCTGATCGTCGACTCGATCCGTACGGCGCTCAACGGCGCCTGGCCGTACACCGAGACCTGGACCCGGCGCGACCACCCGGTCGTGCCGCTCGCCGACAACTACGACAACCTCGGGTACGCCGCCGACGCGGTGACCCGGGACGCTCGCTACACGCGCTACGCCTCGGACGGCGAGGTCCTGCGCAGCCACACCTCGGCGATGATCCCGCCGGCGCTGCGTGAGCTGGCGCGTTCCGATTCGACCGACGTGCTGATGATCTGCGCCGGGATCTGCTACCGGCGGGACTCGGTCGACTGGCAGCACACCGGTACGCCGCACCAGCTGGATCTGTGGCGGATCAGCCGGGACGTGCCGTTGGGTGAGCCCGAGCTCGAAGCGATGATCGAGCGGCTCGTCACGACGGTCCTGCCCGGTCAGACGTACCGGACCGTCCCTGCCGTTCATCCGTACACGACGCACGGGCGGCAGATCGACGTCCTGCTCGACGACCAGTGGATCGAGGTCGGCGAGTGCGGGGTCGCGGCGCCTGCCGTGCTGCGGCGAGCCGGCCTCGACGAGCGTTGGACCGGGCTTGCGATGGGACCTGGGCTCGACCGGTTGATGATGCTGCGCAAGGGGATCCGCGACATCCGCCTGCTCCGGTCGACGGATCCGCGGGTGGCCGGTCAGATGCTGGATCTCCTGCCCTACAAGGCGGTCTCGGCGATGCCTGCCGTCCGCCGGGATCTGTCGGTGGTGGTCGGGGCGGACACCGATCTGTCTCCTGAGCTGCTGGGGGATCGGGTGCGCGCGGCGCTGGGCGAGGCGGCCGATGCGGCTGAGTCGGTGGAGGTGCTGAGCGAGACGTCGTACGAGCAGTTGCCGGAGGCGGCGAGGGCTCGGCTTCAGATCGCGCCGGGGCAGCGGAACGTGCTGGTCCGGTTGGTGTTGCGCCCGGTCGACCACACGTTGACCGATGCCGAGGCCAACCAACTGCGGGACCAGGTGTACGAGGAGCTGCACGAGGGGCCGGTGGTGGAGCTGATCGGGTAGTTCGTGCAGTTCCGTTGACAGCGGAGCGGTGGGTCGCGCAGGGTCGATGGTTCTGCCGTCATGCGTCAGGAGGATCGCCGGATGTCCGCACCGCAGCATCCGGCGATCCCACTGACGCCGTACGTCTACGGCGGCATCATCGGCGTCTACACCGGCCGCGAACTGCTGGCCTCGGTCATGGCTCCGCTGTCCCGGGAGATCGGGCTGAGCACGTTCCAGGTCGGGCTGATCCTGTCGACGTCCGCGCTGACGATCATCCTGATCAGCCCGTTCTGGGGCCGCATGGTGACCGGGTGGGGGCATCGCCGGGTGCTGATCTCGTCGATCTTCGGGGCGTCGTCGGGGTTGCTCGGGTTCGCTGTGGTCGCGCACCTCGGGCTGCTCGGGATTTTGCCTGCGGTGGTGACGTTCGCGCTCGCGTTGCTGCTGAGGGGGGTGCTGTATGGGGCCGCCAGTGCTGCGACGCCGATTGCCACGCAGTCGTACGTCGTTGCGGTGACGACGGATCGACGGTCGCGGGTCCGGGCGTTCGCGATGATCGGGGCGTCGTTCGGGATCGCGGGGGTGGTCGGGCCTTCGCTCGGTGGGCTGCTTGCTCTACGGGGGCTGTTGGTGCCGCTCTATGTTCCGCCGGTTCTGCTGGCCGCGATCGGGTGTCTGTTGTGGTTCAAGCTGCGGGTGACGACGCCGGCGATCGCGACTCCGGACGTCAGGGCTGGCCGGTTGAGTCCGTTGGATCCGCGGATCCGGGCGTTTCTCGCGATCGGGTTCGTGCTTTTCTCGACGCTGAGCATTCAGGGCGTGCTGCTGGGGTTCGTCCTGCAGGACCGGCTCGGGCTGAGTGCGGAGGCGACCGCGCGGCTGAGCGGTCTCGCGTTTCTCGGCTCGGGCATTGCCTCGCTGGTTGGGCAGGTGTTCTTCGTACGGCGGCTGGCGTGGCCGCCGGCATGGTTGCTGCGGTGTGGGCTGCCGTTGGTGCTGATCGGGTTCGTGGTGCTGGCGTTCGCCGGGAACTTCGGCGTGATCGTGGCGGCGACCGCGCTGGTCGGGTTCGGGTACGCGTTCGCGATTCCCGGGTACTCGGCCGGGCCGACCCTGCTCGTGCGCGATCACGAGCAGGGCGGCGTCGCCGGGCTGACGAACGCGTTCAACGGGGTGGCGTCGATCGTCGGACCGACCGCCGCCACCGCGCTGTACGGCGTACGGGCGTCTGCTCCTTACCTCGTCGGTGCTGTGCTGCTCGCTGGGGCACTGGCTGTTGCTGCGAGCAAGCGACTGCCGATCAGATGATGGCCCAGAGCAACGCGGCCATGCCGAAGCCGACCAGAGACAGGACGGTTTCCAGCACCGACCAGGTCAGCAGGGTCTCCTTGACCGTCATGTTGAAGTACTTGGCGACGATCCAGAAGCCGCCGTCGTTGACGTGGCTCAGGATGATCGACCCGGCGCAGATGGCGGCGGCGATCAGGGCCAGGTGGGCCTGCGAGTAGCCGTCCGCGGTGAGCAGCGGGCCGACGATGCCGCCGGTCGTGACGATGGCGACCGTTGCCGAGCCCTGAGCGATGCGGAGGCCGCAGGAGATGACGTACGCCAGCAGCAGGACTGGAAGGCCCGCGCTGGACAGGCTCTTGGCGAGCGCCGCTCCGACTCCCGTCGCCGAGATGACCGCGCCAAAGAAGGCGCCGGCGCCGACGACGAGCAGGATCATGCCGACCGGCTTGAGCGAGTTGCTGCTCAGTTCGCTGAACTCCGCGTTCGTCATGCCGCGCCGTACGCCGAGCAGGTAGTAGGCGAGCAGTACGGCCATGAGCAGCGCGACGGCCGGGTTGCCGAGGAAGGTGAGGACGCTGAGCAGGTCGCGGTCCGGATCGAGGATCAGCGTGCCGAAGGTGGCGCCGAGGATCAGGACCAGCGGGAGCAGGATGACGCTCATGACCAGGGCCAGCGAGGGCTCGGGGCGGGACTCCTCTTCCTCCACGACGTAGTCGGCGGGGACGCTGACGGGGACGCGCGGGGCGATGTAGAGCGGCCAGAGGACGCCGGCGACGGCGAACGCGGGCAGGCCGCAGGCGAGACCGATGATGATCAGCCAGCCCATGTCGACGTGCAGCAGTCCGGCGACCGCGGTCGGGCCGGGGTGCGGTGGGAGGAACGCGTGGGTCATCGAGAGGCCGGCGAGCACCGGGAGCGCGTACAGGACGAGTGACTTGCCGCCGCGCTTCGCCGCGACGTACACGAGCGGGGCGAGCACGAAGATGCCGATGTCGAAGAAGACGGGGATGCCGAAGATCAGGCCTACCAGGCCCATCGCGACCGGCGTACCCTTCGGCCCGAACAGCTTGAGGAGGCGCCGGCTCAGGACGTCGGCGCCGCCGGAGCGTTCGAGCAGCGCGCCGAGGACCGTGCCGAGACCGATGATCACGGCGATGTGGCCGAGGATGCCGCCGAACCCCTTCTCCAGCAGCGATTCGTTGGACTTGAGCGCCGTACCGACGATCATGCGGACGTTCAGGCCGGCCGCCAGCGCCAGGAACAGGCTGGTGGCGAGCAGTGAGATGAACGGTTCGAGCTTGACCTTGATGATCAGGAACAGCAGCAGCGCGATCGCTACCACGCACAGCAGCAGCAACCCGGGGGTGCTGGTGTGCAGCCAGTCGACGGCTCCGGACATGGGGGACTCCGAGGGGTGGGAGGGGACCGCGGTCGGGACTACCGCGGTACAAGGTGGTGCGGTGGATCAGTTCAGGGCGGCGCAGAAGGCTTTCGCCTTGTCGGTGATGTCAGACCAGTTGCCCGCGGCAACATCGGCGGGCGAGACGACGTCGGTGCCGGCGCTGACGGCCAGGGCGCCGGCATCGAGGAACGCGCGGGCGTTGCTCGCGTTCACCCCGCCGGACGGGACCAGGGCGACGCCGGGGAAGGGGCCGCTCAGATCCTTCAGGTACTTCGGGCCGAACTGGTGGGCGGGAAAGATCTTCACCGCGTCCGCGCCGAGGGCGACGGCGGTCATCACCTCCGAGGGGGTGAGGGCGCCGAGCACGATCGGTACGCCGGCCTCCTGGGCGGCGGCGACGATGGCCGCGGCCTCGGGCCCCTGGCCGGGGGTGACGAGGAACTGGGCGCCGGCCTCCACTGCCGTCCTCGCCTGCGCTGCGGTCTGGACGGTGCCGGCGCCGACGACCGCGCCGGTGTCGCCGGAGGCCGCGCGCTCGAGGTGCTTCGGGAGGTCGGGGGTGGTGAAGGTCAGCTCGATCACGTGGATGCCGCCGGCGACGAGCGCCGAGCAGAGGTCGCGGGCGTCGCCGATCTCGGGGGCGCGGACGACGCTCAGCACGCGGTCGGCGCGGAGCAGGTCGAGGGTGGTCATGCGGTGGGGTCCTTTCGTGGGGGCGGATTCAAGAGTTGGGTTCAGGCCGTACGGCGTACTGCTCGGCCGGGAAGGGCGTCTGTCCGTACGCCGTTCGCGATGACCGGTTCTCCGGCGACGAAGACCCACGGGATGCCTTCGGCCTGCTGACGGGGATTGGCGAAGGTGGCGGTGTCCTTGACGGTTTCGGGGTCGAAGAGGACGAGGTCGGCGTGGTAGCCCTCGCGGATCAGGCCGCGGTCGGTGAGGCCGAGGCGGCGGGCCGGACGTCCGGTGAGGTGGTGGACGCAGTCGGCGAGCTCGAGGACGCCGAGCTCGCGGACGTAGTGGGCGAGGTAGCGCGGGAACGTGCCCCAGGCGCGCGGGTGCGGTTTGCCGCCGACGAGGATCGCGTCCGAACCGCCCGTGTGGGTCGGGTGCTGCATGATCGCCTGGACGTTCTCCTCGTGGCCGACGTGCTGGAGGATCGTGGTGGCGAGGTTGTCGCGGACGAGCAGGTCGAAGTAGACCCAGGACGGCGGCTTGCCGATCCCCGCGGCGATCTCGGCGATCGTGTTGCCGACGGCACCGGAGAGCTGCGGGTTCTTCACGCCGCCGATCTCGATGGTGTTCCAGTCGGTCACGCAGCCGTGGCAGCCGTCGGTGCCGACCTGCTCGAGCTCGTGGGTGATGCGTTCGCGGTCCTGCGGATCCTGCAGGCGGGCGAGCAGCGCGTCCGGGCCGCCCTCGGCGGTCCAGCTCGGGAGGATCGCGGCGAGAGTTGTTGCTCCGGGCAAGTACGGGTAGGTGTCGGTGGTGATGTCGACGCCTTGGGCCAGGCCGTCGTCGATGATCCGGAGCAGGTCGACGCCGCGGCCGCGGTTGGGTTCGAAGTTCATCGTCGCGTGGGTGAGGTGGAGGGCGCAGCCCGAGCGCTGGGCGACGTCGATCATCTCGGCGTACGCGTCGAGGGCGTTCTTGCCGTACGAGCGCTGGTGCGGGCTGTAGTAGCCGCCGTACTCGGCGACGACCGTGCACAGCTCGACCAGTTCGTCGGTGGTCGCGAACATGCCGGGGGTGTAGGTCAGGCCGCTGCTCATGCCGACCGCGCCCTGCTGCAGGCCCTCGGCGAGCAGGCGCTTCATCTCCTCCAGCTCGGCCGTGGTCGCGGGGCGGTTCTCGGTGCCGACGACCATCATGCGGAGGGTGCCCTGGGGGACCAGGTACGCCGCGTTGCAGGCGATGCCTTGGTCGAGCCGGGCGAGGTAGCCCTCGACGGAGTCCCAGGAGAAGTCGAAGTCGTCGGGCTCGCCGTTCCAGCCCGCGATCTGGCGTCGTACGGCCGCGCGGGTCGGGTCGTCGATGGGGGCGAAGGACAGGCCGTCCTGGCCGAGGACCTCCAACGTCACGCCTTGGCTGACCTTCGCGGTGTGGTCGGGGTTGGCGAGGATCTGCAGGTCGGAGTGCGCGTGCATGTCGATGAACCCGGGCGAGAGGACGAGCCCGGAAGCATCAACTGTTTTTTCAGTAGGTGCTGCTGTTCCGATGACGGCTATGCGGCCGTCGTCGATGGTGACGTCCGACTGGTACGCCGGGGCGCCGGTGCCGTCGAGGACGGTGGCGTTGGTGATCCGGAGCATCAGAAGAACGTCCTCACCAGGTCCACGACGACCGGGTCCGCGGCGTCGGGGTCGTCGATGACGGGGATCAGGCCCCACTTGTCGAAAGCCGTGCAGGGGTGCGAGAGGCCGACTCGCAGCTCGTCGCCGATGACGACCGGGGGCTCGCCTTCGGGGAAGCGGAGGAAGCCGTGCTGGTCGTTGAGCTTGGAGACGGCCAGGCCGGTCAGGGGAGTGGGGGACTCGCCTTCGCGACGGGGGCGGAGGAGTTGCGGCTCGGGCATGCCCTCGTCGAAGGGGAGGTCGCGTTTGCCGGCGTCGAAGATGGCGAGGCCCGGTTCGGGCTGGGAGGTGATGCGGACCCAGCCGTGCATGGACGGGATCAGGCGGTCTCCGTCGGTGCGGGGCGCTGAGCCGAGCGGCGAGATCTCTCGGTAGTAGCCGTCGTCGTGGGCGATGTAGGCGCCGGACCGCAGGACGACGCGAGCGCCGGTCGACGCCAGCGGACCGAGGACCTTGGCGACCTGTTCGAAGTACGCGCTGCCGCCGGCGCTGACGACCGGGGTCACGTCCGCGGGGTACAGGTCGGCGAGCTGGGTGTGGACGTCGGCAAGGGACTGCAGGTACGCGCGGACGTGCTCGAGGCCGGCCTCGTCGGCACCGTGGGCGATGGCGCCTTCGTAGCCGGCGACGCCCGCCAGACGGAGAGTCGGTGCAGCGGCGATGGCTTGGGCGACGGCGAGAGCGGTCTCCACGTCACGGGCGCCGGTCCGACCGTGGGCGCCGCCCATCTCGACCAGTACGTCGAGCGGTCGCGCGTCCGCGCCGACGTGGGCCGACCGCGCCGCCTCCATCTGCTCGACCGTCCGCACCGAGTCGGCCCAGACCAGCACTTCGAACGACGGATCCGCAGCGAGCTGGTCGGCGATCCAGCGGAGCTGCAGCGGGGAGATCACCGCGTTGGCGACCATCACCCGCCGTACGCCGAATGCACGGGCGACGCCGAGCTGGAACGCGTTGGCGAGCGTGATCGCCCAGGCCCCGGCGTCGAGCTGCGCGGCCCAGAGAGCGGGCGCCATCGTGGTCTTGCCGTGCGGGGCCAGCTCGACGCCGTGCTCGGTGCACCACCGGGCCAGCGTCGCGAGGTTGTGCTCCATCCCAGGGCCCGACAGCGTCAGCAACGGGGTCGGCAGCTGGGACAGGCGCGGCCGGTCGGCGAGGATCTCCCGCACGGTCCGGCCCCACCACGCCGGGGGCAGCGCCTTGTCCTGCCAGCTCACCGGCTGGTCCGCCAGGGCTGCGACCGCGGCTGCGTCGTAGGAAGCTGACATCGGCTGGTTCCTCCAGGAGTCCGGGGGCTGTGCGCTTGCGTCCGAAGAAGGTCGACGCGTCCGAACAACCCGAGGTCATAGCGCTCAGTTCTTCGGACGCGTGCCGCACCTTCGGACGCTCGAGACGTGGACGATTGCGCGTGATGCAACGAGCGTTGCGCATTCTGACCACTCGGTTGTAGCATCGCGCCAGAACTCCCGTCAACGGACTGCGAGAGAGGACACCCGATGGCCGACCTGGTGCCCCGCGCGGTCTGCCTCGGCGAGGCGATGATCATGCTCGCCGCCGATACCGGTGCCCCGCTGGAAGAGGTCGAGACGTTCCGCCGCTCGGTCGGCGGGGCCGAGTGCAACGTCGCCGGAGGGCTGGCCGCGCTCGGTGTCCCGACCGGCTGGATCTCCCGCCTCGGTGCTGACGGCTTCGGTCGGCACGTGCTGCAGGATCTGCGCGAGCGCGGGGTCGAGGTCGGCGGCGTCGAGGACGACGCGACCAGGCCGACAGGCTTGTACGTGAAGCACACGCTCGGCGGGCGTACCCGGATGCACTACTACCGCTCGGGCTCGGCGGCGTCGGCTATGGATGCCGACTTCCTGGACCGGCCCGCGGTGCGCAACCGGTTGGTCGGTGCCGAGCTCGTCCACACGACCGGGATCACGGCCGCGCTGTCCGAGGACACCGCGGCGATGCTCGATCGGCTGGCGGCGCTGAGGGATTCGCTCGGCTTCGTGCTGAGTGTCGATCTCAACTGGCGACCCGCGCTCTGGCGCGACAAGGACCCGGCGCCGCTGTGGCGGTTGCTGCGGGCGGCGGACGTCGTACTGATCGGTGCGGACGAGGCGATGCTGTTCGCCGGGACTAGCGACCCGCCCGAGCTGCGCCGGCTGTTGGGGCCCAGGGCAACGATCGTCGTGAAGTCGGACGCGCACGCCGCGCTCGCGCTCGAGCCGGCCGGGCAGGGCGCGTTGGTCGCCGACGGCGCGGACCGTCGTACGGAAGTCCCCGCGCTCACGGTCGACGTCGTCGAGCCCGTCGGCGCAGGCGACGCCTTCGCTGCCGGCTTCCTCGCCGCGACGCTGGAAGGCCTGCCGATGGAGCAGCGGCTGCGCTCGGGTCATCTGAGCGCAGCGGCCGTGCTGACCGTGCCGGACGACCACGCCGAGCCGCCGGAACCGTCCCTGCGGCAGGCGTTGCTGCAGTGCCCGGCCGAGGAGTGGGCGCAGACTCGATTCGGCCCGATGGGGGTGATGGTGTGAGTCAGAGTCTGGGGCGTGCCCTGCAGATCCTGGTCAGCCTCGGGGAGGGCGACCGCTCGCTCGACCAGCTGGCGACCGAGCTCGACGTGCACAAGACGACCGTGCTCCGCCTGCTGCGCACGATGGAGGCCGAGCGGTTCGTACGCCGCGACGAAGCGCACCGCTACCGCCTCGGCTCCCGGCTGTTCGCGCTGGCCGACGCGTCCCGCGAGCAGCACGTAGTACGGGACGTCGCCGCGCCGCACCTGCGCAAGCTGAACCAGCGGACCGGTCAGACCGTGCACCTGGCGGCGTACGAGAACGGGCAGGTCATCTACATCGACAAGCTCGACAGCGTGCAGTCGGTGCGGATGTACTCGCAGGTCGGCGTCCCGGCGGCGCTGCACTGCACGGCGGTCGGCAAGGTGCTGCTCGCGGCCCAGCCGAAGCGGCAGCGCGAGGCGTTGCTGACCACGATCGAGTACCACCAGTTCACGCCGAACACGATCACCGGGCCGGACCAACTGCGCGACGAGCTGGACAAGGTCCGTGCCCAGGGCTGGTCGCACGACCGGGCCGAGCACGAGTCCTTCATCAACTGCATCGGCGCCCCGATCACCGAACGCTCCGGCCGCGTCGTCGGCGCGGTCTCGATCTCGGTGCCGGACGTGCTGCTCAACTACGACCAGGTCCTGGAGCTCCTGCCGGACCTGCTCGCGACCACTGCCGCCATCGGTAACGACTACCACTAGAGAGGCCTTCACCTGATGTCCGACAAGACCGTCGTCTCCACCACCGACGCACCCGCCCCGATGCCCGTGTTCTCCCAGGGGGTGCGCAAGGGCAACATCCTGCAGGTGTCCGGCCAGGGCTCGGTCGACCCGGCGACCGGTGCGTTCGTCCACGAGGGCGACGTGAAGGCGCAGACCACCCGCGTGCTGCAGAACATCGAGGCGATCCTCAAGGCCGGTGGCGCGAGCATGGACGACGTCGTGATGCTGCGCGTCTACCTGACCTCGCGCGACCTGTTCGTGCCGATGAACGAGGCGTACGCCGAGTTCGTCGGCGCGCGCACCCCGAGCGGCGTACTGCCGTCGCGGACCACCGTCTTCACCGGCCTCCCGCTCGAGCAGATGCTGGTCGAGATCGACGCCCTCGCCGTCCTGTAATTTATTTGAAGATGAAATAATCAGCGGGATGGCCGATCCCGTGAGTCTGTGGAAGATCGCCCCCTCGGTGTACCTGCCGGCGCTGCTGTACGGCATCGGCCAGGGGGCGATCGCTCCCGTGGTCGCTCTCTCGGCGCGGGACCTCGGGGCGTCGTTCGCGGTCGCCGGTCTGGTCGTCGCGGCCGCGGGCGTCGGCCAGGTGATCGGCGACATCCCCGCCGGCACGCTGACCACCAGGATCGGCGAACGCCGCGCGATGCTGCTCGCGACCGTGCTCGTCTCGGTCGCACTCGTGGCCTGCCTTGTCGTACCGAACGTCTGGGGTCTCGCGCTCGCGATCGGCGCCACCGGTCTGGCCGGCTCGGTCTGGGGACTGGCCCGGCAGGCCTACCTGAGCGAAGCCGTCCCGCTGGAGCTCAGGGCCCGGGCGCTGTCGACGCTGGGTGGCGTCCAGCGGATCGGATCGTTCATCGGGCCGTTCCTCGGCGCGTTCGTGATGCGCTTCCTCGGGACCGACGGCGCCTACTGGGTCCACCTCGTCGCCGCGGCGCTGGCGTGCGTCGTACTGCTGAGCCTTCCCGACATCGAGTCCGTACGCCGTAACCGCCTGGCCCGGCCTGTCGTCGTCCAGTCCACGCGGGCCGTGATCCGTGAGCACTTGCCGGTACTGCGGACGCTCGGCGTCGGCGCGCTGCTCGTCGGTGCGGTCCGGGCTTCACGGCAGGTGGTGATCCCGCTCTGGGCCGAGCACATCGGCCTCGACCCGCAGACCACCAGCCTGATCTTCGGCGTCTCCGGTGCCGTCGACATGTTGCTGTTCTATCCGGCGGGCTCGGTGATGGACCGCTTCGGGCGCAAGTGGGTCGCCGTACCGTCGATGACCGTGCTCGGCGTCGCGCACCTGTTGCTGCCGCTGACGCACTCGGCGGGGGCGCTCACCGCCGTCGCGCTGCTGATGGGGGTCGGCAACGGGCTGGGAGCCGGAGTGATCATGACGCTCGGCGCGGACGCGTCGCCGCCGGTCGGGCGGGCGCAGTTCCTCGGGGCGTTCCGGTTGTTCGCGGACTCGGGCAGTGCGGGCGGCCCGTTCCTGCTCGCGGCCGTGACGGCACTGACCGCTCTGGCCCCGGCGATCGTGGTGATGGGCCTGACCGGAGGGGCAGCGGCGCTGGCGATGAAGCGCTGGATCCCACCCCGCCCACAGCCCTCCGAGTAACCGATTTGGTGGGACACGCCCAGCCGGTTACTCTTGACACTGCCGAAGACCGCTGGTTGTCGCTCCCGAGCGACTGAAGGTCCCACGAAGGTGGGCGGCCCGCGCAGGTTGACTTGGAAGTGTGACAGTTTCGTATGTTCACGCCCTTGCGCCTGCGCAAGGGCGTTTTTCTTTGTGGGTCGGCGGTGTGGCAGACAAGTCCAACTCTGTCGGAAGACAGAGCGGAAGGAGACCCATGGCGAGGCCGGACAAGGCCGCCGACGTCGCAGAGCTCACTGAGAACTTCAAGAGCTCCAACGGCGCCGTGCTGACCGAGTACCGCGGACTCACCGTGGCGCAGCTGCGGCAGCTCCGCACTACGCTCGGTGACGACGTGAACTACGCCGTGGTGAAGAACACGCTGACCAAGATCGCGGCCAAGGACGCCGGGGTGGAGTCGTTCGACTCGCTCCTGCAGGGTCCGTCGGCCATCGCCTTCATCAAGGGCGACCCGGTGGTCGCGGCCAAGGGGCTGCGTGACTTCGCCAAGGCCAATCCCCTTCTCGTCATCAAGGGCGGTGTGCTGGACGGTAAGGCACTCGGCTCCGACGAGATCAACAAGCTCGCTGACCTGGAGTCGCGTGAGGTCCTCCTCGCGAAGCTCGCAGGTGCGATGAAGGCGGCCCCGCAGCAAGCGGTGTCGCTGTTCGCTGCTCCGCTGTCGCAGGCCGCGCGCCTGTTCGCGGCGCTGCAGGACAAGCTGCCGGCCGAGGACGCCCCCGTGGCGGACGAGGCTCCGGCTGCCGAAGCGGTGCAGGACGCACCCGCCGACGCACCTGCCGAGGCGAGCACCGAGGAGACCGCGTCAGCTGACAGCTGACCCGTTCGAATCACGCAACACCCCATTCAGTGATCACCCCGTTAGACGTTTAGGAAGGACCGCCACCATGGCGAAGCTCAGCACCGAAGAGCTGCTCGGCCAGTTCAAGGAACTGACCCTGCTGGAGCTCTCGGAGTTCGTAAAGGCGTTCGAGGACGAGTTCGGCGTCACCGCCGCCGCTCCGGTCGTCGCCGCTGCTGCCCCGGGTGCCCCGGGCGCCCCGGTCGAAGAGGCCGCGGAGCAGGACGAGTTCGACGTCGTTCTCGAGTCGGCCGGCGACAAGAAGATCCAGGTCATCAAGGAGGTGCGTGGCCTCACGAGCCTCGGCCTGAAGGAGGCCAAGGACCTCGTCGAGAGCGCGCCGAAGGCCATCCTGGAGAAGGTCGACAAGGCTGCCGCGGAGAAGGCCAAGGAGGCCCTCGAGGGCGCCGGGGCCACCGTCACCCTCAAGTGACCTGTGCGGCCTAGGCCGCACACCCAGCAGTACGCCGAAGGGCGGTTCCCGCGAGGGAGCCGCCCTTCGTCATGCCCGAACTCCGACTTTGAGCACCGCTCAGCCACAAATCGCGGCGATTTGTGGCTGAGCGGTGCTCAAAGTCGGGCGGTGCGGCGGGCGAGATCGAGGATTGCGCGGCGTGCCGGTACGCCGACGTACCGGTGGGCGCCCTCGGCGGTCAGGACGACCAGGCCGATCCAGCACAGCGCGAGCAGCGCGTTCGAGATCGTGCCGGCGTGGACCGGGCCGAAGCCGTGCAGGACCAGGGTCTGCAGCAGGAAGAGCGGATAGCCGATCACGCCGAGCCGGACCAGGAACGGGTGCGCCAGCCAGGGGAGCGATGGCATGCGGCGAACGGTCCTGTCGAAGACGAAGGCCAGCGGCCGGTTGAGCAGTGGAAACGCCAGGTAGAAGAGGACGAGCGCACCGACGAACCTGGTCTGGTCGGTCCACACGGCGCGGACCCAGTCACCGCCGTTCAGCCTGCCGAGCAGCAGGACGACGAGTCCGACCACCAGGTACAGCGGAACGATCCGAGCCGCCCGCGCCCCGGCGTACCGGCCGATGACGCGCCGGCCGGAGGTGTAGGACAGGCCCGGATAGTTGTAGGTGAGCACGAAGGCCGACAGCAGGAAGAAGAACAGCACCCCGGCCCAGGCCACCGCCGTGACCAGGTCCTGCAGATACCCCGGCGCCCCGCGCCAGACACCGACCGTCGACGCGACGACCGCGAGCCCGGCCAGACCGCGCAGGCCCGTGACGGCCAGCAGTTCGGGCCGGGGGTGCGAGAGCGCGGCGCCTTCGGTGACCGATGTGAGACCGCTCACGCCGACACCTCCGACGTCGTACGCTCAGTGACCGCCGGACGCGGCCGCGGGACCAGCCGGAGAACGAGGCGCCGAGCCGGCACCTCGATCAGCCGGTGCGCGCCTTCACCGATCAGCAGGCACAACGCGGCGACCACCAGAACGCCGGCGTACGCCGCCCACGTGGCCGGGTGGTCGAGCATGCTCCCGCGGTCCTTCCCGAGGAACGACAGCAACGGCCGATGGGTCAGGTAGACGGCGTAGCTGGCAGTACCGAGCGTTACCAGAGCCCGTGTCGCGAAGAACCGCGACAGCCAAGCACCCGGCGCCGCCGCCAGCGCCAGCAGCAGTACGGCGAACGGCAGCGTCCACATCGCACCGTAGAACGCGGGCAGCATCCACTTCGCGTGCGCTGGCCCGGCGGCGGCCACGACGAGCACCACCACGACGCACAGCGCCTGCACCCCTCCGGCCACCCGCGTCCGCAGCTTGAATCCCCGCAGCAGCAGGAACGCCAGCGACACCCCGATCACGAACTCCGACAGCCGCGGCAACGGGTTCCGGTAGAGCCAGCGATGCCCGGACGACGGATCCTTCACCGACAGGAACGCCCAGCCCTCGGCCGTGAACAGCGCGACCAGGAAGACCTGGACGGCGAACGCGAAACCGATCAGCCCGAGCAGCCCGGCCACCCCGAACCGCTTGGACAGCAAGGCAACCAGCGGCACGGCGAACGGGAACACGGCGTACAGGAAGAGCTCGACGCAGATCGACCAGCCGGGCGGGTTGTAGCTGGCCTGGCCGATCGCGTAGTCGCCCGACCAGGCCTGGATCGCGAGCAGGTGCCGCCACAACGACTCCTGCGGTACGCCGTGCGCCGCGCGCTGCAGCACCAGGTAGATCAGCACGACCCAGTACAGCGGCATCACGCGCGCGATGCGCGCGACGTAGAACCGCCAGAGCCGGCTGGGCGACGAGATCGTCAGCGTCGAGTAGTTCCAGGCCAGGACGAGCCCGGACAGCATGAAGAACAAGGGGACGCCGATGTACCCGGACTGCACGAGGTTGCGTAACGCAACGGGTGCCGAAGCTGGTAACCCGATGTGATGAAGCACGACGGCGAGTGCTGCCGCGGCCCGGACACCGGTCAGGGCTAGGATCTCGGAGCGCGGATGGGGCAGCTGGTCACCGTGCTGCGGCGAGGTGAGACCTTGCGGCGGCCTGCGCCGCAGCCGGTCCAACCAGGTAGCTGACCGCGGCACACGTTCCTCCGGCATCGGACTCGACGTCGCCTCGAAGGGCGACGCCAGGACTGTACCCGACCACAGTGGTCCGGTCCGGATGGCGCAGCGTCACGACCGTACCCGGTGTGACCAGAGCGTTACGGCCCGATGTGCAGCGGTTGGGTAAACAGGGGTTACGGAAAAAGGTACTCGTGCGTAACCTAGGGCACCGCGCCCTCGTTGAGCCGATGGAACGTCGTCGGTCGGGGGCCAACATTTCCCGTGAGGAGGACCGGTGGGCGTAGAAGTCCGCGTCGAAGGACTCACGAAATCCTTCGGAAAGCAGCTGATCTGGGGCGACGTGTCCCTGACGCTGCCGGCCGGTGAGATCTGCGTGATGCTGGGCCCTTCCGGAACGGGTAAGTCCGTATTCCTCAAGACGCTGATCGGTCTGCTGAAGCCCGACCAGGGCCACGTGCACATCGAGGGCGTCGACATCGCCACCTGCCGCGAGCGCGACCTGTACGAGATCCGGAAGCTGTTCGGCGTGCTGTTCCAGGACGGCGCGATGTTCGGCTCGATGAACCTGTACGACAACGTCGCCTTCCCGCTGCGCGAGCACACCCGCAAGTCCGAGTCCGAGATCCGCTCCATCGTGATGGAGAAGATGGAGATGGTCGGTCTGGTCGGGGCGGAGAAGAAGCTGCCCGGCGAGATCTCCGGCGGGATGCGCAAGCGGGCCGGGCTGGCCCGCGCGCTGGTGCTGGAGCCCGAGATCCTGCTCTTCGACGAGCCCGACTCCGGCCTCGACCCGGTCCGGACGGCGTTCCTGAACCAGCTGATCATCGACCTGAACGAGATGACCCAGGCCACCTGCCTGATCGTCACCCACGACATCAACACCGCCCGGACGGTGCCCGACAACATCGGGCTGCTCTACCACCGGCACCTGGCCATGTTCGGCCCGCGCGAGATGCTGCTGTCCAGCGAGGAGCCGGTGGTCCGCCAGTTCCTGAACGCGCAGCGCGTCGGCCCGATCGGCATGTCCGAGGAGAAGGACGCCGACGAGCTGGCCCGCGAGGCCGACCAGGAGCTGCCGCCGCTGCCGCCGATCCCGCTGCAGCAGCTGCCGAGCAGCGGCGTGATCCGGCCGACCCAGCGTCCGCCGGGTGAGTGGTGCGACCAGAACGGAGTGACTCCGCCGCCGGGCTCCTTCGCCTCCGACGTGGTGGGCGCGACGTGACAGTGTCCGCCACCGCGCCGCTGAAGCACGCCGGCTCGCTGTTCGCCTTCGCCCTGGACACGGCGCGGGCGTCGGTCCGGCGTCCGTTCCAGCTGCGCGAGTTCCTGCAGCAGGCCTGGTTCGTGGCCAGCGTGACGATCATCCCGACCGCGCTGGTGGCGATCCCGTTCGGTGCGGTGATCGCGCTGCAGGTCGGCGGGCTGATCAAGCAGTTCGGCGCCCAGGCGTTCACCGGTTCGGCCGCTGTCCTGGCCGTGGTCCGGGAGGCCTCGCCGATCGCGACCGCGCTGCTGATCGCGGGCGCCGGCGGTTCGGCGATCTGCGCGGACCTCGGCTCGCGGAAGATCCGCGAAGAGCTGGACGCGATGATGGTGCTCGGCATCGACCCGATCCAGCGGCTCGTCGTACCGCGCGTGCTGGCGACGATGCTGGTCGCCTTCTTCCTCAACGGGTTCGTCAGCGTGGTCGGCGTGATGGGCGGTTACGTGTTCAACGTCGTCCTGCAGGACGGGACGCCAGGCTCCTACATCGCGAGCTTCACCGCGCTCGCTCACCTGCCCGACCTGTGGCAGGGCCAGGCCAAGGCGCTGGTGTTCGGCTTCATCGCGGCCGTCGTCGCGTCGTACAAGGGTGTGAACGCCGGTGGCGGGCCGAAGGGCGTCGGGGACGCGGTGAACCAGTCGGTCGTGATCACGTTCATGCTGCTGTTCGTCGCGAACTTCTCGATGACCGCGATCTACTTCCAGCTCGTCCCGCCGAAGGGGGCGTGACGTGACCGCCCTCGACGTCCTGATCAAGAAGCCGCTGAACTCGCTCGACCGGCTCGGCGAGCAGCTCGCCTTCTACCTCAAGGCGCTGGCCTGGTCCGGCAAGTCGATCACCCGGTACCGCAAGGAGATCCTGCGGCTGCTGGCCGAGGTGACGCTCGGCACCGGCGCGCTCGCGGTGATCGGCGGCACCGTCGGCGTGATCACGTTCCTGGCCTTCTTCACCGGCACCGAGGTCGGCCTCCAGGGCTACTCGGCGCTGAACCAGATCGGCACCTCGGCGTTCGCCGGGTTCGTCAGCGCCTACATCAACACCCGCGAGATCGGCCCGCTGATCGCCGGCATCGCGCTGGCCGCGACGGTCGGCTGCGGCTTCACCGCGCAGCTCGGCGCGATGCGGATCAGCGAGGAGATCGACGCGCTCGAGGTGATGGCGATCCCGTCGCTGCCGTTCCTGGTCACCACCCGGATCATCGCGGGGCTGATCGCCGTCGTGCCCTTGTACGTCGTCGGCCTGCTCTCGTCGTACTTCGCCACCCGGCTCACGGTGACCACCTTCTACGGACAGAGTACGGGGACGTACGACCACTACTTCCATCTGTTCCTGCCACCCGGCGACGTGCTCTGGTCGTTCGGCAAGGTGCTCGTGTTCGCCGTACTGGTGATCCTGGTGCACTGCTACCACGGGTACCACGCGACCGGCGGCCCGGCCGGCGTCGGCGTCGCGGTCGGCCGCGCGGTCCGGACCTCGATCGTGGTGATCAACGTGGTCGACCTGCTGCTGTCGATGGCGATCTGGGGAACGACGACCACGGTGAGGCTGGCGGGATGACCAGACGAGTGCTCGGCGTCGCGTTCATCGGCGTGCTCTGCTTCCTGCTCTGGCTGACCTACGCCTTCTACGCCAAGGTGTTCACCGACACCGTCGAGGTCCAGCTGAAGACCAGCCACATCGGCCTGCAGCTGAACACGCACGCCGACGTGAAGCTGCGCGGCATCATCGTCGGCGAGGTCCGCTCGGTCTCGACCGACGGCGACGAGGCGACGGTGAACCTGTCGCTCAAGCCCGACCAGGTCCAGGAGATCTCCAGCGCGGTCAGCGCCCGGATCCTGCCCAAGACGCTGTTCGGCGAGAAGTACGTCGCGCTGGTGCCGCCGCCGGGCCGCGAGAACACCCGGCACATCAAGGCCGGTGACGTGATCGCCCGGGACAAGACCGCGGTCGGCATCGAGATCGAGAAGGTCCTGAACGACGCGCTCCCGCTGCTCCAGGCGGTCGACCCGGCCGACCTGAACGCCACCCTGAACACGCTGGCCACCGCGCTCGAGGGCCGTGGCACCGAGATCGCCGAGACGCTGACCCAGCTCGACGGGTACCTGAAGAAGCTGAACCCGAGCGTCCCGAAGCTGATGGAGGCGCTGACCAAGCTGACCCAGGTCTCCCAACTGTACGGCGACGTGACGCCCGACCTGGTCCGCGCCCTGCGCAACCTGACCATCACCGGCAACACCGTGGTGGAGAAGGAGCAGCAGCTGCAGAAGTTCTTCACCGACGTGCAGACCCTGTCCGGGACGGCGAACGGCTTCCTGCGCGAGAACGAGGACCGCGTGATCCGCCTCGGCGAGGTGAGCCGGCCGGTGCTCGACCTGCTCGAGCGGTACTCGCCGGAGTTCCCGTGCTTCCTCAAGGTGATGACCGACACCGCCCCGATCCTGAACGACACGTTCCGCGACGGCGCGCTGCACATCAACCTGGAGCTGATCACCAACCAGCCCACGCCGTACCAGCCGGACGAGCTGCCGAAGTACCTGGACAAGCGCGGGCCGACCTGCGTGGGCAAGAACTACAGCCATCCGGGCGCGAAGCCGGGTCCGTACACCCAGGACAACCCGGCGCCGTACATCACCGGTGAGGACGGCGTGATCGGCGACCACAACAAGAACGAGCGCTTCCCGCTGAACCTGCAGCTGAACCGGTCCGCCCCCGGGTTCCTGCTGGACACCGGCGGCGCCGGTACGCCGGCCGAGCAGAGGGTCGTCAACTCCTTCGCCGGCCCGGCGATGGGCGTCCCGGCGGGCGACGTACCGGATCTGACCACGCTGATGATCGGGCCCCTCGTGCGCGGAGGGCAGGTGAACCTGAAATGAAGCTGCTCGACAAGAAGACCTCGATCGACAGCGTCCGGCTGGCGATCTTCGTGGTCGTGACGACCGTCGCGACCGCGCTGCTGGCGGTGACGATCGGCAACATCAGCTTCACGCCGACCACGAAGTACAAGGCGGTCTTCACCGACGTGGTCGGCCTGAACAAGGGCGACGACATCCGGATCGCCGGCGTCCGGGTCGGGCAGGTGGACAAGATCGCGCTCAAGGACGACTCGCTCGCGCTGATCACCTTCAGCGTCGACTCCAAGCAGGTGCTCGACACCGGCACCCGGGCGACGCTGCGCTACCGCAACCTGGTCGGCAACCGCTACATCGCGCTGACCGAGGGCGTCGGCGGCGGGCAGCGGATGAAGGAGAACGACACCATCGACAAGGACCGGACCGCTCCGGCCCTGGACCTGTCGGTGCTGTTCAACGGGTTCAAGCCGCTGTTCACCGCGCTCACCCCGGCCGACGTGAACCAGTTCGCCTTCGAGGTGATCAAGGTCCTGCAGGGCGAGGGCGGCACGATCGAGAGCCTGCTGGCCCGGACGGCGTCGCTGACCACCACGCTGGCCGACGCCGACCAGGTGGTCGGCGACCTGATCACCAACCTGACCTCGACGCTGCAGATCGTCTCGCAGCGGCAGCAGAACTTCTCCCAGCTGCTGGTCAACCTGCAGCAGTTCATCACCGGCCTGAGCAAGGACATCCAGCCGATCCTCGGCTCGCTCGGCTCGATCAACTCGCTGAACACCAAGACGGCCGGCCTGCTGCAGCAGACCCGGGTGCCGATCAAGGCCGACCTCGACCGGCTGCGGCAGGTGTCCACCACGCTGGACGACACCCAGGCGATCTGGGTCAAGACGCTGCAGAAGATGCCGAGCAAGCTGAACACGATGACCCGGACCGCGTCGTACGGCTCGTGGTTCAACTTCTTCCTCTGCGGCTTCGACGGCAACGTCACGCTGCCGCTCGGGACCCGCATCCCGGTCTCGTACGACAACAACTCGGCGAGGTGTGATCACCGATGAAGCCGTTCCGCGAGCAGAACCAGGTGACCATCGGCGTGGTCGGCCTGACCGTGATCGGGCTGATCATGCTGGCCGCGTTCAAGGCGCAGGACCTGCCGCTGATCGGTGGCGGGACGAAGTACTCCGCGCAGTTCTCCGAGGCCGGTGGGCTGAAGAAGAACGACGAGATCCGGGTGGCCGGCGTACGGGTCGGGCAGGTGCGTGGGGTCGAGCTCGAGGGCACCCACGTCCGGGTCGACTTCGTCGTCGACCGCGGCGTGAAGCTCGGCGACCAGACCGGCGCCGAGATGAAGATCAAGACGCTGCTCGGCCAGAAGTACCTCAAGCTCAACCCGGCCGGCGCCGGGGAGCTGAAGGAAGGCTCCGAGATCCCGCTCGCGCGGACGGTTGCGGCGTACGACGTGGTGGACGCGTTCACCGACCTGGCCAACACGACCGAGCGGATCGACACCGCCCAGCTGGCGCGGGCCCTCGACACCTTGTCGACCACCTTCAAGAACACGCCGGAGGAGGTGAAGGCGTCGCTGAACGGCCTGTCCCGGCTGTCGCGGAACGTGGCCAAGCGGGACGAGGAGCTGAAGACGCTGCTCAAGCACTCCGACACCGTCACCAAGGTCCTGGCCGACCGGAACCAGCAGCTGATCAAGCTGATGAAGGACGGCAACACCGTGTTCCAGGCGGTGCAGGCCCGGCGCGCGCTGATCCACCAGTTGCTGGTCTCGACGCAGAAGCTGTCCGCGCAGGTGACCGCGCTGGTCCGGGAGAACCGCAAGGACCTGGCGCCGACCCTGCAGAAGGTGAACGCGGTGCTCGCGATCCTGCTGAAGAACCAGAACGCCCTGGACGCCAGCATCAAGGGCCTGGCGCCGTACGCGCGGGTCTTCACCAACACGCTGGGCACCGGGCCGTGGTTCGACACCTACGTGCAGAACCTGGCGCCGGTCCCGGAGATCCCGCTGCCGCCGCTCATCCCGGGGCTGCCGCCGATCCTGGGCGGTGGTGGGCGATGAAGCTCGCGTCGTTCTCCCGGCTGATCGCGATCGGCGTGGTCCTGGTGGTGCTCGCCGTCAGCGTCGTCTCGCTGTGGCCGCACCCGGAGCGGGTCAGCGCCACGGCGTACTTCCCGCGCGCGGTCAGCGTGTACCCAGGCTCCGACGTCCGGATCCTCGGCATCAAGGTCGGCGAGATCGAGAGCGTCACGCCGGCCGGGCGGACCGTCCGGGTGAAGTTCTGGTGGGAGGCCAAGCACAAGGTCCCGGCCGGCGCGAAGGCCGTCATCGCCTCGCCGTCGATCGTTGCCGACCGTTACATCCAGCTGACCCCGGCGTACTCCAAGGGCGAGGTGATGGCCGACGGGGCGCAGATCCCGCTCGAGCGCACCGCCGTACCGCTGGAGCTCGACCAGATCTACCAGAGCCTGAACGACCTCTCGGTCGCGCTCGGCCCGAAGGGCGCCAACGACCAGGGCGCGCTGTCGCGGCTGCTGGACGTCTCGGCCGCGAACCTGAACGGCCAGGGCGCCAAGCTCAACCAGACCATCACCGACGTGTCGAAGCTGTCGCAGACGCTGGCCGGCAACTCCAAGAGCCTGTTCGCGACCGTCCGGCAGTTGCAGACCTTCGTCTCCTCGCTGGCCGCGAACGACGCGCTGGTGAAGCAGTTCAACAGCAACTTCGCCGCCACCTCGACGACGCTGGCCGGCGAACGCAAGGACCTGACCGCGGCGCTGAACCTGCTGGCGACCGCGCTCGGCGAGGTCGCGTCGTTCGTCAAGGACAACCGGGCGCTGCTGAAGACGACGATTTCCGGCGCGACCGACATCTCGCAGATCCTGGTCAAGGAGAAGGCCGCGCTGGCCGAGATCATCGACACCGCGCCGCTCGGCCTGGGCAACCTGGCCCGCGTCTACAACCCGCAGTTCGGCACGTTGGACCAGCGGATCAACCTGGCCCAGCTGGACGACCCGGCGACCTTCATCTGCTCGCTGCTGATCCAGGCCAACCAGCCGCTGTCCGCGTGCTCGGCGCTCAAGCCGATCTTCGACGCGCTTCCGAAGCTGCCGCTACTCAGCCAGCTCACCGGTGGCGCTCCGGCCAGCGGCGGCCCGGCCGGTACGCCGTGGGCGCCGCCTCCGGCGCCGAAGCTGCCGACGCCCGACCCGGTCGACCCGTCGCTCGGCGGGCTGTTCCCCGGGGGTGCCAAGTGAGGCGTCGTACGGCGTTGGTGGCGGGCGTGGTCGCGATGGCGACCCTGCTGACCGGCTGCGACTTCAGCGTGTACTCGCTGCCGCTGCCCGGTGGCGCCAAGATCAAGGGGCCGTCGTACACGGTGACGGTGGAGTTCAGCGACGTGCTCGACCTGGTCCCGAAGTCGACGGTCAAGGTGGACGACGTCACCGTCGGCACGGTCGAGAAGGTCTGGCTGGACGGGTTCGTGGCGAAGGTCCGGATCAAGCTGCCGAAGAGTCTCGAGTTGCCCGACAACGCCCGCGCGACGATCCGCCAGACCAGCCTGCTGGGCGAGAAGTTCGTCTCGCTCGCGCCGCCCGGCGGCAGCGAGAAGCCGCGCGGCAAGCTGGAGAACGGCGAGCTGATCCCGCTGTCGCGGACCACCAGCAACGTCGAGGTCGAGGAAGTCCTGTCGGCGCTGTCGCTGCTGCTCAACGGCGGTGGCGTGGCCCAGCTGCAGATCATCACCCAGGAGCTGAACAAGGCCCTGACCGGCAACGAGCCGGCGATCCGCAGCGTGCTCACCCAGCTGAACACCTTCGTCGGCACCCTGGACACGAACCGGCAGAAGATCGTCACCGCGATCACCGCCGTCGACGCGCTGGCCAAGAAGCTGAACGCGCAGAAGGCGACGCTGGCCACGGCGATCGACTCGCTGCCGAAGTCGATCAAGACCCTCGACCAGCAGCGGGCCGCCCTGGTGAAGACGCTGCAGGCCCTGGCCAACCTGGGCAACACCGCGACCCGGGTGATCACCGCGTCCCAGAAGGACCTGGTCGCCAACCTGAAGTCGCTGTACCCGGTGCTGACCAAGCTGGCCGAGGCGGGGGAGAACCTGCCGAAGTCGCTGGAGCTCCTGCTCACGTACCCGTTCCCGGACGCCGCGGCGGACGCCGTACAGGGTGACTTCACGAACCTGGTGATCACGCTGGACGTCGACACCCAGAAGGCCCTGAAGGGTCTGCTCGGGCTGAACCTGCCGACCGTCGGCCCGACCGCGCTGCCGACGGCGAACCTGAGTCTCCCGTTCCGCAACTCGCCCAAGTTCCCGCCGAAGTCCGGCGGCCTGCCGCCGCTGCCGCTGCCGACCGGTACGGCGACCAGCTGCATCACGCTGCTCGGTCTCCCGGTCTGCACGCCGACGCTGAACCGGCCGGCCTTCGACCCCGAGCTGGCCAAGGTCCTGATGCCGGGGGTGGCCAAGTGATCTCCAAGACCGTCCGGATCCAGCTGATGGTGTTCCTGCTGATCACCGTCGTCGGCATCGCGTACGTCGGCGGCAAGTACGCCCAGGTCGACCAGCTGCTGTTCGACGACGACTACACGGTCAGCGCGAGCTTCGCCGAGTCCGGCGGCATCTTCACCGGCGCCGAGGTCACGTACCGCGGCCAGCCGGTCGGCCGGGTCGGCGAGCTGACGCTGCTCGACGACGGCGTCGAGGTCGACCTGGACATCGACAAGAAGCAGAAGATCCCGAACGACCTGGTCGCCGTGGTGGCCAACCGGTCCGCGATCGGCGAGCAGTACGTCGACCTGCAGCCGCGCCGCGACGGCGGCCCGTTCCTGCAGGACAACTCCAAGATCGCCCGGGCCGACACCGCGCTGCCGATCGACACCACCGAGCTGCTGCTGAACCTGGACCAGCTGGTGAACTCGGTCGACAAGACCAGCCTGAAGACCACAGTCAAGGAGCTCGGCGACGCGCTGCGCGGCAAGGGCAGCGACCTGCAGAAGATCATCGACAGCTCCGGGCTGCTGATCGACGACGCCGACGCGAACATCGCCCAGACGATCAAGCTGATCAACGACGGCAACACCGTGCTGGCCACCCAGGTCGCCAGCGGCGACGCGATCCGGACCTGGGCGAAGAACCTCGCCCTGCTGTCCGACACGCTGGTCAGCTCCGACTCCGACCTGCGGAAGGTGATCGACCAGGGCTCGGGCGCGTCGGAGCAGCTGACCGGGCTGATCTCGGAGAACCGCGCCAACATCGCCGTGCTGCTCGGTAACCTGCTGACGGTGAACCAACTGACCGCCGTCCGCCTGGACGCCGTCGAGCAGCTGCTGGTGGTCTATCCGGCGGTGTCGATGGGCGGGTACGTCGTACCGGCCAAGGACAAGGGGACCGGGCACTACGACGCGCACTTCGGTCTGGTGCTCGGCTTCTCACCACCGGCCTGCCGGGCGGGCTACAACGGGACGGACAAGCGGGTGCCGCAGGACACGACGGACAAGCCGGCCAACACCAAGGCCTCGTGCACGGCCGGGCCGAGCACCGGGCAGAACGTGCGCGGCTCGCAGAACAAGCCGTCGCCGTCGTCGCGCGAGGGACTGAACCGGCCCGGGTACGGCGTCGGCTACGACCCCGCGACCGGTGAAGCCGGCGGCAGCGGCGGGATGCCCGAGATGGTGCTCGGGTCGACCGGCGGGCAGGCCGAGTACCTGGGCTCGGACTCCTGGAAGGGCCTCATCCTCGGACCGGTGACCGCGAAGTGAAGTCGTCTCGGAAGGGTTCGCTGGTCCTGGCGTGGGCGCTGAGCGTGCTGCTGATCGTCGCCCTCGGCGCCGTGACCGTGTCCGTGCTGGCGCTGCGCAAGCAGGACGCCCGCGACGAGGACCGGGTGGGCGCGATGCGTGCCGCGCGGCAGTTGGCGCTGGACTTCACGACGTACAAGTACGACAGCTGGGACGCCGACGCGCAGCGCGTGCTGAACGACTCCACGGGGCAGTTCAAGGAGGAGTTCCAGGCCGGGTCGAACTCGGTGAAGACCGAGGTGGTGGCGAACAAGGCGACCTCCAAGGGCGACGTGAAGGAGGCCGCGGTGGTGTCGAACGACAAGGACTCCGCGCAGGTGCTGGTGATCGTGAACGCGGTGGTGACCAACACCGCCGCCAAGGACGGCGTCGAGCGCCGGTACCGGATCAAGCTGGACCTGGTGCGTGACGCCGACCGCTGGCTGACCGCGGACCTGCAGGTGGTCGGCTGATGCCCCGCAAGATCGCCGGCCAGCGGCGTCGCGAACGCCCGATCACTGCCAGTGAGAAGATCGAGCGCGAAGAAGTGGAAATCGAAGCAGAAGAAGAAGTTGCCGAGGCCGAAGAGGATGCGCCGGCACCTACTTCCCGGGGGCTGGGCTTCGTACTGACGGTGAGCTTGTCGGTGCTCATAGTTCTGGTGCTGGCTCTGGCCGGGGTGCTGGGCGTCAAGGCCTGGCGGGGGCAGCAGGCCGAGGACGCCCGCGGTCAGGCGGTCAACGCTGGGCGGCAGGCGGCCGAGACCGCGCTCAGCTACGACTACCGGACGCTGGACAAGAGCTTCGCGGCCGCGCGGGCGACGATGACACCGGAGTTCGCGGGTAAGTTCGACGAGACCGCGAAGGTGGCCGGCGAGCTGGCCACCAAGACCAAGGCGACGGTCCGCGCGGAGGTGCGCGAGGTCGGCGTCCGCGACGGTGACGCGAACCGCGTGACGCTGGTGATCTTCGTGAACCAGACCACCACCAGCACGATCACGCAGGGTAAACCCAGGGTCGATCTGAACCGGACCCGGTTCACGATGGTCCGAAACGGCTCGCGATGGCTGGTCCAGGAGATCGCCGGACTGTAGTCTGCTGGTGACTGAGGAACGGATTGACCGGATGGCTCGCGGGTGTCTTCCCGCTCGAGATCCCGGGTCGGTCCTTGACTCAGTGGGTGGTCCGACGGCATAGTGTTGGACCCCATTGGACAGTCTTGTCCAGATCGGGTAGCCTATTGCTTTGCGCTGCCTTTACTCCTCACCCTGGCTCAGGTCAAGACTTGACTAGGGGAGTTCGGCGTGCGCTCCCAGCACCGAAGTTTGCGAGCCCGTGGAAGGACGCCCCTTGGTCGCCTCGCGCAACCCCCAGTCCGACAGCATTACCGACGTTTCCGGCTCACCACGCCGCATCTCCTTCGCCAAGATCTCCGAGCCTCTCGAGGTGCCGGACCTTTTGGCGTTGCAGGTGGACAGTTTCGACTGGCTGGTCGGCAACGAAACCTGGCAAGGCCGTGTGGCCGCCGCCGAAGCCGAGGGACGGACCGAGCTGTCCGGCCCGTCCGGCCTGGAAGAGATCTTCGAGGAGATCTCCCCAATCGAGGACTTCAGCGGCACCATGTCGCTGTCGTTCCGCGACCACCGGTTCGAGCCGCCGAAGAACACCGTCGACGAGTGCAAGGAGCGCGACGTCACCTACTCGGCGCCGCTGTTCGTCACCGCCGAGTTCATGAACAACGAGACCGGCGAGATCAAGAGCCAGACCGTCTTCATGGGCGACTTCCCGCTGATGACGCGCAAGGGCACGTTCGTGATCAACGGCACCGAGCGTGTCGTCGTGTCCCAGCTGGTCCGCTCGCCCGGCGTGTACTTCGAGCGCACGCCGGACAAGACGTCCGACAAGGACATCTTCACGGCCAAGATCATCCCGTCGCGCGGTGCGTGGCTGGAGTTCGAGGTCGACAAGCGTGACCTGGTCGGTGTCCGGCTGGACCGCAAGCGCAAGCAGAACGTCACCGTCCTGCTCAAGGCGCTCGGCTGGACCGACGCGCAGATCCTCGAGGAGTTCGGCGAGTACGAGTCGATCCGCCTCACCCTGGAGAAGGACCACACCTCCGGGCAGGACGACGCGCTGCTGGACATCTACCGCAAGCTGCGCCCGGGTGAACCCCCGACGCGCGAGGCCGCGCAGGCGCTGCTGGACAACTACTACTTCAACGGCAAGCGCTACGACCTGGCCAAGGTCGGCCGGTACAAGATCAACAAGAAGCTCGGTCGCGACGAGCAGCACGACACCGCGGTACTGACGATCAACGACATCGTCGCCACGATCAAGTACCTGGTCGCGCTGCACGAGGGCAAGACCGAGCTGGACGCGCCGCAGGGCGAGATCGTCGTCGAAGAGGACGACATCGACCACTTCGGCAACCGCCGGCTGCGCACGGTCGGCGAACTGATCCAGAACCAGCTCCGCACCGGCCTGGCCCGGATGGAGCGCGTGGTCCGCGAGCGGATGACGACCCAGGACGTCGAGGCGATCACGCCGCAGACCCTGATCAACATCCGTCCCGTGGTGGCGGCGCTGAAGGAGTTCTTCGGAACCTCGCAGCTGTCGCAGTTCATGGACCAGACGAACCCGATCGCGGGCCTGACCCACAAGCGCCGCCTGTCGGCGCTGGGCCCGGGTGGTCTGTCGCGTGAGCGGGCCGGCTTCGAGGTCCGCGACGTGCACCCGTCCCACTACGGCCGGATGTGCCCGATCGAGACCCCGGAAGGCCCGAACATCGGCCTGATCGGCTCGCTCGCGACGTACGGCCGGGTGAACCCGTTCGGCTTCGTCGAGACGCCGTACCGCAAGGTCGTCGACGGCCGGGTCACCGACCAGGTCGACTACCTGACCGCGGACGAGGAGGACCGGTTCGTCATCGCTCAGGCCAACGCGGCACTGACCGACGACGACGCGTTCGCCGAGGACCGGGTGCTGGTCCGCCGGCGCCACGGTGAGGTCGAGCTCGTGCTGGTCGAGGACGTCGACTACATGGACGTCAGCCCGCGCCAGATGGTGTCGGTCGCGACCGCGATGATCCCGTTCCTCGAGCACGACGACGCCAACCGCGCCCTGATGGGCTCCAACATGCAGCGCCAGGCCGTTCCGCTGATCACCGCGGACGCCCCCCTGGTCGGTACCGGCATGGAGTTCCGCGGAGCGGTCGACGCCGGTGACGTGCTGGTGTCGGACAAGGCGGGTGTGGTCAAGGAGGTCTCGGCCGACCTGATCGAGATCGCCGCCGACGACGGCACCTACCAGACCTACCGGCTGGCGAAGTTCCGTCGTTCGAACCAGGGCACCTGCATCAACCAGCGTCCGCTGGTCGACGCGGGGCAGCGGGTCGAGGTCGGCTCGCCGCTGGCCGACGGTCCGTGCACCGACGAGGGCGAGATGGCCCTCGGCCGGAACCTGCTCGTGGCGTTCATGCCGTGGGAGGGTCACAACTACGAGGACGCGATCATCCTCAGCCAGCGCGTCGTGCAGCAGGACCTGCTGACCTCGATCCACATCGAGGAGCACGAGGTCGACGCCCGCGACACCAAGCTGGGCCCGGAGGAGATCACCCGGGACATCCCCAACGTCTCCGACGAGATGCTGGCGGACCTGGACGAGCGCGGCATCATCCGGATCGGCGCCGAGGTCACCACCGGTGACATCCTGGTCGGGAAGGTCACGCCCAAGGGCGAGACCGAACTGACCCCGGAGGAGCGGCTGCTGCGCGCGATCTTCGGTGAGAAGGCCCGCGAGGTGCGCGACACCTCGCTGAAGGTCCCGCACGGCGAGAACGGCACCGTCATCGGCGTCCGCGTCTTCGACCGCGACAACGGCGACGAGCTGCCGCCGGGCGTGAACCAGCTGGTCCGCGTGTACGTCGCGCAGAAGCGCAAGATCTCGGTCGGCGACAAGCTCGCCGGACGCCACGGCAACAAGGGCGTCATCTCCAAGATCCTGCCGGTCGAGGACATGCCGTTCATGGAGGACGGCACTCAGGTCGACATCATCCTGAACCCGCTGGGCGTGCCCGGCCGGATGAACGTCGGTCAGGTCCTCGAGACGCACCTGGGCTGGGTCGCCAGCCGCGGCTGGAAGGTCGACCCGGACAGCCCGGAGGAGTGGGCGCAGCGACTGATCAAGATCGGCGCCGGCGAGGCCGAGCCGATGACGAACGTCGCCACCCCGGTCTTCGACGGCGCGCGGGAGGAAGAGGTCACCGGCCTCCTCGGCTCCACGCTGCCGAACCGCGACGGCGACCGGATGGTCGACAGCACCGGCAAGGCCAACCTGTTCGACGGCCGCTCGGGTGAGCCTTTCCCGGCACCGGTCGGGGTCGGCTACATGTACATGCTGAAGCTGCACCACCTGGTGGACGACAAGATCCACGCCCGTTCGACCGGCCCGTACTCGATGATCACGCAGCAGCCGCTGGGTGGTAAGGCGCAGTTCGGTGGTCAGCGGTTCGGCGAGATGGAGGTGTGGGCCCTCGAGGCCTACGGTGCCGCCTTCGCGCTGCAGGAGCTGCTGACGATCAAGTCGGACGACGTGGTCGGCCGGGTCAAGGTGTACGAAGCGATCGTCAAGGGCGAGAACATCCCGGAGCCGGGTATCCCGGAGTCCTTCAAGGTTCTGGTCAAGGAAATGCAGTCCCTGTGTCTGAACGTTGAGGTGCTCTCGTCCGACGGAAGCCGGGTCGAGATGCGCGACAGCGAAGAGGATGTCTTCCGCGCGGCGGAGGAACTGGGGATCGACCTGTCCCGGCGTGAGCCGAACAGCGTCGAGGAGGTCTGAGCGGGTTGCCGCTTGAGATCAACAGCCAACTCACTCAGACCATTTTTACAATCGGGAGATAACACATCGTGCTCGACGTGAACTTCTTCGACGAGCTTCGGATCGGCCTGGCGACTGCGGATGAGATCCGCCAGTGGTCGCACGGCGAGGTCAAGAAGCCCGAGACGATCAACTACCGGACGCTCAAGCCGGAGCGTGACGGTCTGTTCTGCGAGAAGATCTTCGGTCCCACCCGGGACTGGGAGTGCTACTGCGGCAAGTACAAGCGCGTTCGGTTCAAGGGCATCATCTGTGAGCGGTGTGGCGTAGAGGTCACCCGTCAGAAGGTGCGCCGCGAGCGGATGGGCCACATCGAGCTGGCCGCGCCGGTCACCCACATCTGGTACTTCAAGGGTGTCCCGTCGCGACTGGGCTACCTGCTCGACCTCGCCCCGAAGGACCTGGAGAAGGTCATCTACTTCGCGGCGTACATGATCACCGACGTCGACGACGAGGCGCGGCACCGCGACCTCGCGTCGTTGGAGGGCCGGACCGACGTCGAGCGCAAGCAGCTCGAGAACCGGCGCGACAACGACATCGAGACCCGGATGAAGAAGCTGGAGGAGGACCTGGCGCAGCTCGAGGCCGAGGGCGCCAAGGCCGACGTCCGGCGCAAGGTCAAGGAAGGCGCCGAGCGTGAGGTCAAGCAGCTGCGCGACCGTGCGCAGCGCGAGATCGACCGCCTCGACGAGGTCTGGACCCGGTTCAAGAACCTGAAGGTCCAGGACCTCGAGGGCGACGAGATCCTCTACCGCGCCATGAAGGAGCGGTTCGGCAAGTACTTCGAGGGCGCGATGGGTGCGGCCGCGATCCAGCGCCGGCTGCAGACCTTCGACCTGAAGGCCGAGGCCGACAACCTGCGCGAGACGATCAAGACCGGCAAGGGCCAGCGCAAGACCCGCGCCCTGAAGCGGCTCAAGGTCGTCACCGCGTTCCTGGCCACCAACAACAGCCCGATGGGCATGGTCCTGGACTGCGTCCCGGTCATCCCGCCGGACCTGCGGCCGATGGTCCAGCTCGACGGTGGCCGGTTCGCCACCTCCGACCTGAACGACCTGTACCGCCGGGTGATCAACCGGAACAACCGGCTCAAGCGTCTGCTCGACCTGGGCGCTCCGGAGATCATCGTCAACAACGAGAAGCGGATGCTGCAGGAGGCCGTCGACGCGCTGTTCGACAACGGCCGTCGTGGCCGTCCGGTCACCGGCCCGGGCAACCGGCCGCTGAAGTCGCTGTCCGACATGCTCAAGGGCAAGCAGGGCCGGTTCCGTCAGAACCTGCTCGGCAAGCGCGTCGACTACTCCGGCCGTTCGGTCATCGTGGTCGGCCCGCAGCTCAAGCTGCACCAGTGCGGTCTGCCGAAGGCGATGGCGCTGGAGCTGTTCAAGCCGTTCGTGATGAAGCGGCTGGTCGACCTCAACCACGCGCAGAACATCAAGTCCGCCAAGCGGATGGTCGAGCGTCAGCGCGCCCAGGTCTGGGACGTGCTGGAAGAGGTCATCACCGAGCACCCGGTCCTGCTGAACCGTGCACCTACCCTGCACCGGTTGGGCATCCAGGCGTTCGAGCCCCAGCTGATCGAGGGCAAGGCGATCCAGATCCACCCGCTCGTCTGCTCCGCGTTCAACGCGGACTTCGACGGTGACCAGATGGCGGTGCACCTGCCGCTGTCGGCCGAGGCCCAGGCCGAGGCACGGATCCTGATGCTGTCGACGAACAACATCCTGAAGCCGGCCGACGGCCGTCCGGTCACGATGCCGACGCAGGACATGATCATCGGCATCTACTTCCTGACGATGCTGAAGGACGGCGTCACGGGCGAGGGCCGGGCGTTCGGCTCCGTGGCCGAGGCCCTGATGGCCTTCGACCGCAACGAGCTGTCGCTGCAGGCCAAGATCACGCTGCGTCTCGACGAGGCGGCCGCGCCGGAAGGTGCTCTCGCCCTGCCGAACGGCGGGTTCTCGCTGGAGACGACGCTGGGTCGCGCCCTGTTCAACGAGGCGCTGCCGAGCGACTACACCTTCGTGGACGCCGAGGTCGGCAAGAAGCAGCTGGGCTCGATCGTCAACGACCTGGCCGAGCGCTACTCCAAGGTCCAGGTGGCGAACTGCCTGGACGCGCTGAAGGACCTCGGTTTCCGCTGGGCCACCCGCTCGGGTGTCACGGTGTCGATCGACGACTTCAGCACGCCGCCCTCGAAGCCCGAGATCATGGCGCGCTACGAGTCGCAGGCCGAGAAGGTCCAGAAGCAGTTCGAGCGGGGTCTGATCACCTCGTCCGAGCGGCGTCAGGAACTGATCGAGATCTGGACCGGAGCCAACGCCGAGGTCGGCAAGGCGATGGAGGAGAACTTCGAGAAGGCCAACCCGATCTGGATGATGGTCCACTCGGGTGCGCGAGGCAACATGATGCAGATCCGGCAGATCGCCGGTATGCGTGGTCTCGTGGCCAACCCGAAGGGCGAGATCATCGCCCGGCCGATCAAGTCCAACTTCCGCGAGGGCCTGTCGGTGGTCGAGTACTTCATCGCCACCCACGGTGCGCGAAAGGGTCTGGCCGACACCGCGCTGCGGACCGCCGACTCGGGGTACCTGACCCGTCGTCTGGTGGACGTGTCGCAGGACGTCATCATCCGCGAGGAGGACTGCGGCACCGAGCGCGGTCTGCCCAAGCAGATCGGTGAGAAGGGTCCGGACGGCAAGGTCGTGCACGCCGAGAACGTCGAGACCAGCGCCTACGCACGGACGCTGGCCACCGACGTCGAGGGCGCCGACGGCACCGTCGTACTGACCGCGGGCAGCGACCTGGGCGACGTGTCGATCGCTGCTCTGGTCGAGGCCGGTGTCGAGGTCGTCAAGGTCCGCTCCGTGCTGACCTGTGACGCCAAGACCGGGACCTGCGCCAAGTGCTACGGCCGTTCGCTGGCGACCGGCAAGACGGTCGACATCGGTGAGGCCGTCGGCATCATCGCGGCGCAGTCCATCGGTGAGCCGGGTACGCAGCTGACGATGCGGACCTTCCACACCGGTGGTGTCGCGGGTGATGACATCACCCACGGTCTGCCGCGTGTGGTCGAGCTCTTCGAGGCCCGTCAGCCCAAGGGCAAGGCGCCGATCGGTGAAGCAGCCGGCCGGATCGCGATCGAGGACACCGACAAGACCCGGAAGCTGGTGCTCACCCCGGACGACGGTTCCGAGGAGGTCGCCTACCCGGTGTCGAAGCGCGCTCGTCTGCTGATCGAGGACGGTCAGCACGTCGAGGTCGGTCAGCAGCTGACGCAGGGTACGCCCGACCCGCAGGAGGTTCTGCGGATCCTGGGTGTGCGCAAGGCGCAGGAGCACCTGGTCGACGAGGTCCAGGCCGTGTACCGGTCGCAGGGTGTGGCCATCCACGACAAGCACATCGAGATCATCGTCCGGCAGATGCTGCGCCGGGTCACGGTGATCGAGTCGGGCGAGGCGAACCTGCTGCCGGGTGAGCTGGCCGACCGGATCATGTTCGAGGCGGAGAACCGCCGCGTCGTGGCCGAGGGCGGTACGCCGGCCTCGGGTCGTCCGGTGCTGATGGGGATCACCAAGGCGTCGCTCGCGACCGAGTCGTGGCTGTCGGCCGCCTCCTTCCAGGAGACGACCCGGGTCCTGACCGAGGCCGCGATCCACGGCAAGTCCGACTCGCTGGTCGGTCTGAAGGAGAACGTGATCATCGGAAAGCTGATCCCGGCGGGTACCGGCATGGACCGTTACCGCAACATCCGGGTGGAGCCCACCGAAGAGGCGAAGGCCGCGATGTACTCGATGGTCGGCTACGAGTCGTACGACTACGACTTCGGGCCGTCCGCCGGGCAGTCGGTCCCGCTGGACGACTTCGACCTCGGTTCGTACCAGAACTGAGCCGAAGCACCGCACACCGCCGAGGGCGGCACTCCCACCAGGGGGTGCCGCCCTCGCGGCGTTTCCGGGGCCGTCGGTACGGCGTACCGACAGGTCGGCCGGAGTACCTCAAACGCTTGTCGGCGGTCGTTTTCGGCGTGTCGGAACAGGTCTGGGCAAGCCGCGCGGGGTGGCGGGTGAAAGTGTCCTCGGGATAGGCCAAGATGACTCCATGACGGATCTCCCGCCCTACCTGCGGCCCTTTGTTCTGCCGGTCGCCGACGCCGGGGAGGTGCGGGTGGAACGGGTCGGTCAGGTCGACCTCTACCACCCCGCCGGGACCGCCCGGACGGGCGCGATCCTCTTTGTGCACGGGGGTCCCGCGCCGCCCGATCTCGAGGTGCTGCCTCGGGAGTGGCCGGTGTACCAGGGATACGCGACCGCGGCTGCCCAGCGCGGTCTGGTGGCTGCTGTGGTGGACCACGGACTGATCCGTGGCCTCGACCAGCTGGTCACCGCAGCCGACGACGTGGAGGCCGCCGTCGGTGTTCTGCGGGCCGATCCGCGGGTGGACCCGGGGCGCGTCGCGCTCTGGTTCTTCTCGGGGGCCGGACTGCTCGCGGGGGAGTGGCTGGACAGCCGGCCGGACTGGCTGCGCTGCCTGCTGCTGACCTACCCCTTGCTCGCCACCCCGCCCGGTGTCGACGAACTGGTCAACGCTGCCGAAGTGATCGGCAGACACGGCCAGGGCGGTGGGGTGGGAGATGTATCGACCACCGACCTGCCGGTGCTGCTGACGAGGGTCGGCCGCGAGCGCGCCGAGCTCGCTGGTCCGGTGGCGGAGTTCGTCTCCGCCGGCGGCGCCGCGCTGGACATCATCGACGTACCGAAAGGGCAACACGGCTTCGACATGCTCGACCACACCGAAGAATCCCGCGCCGCGGTCACCAAGGCGCTGGACTGGGCCATCGCCCACCTGGGCGAAGACCCCACCGCGACCTCCACCCTCCCGATCCCTACCGAGACTTCGAAGGTGAGCCCCGCCAGCTCGCTTGCGAAGAAGACCACCGCTGCTCCCAAGAACGTCAAGGCAGCAGCAACCAGCTCCACCAGCACGGCTGTCGCCGAGAAGGCCTCCGCCGGATCGACGAGCTCCGCGCCGGCGGGCGCTGCCGGCGGCGGGGAGTTCGCCGGGGCGACCGCCTCCGCCGGGGCGACCACCGCCGGAGGCGGTCGGTCTTCGGCGGCGGCCGGCTCCTCCACCCCTACCCCCATTCCGTCAGCAGCGCCTGATCTGACGGCTGTCGTGGCGACGGCGTTCTCGTTCGAGACGCCGGCGACGCGGGTGGTGGATCGGGAGCACGCGACGTACGCCGCGCACGATCTCGAGGCGTTCCTCGCGCTGTACTCGCCGACGGCCCAGCTGCAGTTCGCGGACGGGGCAGTCCTGCGAGGACGGCGATCCTTGCGGGAGTACTACCGGCCGCTGTTCGAGACCGGCAAGTGCAAGACCGAGCTGCAGCAGCGGATGATGCTCGGGGAGTGGGTGGTGGAGCAGTCCGTCCGCCACGACTCCGACCAGGGGCCGGTGCCGACGATCGTGCTGTACCGCGTGCAGGACGGGCTGATCGTCGAGGTCCGCTTCCTTGCTTGACCATCTCGGGGAGCTCGACCGCACCGCGGCGCACCTGGCGACGGCGTTCGACGCCGTCGACCCGGGCACCGCGGTGCCGAGCTGCCCGGGCTGGACGATCGCCGACCTGGCACTGCACATCGGCGCCGGCCAACGCTGGTCGGCGTCGGTGCTGCTGTCCGGCCGCGAGCAGCACCGGCCGGAGGTCCTGCGGACGACGATCTCCTGGTCCGACTGGTACGCCGGTACGACGGCCGCCCTGCTCGCCGCCATCCGCGCGGTCGACCCGGACGAACCGTGCTGGAACTTCGCGCCCGTTCCGCAACGCGCCGGCTTCTGGCCCCGCCGCCGCCTCCACGAGACCGCGGTTCACCTGATCGACGCCCTGCAAGCAGCAGGCACTTCATCAGTTGGTGCGATCCCACCATCTGTAGCTGCTGACGGTGTGGACGAAGTGTTCGAGGTGTTCGTCCCCCGGGTGCTGGCCCGAGGGTTCGCGCCGGCGGTCACGCAGCAGATCGGCGTACGGACGACCGACACCGGCGACGCGTGGACTCTCACTCCTCAGCCCGACGGGCCGCCGCGGCTCGAGCGCGGTCAGGCGGACGGCAAAGCCGTGTTGACCGGCAGCGCGGAGGATCTGTTGCTGTGTCTCTGGAAGCGACTGCCTCCAGACCTGCTGACCGTCGAAGGCGATCAGCAGGTCGCGGCCGACTTCCTCGCCGGCCGCGTGACCTCCTAGGCCATGATCCCCAGCGGCTTCGGCTTCCATCCCGGGAAGACCTTGGCCGCCTGCGCGGAGCTCAGCCCGAGCCGGCCCATCACCACGTCCGACAGCACGTCGCGGTAGTCGTTGGTCCCCGGTACGTCGCCCTGGTCCAGGACCTTCGGCTCCAGCCCCTCCCACCGGCCGTGCACGCCGCCCTTGACCCGTCCTCCGAGCACCAGCGCGACCCCGCCGTGCCCGTGGTCGGCGCCGCTGTTGCCGTTCTGCTCCACCCGCCGGCCGAACTCGCTCATCGTCACGATCGTCGTGTTGTCGAGCTCCGGCCCCAGCTCGGCGGTGAACGCCGCCAGCCCTTCGGCCACCGTCTTCAGCGACCGGGTCAGATCACCGCCGTCGACGGTCCCGATGTCGGTGTGCATGTCCCACCCACCGAGGTCCACGGCAGCCACCCGTACTCCGGCCTTGTTCTTGATCAGCTGCGCCAGAGTCGCCAGCGACGACCCGAACTCGCCCTCGGGATACCCGCGGTCCTTCGGCTCGGTCTGGATCGCCTGCTGGTAGCTCTGCGCCTTCGCCGAAGCCTGCAACGCGGCAAGCCCCTGTACGCCGAGCGGATGGTCGAGCCCGGTGTACAGCGTCTCCAGTGCCTTCAACGTCTGCGGCGCGACCCCGTCGATCCCCTTCACGCTGAAGTCCTTCAGCGACGTCAGCATCACCGGATTGGTCGGCCCGAGCAGCGACCGCGTCATCCGGGCACCGATCCCGAGCCCGCGGAACGTCGTACCAGGTCCGAGCTGAGCGATCACCCGGTCGAGCCAGCCCGACTGCACCGACGACCGTGCGGCTCCACCACGCTCGAGACAGTCCTGCGCCTGGAAGTGGCTGCGGGTCAGGTCAGGCGTCGACACCGCCGGTACGGCGGCCAGCCGGCCCGACGTGATCAGCGCCGTCAACGGCGCCATCGCCGGATGCAACCCGAAGTCCCGGTCGAACTGGATCAGCGAAGCACCTCGTACGGCGATGCCCGGCCGAGCCTTCAGCAGCTGCGGATCGTCCGCCGGGACGAGGACCGACAGCCCGTCCATCCCACCGCGCAGGAAGATCACCACCAACGTTCCGGTCGACGCAGCGCCCGGCGCGGCCCAGGAGATGCGCGTGGTGACCAGTTGCTCGGCGACGGCGGCGACGCCGACACCGAGTCCACCGGCCAGCAGCCGGCGCCGGGTGAACCCGTGGCTCCACTTCTCGCGCCGCTCGTCCACCTCGGCGGAGACTGCGGCGGCCTGGGCGCGGACGGCCGCGTCGGCAGGGGTCGGCCCGAGCTGCTGCCAGTCCGGGCAGTCCGGGTGCAGGGAGGAGAGGACGTCGCTGTCCGGTCGGTTCATGATGGCGAAAGCTCCTACGGGTGTGGACGGCCCCGGCCGCAGGGGCGGCGCGGCCGGGACCGGTCAGGGGAACAGCGGGGGTTCCGGCCGCTCAGCGGGCGAGGAACTGAGGAGAGTCGAGGACCAGGGCGACGACGTGGCCTGCTTGCCACTCCATCCGGCCCTGGTCGACGCGTGAGGTGGTCTTGGCGCCGACGAAGGTCGCCAGCGCGCTGCGCTGCCGGGAGTTCGGGCGCTGACCGATCAGCCGCAGGCCGAGCCGGTCGAACCACTCGCGATAGGTGTCACCGGACTTCGGCCGCAGGTCGGCGGGAAGCTTCTCGCGCTTCAGCCCGTCCCACCACCCGTACGACAGCGCCCGGTGCGAGGACCAGCGCTCCAGCATTTGGCCGGCCGACGACCAGGCCGGTGCGACGTCCGGGTAGCCGTTCGGCGACGGCCAGGCGAGTGGTGCGTGGCCGAGGTTGTTCAGCTGCCAGTACATGGCTTCGAGGCCCTTGGCGGTGGTCGGACCGAACGGCAGGTCGAGCGCCCGGGCGGTGCCGACGACGTCCTCGAGCGGCCGTTTCGTCTTGCGTCCAAGGGAGTTCCAGAACTCACCGCTGCGGAACAACGCCGTCAGCACCGGCAGGATCGCCGTGTTGTTGCGCAGGTAGACCTGCGCCAGCCGGGCGACCAGCTCCGGCGGCGGGACGTCGTCCACGAACCGTACGACGAGCTTGCGCGCGATCGTCTTCGCCGTCGCCGGGTGCTTGGCCAGGTAGTCGAGGTACTTGTCGCCCAGCGCCAGGCCGCCCTTGGCGGAGGTGTTGGCAGCAGTCCAGTCGAGCACCTTCACCCGCCCGGTCCGGTGCCGCTCGGGCTTGTAGTCGAACTCGCCGTCGTCGTTCGACCCGCGGCCGCTCAGGACGTACGCGCTGCTGCGCATGTCCTTCTCGGTGTAGCCGGAGGAGACGCCGACGGTGTGCAGCTCGAGCAGCTCGCGGCCGAGGTTCTCGTTGACGCTCTCCCGGGTGGAGGTGTCGTTGTCGAGGAAGTGCAGCATCGCCGGGTGCCGCATCGCGGCCTTCAGCATGTCGGCGTACCGGCCGAAGGCGTGCTTGCGGATCACGGCGGCCGCGTAGTGCGGTGCGACGTCCCAGCCGCGGTCGGACGGGGTGGCGACGTGCAGGTGGTTGGAGAAGACGTCGACGACCACCTCGAACAGCTGCCGTTGCCCGAACACCTGCCGGCCGAGCGTGGCGAAGCCGGTCTGGAACATCGCGTCCCACGAGTACTGGCCGATCGAACGTCGTACCGTCGCGACGTCGGCCCCCGCGAGCTTGAACGCCGACCAGGCCTGGTCACCGGCCGGGTCCTTCGTGGTCGGCGACAGCTGAGCCGCCAGCCAGCGGTCGATCCCCAGCTTCGCCAGGCTCTCCACGTCGGACGGGCGCGGGCCGAACGTCACCCGGTTGAGCAGATGCCGCTGGGCCTGGGCGGTGCTGAGCGGTCCGGCCTTGTCGACCAGCAGGTTCGGTACGACGCGTCCGGCCTTCGCGGCCTCGGCGAAACCGGCGTAGTCGCGGGTGGAGCCGGTCTGGGCCGGCGGCTTCGGCCGCTGGTCGCCGGCGACGTAGCTGGAGTCCCGGTCGTCCTCCTGCGTCGCCAGCCCCGGCCGCTCGGCGACGGCCGACCTGCTGGGCGACGTACCGGATCGGTCGGGGGCTCCGGGTGCCGCGACGACTCGCTCGCTCAAACTGCCCCGGCGGGACAGGAGCTCGGCACCCAGCCCGCCGGCGGCCAGTACGCCGGCCACGGTGCCGATCGCCGCGCGACGGACGACGGGGGAGGAGTCGGGGGGACGGGGGACAGGGTCGTGATCCACAAAGTGCTCCAGGGCGGCGGAACGGCGTACGAAAAATGGATCCCCGTTATCAGGCCGTTACTCCTGATGGGCGTGACTATGCCGCAGCGGCCGGGCGGGCCAAATGGCTGCGCCGGGAGATTTACGCCGATCACACATTCACGATCACGACGGCCGCGGGGGACACTGGCTTGGACCGCGTCCAGAGTCCGGTAGACTGATAGGGCGGCCTAGTCCCCTTGCCGCACGGTGGTCTGTTTTGACCGTGCTAGGGGCAGCCGCTAGTCTTAACGATCGTGCCCGGGTCATCCTGGGCCGTCATGCGTGCCCCTCGTTTCGCGGGTTTGCGCGCGTGGCACGGGACTTCTGCCGACAGTCAGAAAGATTACGGCTCCGGTACGCCCGTGCGCACGCGACACACCCGACCGCGGGGGTCAGGCGCGCAGCAACCGACCGGACGACAGAAAGAGACCTACGCGGTGCCCACCATTCAGCAGCTGGTCCGCAAGGGCCGCCAGGACAAGGTGTCGAAGAACAAGACGCCCGCCCTGAAGGGTTCCCCTCAGCGTCGTGGTGTTTGCACGCGCGTCTACACAACCACCCCGAAGAAGCCGAACTCGGCCCTTCGTAAGGTCGCCCGAGTCCGCCTCACCAGCGGCATCGAGGTCACCGCCTACATCCCGGGTGTCGGCCACAACCTGCAGGAGCACTCGATCGTGCTCGTGCGTGGCGGTCGTGTGAAGGACCTTCCGGGTGTCCGGTACAAGATCATCCGTGGTTCGCTCGACACCCAGGGTGTGAAGAACCGCAAGCAGGCTCGCAGCCGGTACGGCGCGAAGAAGGAGAAGAGCTAATGCCGCGCAAGGGTCCCGCCCCGAAGCGGCCGGTCATCATCGACCCGGTCTACAGTTCGCCGCTGGTCACCCAGTTGATCTCCAAGATCCTGGTGGACGGCAAGAAGCAGATCGCGCAGAGCATCGTCTACACGGCGCTCGAGGGCACCCGGACGAAGACCGGCACCGACCCGGTGATCACGCTCAAGCGTGCTCTGGACAACGTGAAGCCCAGCATCGAGGTGAAGAGCCGCCGCGTCGGTGGAGCCACCTACCAGGTGCCGATCGAGGTCAAGCCCGGTCGCTCGACCACGCTCGCCCTGCGCTGGCTCACGTCGTACTCCCGTGCGCGTCGCGAGAAGACCATGGCCGAGCGCCTGATGAACGAGATCCTGGACGCGTCCAACGGTCTCGGCGCCTCGGTCAAGCGTCGCGAGGACACGCACAAGATGGCCGAAGCCAACAAGGCTTTCGCCCACTACCGCTGGTGACGCGGGGCCCGGAACCGGGCCCCCAGCTCACTCTTTTTACGCACGACAGAAGCGAGAGGTAGACCACCGAGGTGGCCGTACAAATCACCACCGACCTGGCCAAGGTCCGCAACATCGGGATCATGGCCCACATCGACGCCGGTAAGACGACGACGACCGAGCGGATCCTCTTCTACACCGGTATCACCTACAAGATCGGTGAGGTCCACGAGGGCGCCGCCACGATGGACTGGATGGAGCAGGAGCAGGAGCGCGGCATCACGATCACGTCCGCCGCGACGACCTGCACCTGGAAAGACCACACCATCAACATCATCGACACCCCGGGCCACGTCGACTTCACCGTCGAGGTGGAGCGCTCGCTGCGCGTCCTCGACGGCGCCGTCGCCGTGTTCGACGGTGTCGCCGGCGTCGAGCCGCAGTCCGAGACGGTCTGGCGGCAGGCGGACCGGTACGGCGTACCGCGGATCTGCTTCGTCAACAAGCTGGACCGCACCGGCGCGGAGTTCATGCGCTGCGTCGACATGATCCGGGACCGCCTCGCGGCGACCGCGCTGGTCATGCAGCTGCCGATCGGGGCCGAGTCCGACTTCATCGGAGTCGTCGACCTGGTCGAGATGCGCGCGCTGACCTGGCGTGGCGAGACCGTGATCGGTGAGGACTACACGATCGAGGAGATCCCGGCCAGCCACACCGAGGCGGCCGCGGAGTGGCGCGACAAGCTGATCGAGACGCTGGCCGAGGCCGACGACGAGATCATGGAGCTCTACCTCGAGGGCGAGCAGCCGACCACGCCGCAGCTGAAGGCCGCCATCCGGCGGGCGACGCTGGGCAGCAAGCTGACCCCGGTCCTGACCGGTACGGCGTTCAAGAACAAGGGCGTCCAGCCCCTGCTCGACGCGGTCAACGACTACCTGCCGAGCCCGCTCGACGTGCCGGCCATCGAGGGCCACGACGTCAAGGACGGCGAGCAGGTCGTGCTGCGCCGCCCCGACGACAGCGAGCCCTTCTCGGCGCTGGCCTTCAAGATCGCGGCCGACCCGCACCTGGGCAAGCTGACGTTCATCCGGGTCTACTCCGGCAAGCTCGAGACCGGCACGCAGGTCCTGAACCCCACCAAGGGGCGCAAGGAGCGGATCGGCAAGATCTACCGGATGCACGCGAACAAGCGTGAGGAGATCGCGTCGATCGGCGCCGGCCACATCGTCGCCGTGATGGGTCTGAAGGACACCACCACCGGTGAGACGCTGGCCGACCCGGCCAACCCGGTCGTGCTGGAGTCGATGCAGTTCCCGGCTCCGGTCATCTCGGTCGCCATCGAGCCCAAGTCGAAGGGCGACCAGGAGAAGCTGGGCGTCGCGATCCAGCGCCTGGCCGAGGAGGACCCGACCTTCCAGGTCCGGACCGACGAGGACACAGGCCAGACGATCATCGCCGGCATGGGCGAGCTGCACCTCGAGGTGCTGGTCGACCGGATGAAGCGCGAGTTCCGCGTCGAGGCCAACGTCGGCAAGCCGCAGGTGGCCTACCGCGAGACCATCAAGAAGAAGGTCGAGAAGGTCGACTACACGCACAAGAAGCAGACCGGTGGTTCGGGTCAGTTCGCGCGTGTGATCATCAACATCGAGCCGACTTCGGCCGAGGCGGGTGGCGAGGGCGGTTACGAGTTCGTCAACGCCGTCACCGGTGGCCGCATCCCCCGGGAGTACATCCCGTCGGTGGACGAGGGCGCCCAGGAAGCGATGGAGTTCGGCGTACTGGCCGGCTACCCGATGGTCGACGTCAAGGTGACGCTGACCGACGGTGCCTACCACGACGTCGACTCCTCCGAGCTGGCGTTCAAGATCGCCGGTTCGATGGCGTTCAAGGACGCGGCGCGGCGGGCCAACCCGGTCATCCTCGAGCCGATGTTCGCGGTCGAGGTGATCACGCCCGAGGACTACATGGGTGAAGTGATCGGCGACCTCAACTCCCGCCGTGGCCAGATCCAGTCGATGGACGAGGGCCCCGGAGGCAGCCGGGCGATCAAGGCCTCGGTGCCGTTGTCCGAGATGTTCGGGTATGTCGGTGACCTGCGGTCGAAGACCCAGGGCCGCGCGTCGTACTCGATGCAGTTCGATTCCTACGCCGAGGTTCCGAAGAACGTGGCGGAAGAGATCATCAAGAAGGCCCGCGGCGAGTAATCTCGCCCCGGACCAACCAACCCACAGCGCGTCGGCGTACGGCGTAAGTCAACATTTTCCAGGAGGGCCCCAGTGGCTAAGGCGAAGTTCGAGCGGACTAAGCCGCACGTCAACATCGGCACCATCGGTCACATCGACCACGGTAAGACCACTCTTACCGCGGCGATCACCAAGGTGCTGCACGACAAGTACCCGGACCTGAACGAGGCCTCGGCCTTCGATCAGATCGACAAGGCGCCGGAAGAGCGCCAGCGCGGTATCACCATCTCGATCGCGCACGTCGAGTACCAGACCGAGGCCCGGCACTACGCCCACGTCGACTGCCCGGGTCACGCGGACTACATCAAGAACATGATCACCGGTGCGGCCCAGATGGACGGCGCGATCCTGGTCGTCGCCGCCACCGACGGCCCGATGCCCCAGACGCGTGAGCACGTGCTGCTCGCCCGTCAGGTCGGCGTGCCGGCGATGGTCGTCGCGCTGAACAAGTGCGACATGGTCGACGACGAGGAGATCCTGGAGCTCGTCGAGCTCGAGGTTCGCGAGCTGCTCTCGGAGCAGGAGTTCGACGGCGACAACGCGCCGATCGTCCGCGTCGCCGCTCACCCGGCGCTGCAGGGCGACGCCAAGTGGGGCGAGTCGATCATCGAGCTGATGAACGCCGTCGACGAGTACATCCCGCAGCCGGAGCGCGAGATCGACAAGCCGTTCCTGATGCCGGTGGAGGACGTCTTCACCATCACGGGTCGCGGCACCGTCATCACCGGCCGGATCGAGCGCGGTGTCGTCAAGGTCAACGAGACCGTCGACATCGTCGGCATCCGTCCGGAGAAGCAGACCACCACGGTCACCGGTATCGAGATGTTCCGCAAGCTGCTCGACGAGGGCCAGGCCGGTGAGAACGTCGGTCTGCTGCTTCGTGGCACCAAGCGCGAGGACGTCGAGCGCGGCATGGTCGTGATCAAGCCGGGCACGACCACCCCGCACACCAACTTCGACGCTTCGGTCTACATCCTGTCGAAGGAGGAGGGCGGCCGTCACACGCCGTTCTTCCAGAACTACCGCCCGCAGTTCTACTTCCGCACCACGGACGTCACCGGCGTCGTCACGCTGCCCGAGGGCACCGAGATGGTCATGCCGGGCGACAACACCGACATGTCGGTCGAGCTGATCCAGCCGATCGCCATGGAAGAGGGCCTGAAGTTCGCGATCCGGGAGGGTGGCCGTACCGTCGGCGCCGGCCGGGTCACCAAGATCATCAAGTGATCTCACGAGGTCCGCGAGGGCTCGCACCACTGAGCCCCCGCGGACCTCTGCTTTGTGCCTGATCCGGCACCCAGGTGGGGCCGGATCAGGCGTGAAGCCACTCGATTGGCATTCCGGTGCCGATCTCTGGCACAATATTCAGGTTGCTCAGGCGAGGTTGCCGGGGCGCGCCCCAGGCCGTGTTTCAGGGCCTGGCTGGTAGCGCCGGACCGGAGACCATGCCGAGGTTCGGTCCGAGACCGAATCCCGATCTCCATCCCAGGTCGAAGAGTTGTGGCTGGCGCACGTATGTGCCCGGTGCGCGACACACCCGACCGCGGGGGTCGGAGCAACGCAACGAAGACGATAGAGAAGGACGAAGCGAAGCGATGGCGGGACAGAAGATCCGCATCCGGCTGAAGGCCTACGACCACGAGGTCATCGACAGCTCGGCGCGCAAGATTGTCGACACGGTGACGCGTACTGGTGCGAAGGTTGCTGGCCCGGTGCCGTTGCCGACGGAAAAGAACGTGTTCTGCGTCATCCGCTCGCCGCACAAGTACAAGGACAGCCGCGAGCACTTCGAGATGCGCACCCACAAGCGGCTCATCGACATCATCGACCCCACGCCGAAGACCGTCGACTCGCTGATGCGGCTCGACCTCCCGGCCGGTGTCGACATCGAGATCAAGCTCTGAGGGAACGCTGACCTATGAGCAAGCAGAAGAACACGCGAGGGCTGCTGGGCACCAAGCTCGGCATGACCCAGACCTGGGACGAGAACAACCGAGTCGTCCCCGTCACCGTGATCCAGGCCGGTCCGTGCGTGGTGACCGAGGTACGTACCTCGTCGACCCACGGCTACGACGGCGTGCAGATCGCGTTCGGCGACATCGACCCGCGCAAGGTGACCAAGCCCCTGCGCGGCCACTTCGACAAGGCCGGTGTGACCCCGCGCCGGCACCTGCTGGAGCTGCGCACCGCTGACGCGAGCGAGTACACGCTCGGCCAGGAGATCAAGGCCGAGGCCTTCGAGGCCGGCGAGGTCGTCGACGTCTCCGCCACCAGCAAGGGCAAGGGCTTCGCCGGTGTCATGAAGCGACACGGCTTCCACGGTCTGCGCGCGACGCACGGTGTGCACAAGAAGCACCGTTCGCCGGGCTCCATCGGCGGCTGCGCCACCCCGGGCCGGGTTTTCAAGGGCCTGAAGATGGCCGGCCGGATGGGCCACGAGCAGGTCACCACCCAGAACGTCAAGGTTCACGCGATCGACGCCGAGCGCGGACTCATCCTGATCAAGGGTGCGGTTCCCGGTCCCAAGGGCGGCCTCGTGCTGATCCGCAACGCCGCGAAGGGAGCGAGCAAGTGAGCACCGTCGATGTGACCGTCGTCAAGGGCGACAAGGTCAGCAAGAAGGGCTCCGCGGAGCTCCCCGCCGAGCTGTTCGACGTCCAGGTGAACATCCCGCTGATCCACCAGGTCGTGGTGGCCCAGCTGGCCGCCGCCCGTCAGGGCACGCACAAGGTGAAGCGCCGCGGCGAGGTCTCCGGTGGTGGCGCCAAGCCGTACCGCCAGAAGGGCACCGGCCGTGCGCGTCAGGGTTCGACCCGCGCGCCGCAGTTCACCGGTGGTGGCGTCGTGCACGGCCCGACCCCGCGCGACTACAGCCAGCGGACCCCGAAGAAGATGATCGCCGCCGCGCTCCGCGGTGCGCTGTCGGACCGGGCCCGTGACGGCCGCGTCTTCGTGGTCGAGCAGTTCGTGGACGGCGACGCGCCGTCGACCAAGTCGGCGCTGAAGGTGCTGGCCGAGGTCACCGAGCACGTCAAGGCGCTGGTCGTTGTCGACCGCAACGACGAGCTGACCTGGCTGAGCCTGCGCAACGTGCCGACCGTGCACCTGATCGCCGCCGACCAGCTGAACGCGTACGACGTGCTCTGCAGCGACGCGGTGGTCTTCACCAAGGCCGCGCTCGACACCTTCGTCGCCGGCGCGCCCAAGGGCAAGTCCGTCAAGGCTGTCGCGACGTCGACCGAAGCCGAGCAGGAGGTAGAAGCATGAGCCACGGAGTCAACAAGGACCCGCGGGACGTGCTGCTGCGGCCGGTCGTGAGCGAGAAGAGCTACGGCCTGCTGGACGAGCAGAAGTACACGTTCGAGGTCGCCCCGGACGCCAACAAGACCGAGATCAAGCTCGCGGTCGAGAAGGTGTTCAAGGTCCGCGTGACCAGCGTCAACACACTGAACCGCAAGGGCAAGCGCCGCCGCACCCGTGCCGGCTGGGGCAAGCGCCCGGACACCAAGCGAGCGATCGTCAGCCTGTCCGGCGACGACCGCATCGACATCTTCGGAGGCCAGTCGTAATGGGTATCCGCAAATACAAGCCGACAACGCCGGGCCGTCGTGGCTCGAGCGTGGCCGACTTCGTCGAGCTCACCCGTTCGACCCCTGAGAAGTCCCTGCTCCGCCCGCTGCCGAAGAAGGGTGGCCGGAACAACTCCGGCAAGATCACCACTCGGCACCACGGTGGCGGTCACAAGCGGGCGTACCGCCTGATCGACTTCAAGCGGTACGACAAGGACGGCGTCCCGGCGAAGGTGGCCGAGATCGAGTACGACCCGAACCGCACCGCGCGGATCGCGCTGCTGCACTACGTCGACGGCGAGAAGCGCTACATCCTCGCCCCGTCGAACCTGAAGCAGGGCACGATCGTCGAGAACGGCCCGGCCGCCGACATCAAGGTGGGCAACAACCTGCCGCTGCGCAACATCCCGGTCGGCTCCACGGTGCACGCCGTCGAGCTGCGCCCGGGTGGCGGCGCCAAGATGGCCCGTTCCGCCGGTGCCAGCGTTCAGCTGGTCGCCAAGGAGGGCCGGATGGCCACCCTGCGGATGCCGTCCGGCGAGGTCCGGATGGTCGACGTGCGCTGCCGCGCCACCCTCGGTGAGGTCGGCAACGGCGAGCAGTCGAACATCAACTGGGGCAAGGCGGGCCGGATGCGCTGGAAGGGCAAGCGCCCGACCGTCCGCGGTGTCGCGATGAACCCGGTCGACCACCCGCACGGTGGTGGTGAGGGCAAGACCTCGGGTGGACGTCACCCGGTGTCCCCGTGGGGTCAGCCTGAGGGCCGCACCCGCACCCGCAAGGAAAGCGACCGCATGATCGTCCGGCGCCGCAAGGCCGGCAAGAAGCGCTGATAGGGAGCCGGACAGAGATGCCACGCAGCCTCAAGAAGGGCCCGTTCGTCGACCACCACCTGCTCAAGAAGGTGGAGGTGCAGAACGAAAAGGGCACCAAGAACGTGATCAAGACCTGGTCCCGCCGGTCGATGATCATTCCCGACATGATCGGACACACGCTCGCGGTGCACGACGGCCGCAAGCACGTGCCGGTGTTCGTGACGGACGCGATGGTCGGGCACAAGCTCGGCGAGTTCGCCCCGACCCGCACGTTCAAGGGTCACGAGAAGGACGACCGGAAGTCACGGCGTCGCTGACCTGTTGGTCAGTTGACGACGCGCAAGCTACCTACGGAGAGATTCGAACATCATGAGCGTTCAAGAGCGTAGGGCCGTCAGTGCCCGTCGCGAGAGCCTGCTGGGCGACGAGCCCGGGGCCTTCGCGGTCGCGCGCTTCGTCCGCGTGACGCCGATGAAGGCGCGTCGCGTGGTGGACCTGGTGCGCGGCATGGGTATCGACGATGCCCTCGCCACTCTGAAGTTCGCCCCGCAGGCCGCTGCCGCGACCGTGTACAAGGTCGTCGACAGCGCCGCGGCGAACGCCGAGGGCACCGAGCACCTGAGCCGCGCCGACCTGGTCGTGACGAAGGCCTTCGTGGACGAGGGACCGACGCTGAAGCGTCACCGCCCCCGTGCGCAGGGCCGGGCCACCCGGATCGACAAGCGGACCAGCCACATCACCGTGGTCGTCGGCCCGCGGGCCGAGGAAGAGACCGCCAAGCCGGCGGCCGACGCCAAGAAGGCCGATGGCAAGAAGGCCGCTGAGAAGAAGGGCAGGACCCGCTAGTGGGCCAGAAGGTAAACCCGCACGGGTTCCGCCTCGGTATCAGCACGGACCACAAGAGCCGCTGGTACGCCGACAAGCTGTACAAGGACTACGTCGGCGAGGACGTCAAGATCCGCCGTCTGCTGAGCAAGGGCATGGAGCGCGCCGGCATCTCCCGCGTGGAGATCGAGCGCACCCGTGACCGCGTTCGGGTCGACATCCACACCGCCCGTCCGGGCATCGTGATCGGTCGCCGCGGCGCCGAGGCGGACCGGATCCGGGGCAGCCTCGAGGAGCTCACCGGCAAGCAGGTGCAGCTGAACATCCTCGAGGTCAAGAACGCCGAGGTCGACGCGCAACTGGTCGCCCAGGGCGTGGCCGAGCAGCTGTCCGGCCGCGTGGCGTTCCGCCGCGCGATGCGCAAGGCGATGCAGACCACCATGCGTGGCGGCGCCCTGGGCATCCGGATCCAGTGCTCCGGCCGGCTCGGTGGCGCGGAGATGTCGCGCTCGGAGTTCTACCGCGAGGGCCGGGTGCCGCTGCACACGCTCCGCGCGGACGTCGACTACGGCTTCTACGAGGCCCGTACGACCTTCGGCCGGATCGGCGTGAAGGTCTGGATCTACAAGGGTGACGTGTCCGGCTCCCGCGCCGAGCGCGAGGCGCAGGCCGCGGCCCGCGCCGCGAACCAGCAGCGTCGTCCGGCTCGCCGTGACGACCGCGGTGGTCGCGGTGGCGAGCGTGGCGGCGACCGCGGCGGACGGCGCGACGACCGTCGTGACGGCGGCGCCCGCAACGAGGCCCCGAAGGCGGAGGCCACCACTGCTCCGGCGGCGGACAAGCCGGCCGAGACGACCGGAACGGAGAGCTGAACCGTGCTCATCCCCCGTAAGGTCAAGCACCGCAAGCAGCACCACCCGAAGCGCTCCGGCGCTGCCAAGGGCGGCACCACGCTGGCCTTCGGTGACTTCGGCATCCAGGCACTGGAGAGCCACTACGTCACCAACCGGCAGATCGAGTCGGCGCGTATCGCGATGACCCGGCACATCAAGCGTGGCGGAAAGGTCTGGATCAACATCTACCCGGACCGCCCGCTCACCAAGAAGCCGGCCGAGACCCGGATGGGTTCCGGCAAGGGATCGCCGGAGTGGTGGATCGCCAACGTCAAGTCGGGCCGCGTGATGTTCGAGCTGTCCGGTGTCGACGAGCAGACCGCTCGCGAGGCCATGCGCCGCGCGATTCACAAGTTGCCGATGAAGTGCAAATTCATCACCCGAGAGGCAGGTGAGAACTGATGGCTACCCTGACCGCCGCCGAGCTGCGGAACCTGGGCAAGGACGAGCTGCTGAGCAAGCTCGGCGAGGCCAAGGAGGAGCTGTTCAACCTCCGGTTCCAGGCTGCCACGGGTCAGCTGGAGTCCCACGGCCGGCTGCGCGCCGTCCGTAAGGACATCGCCCGCATCTACACGGTGCTGACCGAGCGCGCGCTCGGCATCACCGAAGAGGTGGACGCTCCGGTCGCCGCCACCGACGCCGAAACTGAGGCCGAGACGGCAGACGACAGCGAGAAGGCTGGGAGCAAGGCATGACCGAGAACACAGCGAAGGACGAGACCGTGAGCACGACCGAGGCGCGCGGCGCACGCAAGACCCGTGAGGGTCTGGTGCTGAGCGACAAGATGGACAAGACCGTCACCGTCGAGGTCGAGGACCGGGTCAAGCACAAGCTGTACGGCAAGGTCATCCGTCGCACCCGCAAGCTCAAGGCGCACGACGAGCAGAACGCCGCCGGCATCGGCGACCGTGTTCTCCTGATGGAGACCCGGCCGCTGTCGGCGACCAAGCGGTGGCGCATCGTCGAGATCCTCGAGAAGGCCAAGTAATCAAGGCCTCGAGGTCACGGCAACGCCCAGCTGTACCCAATCGAAATTATTCGTTCCGCAAGGCTCACGTGAGTGAGAACCAGCGAGACAACCAGGAGATCAACAGATGATCCAGCAGGAGTCGCGACTGAAGGTCGCCGACAACACGGGTGCGAAGGAAATTCTTTGCATCCGCGTGCTCGGTGGCTCCGGTCGGCGCTACGCCGGTGTCGGGGACACGATCGTCGCCACCGTCAAGGACGCGATCCCGGGTGGTGGCGTGAAGAAGGGTGACGTCGTCAAGGCGGTCATCGTGCGAACCGTGAAGGAGCGCCGGCGTCCGGACGGCTCCTACATCCGCTTCGACGAGAACGCCGCCGTCATCCTCAAGGCCGACGGTGAGCCGCGTGGGACCCGTATCTTCGGGCCGGTCGGCCGGGAGCTGCGCGAGAAGCGCTTCATGAAGATCATCTCGCTCGCTCCGGAGGTGCTCTGACATGGCAGACAAGTCCGTAGTCAAGGGGCAGCGCAAGCTGCACGTGAAGAAGGGTGACCTCGTCCGCGTGGTCACCGGCAAGTCCAAGGGACTCGAGGGCAAGATCATCTCGGTCCAGCCCGACGACGAGCTGGTCATCGTCGAAGGCGTGAACCGGGTCAAGAAGCACACCAAGGTGCAGCAGGCCCAGCGCGGCGGCACCACGGGTGGCATCGTCACCCAGGAAGCCCCGATTCACGTCTCCAACGTGATGCTCCTGGTCGAGGTCGACAAGGACGGCAAGAAGCAGAAGGTGACCACCCGCGTCGGGTACAACCGCGTCGAGGTGCAGAAGCGGCGCCCGGACGGTTCGACGTACACCGGTTTCCGGAGCGTCCGGATCGCTCGGCGTACCGGCGAGGAGATCTGATGACCACCGCAGTGACCGAGGCGAAGGTCCAGCCCCGGATGAAGACCAAGTACCGCGAAGAGATCGTCGGCCAGCTGCAGGAGCAGTTCCAGTTCGAGAACGTCATGCAGGTGCCCGGGCTCATCAAGATCGTGGTGAACATGGGTGTCGGCGAGGCGGCTCGCGACTCCAAGCTGATCGACGGCGCGATCAAGGACCTGGCCGCGATCACCGGCCAGAAGCCGCAGGTCACCAAGGCCCGCAAGTCGATCGCGCAGTTCAAGCTGCGCGAGGGAATGCCGATCGGCGCCCACGTGACGCTGCGCGGCGACCGGATGTGGGAGTTCCTGGACCGGCTGCTGGCGCTCGCGCTGCCCCGGATCCGCGACTTCCGCGGCCTGTCCCCGAAGCAGTTCGACGGCAACGGGAACTACACCTTCGGTCTGACCGAGCAGGTCATGTTCCACGAGATCAACCAGGACAAGATCGATCGTGTCCGGGGCATGGACATCACCGTGGTGACCAGCGCCAAGAACGACGACGAGGGGCGCGCGCTGCTGCGGCAGCTCGGCTTCCCGTTCAAGGAGAACTGACGTGGCGAAGACAGCACTCAAGGTCAAGCAGGCCCGGAAGCCGAAGTTCGCGGTGCGTGGCTACACGCGCTGCCAGCGGTGCGGCCGGCCGAAGGCGGTCTTCCGCAAGTTCGGCCTGTGCCGGATCTGCCTGCGGGAGATGGCGCACCGGGGCGAGCTGCCCGGCGTGACCAAGTCCAGCTGGTGACCGAGCTCTTCAGCACCGAACTTTTCTCCACCCACCATCTAGTCACCGTAGGTCGCCGGCCGGCGAAACCACGGCGGGAAAGAGGCCCCAGGCCATGACGATGACCGACCCGATCGCAGACATGCTGACGCGTCTGCGCAACGCCAACCAGGCGTACCACGAGTCGACCTCGATGCCGTACAGCAAGATCAAGCAGGGCATCGCCGACATCCTGCAGCAGGAGGGTTACATCTCCTCCTACCAGGTCGAGGAGCCCAAGGAGGGCACCGTCGGCAAGACCCTGATCGTCGACCTGAAGTTCGGGCCGAGCCGGGAGCGCTCCATCGCGGGCGTGCGCCGGATCAGCAAGCCGGGACTGCGGGTCTACGCGAAGTCGACCAACCTGCCGAAGGTGCTGGGAGGCCTGGGCGTCGCCATCATCTCGACGTCGCAGGGTCTGCTCACGGACCGGCAGGCCAAGAACAAGGGCGTTGGCGGGGAAGTCCTCGCCTACGTCTGGTGACGAAGAACCGGAAGGAGGACCACATTCATGTCTCGCATCGGTAAGCTCCCGATCTCGGTCCCGTCCGGCGTCGACGTCACGATCGACGGCCAGACGGTCACCGTCAAGGGTCCCAAGGGTCAGCTCTCGCACGTCGTGGCTGAGCCCATCGTGGTCAACCGTGACGAGGACGGCACCATCGCCGTCGCGCGTCCGGACGACCTGCGCAAGAGCAAGGAACTGCATGGCCTGTCCCGCACCCTGATCGCCAACCTGGTGACCGGCGTGACGGACGGCTACGAGAAGAAGCTCGAGATCGTCGGCGTCGGGTACCGCGTCCTGGCCAAGGGACCGACCCAGCTGGAGTTCTCGCTCGGCTACAGCCACACGATCACGGTGGACGCGCCGGAGGGAATCACCTTCGTCGTCGAGACGCCGACCAAGTTCTCGGTGCAGGGAATCGACAAGCAGTCCGTCGGTGAGGTCGCCGCGAACATCCGCAAGCTGCGCAAGCCCGAGCCGTACAAGGGCAAGGGTGTGCGGTACGCCGGCGAGCAGGTCCGCCGCAAGGTCGGAAAGGCTGGTAAGTAACCATGGCGATCGGTTTGCGGCACAACAAGCACGCCGCCAAGACGACGGCCTCGCGGCTGCGTCGTCAGATCCGCGTCCGGAAGAAGATCAACGGCACGGCCGAGCGGCCGCGCCTGGTGGTCAGCAAGTCCTCGAAGCACCTGTTCGCTCAGGTCATCGACGACGTGGCCGGCGTGACGCTGGTGTCGGCTTCCACGATGGAGTCCGACCTGCGCGGCGCGGAGGCGAACAAGACCGACAAGGCCAAGACGGTGGGCGGCCTGATCGCCGACCGTGCCAAGGCCGCCGGGATCGACTCGGTCGTGTTCGACCGGGCCGGGAACAAGTACCACGGCCGCATCGCGGCACTGGCCGACGCCGCCCGCGAGGGCGGGCTCGGCTTCTGATGACGGCGACAAGGGAAGAAGGTAGTTCGAAATGAGCGGAGGCCAGCAGCGTCGCGGAGGCGGCGCCGGTGGTGAGCGCCGTGGCCGCGACGGTGGTCGCGGTCAGGCAGCTGACAAGACCGCCTACATCGAGCGCGTGGTAGCCATCAACCGGGTCGCCAAGGTCGTGAAGGGTGGTCGTCGCTTCAGCTTCACCGCCCTCGTGGTCGTCGGCGACGGTGAAGGCACCGTCGGTGTGGGATACGGCAAGGCCAAGGAGGTGCCCGCGGCGATCGCCAAGGGTGTCGAGGAGGCCAAGAAGGCGTTCTTCAAGGTCCCGAGGATCCAGGGCACCATCCCGCACCCGGTGCAGGGTGAGAAGGCCGCCGGCGTGGTCATGCTGCGTCCGGCCGCTCCTGGTACCGGTGTGATCGCGGGTGGCTCGGCGCGCGCCGTACTGGAGTGCGCGGGCATCCACGACATCCTGAGCAAGTCGCTGGGTTCCTCCAACGCGATCAACGTGGTGCACGCCACGGTGGCCGCGCTGCAGGCCCTGGAGACCCCGGAGGCCGTGGCCGCGCGCCGTGGCCTGCCGGTCGAGCACGTCGCTCCGGCGGCACTGCTGAAGGCGCGGGCGGAGGCGGCATCCTGATGGCACGCTTGAAGGTGACCCAGACCCGTTCCGGCATCGGTGGCAAGCAGAACCAGCGCGACACGCTGCGCACCCTGGGCGTCAAGCGGATCGGCGACACCGCCGTCCACGAGGACAAGCCCGAGGTTCGCGGCATGGTGCGCGCGGTTCGCCACCTCATCACCGTCGAAGAGGTTGACTGACATGGCGCTCAAGGTTCATCACCTGCGTCCGGCGCCCGGAGCCAAGACCGCCAAGACCCGTGTGGGTCGTGGTGAAGGCAGCAAGGGCAAGACGGCCGGCCGCGGTACCAAGGGCAGCAAGGCCCGTAACAACATCCCCGAGTGGTTCGAGGGTGGCCAGATGCCGCTGCACATGCGGCTTCCGAAGCTCAAGGGCTTCAAGAGCAGGAACCGAGTGGAGTTCCAGGTCGTTAACCTGGAGAAGCTCGGACAGCTGTTCCCCGAGGGCGGTGAGGTCGGCGTGACCGAGCTCGTCGCGAAGGGCGCGGTCCGAAGTGGTCAGCCGGTGAAGGTACTGGGTGACGGCGAACTGACCGTGGCACTGCAGGTTTCGGTGAACAAGTTCTCCAAGTCCGCCAAGGAGAAGATCGCGGCGGCCGGGGGCACCACCACCGAGGTGTGAGTGCCAGGGCTCGTACGGCGTCAGCGCTGATATTGTGCGCTGGTCGTCGGACGAGCCCTGGTTCGTCTCTTGCCCAGCTGCTTTGCTAGGCCCTTGCCCTGACCGGGCATCGGATAAATGTGGGAGGACAGGGTGTTAGGCGCCTTTGCCAACGCGTTCAAGACTCCGGACCTGCGCCGGAAGATCTTGTTCGTGCTCTTCATCGTCGTGATCTTCCGGATCGGTTCGGTCGTACCGGCGCCCGGCGTCAACGTCCAGGCCCTGGACACCTGCCTGCAGGCGTCGAAGCAGGGTGAGAACGCGAACCTGTACAACCTGATCAACCTGTTCTCCGGCGGTGCGTTGCTGCAGCTCGCGATCTTCGCGCTCGGCATCATGCCGTACATCACCGCCAGCATCATCCTGCAGCTGCTCACCGTGGTGATCCCGCGGCTGGAGTCGCTGAAGAAGGAAGGCCAGGCGGGACAGGGCAAGATCACCCAGTACACCCGGTTCCTGACCGTCGGCCTGGCGATCCTGCAGGCGACCGCGTTCGTCGCGCTCGCCCGGACCCCCGGCCGCCTGTTCCAGGGCTGCAACGAGCCGCTGCTGCACAGCGACAAGTGGTTCCCCGTCGTCGTCATGGTGCTCACCATGACCGCCGGCACCGGTGTCGTCATGTGGCTCGGTGAGCTGATCACCGACCGCGGCGTCGGCAACGGCATGTCGATCCTGATCTTCACCCAGATCGTCGCCACCTTCCCGACCCAGCTCTGGGCGATCCGCAAGAGCCACGGCGTCGCGACGTTCCTGGCCGTGCTGGCGGTCGGCCTGGTGATCATGGCCGCGGTCATCTTCATCGAGCAGGCGCAGCGCCGGATCCCGGTCCAGTACGCCAAGCGGATGGTCGGCCGGAAGATGTTCGGCGGCACCTCGACGTACATCCCGCTGAAGGTGAACCAGGCCGGCGTCATCCCGGTGATCTTCGCCTCCAGCCTGCTCTACCTGCCCGTCCTGGTCAGCCAGTTCCGGCAGGACGAGAAGTGGGCGCAGTGGATCCAGGGCAACCTGGTCAAGGGCGACCATCCCATCTACATGGTGACGTACGTCGCGCTTATTATCTTTTTCACGTACTTCTACGTCTCGATTACCTTCAACCCGAAGGAAGTTGCTGACAACATGAAGAAGTACGGCGGCTTCATTCCCGGGATCCGGGCTGGGCGGCCGACCGAGGAGTACCTCTCCTACGTTCTGTCCCGCATCACGCTGCCCGGCGCGATCTACCTGGCGATCATCTCGATGATCCCGCTGATCGCACTGGTGCTCTTGAACGCCAGCCAGAGCTTCCCGTTCGGTGGTACGTCGATTCTGATCATGGTCGGCGTCGGACTGGACACGGTGAAGCAGATCGAGAGTCAGCTGCAGCAGCGTAACTACGAAGGGTTCCTGCGCTGATGAGAATGTTGCTGATGGGTCCGCCCGGGGCGGGCAAGGGCACGCAGGCAAAGGTGCTTGCGGAGCGTCTGAACATCCCGGCAGTCTCCACCGGCGACATCTTCCGGCAGAACGTGAAGGACGAGACCGAGCTGGGTCTCGAGGCGAAGCGGTACATGGACGCGGGCAACTACGTCCCCGACGAGGTCACGAACGCAATGGTGCGGGACCGGCTGTCCGAAGCGGACGCCGGCGCGGGCTTCCTCCTGGACGGGTACCCCCGGACACTGCCGCAGGTCGGCACGCTGGACGACATCCTGGCCGAGCACGGCCACAAGCTGGACGCGGTGGTGGCGCTGACCGCCGACGCCGACGTCCTGGTGGACCGGATGCTCAAGCGGGCCAAGATCGACGGCCGGTCGGACGACTCCGAGGAGGTCGTCCGGCACCGCCAGGACGTCTACACCGCCGAGACCAAGCCGCTGCTGCAGGTGTACGCGCAGCGCGGACTGCTGGTCGAGGTGGACGGCGTCGGCGAGATCGACGAGGTCAGCGAGCGCGTGCTCGCCGCCCTGAAGTCGATCGGCGAATGAACTCCGGGTCCGCCCGGCGACCCCTCGGTCGCCGGGCGGACCTTTTTGCTGTCCAGGGTCACCACCGAAGTGGAGTACGGAGCAGATGATCTTCAAGGACCGCGGGATCGAGATCAAGACCCGCGAGCAGATCCTGGCCATGCGCAAGGCCGGCCTGGTGGTCGGCCGCACGCTGGAGGTGCTCCGGGCCGCGGTGAAGCCCGGCATCACCACCGGTGAGCTGGACGCGATCGCCGAGGACCACATCCGGTCCTCCGGCGCGACGCCGTCGTTCCTGGGCTACCACGGCTTCACCGGGTCGATCTGCGCGTCGGTGAACGACGAGATCGTGCACGGCATCCCCGGTGACCGGGTGCTGGCCGACGGTGACCTGATCTCGATCGACTGCGGCGCGATCGTCGACGGCTGGCACGGCGACGCGGCGATCTCGGTCGGCGTCGGTACGGCGTCCGACGAGCTGCTCGAGCTGGCCCGGATCTGCGAAGAGTCGATGTGGCGCGGCTTCGCGGCCGCGAAGCTCGGGGGCCGGCTGACCGACATCTCGGCCGCGGTCGAGGCGCACGTGCGCGCCAACTCGTCGTACGGGATCGTCGAGGACTTCGTCGGGCACGGGATCGGCTCGGCCATGCACCAGCCGCCGAACGTGCCGAACTACGGCAAGGCGGGCAAGGGCCCCAAGCTGGTCGAGGGGCTGGCGCTGGCGGTCGAGCCGATGCTCACGCTGGGCAAGCAGGACAACCACACGCTCGAGGACGACTGGACCGTGGTCACCGACGACGGCACCGTGGCCGCGCACACCGAGCACACCTTCACGCTGACCCCGCAGGGCCCGTGGGTGCTGACCGCGCTCGACGGCGGCGAGGCCGAGCTGGCCAAGCTCGGGGTGAAGTTCGGGCCGCTGGCCGACTGACCTGCTCACCCGGGCAGACTTCGGGGCAGCTCTTCGGCGGACGCGCGGGTCAACCCATCGGGGGACGCCGCGCGCTCCCGCGCTGAGGCACACTGGGGACATGCCCAGCTCGTACCAGCCCCACCAGCGCTTCACCGAGGCCGATCGCGACAAGATCGCCGGCCGGTTGCGTGACGCCTTCGCGGACGGGCGGCTGGACCAGCCGGAGTTCACCCGGCGGCTCGACGACCTGTACGGCGCACAGACCTACGGCGAGCTCGAGCCCCTGGTCCGCGACCTCCCGCCGGTCCGGACGTACCAGACCCCCGCGGTGGTGCAGAACGCCCAGCCCGCCCCGGAGCCCGGCACCTTCCCGGAACGCAAGAAGGAGAACCAGCCGCAGCGCAACCTGCAGGGGCTGCTCGGCGGCTTCACCGGTGTCGTCGTGATCAACGTGATGATCTGGTTCGTCATCGGCGTCGCCAACGGCGGCGACTGGCCGAACTTCTGGCCGGTCTGGCTGCTGATCCCGTGGGCCCTGATGGGCATGGGTCACTTCGGAAAGCATCGGTGACCGAGACCGGCGCCGAGGGCCCGCGGCTGCGTCCGGACTGGGCCTGGCAGCTGCGACAGGGCTCCGCCCTGGTGTACGTCGGGTGGTTCCTGGTCGCGATCCCGCTGGTCGTCGTCGGCCTGCTGGTGGAGCCGCGCTGGGTGGGCTGGCTGGTGCTCGGGTGGTTCCTGGTCCTGATCGGGCTGACCGCGGCGTTCCGGATCTCGGAGAACCGTCAGCGCCGGGCCTGGTCGGACATGGCCCGGCAGTTGGGTTGGCAGGTCAGCGCCGGCGATCCGGACCTGGTCGACCGCTGGCCGTTCCCGCCGTTCGACGTCGACCCCGCGGCCGAGGTGTACGACGTGACGATCGGCCGGCACCGTGGGCGTGAGCTGATCGCCGGCCGGTTCCGGCACAAGGTCCGGCGGCGCCAGCTCGGCTTCGACTTCCTGGACCTCGAGGTGGACCGGCCGCTGCCGCCGATGCAGCTGCTGCCGAGCTCGCTGGCGCCCGTCGCCGCGGCCAGCCTGGTGCCGCTGAAGCTGACGGTGGACGGGCTGCCCGAGAAGTACTGCCTGTTCAACGGGCGCGAGGATCTGGCGCTGGAGGTGCTGCACCGGCGGGCGGTCGACGTACTGGGTCAGGTGCCGCCGTTCGGCTTCAGCTGCGAGGGCCGTCGGTTCGTGGCGATCTTCCCGGCGTACCGGGAGGCCTCGGTCGTCCTGGCCCACCTGGACGCCGCCTGCGACCTGCTCGCGCTGATCCCCGAGCACGTCTGGCAGACCGGCGAGCAGTGGGCGGCTACCCAGCAGTCCTGAGCAGCTGTACGACGGCCGCGAGGTCCTCGTCGCCGTGTCCTTCGTGGACCGCGCGAGCCAGCAGGTCGTCCATCGGCGCCAGCAGCACCGGGTCGACGCCTTGAGCTCTGGAAGCGTCGAGCAGGTTCGCGAAACCGGCTGACTGCATCGCCAGGTTCGAGCCGGCCGCGCCGTCGGCGCCGTACTCGAGATCCCTTGCGATCGCGGGGATGCTGCCAAGCATCGCGGTGAGCCAGGGGACCAGTAACTGCTCGGCGAACGCGGTAGGCGAGACCTTCTCGCTGGAGGTCAGTGCGAGTGCGTGAAAAGCGCCGGCGAACATCCCGTACATCCCGCTCAGCAGCGCGAGGTCCTGCAGCGCGGCCAGGCCGGGGTCGGTCCCGACGAACTGGGGACGGGCCACGGCGGACAGCACGGCGCCGTACTTCTCGAAGGCGGCTTCGGAGCCGCTGTAGAGGATGAACCCGGCCGGGCCGCCGATCATCGCGGGGACGGCCATGATGCCGCCGTCCAGGTAGTCCGCGCCCTGCTGCGTGGCCCAGTCGGCGGTACGCCGGGCGTGGGCGGGAGTGCCGTTGGTGAGGTTGACCAGCGTGCGGCCGGTGAACTCGGTGGCGGCCGGGGCCAGCGCCTCCTGGACGGAGGCGTCGTCGAGCAGGCAGACGACGATCAACGAGCTCGCGCTGACGGCGTCGGCGACGGTCTTCGCGCGGGTGACGCCGGTGAGGCCGGGCGCGCGGCCAGGGGTGCGGTTCCAGACGGTGGTCGGGTGGCCGGCTGAGACGAAGGCCTGGGCGAGGGCGGTTCCCATCGCGCCGAGGCCGAGAACGGTCACGGGTGTCTTCATGGGCCCAGCCTCACGGACCCGGTTTAGAATGGACAAGTACCGACTAAATAGTCAGGTACTCACCGAAAGGTAAGTATGAAGCCGTACACCTGTGGGCTGGATGCCGCCGCCGACGTGATCGGCGGGAAGTGGAAGCCCCGCATCCTGTGGGCGCTCAGTCATGGACCGCGACGGTTCGGTGAGCTGCGCAAGGAGGTCTCCGGGGTGACCGAGAAGATGCTCATCCAGCAGCTGCGCGAACTGGAGTCGCGGCGGATCGTGCACCGGGAGGTCTACCGCCAGGTCCCGCCGAAGGTGGAGTACTCGCTCACGCCGCTCGGTGAGACCCTGAACGTGGCGCTCGCGCCCCTGGACCTGTGGGGCGCCGAGCACATGGAAGAGCTGGAGTCCAGCCGTTGCTGAGGCCCGATTGGGTTTCTCACCGGTAGGTGGCGTACACTCTTTCCTTGGCTCTTTGTAGCCTCTGGTTGCTATGCCCAACGCTCGTTCCGGGCCGGCAACCGTGCACCACCAATCATTCAGTACGTCGTCTACAGAAGTGCGAGGACATGCCCAAAAAAGAGGGAGTCATCGAACTCGAGGGCACCATCGTCGAGGCTTTGCCGAACGCGATGTTCCGTGTTGAGCTGTCCAACGGGCACAAGGTGCTCGCGCACATCAGCGGCAAGATGAGGCAGCACTACATCCGGATCCTCCCCGAGGACCGGGTCGTCGTCGAGCTGTCGCCGTACGACCTCACCCGGGGTCGGATCGTCTACCGGTACAAGTAACCACAGCCACCTGTCGAAGAAAGAAGCTCGATGAAGGTCAATCCGAGCGTCAAGAAGATCTGCGACAAGTGCAAGGTGATCCGCCGCCACGGCCGGGTCATGGTGATCTGCGAGAACCCGCGGCACAAGCAGCGGCAGGGCTGATCCAAGCCCTACCTCGCGACACAGCACTGTCGCACCACAGCGCGCACGCTCGTCCAGCACGGCAACACGCTGGACGTCGCCCCCGGAACAGAGGCCGGGGCCTTGCCGGTGAAGGAAACATCACCGAGGCGGGCAAGGACGCGGCGCGCCACCACACCTCTGACGACGAAAGGAACACCGCCACATGGCACGCCTCGTTGGCGTCGACCTCCCGCGCGACAAGCGCATCGAGGTCGCACTCACCTACATCTTCGGTGTAGGTCGTACTCGCGCCCTGAAGACGCTCGAAGCCACCGGCATCTCCGGTGACAAGCGCGTCCACGAACTGGGCGACGAGGAACTGGTCAAGCTCCGGGACTGGATCGAAGGCAACTACAAGATCGAAGGTGACCTCCGTCGCGAGGTGACCGCGGACATCCGCCGCAAGATCGAGATCGGGTCGTACCAGGGTCGCCGGCACCGCAGCGGCCTGCCGGTGCGTGGTCAGCGCACGCGGACCAACGCCCGTAGCCGGAAGGGTCGCAAGAAGGCGATCGCCGGCAAGAAGAAGAAGTGACCCGGATGACCGTCGACCACCCCAGGAGCAACTGACTTATGCCTCCCAAGAGCCGCACCGCGGCCGGCGCGAAGAAGGTGCGCCGCAAGGAGAAGAAGAACGTGGCCGCCGGCCACGCGCACATCAAGAGCACGTTCAACAACACGATCGTGACGATCACCGACCCGACCGGCGCGGTCATCTCGTGGGCTTCCGCGGGCACCGTCGGCTTCAAGGGTTCGCGCAAGTCGACCCCGTTCGCCGCGCAGATGGCCGCCGAGGCCGCCGGGCGCCGGGCGATGGAGCACGGCATGCGCAAGATCGACGTGTTCGTGAAGGGTCCCGGCTCCGGCCGTGAGACCGCGATCCGTTCGCTGGGCGCTGTCGGCCTCGAGGTCGGCACGATCCAGGACGTCACCCCGACCGCCCACAACGGCTGCCGCCCTCCCAAGCGGCGCCGGGTCTGATCCCAGGAAAGGTAGGCAGCGAAAATGGCCCGTTACACCGGACCCATGACCAAGAAGTCGCGCCGTCTCGGGGTCGACCTCGTCGGTGGCGACAAGGCGTTCGAGCGTCGTCCGTACCCGCCGGGTATGCACGGCCGCGGCCGTCCCAAGGAGAGCGAGTACCTGCTTCAGCTCCGTGAGAAGCAGAAGGCCCGTTACGCCTACGGCGTGCTCGAGAAGCAGTTCAGCCTGTACTACAAGGAAGCCTCGCGGCGTCCGGGTAAGACCGGTGACAACCTGCTGATCATCCTCGAGTCCCGCCTCGACAACGTCGTGTACCGCGCCGGTCTGGCCCGGACGCGTCGTCAGGCCCGTCAGCTCGTCGTGCACGGTCACTTCACCGTGAACGGCATCAAGGTGAACATCCCGTCGTACCGGGTCGCGGCCCACGACGTGATCGACGTCCGGGCCAAGTCGGCCGAGATGACGCCGTTCATCATCGCCCGCGAGACGCACTCGGAGCGGGTCGTCCCGGCGTGGCTCGAGGCCCTGCCGGAGCGGCTGCGGATCCTCGTGCACCAGCTGCCCACCCGGGCACAGATCGACACCCAGGTCGCAGAGCACCTGATCGTCGAGCTCTACTCGAAGAACTGATCCGCTTCCCGCCGGCGGCCTCCGGGCCGCCGGCGGGATCGGTCGTATCTCTTCTTCACCTCGCGACCTCAAATAGTGGTCGTCGCGACAAAAGGACACAGAAATGCTTATCGCACAGCGCCCCACCCTGACCGAAGAGGTCGTCGGCGAGCACCGCTCGCGGTTCGTGATCGAGCCGCTGGAGCCGGGCTTCGGCTACACCCTCGGCAACTCCATCCGCCGCACCCTGCTGTCGTCCATCCCGGGCGCCGCCGTGACCAGCATCAAGGTCGACGGCGTGCTGCACGAGTTCTCGACGGTCGCCGGGGTCAAGGAAGACGCCACCCAGCTGATCCTGAACCTCAAGGACCTGGTCGTCTCCTCCGAGCACGACGAGCCGGTCACCATGTACCTGCGCAAGCAGGGCCCCGGTGACGTCACCGCCGCCGACATCGCGCCGCCGGCCGGTGTCGAGGTGCACAACCCGGACCTGAAGATCGCCACCCTGAACGAGAAGGGCCGGCTCGAGATGGAGCTGGTCGTCGAGCGGGGCCGCGGTTACGTGTCCGCGATCCAGAACAAGTCCGCCGACGCCGAGATCGGCCGGATGCCGGTCGACTCGATCTACTCGCCGGTCCTCAAGGTGACCTACAAGGTCGAGGCGACCCGTGTCGAGCAGCGCACCGACTTCGACCGCCTCGTGGTCGACGTCGAGACCAAGCCGTCGATGCTGCCCCGCGACGCCGTCGCGTCGGCCGGTAAGACGCTGGTCGAGCTGTTCGGCCTGGCCCGTGAGCTGAACGTCGAGGCCGAGGGCATCGACATCGGCCCGTCGCCGGTCGACGAGCAGATGGCCGCCGACCTGGCCCTGCCGGTCGAGGACCTGCAGCTGACCGTCCGGTCCTACAACTGCCTCAAGCGCGAAGGCATCCACACCGTGGGTGAGCTGATCTCGCGCAGCGAGCAGGACCTGCTGGACATCCGCAACTTCGGCTCCAAGTCGATCGACGAGGTCAAGCTGAAGCTGGCCGAGATGGGCCTGTCGCTGAAGGACTCGCCTCCCGGCTTCGACCTGCGCGCCGCTGCCGAGGCCTACGGTGACGACGCCGAGGACGAGGACGAGAGCTTCGCCGAGACCGAGCAGTACTGACCTTTCGAAGGCCTCACGGCCTGTTCCCAAGGTCCGCACCCGGGCCTGAGATTTCTGGAGTTGGACAATGCCTACCCCCACCAAGGGATCCCGCCTCGGCGGCAGCCCGGCGCACGAGAAGCTGATCCTCAGCAACCTCGCGACGTCGCTGTTCGAGCACGGCGCGATCACCACGACCGCGTCGAAGGCCAAGCGCCTGCAGCCGCTGGCCGAGTCGTTCATCACCAAGGCCAAGCGCGGCGACCTGAACTCGCGCCGCCAGGTGATGAAGCGGATCAAGGACAAGAGCGTCGTGCACGTGCTGTTCACCGAGATCGGTGAGCGGTACGCCGACCGTCCGGGTGGCTACACCCGGATCATCAAGCTCGGCCCCCGCAAGGGCGACAACGCCCCCATGGTGAAGATCGAGCTGGTCGAGGCGCTGGCGGACTCGCCGAAGGCGAAGAAGGCGGCGGCCAAGAAGGCTCCGGCCAAGAAGGCCACGGCGAAGAAGACGGCCGCCAAGGCCGACGACGCGCCGGTCGCCGACGAGGTCCAGGACGAGGTCAAGGACGAGGGAGCGGTCCAGGACGTCGTCGCGGGCAAGTACGAGGGTTCGGCCGCTCCGCTGGCCGACGGCTCGGCGCCCGAGGGCTTCGACATCAAGGGCAACGAGAACTCGATGAAGTTCCACACCACCGACTCGCCGTGGTACGACCAGACCGAGGCCGAGGTCTGGTTCTCCACCGAGGAGGCGGCCGCGGCCGCCGGCTTCACCAAGGCCGGCGAGACCGAGGACAAGTAGCACCCAGTACGTCACAGCGCCCACGCACCGGTCACGGTGCGGGGGCGCTGTTGCGTTAGATTGCCCTGTGCGTTGGCGGATAGACCTGAGGTACGACGGGACCGGATTCCACGGCTGGGCCCGCCAGGACGGGCTCAGAACGGTGCAGGGCGACTTCGAGGAAGCCCTCCGGACGATCCTGCGGGCCGAGCAGGCCCCGACGGTGACCTGTGCCGGCCGGACCGACACCGGAGTCCATGCCCGCGGCCAGGTGGCCCACGTCGATCTCGACTCGGAGATGACCGCCCGCGAGCTGCTGCGCCGGCTCAACGGCGTACTGCCGCCCGACATCGCGGTGAACGCGGTCGTCGAGGCGCCCGAGGGATTCGACGCCAGGTTCTCCGCGCTGTTCCGCCGGTACGTCTACCGGATCTGCGACGACCCCGGCGGCTGGGATCCCCTGCGCAGGCAGGAAGTGCTGCGGGTCGGCCGCGCCCTGGACGTGGACCGGATGAACGAGGCCGCCCAGAAGCTGCTGGGTGAGCACGACTTCGCGGCCTTCTGCCGCAAGCGGGAGGGCGCGAGCACGGTCCGGGCGCTGCGCGAGTTCTCCTGGGCCAGGGTCGCGCCGGGACGCGTGGAGGGCACGGTGATCGCCGACGCCTTCTGCCACTCGATGGTGCGGGCGCTGGTCGGTTCGATCGTCCCCGTCGGCGACGGACGCCGTGAAGCCGACTGGCCGGCCACCGTGCTCGCGGCGCGAGTCCGCAACTCGGCGGTGACGGTTCTGCCGGCGCACGGCCTGACGCTGGAGGAAGTGCGTTACCCGGAGGACGATCAGGTGGCCGCGCGCGCGGTGGAGACGCGGCAGGTCCGTGGGGAGGTGCACCGGCGTGGCTGACCACTTCTTCTCGGAGGACCCGGCCTCGGCCGACGTACGGCGTACTGTGCAGGCCCGGATCTGGGACCGGGACTACGAGTTCACCACCGCAAGCGGCGTCTTCTCGCGCGATCGACTGGACCTCGGTACGTCGATCCTGCTGCGTGAGGTGCGTCCCTCGCCGGAGCCGCGCACCATTCTCGACCTCGGCAGCGGCTACGGGCCGATCGCCTGCGCGCTGGCGGTCGAGGTCCCCGAGGCGGTGGTCTGGGCGGTCGACGTGAACAACCGGGCGCTCGAGCTGACCGGTCTCAACGCGGCCGCCGCGGGCGTCGCCGAGCGGGTGCACGCCGTGCAGCCGGACGACGTACCGGACGACGTGGTGTTCGACGAGCTCTGGTCCAACCCGGCGATCCACATCGGCAAGCCCGAGCTGCACAAGATGCTGCTGCTCTGGTTCGGCCGGCTGAAGCCCGGGGGAGTGGGCTGGATGGTGGTCGGCAAGAACCTCGGGGGCGACTCGCTGCAGCGCTGGCTGACCGAGCAGGGCTACCCGTGCGACCGGGTGGCCAGTGCCAAGGGTTTCCGAATCCTCAAGGCGACTGCAACGAAGCAGGGCGGATCGCCGTCCTGAGGGTATGGAGGCAGCCTTGGCGGAGCCAATGACCAGTGCGCCCGCGCTCGACTTCGAGACTTTCGTCGGCGAGCGCGCCGACGCGCTGCTGCGGTTCGCCTACGTGCTGACCGGCGACAAGTCGCTGGCCGAGGACGCGGTCCAGGACGCGCTGACGACGGCCTGTGCGCGCTGGGGCCGGGTCAGCCGGGCCGACGACCCCGAGGCCTACGTCAAGCGGATGGTGGTCAACGCCCACATCTCCTGGTGGCGGCGGTTCCGCAGGCGGGAGGCGCCGGTCTCCGAGCCGGACCGGTCGGCCGCGGCCCCGGACGGTACGGCGGACCGCGCGGAGGCCGAGGCGGTCTGGGAGCTCTGCAAGACCCTGCCGGACCGACAGCGGGCCGCGGTGGTGCTGCGCTTCTACGAGGAGCTGTCGTACGCCGAGATCGGCGTGCTGCTGCACTGTGCGGAGGCGACGGCCCGGTCGCACGTGCACCGGGCGCTCGCCGTACTGAAGAAGACGCTGACCAAGGAAGGAGCCGACGATGCCTGAGTACGACGACCAGGAGCAGGAACTCGGCCCTGCCGTGGCTGACGCGTTCAAGGCCAAGGCCGACACCTCGTTCGACATGCACAGCCGGGGCCTGGCTGCCAAGGCGCGCCAGCGAGTTCGGCAACGCCGGAAGAACCTGCTGGCTGCTGCGGCCGCTGTGGTCGCGGTGGCGGTGGTCGGCGGCGGTGTGTGGACTGCGATCGGTTCGGAGTCGCCGGTGGCGACCAACAGCGCGGGCAGTGCCGACAATGCGGCGGAGGGTCCCGAGTACACCGGGGAGCAGCAGCCGCAGAAGGACACGGCCACCGGCTGCCTGCCCGAACCGGCCATCTACAGCGGGGACGCCGGTCCTTCAGCTGCCACTGGTCTCGACCTGACTGTCCGCGTGACCAGCCTGGAGGCCTGTCGGTACGGGCTGACGCCGGGCAACCAGGAGCTGCTCGGTTCCCAGAGCTTCGACGACTACGTCGCCCAGCAGGTCGTCGACGCGATCAAGGTGCTGCCCGAGCGCAACCCGGCGCTGCCGGTCTTCAAGTGCACGCCCGAGGCGGCCCGGCCGTCGGAGGCGATCGTGCTGCGGTTCACCACCGCGGCGGGCATCCGCGAGATCTGGGTCCAGTACGACGGCTGCGCGACGGCCGGATTCCTCAACGGCAGTACGACGTACGGGCTGTTCGCCGCGCCGCTCAAGCTGTTCATGACCGGCTCGGTGCGCCCGGCCGGCGGGATCTACCTGGACCACCTGAAGGGCTGGTAGGCGATAACCGTTCGCCGTCCTGTGACCCGCCCGTCAGACTGGGCGCATGGGTCACGTGGACGTCGCTGGAATCGGGTTCGAACTGCCGGACGGGCGGGTGCTGCTCGACGACATCACGTTCCGGGTCGGCGACGGCGCCAAGGTCGCGCTGGTCGGTGCGAACGGGTCCGGCAAGACGACGCTGACCAAGATCATCGCGGGCGACCTGAAGCCGCACAGCGGCAGCATCGCGCGGTCGGGCGGGCTCGGCGTGATGCGGCAGTTCGTCGGCTCGGTGCGGGACACCTCGACCGTGCGCGACCTGCTGCTCAGCGTCGCGCCGGAGGCGATCCGGACCGCCGCGGCCACGCTCGACGAGGCCGAGCTGAAGATGATGGAGGCCGACGACGAGAAGACCCAGCTGCGCTACGCCCAGGCCGTCTCGGACTGGGGCGAGGTCGGCGGGTACGACGCCGAGGTGCTCTGGGACGTCTGTACGACGGCGGCGCTCGGCATCCCGTTCGACAACTGCCGTTGGCGTGAGGTGAAGACGCTGTCGGGCGGTGAGCAGAAGCGGCTCGTGCTGGAGGCGCTGCTGCGCGGTCCGGACGAAGTGCTGATGCTGGACGAGCCGGACAACTACCTCGACGTACCGGGCAAGCGCTGGCTCGAGGAGCAGCTCAACGCGACCCCCAAGACGGTGCTCTACATCAGCCACGACCGGGAGCTGCTGGCCAACACAGCAACCCGGATCGTCACCGTCGAGCTCGGTGCGGCCGGCAACACGATCTGGACGCACGGCAGCGGCTTCAAGACCTACCACGAGGCCCGCAAGCACCGGTTCGAGCGGCTGGAGGAGCTGCGCCGCCGCTGGGACGAGGAGCACGCCAAGCTCAAGGCGCTGGTGCTGATGTACAAGACCAAGGCGGCGTACAACGACGGCCTGGCGTCGCGCTACAAGGCGGCACAGACCCGGCTGGCCAAGTTCGAGGAGGCCGGCCCGCCGCAGGCGATCCCGCGCGAGCAGAAGGTCAGCATGCGGCTCACCGGCGGCCGGACGGGCAAGCGCGCCGTCGTGGCCACCGGGCTCGAGCTGACCGGTCTGATGAAGCCGTTCGACCTGGAGGTCTGGTACGGCGAACGCGTGGCGGTGCTGGGCTCCAACGGTTCCGGCAAGTCGCACTTCCTGCGCCTGCTGGCCAACGGCGGCTCCGACCCGGACGTCGAGCACCAGCCGGTCGGCGAGGTGGAGATCCCGTCGGTCGCGCACACCGGTATGGCCAAGCTCGGTGCGCGGGTACGGCCGGGCTGGTTCGCGCAGACCCACGAGCACCCGGAGCTGGCCGGACGGACGTTGCTGGAGATCCTGCACCGCGGCGACGAGCACCGCGACGGCATGGGTCGCGAGCTGGCGTCGCGGAAGCTGGACCGGTACGAGCTGGCGCACGCGGCCGAGCAGTCCTTCGACAGCCTGTCCGGCGGTCAGCAGGCGCGTTTCCAGATCCTGCTGCTCGAGCTGTCCGGCGCGACGCTGCTGCTGCTCGACGAGCCCACCGACAACCTCGACGTCGAGTCCGCCGAGGCGCTGGAGGAGGGGCTCGACTCCTTCGACGGCACGGTCCTGGCGGTCACCCACGACCGCTGGTTCGCCCGCGACTTCGACCGCTACCTGGTCTTCGGCTCCGACGGCTCGGTCTACGAGTCGACCGAACCGGTCTGGGACGAGGGCCGCGTCGAGCGCGCTCGCTAGGGCTTGCTCACCCAGCCGGTCGTGTAGGCGTTCCAGTGGGCTTCGGTGGCGGTGAAGTCGACGTAGATCGCCAGGCCGAAGTTCTGCTTGGGTGAGGTGCCCAGGCCGAGGCGGGCGCCGCGGACCGCGGCCTCGACGGTTTCGGCCTTGCCCCAGTGGCTGGGGTTGTTCTCCCAGTACGCCGGAAGGCCCATCAGGAGGTCTACGCGGTCGGGGACGACCTCCAGGGCCAGCTGGGTCTGTTGGGCGACGTAGCCGCCGTACAGGGACTCCAGGGGCATGGCGGTGTCGTAGGACATCACCGCGATCTGCTCGACCCGGCGGGCCACCTCGGCGAAGTAGTCCTGGGACCACCACTTGCCCTCGTCGGCGATGGCCAGGGCGAGGGAGTTCACGGACCAGAGCGGGTCGATCTGGGCCGCGGCGACCGACAGCCGGACGTTGCGGGCGGCCGTGACCTGGTGGACCTGGTCCAGTACGGCGAGGAAGCCACGGGACCCGGAGTGGACCGGCTCGAAGTCGAAGTGGATGCCGTCGAAGCCCTGGTCGAGCACGGCCTCGGACGACGCCGTCACCCCGTCGCGCACGGCCTGGTCGTCCAGGTCCATGCCCGGGTTCTTGGCGGGCTGTACGACGTCGCCCAGCCAGGCCTGCACCCGTACGGCGGGAGCAGCCTTGCTCATGGCGTCGGTGAACCAGCGGGCCTTGGGGGAGACCTCTGCCAGCGGCAGGCTGCCGTCGTGCTCCAGCGGTCCGGCGTGGACGTACAGGTCGCGCACTCCGGTCGTGGAGAGGCGCTTGGCCAGCGCGGTGACGTCAGCCGCGGTCTTGCGGCCGTCCACCCAGGCATGGCCGAGCCACAGGGCGTCCCGGCCGCGGGTGAGGGCCTGCGGCGACGGGTCGCCGGTGTAGTGGAGGCGGAGCGACACGGCGTACGCCGCGAGAGGTACTGGGATCGCCAGCAGGAAGGCCAGCAGCAGGACGGTGATCACTCGGCGCCGGCGTGACCAGCGCGCCCACCGCTTCCTCACCGGCGCGGCCGCAGCCCGTCGTACAGGAGGGAGAGCATCCGGTCGCGGACCTCCACATCCAGACCGGTCGCGGTCGCGCCGCGGGAGGCTCCGACGAGCAGGGCGTACACCTCGGGGAACTGGGCGTCGGCACGGACCGCTCCGCTGCGCTGGGCCTTGACGAGCAGCTCACCGAAGGCCTGGCGCATCTCGGCGCCGGCCTGCCGGGCGTGCTCGCCAGGAGCGCTGCCGGCCGCGCCGAGTGCCTCGGCGATCGCCAGCTTGGAGCCCGCCTCCGCGACCACCTGGCTGAAGAACTCGTAGAACGCCGTACCGGGGTTGCTCGCGCCGGCCAGCTCGCGGGCGGTGTCCCGCAGCCGCTGCAGCCGCAGCGTCAGCACCGCCTCCAGCAGCTCCACCTTGGTCGGGAAGTGCCGGAAGACGGTCGCGATCCCGACCCCCGCCAGCTTCGCCACGTCGTCGGTCGAGGCGGCCGTCGACCGCCCGAACACCTGCTCGGCCGCGGTGAGGATCCGCTCCCGGTTGTCCCGCGCGTCAGCTCGCACCCGCCCACCCTCCTTCGTCCCGCACAGCGTAGGAGACGCTCGGCGACGCAATTCGGTTGTAACCGAAGTTCGCACTCCATATATTCGGAGTCGTCACTTCGTTTAGGAGCCGCTGATGACACCCACCGAGGTCTTCCTGCGCCTGGTCCACGGCGTCGCCGACGGCGACTACGCGAGCCTGCCCGGCCTGTACGCCGAACAGACCGACGTCCGGCACCCGATGGCGCCCGGCGGCGACCACCCGCTGCTCAGCCGCGACGCGCTGCGCGAGCACTTCGGCGGCACCGGCCCGCGGGTCGCCCAGGCCATCCGGTTCACGCCGGACAACGTCCGGGTGCACGAGACCGCGGACCCCGAGGTGATCGTCGCCGAGTTCGAGTACGCCGGGACGCGGACCGCCGACGGCGCGTCGTTCCGGGTGCCGTGCGTCTTCGTCCTGCGGGTGCGGGACGGGCAGATCGTCGAGTCCCGCGACTACGTCGACCACGTCGCGATGGCGCGGGCCCGCGGAACGCTCGACCAGGTCTTCGCCGCGGCCCGGGAACCGCGCGGCCCGGTGGCTGCGTCGTAGTCGGCAGAAGCGCACAACGGCCCCGGTCCGCGGCAGAGTTGCCGGGCCGGGGCCGTCCCAATTCCCTTGCCGGGAAGGGGGTCAGGTGCTGATCAGCGGTCGCCCATCGGGACGTAGTCGATGCCGCGGGCGCCGGTGTAGATCTGCTTCGGGCGGGCGATCTTCTGGTCGCTGTCGCCGAGGCTCTCCAGCCACTGGGCCAGCCAGCCCGAGGTGCGCGGGATGGCGAACAGCACGGTGAACATCTCCGGCGGGAACTGCAGGGCCTCGTAGATCAGGCCGGAGTAGAAGTCCACGTTCGGGTAGAGCTTGCGGGAGACGAAGTACTCGTCCTCCAGCGCGATCTTCTCCAGCTCGACGGCGATCTTCAGCAGCGGGTTGATGCCCGTCACCTCGAACACGTCGTCGGCGGCCTTCTTGATGATCTTGGCGCGCGGGTCGTAGTTCTTGTAGACCCGGTGGCCGAAGCCCATCAGCCGCTCTTCGCCGTTCTTGACGCCCTCGATGAACGACGGGACGTTGTCGACGGTGCCGATCCGGCGCAGCATCTTCAGCACGGCCTCGTTGGCGCCGCCGTGCAGCGGGCCGTAGAGGGCGGCGATGCCGCCGGTGACGGCGCTGTACGGGTCGACCTGGGTCGAGCCGATCGCCCGCACCGCGTTGGTGGAGGCGTTCTGCTCGTGGTCGGCGTGCAGGATGAACAGGATCTCCAGCGCGCGCACCAGACGGTCGTCGGCGGCGTACTTGGGCTCGCTCATCTTGAACAGCATCGACAGGAAGTTCGCCGCGTAGCTGAGCTCGTTGTCGGGGTAGACGTACGGCTTGCCCTGCGCGTGGCGGTAGGCGAACGCGCCGAGCGTCGGCATCTTCGCGATCAGCCGGCGGATCTGCAGCGCCCGCGACTGCTCGTCGAAGATCTCCCGCGACTCGGGGTAGAACGTCGACAGCGCGCCGACCGAGGCCAGCAGCATGCCCATCGGGTGGGCGTCGTACCGGAAGCCCTGCATGAAGGTCTTCAGGTTCTCGTGCACGAACGTGTGATACGTCACGTCGTGCGCCCAGCCCTCGTACTCGGCCTTGTTCGGCAGCTTGCCGTTGACCAGCAGGTAGGCGACCTCGAGGTAGTTCGACTGCTCGGCGAGCTGCTCGATCGGGTAGCCGCGGTACTCCAGGATGCCCTTGTCACCGTCGATGAAGGTGACCGAGGAGCGGGTCGAGGCGGTGTTGACGAAGCCGGGGTCGTAGGTGGCCAGGCCACCGTCTCCGTCGGTAGCGCTGATCTGCTTGAGATCTGCGGCACGGATGGTGCCGTCGGTGATGGCAAGGTCGTAGTCCTTGCCGGTCCGGTTGTCCCGGACGGTGAGCGACTGTTCGGTCACGGTGCCCTCTTCGGAAGCTGGCGTCATCGCCGGTGCCAGTGAGGGTGATCGTCAGCGGCGGGACGCGGTTCGGACTTCTGTTCTTCACCGCTAAACTAGTGCGGTCGGAGTTCGGTTCCAACCCGGGGTCCCCGGGCCGTTCACGCTCACTTTGACCCCGACGTGCCACCGCCGGTATTCTGGGCTGCTGTTGTGCGTTCCAGGTCTGCACCGGTCCCGGTGATACCGCTCGCCGACGTCCTATTTTTGTCAACCTCTGAGAAACGAAGGTCAACGACCGTGCGCACGTACAGCCCGAAGCCTGCTGACGTCACCCGTGAGTGGCACGTGATCGACGCCACCGACGTCACGCTCGGTCGGCTCGCCGTCCAGATCGCAATTCTTCTGCGTGGCAAGCACAAGCCGACCTTCGCCCCGCACGTCGACGGTGGCGACTTCGTCGTCGTCGTCAACGCGTCCAAGATCGCCCTGTCCGGCAGCAAGCGGACGGACAAGCTGGCCTACCGCCACTCGGGTCACCCGGGCGGTCTGACGGCCACCCCGATCGGCGAGATCCTGGACAAGGACCCCCGTAAGGCCGTCGAGAAGGCTGTCTGGGGCATGCTGCCGAAGAACCGCCTGAGCCGGAAGCTGCTCACCAAGCTGAAGGTGTACGCCGGTCCGGAGCACCCGCACGCGGCCCAGCAGGCGAAGCCGTTCGAGATCACCCAGATCGCCCAGTAGAGCGATCGACGAGCCAGGTAAACGAGGATTTCCAGCGTGAGCGACGTCACCACCAACGAGACCGAGACCGACCTTGAGGTCCCCATCGACACCGAGGGCCCGGTCGCGTACACCTCCGAGACGAACCCGAGCCCGGAGCAGCGCGCCGAGTCCGGCCGCGTCGCGGTGATCAACCCGGCCGGCGCGACCGGCCGCCGTAAGGAGGCCGTCGCTCGCGTCCGCCTCATCCCCGGCACCGGCAACATCACCGTCAACGGCAAGCCGATCGACGTGTACTTCCCGAACAAGGTTCACCAGCAGCACGTGAACGAGCCGTTCGTGGTCGCCGGTCTCGAGGGCTCCTACGACGTCATCGCCCGGATCAACGGCGGTGGCATCACCGGTCAGGCCGGCGCCCTGCAGCTGGGCATCGCCCGCTGCCTGAACGCCGCTGACGAGGAGGCGAACCGCCCGGGTCTGAAGAAGGCCGGTCTGCTCAGCCGCGACGCGCGGATCAAGGAGCGCAAGAAGGCCGGTCTCAAGAAGGCCCGTAAGGCTCCGCAGTACAGCAAGCGCTGATCACCTGATGGCGCGTTTGTTCGGCACGGACGGCGTCCGTGGCCTGGCGAACGTGGACCTGACCGCGGAGCTGGCGCTCGACCTCTCGGTCGCCGCCGCTCACGTACTCGGCGAGGCCGGTGCCTTCGAAGGGCACCGGCCACGCGCCGTTGTGGGCCGGGATCCGCGTGCCAGTGGTGAGTTCCTGGAAGCCGCCGTCGTGGCCGGTCTGGCCAGCGCCGGCGTCGACGTCTTCAAGCTCGGCGTACTGCCGACCCCCGCGGTCGCGTACCTGACCGGTTCCACCGGTGCCGACCTGGGTGTGATGTTGTCGGCCAGCCACAACCCGATGCCGGACAACGGCATCAAGTTCCTGGCCCGCGGCGGGATCAAGCTCGACGACCCGATCGAGGACGCCATCGAAGCCCGGATGGGCGAGGAGTGGCAGCGCCCGACCGGCAAGGCCGTCGGGCGGGTGCTCGACGACGGCCAGGGCTTCGAGACCTACGTAGCGCACCTGGTCCGGTCCGCGCCCAACCGGTTCGACGGCCTCAAGGTCGTGATCGACTGCGCGAACGGTGCCGCGTCCCTGACGGCACCGGAAGCCCTGCGGCGCCTCGGCGCCGAGGTGATCACGTACGCCGCCAGCCCGGACGGCCTGAACATCAACCTCGAGTGCGGCTCCACCCACATGGAGGGGCTGCGCCGCGAGGTGATCGGGCACGGCGCCGATCTCGGCATCGCGCTCGACGGCGACGCCGACCGGTGCCTGGCGATCGACGACACCGGCGAGTTCGTGGACGGCGACCAGATCCTCGCCGTCCTGGCCCTGGCGATGCGCGACAGCGGGCGGTTGACCAACGACACCGTCGTCGCGACCGTGATGAGCAACCTCGGCTTCGTCCAGGCGATGGTCCGCGAGCAGATCGCGGTCGAGCAGACCAAGGTCGGCGACCGGTACGTGCTGGAGGCGATGAAGGCCGGCGGCCACAAGCTGGGCGGTGAGCAGTCCGGGCACGTGATCCTGTCCGACCACGCCACCACCGGCGACGGCACGCTGACCGCCGTCATGCTGCTGGCCCGGGTCGCCTCGACCGGCAAGTCGTTGCGTGAGCTGGCCGCCGTGATGACGCGGCTGCCGCAGGTCCTGGTCAACGTCCCGAACGTCGACAAGACCCGTGCCGGCACCGACCCGACCGTGCAGTCCGCCGTCACCGAGGCCACCCGGCGTCTCGGCGACACCGGCCGCGTGCTGCTCCGCCCGTCCGGCACCGAGCCGCTCGTCCGGGTGATGGTCGAGGCCGAGTCCTCGGACACCGCCCACGACGTGGCGCACTCGCTGGCGGACGTTGTCGCGAGCGCACTGAAGCTCTGAGCCCGATGCGACGCCCCGGCGTACTCCGAACGTGGGGTATGGCCGGGGCGTTTCTCTTGGTCGGGCTGCTGACGTCGGGGAGCCAGTTCCTCGCGGGGCGGGCGCTGCTCGGGCTCTTCGAGCTGGTCGCCTTCGTAGCTGTGGGGATTGTCCTGTCGCCGTTGGCGTTTCCCCGTCCGACGACAGCCGCCGAGGCTTCGCGCCTGGCCGCCGTCGACGGTCGGCCGATCATCTACTGGCGGCCGGGGTGCTCGTACTGCCTGCGCCTACGCCGCAAGCTCGGCCGCCGCGCGCGTACGGCGTACTGGGTGAACATCTGGTCCGACCCGGCCGGCGCCGCCGCGGTCCGCGCGATCACCGGCGGAGACGAGACCGTCCCCACCGTGGTCGTGGGCAACGAGCAACGAGTCAACCCCGATCCCCGCTGGGTCCGCGAGCAACTCGCCTGACGCCCGGCGAGCGGAGGTCCGCAGGCGGCCGAAGGACCTCCGCACGCTGCGGAAACCTGCCCCGAGGTGCCCCTGAATGCCCTGGGCACGTCGCCGCCGAATACGTGACGCACGCTGCAGGATCCGAGGATGCCCAGCCCTGCCGCCGATCCGAGCCCGCTGGCCTGGCTCGACGAGTCGATCGTCACCACCCGTCCCGGAGCCGAGGGGACGTACACAATGGCGGCGGTCGTCACCGCTGCCGAGTGCGAGGACCTACGCCGCACCGCCCGCGACCTGTCGATCCGTCCCGGCGTACGCCTGCACTGGGTGACGGAGTCGGTCAAGCGCCGGGACCGCATCGCCGCCATGATCGCGACCCTCGATGTGCGGGCGATTGTCGCGGTCGGAGCGCCGATGGCGAGCGTGACAAGGGGCTGGTGTCCAAGGAGCTGAAGGTCGCCTTTGCCAGGCCGGTCGAGGAGCCGATGCTGTGGTTGCCCGATGCGGTCGCGGGTGCGGTGACGGCGGCGGTGCTCGGGGATCAGCGGTGGGTGGATCAGTTGGCCGGGGTGATCACGCGGTACGACGGGTGGTGCGGTGAGCAGTCAGCTCCGGGTTGAACTCAGTGTCGCGCCGTCGGCCGGCCCTGGAAAGCGCGAAAGCTGGGGCCCGTCGTTCCGGCGGGATGCCCAGCTTCACTTCTCTCCAAGCAGCACCTGGGGAGCTGGTTCAAGCCTTGCACATCTGGTGGTGTCTGTCAGGCGAATCCGTGATCTGCCCCGTGGTGCCCGGGGATCTGCCCGATTACGGCAACAACGACACCTGGTAGTGGGTGATCTGCCAGGCTTCTGGGGTCTTCTTGAGGAGGAGGGCGAGGTTGACGGTCTTGGTGGGGCGGTCCACGAAAGCGAAGTCGACGGTGAGGTAGCCGAGGATCAGGTCGTCGGTCAGTTGGCGGGTTTCGAGGACCGTGTAGTCGGCGGTCATGCCGAGGGGCTGGGCGGCGTAGTACTCGGCTACGCCTTCGGGGCCGACCGAGTACGGGTGGAGGCCCTGGAAGATGGCGTCGGGGGTGAAGTACGACGCGACCAGCTTCGGGTCGTGGGCGTTGACGGCGGCGCGCCACTGGTTGGCGACGGTGGTGAGGATGTCGGTGGTGCTCATCAGGACTCCTGGTTTGTGAGGAAGGTGGCTGTGGTTGCTGCCAGGGCGACCAGTGCGGCGCCCAGCAGGAGGGGAAGGCGGTAGCCGTTGTGGAGCAACGGGTTGACGGCGAGCGGGCCCAGGACCTGGCCGATGCTGTAGCCGGTGGTGAGGATGGCGACCGCGCGGGGGATGCGGAGTTCGGCTCCGATGGCGAGGACCGTGGTGTTGATGCCGAGGAACGTGGCGCCGAACAGGGCGGCCGAGAGCAGGGCCGGTACGACGCCGCCGAGGACTGCGGGCAGGGCGATGCCGAAGGACTGCAGCACGAGGGCGGAGACCAGCAGGCCGCGGCGCGAGTGCTTGTGGCTCAGCCAGGCCCAGAAGGCTGACGACGGCAGCGCTGCCAGGCCGACGAGGATCCAGGCCGCCGTGCCGGCGTGGCCGGGGACGGACTGGTCGATCGCGGCCACCAGGAACGTTCCGGCGATGATGTAGCCGACGCCTTCGAGCGAGTAGCTGGTGAGGGCGACGGCGAATGATCGCCGTCCGGCCGGCGTTGGTCGGGGCTGTCGATGGGTGGCTGGGGGAGTTGCTGCCGGGAGGCGCCAGGCGATGGCAGTCAGTACGGCGGCCAGCGCGGTCGCCGTCCACCAGGCCTGCTGCCACGTGTGGACGGCCAGTACGGCGACGCCGGACAGGGCGATGCCCGCGCCGACGCCGCCGATGGACCAGCCGACCAGGTGCGGCGACAAGGTGGTCAGCATCGTGGTGGACGCGCCGACGAAGATCAGCGCGCTGGCGACACCGGCCAGGAGGCGGAGCGCCGGCCACCAGGTGGTTGCCGTTGGCATCAAAGCCAGCGTGGCGACCAGGACGACCAGCGCGGCGCGGAGGACGAGCCGGGACCGCACCAGCGGGGGCGCGGCGATGGTGATCACCGCGCCGAGCAGGTAACCGAGGTAGTTCGCGGTCGCCAGGCCCGCGCCGACCCGCGGTGACAGCTGCATCAGCGGCAGGATCGGCGTGTAGACGAATCGCCCGACCCCCATGCCGGCCGCCAGTGCAGCCGCGCCCTGGCCGGCCAGTCCCCAGCCGGCCGTGGGCTGCCGAAGCCTGCCGGCGGCCGAAGCCTGCCGACGGCCGGGCAGCGACATGGGGGTCATCACGGTTCTCCTCAGGGAGACTGGTCAGTGGCCGGCGCTCTGGCCGCCGTCGACGTGGAGGAGGGCGCCGGTGACGAACGGGGCGTTCTCCAGGTAGGTGACGGCGTCCACCACGTCCGCGATCGCGCCGATCCGGCCCACCGGGTGCAGGGTCGCCAGCGCGGCGTGCGTCTCCGGGGCGTGCATCGGCGTCTGGATGATGCCGAGGGCAACGGTGTTGGAGCGGATCCCGCGACCGGCGTACTCGATCGCCAGCGACTTGCTCGCCGCGTTCAGCCCACCCTTGGTCAGCGAGGCCAGCACCGACGGTACGGCGGTGTTCGCGTGGTCCACCAGCGCCGTCGAGATGTTCACCAGGTGGCCGCCGCCGAACTCCAGCATCGCCTTGATCGCCTGCTGGGTGACCTCGAAGAAGCCGCGCAGGTTCACCCCGGTGACCAGGTCGAAGTCCTCGTCGGTGTACTCGGTGAACGGCTTGGCGACGAAGACGCCGGCGTTGTTGACCAGCGTGTCGACCCGTCCGAACTCGGCCAGCGCGGCCTCGACGATCCGGGTTCCGGTGCCGGGGGCGGCGATGTCGCCGGGCACGGTCACGACCATCGGGTCACCGGAGCGTCCGATCGAGCGCGAGTTGGCGACCACGGCGTACCCGAGCTTGCGGTACGCCGTCACCAGCCCCTCGCCGATGCCCTGCGACGCGCCCGTGACGATTGCTACTTTCTGCGTGTTGTCCATGTCTTGAGCGTCGCTCGCCGGACGGCGTTTCCGAACGACCGAGTTCCTCTCTGCTGGGAGGCCGAAGCTCACAGCGCCGTACGATCAGCAGGTGGAGTTGCGTCAGTTGCGGTACTTCGTCGCGGTGGCCGAGGAGCTCAACTTCGGCCGGGCCGCCGCGCGCCTGCTGATCGCGGGGCCGTCGCTGTCCCAGCAGATCAAGTCGCTGGAGCGCGACCTCGGGGTCAAGCTGTTCGAGCGCGACCGGCGCTCGGTCACGCTCACGCCGTCCGGTGAGGCCCTGCTGCCGAAGACCCGTGAGCTGCTCGAGCAGGCCGACGCGTTACGCCGTACGGCGGCCGGCCTGGACGGCGCGGACTGCGTCCGGCTCGGGTACGTCAGCTGGTACCCCAAAGACCTGGTGACGCGGACGACCGGAGTCGCGCACCTGGTCGTCGATCCGTGGGTGATGCCGTCGCACACCCAGGCGAGCCGGGTCGCCGACGGCAGCATCGACCTGGCGATCTGCTGGGTCCGGACCGACGACCTCCAGGAGCAGGGCCTGACCGCCCGGCTGATCGGCGTCGACCGGCTCTTCGCGTTGAGCGCTCGCCCTGGGACGAAGCCGGTGAAGGCCGAGCAGGCGGTGGTCCTGGTGGACGACGGCAGCGCCGCCTGGTCGTCCTGGAACCTGTACGCCGAGGAGTTCGCGGCCGCGACCGGCGCGACGGTCGAGCGCATCGACGACGAGGGCATCACCGGCCCGGCGTTCTTCGAGCACGTCCGCCGGTTGCGCCGGCCGGTGCTCAGCTCGCCGAAACGGACCGGGATCTCGCTGCCGCCCGATCTGGTCCAGCGGCAGGTCGACCGGCCGACGCCGTACTGGACGTGGTCGCTGGTCTCGCGGGAGAGCGAGACCAGGCCGTCAGTCCTGGCCGCGATCGAGGCGCTGACCCAGGACGTGCAGACGATCGACGATCCGGACGGGTGGCTACCGGCCGCCGATCCCTTCCGCTGAAGCCGACCGAGGCCGGCCCACCGACTCTCCAGGAACGAGCTTGGCGGGCACCAGCTGCGGCGGAAGCGGCGCGGCTCCTTCCAGATGCCGAATGAGCGACTGCGTGCCGAGCCGCCCAAGCTCCGGACCAGGCGTCCGCATGATCGTGAGCTCCGGATTACTCATGGCCGCGGTCTCCGGGACCATCAGCAACGGAAGCACCGACAAGTCGCCGGGCACGTCCCGCCCCAGCCGTTGCAGACCGGCGGTGACCCCCAGGGCGGCGAACTCGTTCATCACCAGCACCGCCGTCGTCCCAGGGTGGTCGCGCACGATCTGAGCCGCGGCCTCGTGGCCCGCGCGCGTCGTGTCCGAGCACTCGACGACGACGATCTCCAGCCGGTGCTCGGCCGCGATCCGCCGGTACGCGTCGCCGATCCGCACCCACGGGCCGTAGGCGTGGAAGCGCGGGTCGTCCAGATCGCCCGAGACCAGCACCAGCTGCCGATGCCCGAGGTCGTACAAGTGGGCAACGGCGTCCGCGACCGTGGTGTCGAAGTCGATGTCCACGTGGGTCAGGCCCTCGAGCTCGGTCGTCCGCCCGATCATCGCGAACGGCGTACCGGTCTCTCGCAGTACGCCGACCCGCGCGTCGTCCAGCTGGACCTCCATCAGCACGACCCCGTCGACCAGCCCCTGGCCGAGCAGCTCGCGCAGTTCGACGCCGTCGTTGCCGACCGGCCAGAGCACCAGGTGGTAGTCGTCCTCGCGCGCCGCCTCGGCCGCGCTGGTGAAGAACTCCGCCGTCGACGTCCCGAACTTGTGCTCCAACGCGGGGTACGCCATCGCGATGATGTGCGTCCGGCGACTGGCCAGCGCCCGCGCGACCACGTTGCGCCGGTAGCCGAGGTCGGCCATCGCCTGCTCGATCCGCGCCCGGGTCGCGGCGGCGACCGGTTTGGTGTCGTTCAGCAGGAACGACACGGTCGCGATCGACACCCCCGCGCGGTCCGCGACTTCCTGCATCGTCGCCATCGATGCGCCCCCTCGAACTCTTGACAGCAGTGTGACCCAAGGAACATAGTCCTTGGAATCTCAGTTAAGCGCTTTACCGTCCGCCCGGCAAGCACTGGCAACCAGCCCCGCGGCCGTGGTCGAGCGCTTCGATCGTCGATTCCCCGAAGGAGTCCGATGTCATGATCAGCAAGCGGATCACCGCTCTGGTGGCGGGTGCGACGGCGCTGCCACTTCTGCTGGCAGCCTGCGGCGACAGTGACGACGGCCCGGCCGCGTCGGGCGCCACCGTCAGCAGCCTCACCGTGCTCGACTACTACAACAACGACCCGGACAAGGCCCTGGTGCAGAAGGGTCTCGACGGCTGCGCGACCAAGCTCGGGATCAGCATCCAGCGGGAGACGGTGCCTGGTGACACCTTGATCCAGAAGGTGCTCCAGCAGGCGTCGTCGAAGACGCTGCCCGACGTCCTGATGCTCGACAACCCCGACGTCCAGCAGATCGCCGCGACCGGGGCGCTCGCTCCGCTGAACGACATGGGCGTGACCTCGGAAGGCTTCGCGCAGGGCATCGTCGACGCCGGCTCGTACGACGGCAAGCTCTACGGCCTCGCGCCGGTGGTCAACACGATCGCCTTGTTCTACAACACCCAGATGCTCACCGAGGCGGGCGTTCAGCCGCCGAAGACGTGGGACGAGCTGAAGGCCGCGGCGAAGAAGCTGACCAAGCCGGGCCGGTACGGCATCGCCTTCAACGCCAACGCGACGTACGAGGGTGCCTGGCAGTTCCTGCCGGCGATGTGGACCAACGGTGGCGACGAGACCGACCTGACCAGCCCGCAGGTGGCCGAAGCCCTGCAGCTGTGGACGGATCTCGTGCAGTCCGGGTCGGCGTCGAAGAGCGTCGTCAACTGGACCCAGGGCGACGCGAAGGACCAGTTCGCCGCCGGCAAGGCCGCGATGATGGTGAACGGCCCGTGGCAGATCCCGTCGCTGCAGACCACGCCCAACGTCAAGTGGGGCGTCGTCCAGTTCCCGGTGAACAAGGTCGGTCAGACACCGGTCGCGCCGCTGGGTGGCGAGGCCTGGACCGTGCCGCTGAACAAGGACCAGGCCAAGCAGCAGAAGGCCGCGGACTTCGTGAAGTGCCTGACCTCGGACGAGAACGAGCTGACCTGGGCCAAGGCCCGGTTCACGGTGCCGACCCGGACCGCGCTGCTCGACACCTACGTCAAGGACGTGCCGTCGATGGCCGCGTTCACCGAGCAGGTCAAGAACGCCCGGTCCCGGACCGGCAAGCTCGGTGAGAAGTGGCCGGACGCCGCGAAGGTGATCTACCAGGCGGTCCAGCTCGCCCTGACCGGCAAGGCCTCTCCCCAGGACGCCTTCAAGCAGGCCTCCGGCGGCTGATCGCGATGGCGGACGGAACGCTGACACGTCCGGCGGTACGCCGGTGGCCGCGCGCGGGTGGGCGCGGTCGCCGGGGCGAGGAGCTGACCAAGCTCCTGTTCGTCCTGCCGGCGGCGGTCGCGATGATCGCGCTGTTCGGCTACCCGGTGGTGAAGAACCTGCTGATGAGTCTGCAGGACTACGGCCTGCGGACCTTCTTCACCGGCGAGGCGCCGTTCGTCGGGCTGGCCAACTACAGCGCGATGGTGAAGCACCAGCTGTTCTCGCAGGCGATGGTGAACACCGGGTTGTTCACGCTCGGGTCGATCGCCTTCCAGTTCGCGATCGGGCTGGGACTGGCGCTGTTCTTCCGGCGCCGGTTCCCGCTCAGCGGGTTCCTGCGGTCGCTGCTGCTGCTGCCGTGGCTGCTGCCGCTGATCGTGTCGAGCGCGACCTGGCGGTCGATCCTCGAGCAGGACAACGGCATCCTCAACCGGACGCTGATGGGGCTCGGCCTGCTCGACGACCCGGTGCCGTGGCTGAACTCGCCGTCGGTGGCGCTGATCGCGGTGATCGCGGTGAACGTCTGGATCGGTATCCCGTTCAACGTGACGCTGCTGTACTCCGGGCTGTCCGAGATCCCCGACGAGCTGTACGAGGCCGGTCAGCTGGACGGCGCGACGGGCTGGCGGGCGTTCGCGCACATCACCTGGCCGAACCTGCGGGCCGTGGCGAGCGTGGTGCTGATGCTCGGGGTCGTCTACACGATCAAGGTGCTGGACATCATCCTCGGCCTGACCGGCGGTGGCCCGGCCAACGCCACGCAGACGCTGGCCACGCAGTCGTACGAGCGGTCGTTCGTCGACTTCAAGTTCGGTGAGGGCGCGGCGCTGAGCAACCTGCTGATCGCCTTGTCGTTCCTGTTCGCGATCTTCTACCTGCGCGGCACCCGCCGCGCCGTCGACGAGTGAGGGGCCGGCATGACTGACTCGGCCGTACGCCGGACGGTGTTCTCCGTGCTCGGCGTCCTGATCCTGATCGTGATGCTGTTCCCCGTCTACTGGATGGTGAACGCGTCGCTGCAGCCGTCCGGCAACACGCTGACGGCCGGCCTGCTGCCGCTCGACCCGAGCTTCTCCGGCTACCGGCGGGCGCTCAGCGAGCAGGGCGGGCACCTGGTCACCAGCCTGATCATCGCGACCGGGACGGTGGTGCTCAGCCTGGCGATCGCGACGCCGTGCGCGTACGCGCTCTCGCAGTTCCGCTCGCGCTGGGTGTCGATCGGGCTGCTGGCGATCCTGATCTCGCAGATGATCCCGGGCATCGTGATCGCCAACGCGCTCTACCAGGCCTACGAGAAGCTCGGGCTGCTGAACTCGATCCCGGGCCTGATCCTGGCCAACTGCAGCAGTGGGATCCCGTTCGCGATCCTGATCCTGCGCTCGTTCATGCTCTCGCTGCCGCCGTCGCTGGTGGAGGCAGCCCGGGTGGACGGCGCCGGCCTGCTCCGCGCGTTCGTCGCGATCGTGCTGCCGATCTCGAAGAACTCCCTGATCACCGCGGGACTGTTCAGTTTCCTCTTCTCCTGGAGCGACTTCCTGTTCGCGCTGACGCTGACCACCAAGGACGGCGTGCGGCCGGTGACGCTCGGGATCTACCAGTACCTCGGCACCCAGGTGCAGAACTGGAACGCGGTGATGGCCACCGCGGTCCTCTCGGCGATCCCGGCCGTCGTGCTGCTGGTCGCCGCGCAGAAGTACATCGCCGCCGGCGCCGTCGGCGGAGCGGTCAAATAAACCCTTAAGGACACGACGTCATGAGCATCAGAGTCCTCGTCTGGGGCGAGAACCGGCACGAGCAGGTCGAGCCGCACGTCGCCGAGCTCTACCCCGACGGCATGCACGCAGCGATCGCCGCCGGCATCGCGGAGAACCTGGGCGACCAGGCCGAAGTCAGTACGACGACGCTCGACGAGCCCGAGCACGGCCTCACCGAGGAGGTGCTGGCGAACACCGACGTCCTGGTCTGGTGGGGCCACGCCGCCCACGGCGAGGTCGAGGACAAGGTCGTCGACCGCGTGCACCAGCACGTGCTCGCCGGGATGGGCCTGGTCGTGCTGCACTCCGGCCACTGGTCGAAGATCTTCGGCAAGCTGATGGGCACGTCGTGCACGCTGCGCTGGCGCAGCGAGCGCGACCGCGAGCTGGTCTGGACGGTCGCGCCGACGCACCCGATCGCGCAGGGCGTTCCGCACCCGATCGAGATCGAGCAGCAGGAGATGTACGGCGAGTACTTCGACATCCCGGTCCCCGACGAGCTGATCTTCGTGTCGTCGTTCTCCGGTGGCGAGGTGTTCCGGTCGGGCTGCACCTGGCGGCGCGGGCACGGCAAGATCTTCTACTTCTCGCCCGGCGACCAGGACTTCCCGGTCTACCACCACAAGGACGTCCGCAAGGTGATCGCGAACGGCGTCGCCTGGGCGCAGACGGTCCGGCCGGAGCGCGCCGTACCGACGTTGCTGCGGTACGAGACCGGCGACTTCTTCAACGGTCAGGGGTACCAGGGCCCGATCGAAGAGCCTGCCGATGCCTGAACCACTACGACTGGTCCAGGTCGGGGCCGGAGGGATGGGCCGGGCCTGGCTGCGCACGATCGCCGCCAACCACGACGTCGTCCTGGCCGGCCTCGTCGACCTCGACCCGGACGTGGCCCGGACGGCGGCCGCGGAGCACGGGTACGCCGACGTACCGGTGGCGACATCGTTGGACGAGCTGGCCGTCGAGGCCGACGCGGTGGTCGACGTGACCGTGCCGGCCGCACACCCGACGGTCAGCATCAACGCGCTGCTGCGCGGGCTGCCCGTGCTCTGCGAGAAGCCGCTGGCCGAGACGGTCCGTGAGTGCCTGCCGATGGTCGCCGCCTCGGAGGTGAGCGGCAAGCTGCTGATGGTCTCGCAGTCCCGTCGGTACTTCCGGGCCGGTACGGCGTTCGGCCGGCAGCTCGCCGAGCTCGGCCCGGTCGGGACGTTGTCGTGCGAGTTCTTCAAGGCGCCGCACTTCGCCGGGTTCCGGGAGCGGATGGCCGAGCCGCTGCTGGTCGACATGGCGATCCACCAGTTCGACCTGGCCCGCAAACTGATCGGTGCCGAACCGGTCTCGGTGTACTGCGAGTCGTACAACCCGGACTGGAGCTGGTTCGACGGGAACGCGGCCGCGAACGCGATCTTCACGTTCGCCAACGGCACCCGCTTCGCGTTCACCGGGAGCTGGTGCGCGCCCGGCCAGGAAACCTCCTGGAACGGCCGCTGGAGAGCGGTCACCGCCGCCGGCACCGCGACCTGGGACGGCGAGAACCCACCGGTTTCCGAGGGGCTCGGCGCCGAGTTGCCCGACGAACCGGAGGAGATCGCCGGCTCGCTGGCCGAGTTCGTCGCGGCGGTCCGGTCAGGCGGCACCCCGCAGTCCGAGGTGCACTCCAACGTGATCAGCGTCGCGATGGTCGAGGCCGCCGTCCAGTCCGCCGCCCGCGGCGTACCGGTCCGGATCGCCGACGTCGTCGCGGCCGCGTTCACCGAAGCGCTCGACACGGTTCAGCAGCCGGAACTGCTGGCCGCCCTGAAAGCCTGGGAGGATGACTTGCCGTTTCCCCTTGACCCACCTGGGTGACGTGGGTAACTTTCGCGTGCGGGGGAGATGCGTGTAACTCACTTACTTCAAGGGGCCGGTCATGTCGTCGTTGCGCCGCTCAGCCATTGCCAGTCTTGCCGCCGCGACCGTGGTCGGCCTCGTCCCGGCGGCCGCCGGCGCGGCGCCGCCGCCCGAACCGCGGCAGCCGATCACCAGCCTGCAGCAGGCTGCCCAGGCGATGAAGGGCATGTCGCTGGAGGAGAAGATCGGCCAGCTGTTCGTGCTGTTCGCCTACGGGCCGGACGCGAGCACGCCCGACCCCCGCAACACCGCCCTGTACGGCGTCGCGACGCCGGCCGAAGTCGTCGCGAAGTACAAGCCGGGCGGCTGGATCTACTTCAACGCCCGCGACAACGTGCAGAACCCGACGCAGCTGGCGACGTACTCGAACCAGCTGCAGTCGGCTGCGGTCAGCACCGGCCTGCACGTGCCGCTGACGATCGCGACCGACCAGGAGCAGGGCGTCGTGGTCCGGATCGGCCCGCCCGCCACGCAGTTCGGCGGCAACATGGCCCACGGCGCCAGCCGCAGCACGGCGGACGCCCGGACCGCGGCCGGCATCACCGGTCGTGAGCTGAAGGCGATGGGCATCCGGCAGGACTACGCGCCGGACGCCGACGTGAACGTGAACGCGCTCAACCCGGTGATCGGCGTCCGCTCGTACTCCAGCGACCCGAAGCTCGTCTCCGACATGACCGTCGCCCAGGTCCAGGGCTACCAGCGCGACGCCGGGATCACCGCGACCGCGAAGCACTTCCCGGGGCACGGCGACACCGTCGACGACAGCCACACCGCGCTGCCGACGATCAACCACACCCGGACCGAGTGGAACACCATCGACGCGCCGCCGTTCAAGGCCGCGATCAAGGCCGGCATCGACTCGATCATGACCGCGCACATCTCGGTCCCGTCGCTGGACCCGTCCGGTGACCCGGCGACGCTGAGCAAGCCGATCATGACCGGCGTCCTGCGCAACGAGCTCGGTTTCAAGGGCCTGATCATCACCGACGCGCTGGAGATGGCGGCGGTCCGGGCCAAGTACGGCGACGCCGAGGTGGCGGTCCGCGCGCTCGAGGCCGGCGCCGACCAGCTGCTGCTGCCGCCCGCGCCGGACGTGCAGTTCAAGGCCGTCGTGGACGCGGTGAAGTCGGGCCGGATCAGCGAGCGCCGGATCGACGAGAGCCTGCTGCGGATCCTGCTGCTCAAGCTGAAGAACGGCGGTCTGCTGCGGCCGTTCGTCGACCCGGCCCAGGTCCCCGCCAAGGTCGGTACGCCGCAGAGCCTGGCCACCGCCCAGCAGATCGTCGACAAGTCGATCACGCTGGTCAAGAACGACGCCGGCACCCTTCCGCTGAGCAACACCCCGCGGTCGGTGCTGGTCACCGGCTGGGGCGTCAGCACCACCCAGTCGCTGGCCACCAGCCTCAGCAAGCGCGGCGCGACCACCACGGTCGCCCAGACCGGCGCCGCCCCGACCGACGCCGCGATCGCCGACGCCGTGACGAAGGCCCAGGCCAACGACGTCACCGTCGTCCTGACCCAGAAGGCGTGGGACACCAAGGTCACCGACAAGCTGGCCAAGCAGCAGAAGCTGGTCAAGGACCTGCTCGCCACCGGCAAGACCGTCATCGTCGTGGCCGTTCGCGACCCGTACGACATCGCGTACTTCGACCAGGCGCCGACCTACGTGGCGACCTACGGCTACCAGGCGGTCTCGATGGAGTCGCTGGCCAAGGTCCTGTACGGCGAGATCAAGCCGACCGGCAAGCTCCCGGTCGACATCCCGGTGGCGGGTCAGCCCACCACTCCGCTCTACCCGTTCGGCCACGGCCTGAGCTGGTGACCCGGATGGAGCTCACCCGACGCCAGACCCTCGGCCTCGCGGCGGCGGCCGTCGCCGGTACGACGCTCGGCGGGACCCTCCCCGCCGGGGCGAGCCGGAGTCGCTGGGTCCGGGAGACGCTGCAGGGGATGTCGCTGGAGCAGAAGGTCGGCCAGCTGTTCGTCTGCTACGCCTACGGCCCGACCGCCACCACCGCCGATCCCCGCAACACCGACCTGTACGGCGTCGCGACGCCGGCCGAGGTGGTTCGCAAGTACCACCTCGGCGGGGTCATCTACTTCGCCTGGACCGACTCGGTGAAGGACCCGCAGCAGATCGCCCGGCTGTCCAACGGGCTGCAGTCGGCGGCGATCGGGAGCGGCGGCGTACCGCTGCAGATCAGTACCGACCAGGAGCACGGCGTCGTGTTCCGGGTCGGCCCGCCGGCGACCCAGTTCCCGGGCGCGATGGCGCTCGGGGCGACCAGGTCCGTGCAGTTCGCCCGTCAGGCCGGTGGGATCGGCGGCCGCGAGCTGAAGGCCGTCGGCGTGACGACCGACTTCGCGCCGGTCGCCGACGTGAACGTGAATCCGCTGAACCCGGTGATCGGCGTCCGCTCCTTCTCGTCCGACACCGCACTGGTCTCGGACCTGACCGCGGCGCAGGTCCAGGGGTACCAGCGCGACGGCCGGATCGTGTCGACCGCCAAGCACTTCCCGGGCCACGGCGACACCGCGACCGACAGCCACACCGGCATCCCGGTGATCAGCCACACCCGTGAGCAGTGGAACGCGATCGACCGGCCGCCGTTCGACGCGGCGATCCGGGCCGGGATCGACTCGATCATGACCGCGCACATCGTCGTACCGGCGCTGGACCCGTCCGGTGACCCGGCGACGCTGAGCCGGCCGATCCTGACCGGGATCCTGCGCGAGCAGCTGCGCTTCGACGGCGTCGTGATCACCGATTCGCTCGGTATGCAAGGGGTTCGGGACAAGTACGGCGACGCCGAGATCCCGCTCCGCGCGCTCGAGGCGGGCGTCGACCAGCTGCTGATGCCGGTCGATCTCGACCTCGCGTACCAGTCGGTGCTGAGCGCCGTGCGCAGCGGCCGGATCAGCGAGCAGCGGATCGACCAGAGCGTCGAGCGGGTGCTGAACCTCAAGCTGAAGACCGGTGTCGTCGACCGTCCGTACGTCGACCTCGCGCAGGTCGCGAAGGTCGTCGGTACGCCGGCCAACTACGCCGTCGCGCAGAAGATCGCCGACCACACCACGACCGTGCTGCGCAACGACGCCGGACTGCTGCCACTCTCGCCGGCGCCGCGCACGATCCTGGTCGCCGGGTACACGCCGGCCGTCCTCGGCACGGCGCTGCAGGGCCGCGGCCACACGACGGTCGTCAAGGACACCGGCGCGACGCCGACCGACGCGAAGATCGCCGAAGCGGTGGCAGCGAGCGCCGCGGCCGATCTCACCGTCGTACTGACGATGAAGGCGTGGGACACGGCCGTCACCGACAAGCTGGCCAAGCAGCAGAAGTTGGTCAACGACCTGCTCGCGACCGGTCGTCCCGTGATCGTCGTCGCCGTGCGGGACCCGTACGACGTGTCGCGCTTCCCGGCCGCTTCCACCACGCTCGCGACGTACTCGTACGCCGCGGTGTCGATGGAGGCGCTGGCCAAGGTCCTGACCGGCGAGATCGCGCCGACCGGCAAGCTGCCGGTCGACGTCCCGGCCGTGGACGACCCGGCGAAGACGTTGTACCCGTTCGGTCACGGGCTCACCTGGGACGCGCGCGAGACCCGGCTGACGGTGGCGTCGTACAACATCCACGCGGGTGCCGGCGAGGACAACGTGTTCGATCTCGACCGGACCGCGCTGGCGCTGAAGGCGCTCGACGCGGACGTGATCGGGCTGCAGGAGGTCGACGTGCACTGGGACGCGCGCAGCCAGTGGCTCGACACGCTCGCCGTCCTGGCGGAGAAGCTCGGGATGCACGCGGGCTTCGCGCCGATCTACGACCTCGATCCGCCAACGGCCGGGCAACCTCGGCGCCAGTACGGCGTCGGGCTGCTGTCGCGATTTCCCTTGGTGCGCACGGAGAACCACTCGATCACCCGGCTGTCGACGCAGGACCCGAACCCGGTGCCCGCGCCGGCGCCCGGCTTCCTGGAGGCCGAGCTCGACGTCCGCGGCCGCCGCGTGCACGTGTACGTCACGCACCTGGACTACCGCGCCGATCCCGCCGTACGGCGGGCGCAGGTCGACGACACGGTGAGGATCCTGGCGCGCGACCGGGCGAAGGACCTGCAGATCCTCACCGGCGACTTCAACGCCGAGGCGAGCGCGCCGGAGCTGGCCAAGCTGTGGCGCAAGCTCGACGACAGCTGGACCGCGGCGGCCTCGACCACCGGTGGTCCGTCGACGTACCCGGCCGCGGTCCCGGTGAAGCGGATCGACTTCGTCACCGTCGGCCGCGGCTTCCGCGTCGCGCACGCCGCCGTCCCCGAACAGTCCGAGGCCAGCGACCATCGCCCTGTGGTGGCCGGCCTGTACTTCCGCCCGTAACCTCCCCTGCCTGAAGGAGAACCCGATGAAGCGCCGCAGTCTGCTGGCGGGTGCCGGAGCCCTGGCCGCCGCACCGCTGATCGACGTACCGGCCGCCACCGCGGCCGAGCAGCCCAAGCACGGCGGCAAGGGCGTGCTGACCGGCGCGCAGGCGCTGGCCAAGGACGACTGGCGCGCGCTGGCCGGTCAGAAGGTCGGCGTGATCAGCAACCCGACCGGCATCCTCAACGACCTGAACCACATCGTCGACACCATGCACGCCTCCGGCAAGGTCAACGTGGTCGCGGTCTTCGGGCCCGAGCACGGCTTCCGCGGCAGCGCGCAGGCCGGCGGTTCCGAGGGCGACCACGTCGACCCGCGGACCGGCATCATGGTCTACGACGCGTACGGCGCGAACGCGGCCAAGCTCGTGACGCTGTACCAGAAGTCGGGGGTGGAGACGGTCGTCTTCGACATCCAGGACGTCGGCGCCCGCTTCTACACCTACATCTGGACCATGTACGAGGCGATGCTCGCGGCCGTCCAGACCGGCGCGAAGTTCGTCGTCCTGGACCGGCCGAACCCGGTCGGCGGGTACGCGCGCGGGCCGATGCTGAAGCCCGGCTTCACCTCCGGCGTCGGCAAGGAGGAGATCATCCAGCAGCACGGCATGACAGTGGGCGAGCTGGCCCGGCTGTTCAACGCCGAGTACCTGCCGCTGGACGCGAACGGCGCCCGACTCAAGGAGCTGCAGGTGATCAAGGTCGAGGGCTGGAAGCGCGACCAGCTGTACGCCGACACCGGGCTGACCTGGGTGATGCCGAGCCCGAACATGCCGACGCCGGACACCGCGCTGCTCTACCCGGGCACCTGCCTGTTCGAGGCGACCAACATGTCCGAGGGCCGCGGCACCACCCGGCCGTTCGAGCTGATCGGTGCGCCGTACGTGGACTACCGCTGGGCGCAGGCGCTGCAGGCCAAGAACATCCCGGGCGTCGACTTCCGCGAGGCGTACTTCACGCCGTTCATCTCCAAGAACGCCAACGTGTTGTGCGGCGGCGTCCAGGTGCAGATCACCGACCCGCACAAGGTCGAGGCGATCGTCGCGGCCACGCACATGATCGTCGAGGCGAAGAAGCTGTACCCGGGCTTCGCCTGGCGGACCGGTGACAACCCGCCCGGCCGGTGGATCGACCTGCTGACCGGCTCGGACCGGTTCCGCACGATGCTGGACGGTGGCGCGAGCGCCGAGCAGATCGTCGCGGCCTGGAAGTCCGAGACCGACGCGTGGACCGCGCGCCGGGCCAAGTACCTGCTCTACAAGGGAGCCCACCGGTGAGAACGCGAGTACTCGGCGTAGCGGTAGTGTCGACCCTGATGCTCACCATGGCCGCCCCTGCAGTTGCTGGGGGCAACAAATCCGGACGTTTCGACGAGCCGTTCTCCGGCTACGCGCCGAAGGGAACGCTGCTGCGCGACTCGACTCCCGCCAAGGCCGGCCTCGACCCGGCGCCGATCGATGCCGCGCTCGCCCAGGTCGCGGGCTGGACGCAGCCGAACGGCACGGTCAAACCCCTGTACGCCGGCGCGGTCACGCTGCTCGGCCACGACGGCAAGATCGTCACCCGCACGGCGACCGGTCTCGCGCTGAAGTACGCCGACGGCAGCGGCACCGAGCTGCCGGCCGACCAGCAGATCCCGATGCGCACCGACACGATCTTCGACATGGCCTCGGTCTCGAAGCTGTTCACGTCGATCGTCGTCCTGCAGCTGGTGGAGAAGAACAAGGTCTCGCTGGACGAGCCGATCGCGACGTACGTGCCGGAGTTCGCCGAGAACGGCAAGGCGGCGATCACCGTCCGGCAGGCGCTCACGCACACCACCGGGCTGCCCGCGTTCCTGCCGCTGTGGAGCGCGCAGCCCGACCCGGCCTCGCGGATGAACATGGCGCTGACCGCCAAGCTGGTCAATCCGCCGGGCAGCACCTACCTCTACAGCGACCTGAACCTGATCTCGCTGGGTGAGGTGGCGCACCGGGTGACCGGCAAGACGCTGGACAAGCTGGTCGCCGAGGGCATCACCAAGCCGCTGCAGATGAAGGACACCGGCTACAACCCGGACCCGAAGAAGAAGCCGCGGATCGCCGCGACGGAGTTCCAGGTCTCGCCGAACCGCGGCATGGTGTGGGGCTCGGTGCACGACGAGAACGCCTGGTCGCTCGGCGGCGTCGCCGGTCACGCCGGCGTCTTCAGCACCGCGGACGACCTCGCCGTCCTGGCGCAGGCCTTCCTGAACGGCGGCAGCTACCGGCACGCGCGGATCCTGAAGGAAAGCTCCGTCACCGCGATGATCACCAACTTCAACCAGGGCTTCCCGGGCTACGACCACGGCCTCGGCTTCGAGCTGAACCAGCGCTGGTACATGGGCGGCCTGTCCGGTCCCCGCACGGCCGGCCACACCGGCTACACCGGGACCTCGCTGGTGATCGACTTCGACTCCCGCTCGTTCGCGATCCTGCTCACCAACCGGGTGCACCCGAGCCGCAACTGGGGCAGCAACAACCCGGCCCGGCGCGCGGTCGCCCAGGGCCTCGCGCTGTCGCTCGGCGTCGGACCGCGGCACGGCAAGGACGCCTGGTTCTCCGGGACCACGGACGCGGCGACGACCACGCTCGCGCTGCCGGTCGCCGTACCGGCGGCGGGGGCGAAGCTGGCCTTCGACCTGTTCGTCGACACCGAGGACACCGACCTGCTGTACCTGGAGAACTCGACGGACGGGACGACGTGGACCAAGGTCCCGTTCACCATCCGCGACCGGGGGACGGTGATCGACACCGACGGCTCGACCAGCGGGTCCGGTGACCGGCACTGGCACCAGGTCTCGGCGAACATCTCCGGTGGCGATCAGACCCTGCGCTGGCGCTACACGTCCGACCCGCTGTACCAGGGTCGTGGCGTCTACGTGGACGGTGTGAAGCTCACCGACGGCCGCGAGGTGCTGTTCGACGGCGAGCGCAGCCCGGAGGCGTTCACCGCGACAGGTTGGAGACTTTCGCGTCGGTGACCCCAACCGGAGACCATTCGCCGTACCGTGGCGTCATGACTTCCACGACCTCTCCAGAACCCACGGGGCCGTTGCTGGTCCGGGTCCGCGCGGTGATGCCCGCGCTGGCCCCGGCCGAGCAGCGGGTGGCGAACGCGGTCCTCGCGGACCCGGGCGGAGTGGCCGCGATGACGATCTCCGAACTGGCCGAGGTGGCCTCCACCTCGGAGACCACGGTCATCCGGTTCTGCAAGCAGATCGGCGTACCCGGCTACCCCCAGCTTCGCCTGCAGCTGGCGGCCCAGTCGGCGCGGGAGATGGTCCGGCCCGAGGTCGGCGGTGACATCGAACCGGGTGACTCGCTCGACGACGTGGTCGGCAAGGTCGCGTTCGCCGACGAGCGGGCGGTCCGCGAGACCGCCCAGCAGTTGGATGTGGACGCGCTGAGCAAGGTCGTCGCCGCGGTCGCCAAGGCGCCGCGGGTCGACCTGTACGGCGCGGCCGCGAGCGCGTTCGTCGCGCTCGACCTGCAGCAGAAGCTGCACCGCATCCGCCGGGTCGCGTTCGCCTGGTCGGACGTGCACGTGATGCTGACCAGCGCGGCCCTGCTCGGCGACGGCGACGTCGCGATCGGGATCTCGCACACCGGCACCACGGTCGAGGTGATCGAGGCGCTGGAGGAGGCCAAGCGGCACGGCGCCACCACGGTCGCGGTGACCAACTTCCCGCGCTCGCCGCTGGCGCAGACGGCCGACCTGGTGCTGACCACCGCCGCGCGCGAGACGACGTACCGGTCCGGCGCGATGTCGAGCCGGATCGCGCAGCTGATGGTGATCGACTGCCTGTTCATCGGCGTCGCCCAGTCGGTGCTGCCGGACGCCCGCAAGGCGCTCGAGGAGACCGCGACCGCGGTCCGCGGGCACCGCGTGAAGAGTTCCGTCAACGATCAACAGAATTGAAAAACCTTCAGTAGAAAACTAACATCGAGGGTGTGATGACACCCACGGAAGCGCGCAACCCCCGGACGCTCGCGATCGATGCGGTGGGGACCGTCGAGATCCTGCGGATGATGAACGCCGAGGACGCCCGCGTCGCCGACGCGGTGAGCGCCGTCCTGCCGCAGCTGGCCAGGATCGTGGACGCGGCCGTGGAGGCCGTGCGCGCCGGTGGACGGGTGCACTACTTCGGTGCCGGTACGTCGGGCCGCCTGGCGGTGCTGGACGCGGCCGAGCTGCTGCCGACGTTCCACGCCCCCGACGACCTGGTGATCGCCCATCACGCCGGCGGGATGCCCGCGCTGCTGCGCGCGGTCGAGAACGTCGAGGACTCCGAGGAGGGCGGCGCCGCCGACGCCTCCGAGGTCACCGGGCGGGACGTGGTGATCGGGCTCGCGGCGTCCGGCAGTACGCCGTACGTGGCGGGAGCGCTGCGGCACGCGCGGTCCGTGGGCGCGACGACGGCGCTGATCACGTCGAACCCGCAGGCGCCGCTCGCGCCGCTGGCCGACGTACTGATCGCTGCCGACACCGGGCCCGAGGTCATCGCCGGCTCGACGCGGCTGAAGGCCGGGACCGCGCAGAAGATGGTGCTGAACGCGTTCTCCACCACGCTGATGATCAAGCTCGGCCGGACCTGGTCGAACCTGATGGTCGACATGGTTGCCACCAACAACAAGCTGCGCGGCCGGATGCTGCGGATCCTGGCCGAGGCCACCGGTGCCGACGCCGACGCGTGCGCGGCAGCGCTGGTCGAGGCGGATGGTGAGCTCAAGCCGGCACTTGTGCACCTGCTGACCGGAAGCCCCGTCGCGGCGGCGCGCGAGGCGCTGGCCGAGGCGGACGGCCGCGTGGCCGTCGCGCTCGGCAAGCTCGGCGCGCCCGCCTAAAAGGGTTGGCTGGCCGCTCGCGCTCGTCCCTACAGTGAGTCGGTGAACACACCCGAGCAAGTGGACCCGCACGACGCAGCCGCCTTCGACGCCTGGTACGACGTCTTCAGCGTGGCTGACGACGACGGCCGGCCCTACGCGGTCGGGTGGACCCGCGAGGAGCTGCGCGTCGGTCTCACCGAGCCCGACCCGTACCGGGACCGGGAGCTGTGGGCACTGCGGGACGACTCCGGGGCGATCGCCGGGACCATGGTGCTGGACATCCCGTTGACCGACAACACGTTCCGGCTGGGCGCGGGCATCGCCGTACGGGCCGATGCCCGGCGACGCGGCTACGGACGCACGTTGGGGCGGGTGCTCGACGAGCGCGCCGCGGAGTTGGACCGATCGGTCGTGGCGACGCAGCTCGAGGTGCCCCTCGCCCCACCCGGCATTGCGGGGGTTGACCCACAGGGGGTGGAGGGGCCGACCGCGGGGCAGGCCTTCGCGACGGCGCTGGGGTTCAGCGTCGCGAACTTCGAGGTGCACCGGATCCTGGAGCTGCCGCTGGCGGACGCCGTACTGGACGAGCTGGCCGCGGAGGCCGCCGAGCGGCACCAGGGCTACGAGCTGCGCAGCTGGCGGAATCGTTGCCCCGACGACCTGGTCGACGCGTTCGCGGCCCTGCTGAGCACCTTCCTGGACGAAGCGCCGACCGGGGACCTCGAGCTCGAGGCCGAGCACTGGGACGCCGCGCGGATCCGGCAGGTCGAGCAGCAGAACGTGACCCAGGGCCGGAGCTCGTGGACGACGGTCGCGATCGCACCGGACGGGACGCTGGCCGGGCACACCGAGCTGGTGGTGGGCAGGCACGACCCCGGCAAGGTGCTCCAGTGGGGAACGCTGGTCTCGCCGGCGCACCGCGGGCACCGGCTGGGGTTGGGGCTCAAGGCCCGCAACCACCGCGAGCTGCAGCGGACGCACGACGAACCGCTGGTCGCGCACACCTGGAACGGCGAGGAGAACACCGCGATGAACGCCGTCAACGCCAAGCTCGGCTTCCGGCCGGTGGAGCGGCACGAGGAGTGGCAGAAATTTGTGGGTGCAAGGACCCTTGCAGGCCACTGAAGACCGTGCAAAACCTAACCGGTACGGCTGAATTCCATGGTTTGTTTTACGATCCAATGTTTGGTTTCTGAGGCCTTTTGCAGGGTGGTTGCTGCAGGTCGCTTTAGGTAGTAGGCCCATCACTTTCGGTCCGTAGCGCACGCTCCGTTCCGTGTCGTATCGTCACGTCATCGCCAGGCCTTGGTGGGGGTGCTGGTGCTTCGAATCCTTTGTGTTCAAGGCGAACTCGGAGCCCTGATGACCATGGACGGTGCTGTCGTGGTGCCCGGAACCACCGTGGGTGCCCAGTGGGTCGACGACGTGCTGCTGGCTGGACCGGCGGGCGACGTCTGCTTTTCGTTGCCTGCCCCGATCGACCGCGGAATGCTGCGGCGGTTGGTCCGGGACCGGCAGATGGAATTGGCCCAGTCCGGTTTACGTGCCGGCGGGGCCGCCGCATTGCGTTTACCGCCGTCAATGGCATTTGTGACGCATTTGCTGGCGGTCTGGCGCAGCGGTGGGCAGGCGATCCTGCTCGACCACCGGCTGACCGACTACGAGGTCCGGCGCGCGATCGAGCGGCTGGTGCCGCAGGTCGTGGTGTCGCCGCAGCGGCCGGTCGCCTCCGGGCTGCGGACGTTCGTCGACATCGACACCGACGTCGCGTCGTACTGCGGGCATCCGGCGGGGACCTCGCACGCCGTCGTCCAGCTGAGCTCGGGGTCGACCGGGCCGTCGAAGGTGATCGGGCGGACCGCTGAGGACCTGGTCGAGGAGGTCCTGCGGTACACGCAGATCGAGGGTGTGCCGGAGCCCGGCGAGCGGATCATCCTGCTGCCGTCGATGGTGCACGTGCTCGGGCTCGTCGGTGGACTGCTGTACGGGTTGCACGCGGGCGTCGAGCTGGTGCCGCCGGCGCGGCTGACCGGCGACGCGATCCTGCAGGCGATCGCCGGTGGATCGAAGCCGGCGACGGTGCTCGGGGTGCCGTTCCACATTGGTCTGTTGGCGTCGGTGGAGGAGCCGCCGTCGTTGCCGCAGTTCAAGCGGATGACGACGGGTGGTGAGCTGGTCCCTGCGTCGGTGTCGTCGGCGTTCGAGGAGAAGTACGGCGTACCGCTGGGCAACATGTACGGGATGACCGAGGTCGGTGTCATCGGCACCGATCTGTTCGGTGCCCACCGCCCGGAGATCCTTCCCGCCCCTGGCATCGAGGTCCGCGCCGTCGACGGCGAGCTCCAGGTCCGCCGGCCGGAGTCGCCGTACCTGGGCCTGGTCGACCCGGCCCGCTGGTCGGACGGCTGGCTGCACACGAAGGACGCCGGGGTCGTCGATCCTTCGTCAGGCTTGGTCTCGATCCGAGGCCGTCTGGACTCGCAGGTCTCCGTCGGCGGACTGAAGGTGGACCTCACCGAGGTGGAGTACACAGTGGGCACACTGCGCGGCGTCGAGGCCGCGGTCGTCGTCTTCGACAACGCGATCACGGCGTACGTCCAGCTGAACCAGCCCCGAGAAATCCCTTCCCTGGAAGCGGAACTGGCGCAACAGTTGGCGCCGTACAAGCGTCCTCGCACGCTGCGCCTGCTCAGTCAACTGCCTCGCACAACCACCGGAAAACTCGTCCGAGACCTCACCGTGCTCCGCAAGGCGGTCCCGTGATGCAGAACGACCTCAGCTACGGACGCAGGAAAAGCCAGAGCGAGTACGACATCCAAGGGCAGGTGCACGACCGCGAGCGCGGGCTCGGATGGAACTACGTGGGCGGTCAGACAAGTGCCGTCGGTCGGCTGGTGCGTGACTTCAGGTGGCATCAGGCGGGCGAGGCCGCTGCCTCTGAGGCCTCGGGTGAGGGCTTTGCCTACGGCTTCTTTCGCCGTCCAGAGGTGGAGGAAGGCCTCGGGCGAGGTCGTGGTCTCGGTGGGGGCGAACCAGCGGCGGGACAGGGACTCGACGGGGAAGGTTCGGCGGACTTCTGCGTCGATGCCGACCGGGCCCGCGTGGGTGGCGGTTACGGCTGCGACGCCGGTGGTGTGGGTGAGGGAGATGTGGAGGCCCTCGATGAGCGGCTGGCCGGTGGGGGTGTGGGTCAGGGGGCCCTCGTGGCCGAGGGACGTGGCGAGTTCGCGGAGCAGGTGGTGGGCGGTTTCGCGGGGGGTGTCGGTGCTGGTGCTCACCCAGACGTGCACGGGTTCCGGTGTGGGGCCCGCGGGTTCATTCACAGGGAGAAGGTAACGCGATGAGGGACGAGGTTCGCGAGTTCGTGCTCGCGCAGCTGGTGGACATGAACTACGACGTCGAGGGGATCGAGGACTCGACCACGCTCGGGCCGGCCGGGGTCGACCTGGAGTCGCTGGCGCTGGCGGACCTGTCGGTGCGGGTGGAGGACAAGTTCGGCGTCCGGTTCTCCGACGACGAGTCCGAGCAGCTGGCGTTGATGACCGTCGGGGAGTTCACCTCCGAGGTGGCCGGCCGGGTTGCGCAGCAGGTCTGATGAGCCAGATCGTCCCGCCTCCCGCCGCACCGCCCCCGCCCGGGCGGGCGGAGATCGTCGACTGGCTCGCCGGCCTCGGTGAACGCCCGCCGGGCAGCGAGCGGATCGACTCGATGGAGCTCGCCTGGCTCGTCCACCAGGTCGAGCAGCGCTACGCCGTCGAGCTCACCGACGACCAGCTGGAGCAGATCCACACCATCGACGACGCCGTCACCGTCCTCGCGAAGGCACTGGCCGCCCATGTCTGAGCGCCGTGCTGTTGCGGTCACCGGCGTCTCCGTGATGAGTGCGTTGGGGCGGGGCGTCGAGGCTCAGTTGGCGGGGGCGTTGACGGGGGCGGCCGCGTTCAACGAGGTGCTGCGGTTCGACACCGGGCAGCGGCGGGTGCGGGTGGCGGCTACTGCTGCCGACGCGGGGGCGTTGGAAGAAGAGTTGCTGGAAGCAGTGACGACGGCTTGCGCCAACGCTGGGTTGACTCCCGGGCAGCGGGCCAGTGCGCCGTTGATGTTGGCGGTGCATGGGCGGTCCGAGGTGCGAGGGCTGGCGAGCAGAGCGGCGCGGATCTACACGAGCGCGTGTGTTTCGGCCAGTACGGCGGTTGCCGACGCGGCGACGCTGATCAGCAGAGGTGCTGTCGATCGCGTGGTGGTTGCCGCCGGCTACTTGGTCGAGGTCGACCAGTTCGCGCTGTTCGACGCCGGCCGGGCGCTGGCGGACGACGGCGTGGTCCGGCCGTTCAGCCTCGACCGTCGGGGGCTGCTACTGGGCGACGGCGTGGCAGCGGTCGTGCTCGAAGCCGGCGAAGGAATCGCCGAGATCGCCGGCTGGGGCCGCGCAGGCGACGCGTACCACCCCTGCCGACCCGATCCCGACGGCCGCGGGCTCGCCCGCGCCATCGAGTCGGCCCTGAGCAAAGCCGGTCTTCCGCCCGAGGTCGTCGGCTACATCAACGCCAACGCGACCGGCACCACCTACAGCGACGCGTCCGAAGCCGCCGCGATCAACCGGGTCTTCGCGACCGGCGTACCGATCAGCTCCACCAAGGCCGTGCACGGGCACGCGCTCGAAGCGTCCGGCCTGCTCGAGCTGATCCTCACCATCCAGGCCCTGCGCGAGGGCAAGCTCCCGGTCAACGCCGGGTTCACCACCGCAGATCCCGACTGCCGGCTCGACGTCATCGCCGACGCGCCGCGTCCGGCGGGTTCGGCGTACGGGTTGACGTTGAACGCCGCCTTCGGTGGCGCCAACACCGCCCTCCTGGTGCGTGCTGGATGATCCCCACGCTCGGAATCCCGGACCCTGTCGTGGTCACCGTCAGTCACTGGCCGCAGCCGGGCGACGACGCGGTGGCAGGGCCGCCCGCGCTGCCGGGCTTCGTCGGCTCGACGTTCAGCCCGATGGTCGCCGTCGTCGCGGAGCGTTGCTTCGAGCAAGCGACTCCGCTGGAGCGCACCGGGGTGGTCCTGGTCAGCCGCACCGGTGACCTCGACAGCACGCTGCACGTCCGTGAATCGGTGGCCAACGGCAAGCGAATCGGTCCGCTCTACTTCTTCCAGTCCGTCCCGAACTCGGTGGCCGGGTACGTCGCCAGCCGGTTCGGTCTGCACGGGCCGGTGGTCTGCGTCAGTCCGTCGACCGACCCGCACCGCGCCGGACTCGACGAGGCCGCGCTGCTGCTGGCCGACGGGGAAGCCGATCAGGTCCTGGTCGTCCTGGTCGAACAAGCAAGTACCGGCGACACCGCAGTCGCCCTGTTGGTGAGTGGGGGAGAACAGTGAAGAGAAGCCTCCGGGCCCAGCTGGCCGCGGACCCGTCCGTCGGTACCGGCAACGTCCTGGCCACGGTGATCGCACTCGGCGCCGACCTCGACGGTCCCGGCCTGACGTTCGACACCGCGGTCGACCACTTCCCGGCCGAGCACCCGCTCACGCTGGGCGAGCTCGACGACCGCGTCCAGGCCCGTACGGCGTGGTTGCACGCGCGCGGGATCGGCCGGCGCGACGTCGTCGCGATCTGGGCGACCGACGCCGCCGACATCGTGCTCAGCTTCCTCGCACTCACCCGCGTCGGCGCGATCCCCGCCCTGCTGAACGGCAAGATGGCGCCGGAGATCGCGTCGGAGTACATCCGCCGCCTGCGGGTGAACGGGATCCTGGCCGACAGCACACACCGCGAACTGCTCGACGGCCAGACGGACCAGCCGGGCTCGTTGCACGGAGCACCGATCCTGGGGACGCCGAAGGATCTGGGGACCGGCGATCCGGTGAAGGCTCCTGAGCACTACAAGCATCATCGGGACGATCCGGTGGTGATCACTCACACCAGCGGGACGACCGGTGTGCCGAAGGCTGTGTTGCACACTCATACGACGTTGTATGCCGCGCTCAAGCACTTGCTGACGATGCCGCAGGCGCAGGGGACCGACAGGATTCTGAACGCGCTGCCGATTCCGCACACCGCGACGATTCTGATGGTCAACCAGGTGCTCGGGAACCGCGCCGAGATGCTGCTGCTGTCGAGTCAGGACGCGCCGGTGGTGCTGGCCGCGATCGAGCGGTGGAAACCGCACGGTGTCTACGGGTTCGCGGTGACGTGGGCCGGGCTGGCTCGCGAGGACCTCAGCCGGTACGCCGTGGACTCGGTGCGGATGTGGTTCAACACCGGGGACTGCGCGCACGAACCGCACATTCGCAAGCTGGTCGCGGCCGGGTCGCGGGAGACCGTGACGCGGGAGGGCCGGGTGACGGTGCCGGGGTCGCACTTCATCGACGGGCTCGGGTCGAGCGAGATGGGGCACAACGGGTTCCACGTCACGCACACGCCGGACAGCACGCACTACGGACGGTGCATCGGGAAGCCGTACGAGTTCGCGCAGGCCGCCGTACTCGATGCCGATGGCAACGAACTGCCGGACGGTACGCCGGGCATGCTCGGCTTCCGGTCGCCGTCGGTGTCGCCGGGGTACTGGAACGACTCGGTGAACACCTACCGGTTCCGGCTGAACGGGTGGTTCCTGACCGGCGACCTGGCGTACCGGGATGCCGGTGGGCATTTCTTCCACCTTGACCGGGTTCCTGACGCCGTGGCCGGGTTCGACGGGCCGCAGCTGTACACGTCGCTGTCGGAGGAGCGGATCCTCGCCGCGCTGCCGGAGGTGCTCGACTGCACGGTGATCGTGGTGCCCGAGGGCGACGGTTACGTGACCGATGTGCTGCTGGAGCTGAAGCCCGGCGTACAAGCCGAGCTGGAGAGCGAGGTCCGGGCGGCCGTCGGTGACGAGGTCGCCGCGACGATCCGCCGGGTCAGCGTGGTCGGTGCCGACGACGTACCGGTGACGGTGACGGGCAAGGTCCGCAAGGTGGCGCTGCGGCAGGACCGGTTGGTGCCGTCATGAGCGCGGTGACGATCACCGGGATGGGCCTGCTCACGCCGGTCGGGCGTGGGGTCGAAGAGATCTTCGACGCCTTGCTGCACGGACGGTCCGGGATCAGCCGGCCGCCCGAAGGACACCCCGTAGAGAACTCGATCGAGCTGGGTGGGTTCCTGGGAGAGGTCGACGCCGGGCAGATCACCAAGGGCCCGGACGGCAAGGTGATGGACCGGACGGTGATCCTCGCGCAACTGGCCGCCGAGGATGCGCTGAAAGACGCGGGGCTGGTCGTGGGGGAGAACGTCGATCCCGAGCGGATCGGCGTGATCATCGGGGGCGTGGGTGGCATGGCCACCCTCGAGAACCAGGTCCTGGCGCGGGCCGAGCGGGGGCGGGCTGCTGTCAGTCCTTACCTGCTGACCGGAATCCTGCCCAACATGCCGGCCGCTCGGGTCGCCATCCGGTTCGGCTTTCGCGGCTACACCAGCTCGGTCGGTACGGCGTGCGCCTCCGGCGCGCAGGCGATCGCCGACGCGGTACGGCTGATCCGCTCGGGCGAGGCGGACGTCGTCCTGGCGGGTGCAAGTGAGGCGCCGCTGTTCCCGACCTTCGCGGAGACCTTCGGCAACGCGCGAGCGCTGGCGCGCGGATGGGACGACCCGACCCAGGCAAGCCGTCCGTTCGACTTGCGCAGGAACGGGTTCGTGCTCTCGGAAGGCGCCGGTCTCCTCGTCCTGGAGAGCGCCGAGCACGCCAAGGCCCGCAACGCGAAAGGCTACGCGGACCTCGCCGGGTACGGCGTCAACGCCGACGCCCACCACCCGACGGCGCCGAGGCCCGACGGCACCGGCGCGGCCGCCTGCATGCGCAGGGCGTTTGCCAACGGCAACGTCCAGCCCGAGCAGGTCGGCTACGTGAACGCCCACGGCACCAGCACCAAGCTCGGTGACGTCGCCGAAGCCACAGCGATCGGGCTGGCCTTTCAAGACACGACCCCCGCGGTCAGCTCCACCAAGGCGCTGACCGGCCACCTGCTCGGCACCTCCGGCGTCGTCGAGGCCGCCGCGAGCGCACTCGCCGTGCAGCGGGGGCTGCTGCCCCCGACGTACAACCTCGACGACCCGGACCCGGCATGCCCGCTGGACCACGTCCGGAAGGAGCCGCGCGCCGCGCGGTTGGAGTACGCGCTGTCGAACTCGTTCGGGTTCGGCGGCCAGAACGTGAGCCTGCTGCTCGGACCGTCGAGCACGCCGCGCACAGAGAACAACCAGTGAGGGGATGGGATGGAGATCTACGGGATCGACCATGTGGAGCTGTACGTCGGTGACGCGAAGCAGGCGGCGTTCTACCTGACGCACGCCTTCGGTCTGCAGGTGCACGGCCACGGGGGGCCGGAGACCGGGCTGGCCGATCAACGGTCGCTGCTGCTGCGAGAGAGCGCGGTGCAGATCGTGCTCACCTCGGGGCTGTCCTCGGACCACCCGGCGGCCGGGTACGTGCAGCGGCACGGGGACGGTGTCGCGGTGGTCGGCCTGGAGGTCGACAACGCCGCCGTCGCCTACACCGAGCTGCTGGGCCGCGGCGCCGAGTCGGTCGCCGAGCCCACGACGTACACCGACGAGCAGGAGACGACCGTCGTGGTCGCGGAGGTCGCGGGCTTCGGCGACGTGATCCACCGGCTGGTCGAGCGGCACGGGCCGCGGCGGGAGTTCCTGCCCGGCGCGTTCCAGATCAGCGAGCCGTCGACCGGGCCGGACGAGAAGCTGTTCAGCGAGATCGACCACATGGCCATCTGCGTGCCGTCGGGGCAGCTGAAGCCGACCGTCGACTTCTACGAGAACGTCTTCGGGTTCCTGCCGATCTTCGACGAGTACATCGAGGTGGCCGGTCAGGGGATGGAGTCGACGGTCGTGCAGAGCCCGTCGAAGCACGTCACGTTCACGCTGATCGAGCCGGACCCGAACCGCCGGCCGGGCCAGATCAACGACTTCCTGACCTGGCACGCCGGGGCCGGCGTCCAGCACATCGCGTTGCGCACCAGCGACATCGTCGAGGCGGTCGGCACGCTCGCCGGGCGCGGGGTCAACTTCCTCGCCTCGCCGTCGGCGTACTACCAGGCGCTGCCCGAGCGGGTCGGTGAGGTGGAGACGCCGATCGAGGACCTGGAGAAGCTCGGCATCCTGGTCGACCGCGACCACTGGGGCCAGCTGCTGCAGATCTTCACCGAGTCGATGCACGTCCGGCGGACGCTGTTCCTGGAGATCATCGAGCGGCGCGGCGCGATGACGTTCGGCAGCGGCAACATCAAGGCGCTGTACGAGGCCAAGGAGCGCGAGCTGCAGGGGGTCGAGGTATGACCGCGCTGGAGTTCCGGCTCTCCGAGGAAGAGGTCGAGCTGCTGCCGAGCGACGAGGACGTCGCGTTCTACGCCGAGCACGGCTGGTACCTGTCCAAGAAGCTGCTCACCGACGACGAGACCGACGAGCTGGTCAACGCCAGCGAGCGGTACTACGCCGGCGAGCGGGACCGGACGCTGCCGGCCCGGCCGCCGAAGCTGGCCTACTGGGACCCGTCGAAGGGCGACGTCCAGCGGCACAACGACTACGTGCACTACGAGCACGACGGGCTGGCCAAGATCCTGCGCAAGCCGCTGATCGGCGCGGTCGCGGCCCGGCTGGCGCAGGTGGACGAGATCCGGATCTTCCAGTCCACGCTGATCTACAAGCCGCCGATCTCCGGCGAGCCGTCGAACATCGTGCCCTGGCACTTCGACAAGCACTACTGGTCGTCGTCGTCCTCGGAGCGGATGCTGACCGCGTTCATCCCGTTCCACGACTGCCCGCCCGAGATGGGCACGATCACGATGGTCGACGGCAGCCACCGCTGGCAGGAGATCGGGTCCGACGACACCGTGGTGCGGCACTTCGCCGAGCGGGACCGCTCGCAGCTGGACCAGATGCTGACCGAGAACGCCGAGCACAACGGCGTCGAGGTGGTGAAGGTCCCGGTCACCATCCCGCGCGGCCACATGAACTTCCACCACTGCCGGACCTACCACGGCTCGGGCGCGAACGTCAGCGACCACCCGCGCCGCGCGGTCTCCCTGCACCTGCAGGACGGCGGCAACTCCTACCGGGAGTTCCCGCTGTCCGACGGATCCCTGGCGGCGTACAACCACGACGCCGTCGTACGCCGTACTGCCGACGGGCGGCCGGACTACGCCGATCCCGAGTTCTGCCCCACCCTCTGGGCCGACCGCTAACAAGGAGCACTGTCATGTCACGTTACGACTGGGGTCAGACCCACCCGGGGATCGAGCGGCTGGAGAAGGCCGTCGGCGAGGCCCGCGAGACGGTGGTGCAGCACCCGCTGTACGCCAACCTGGACACCCACGAGTCGCTCGTCACCTTCATGGAGCACCACGTCTTCGCGGTGTGGGACTTCATGTCGCTGCTCAAGTCGCTGCAGCGCGAGCTGACCTGCGTCACGGTGCCGTGGATCCCGACGGCGCACACCGGCAGCCGCCGGTTGATCAACGACATCGTGATGGTCGAGGAGAGCGACGAGCTCGGCAACGGGTTCATCAGCCACTTCGAGCTGTACGTCAACGGGATGAAGGAAGCCGGCGCCGACACGGCGGCGATCGCGAAGCTGATCGACCTGCTGCGCGACGGCGGCACGGTGGTCGAGTCGCTGCGGGCGGCCGGCGTACCGGCGGCCTCGATCGACTTCGCCGGGACGACCTGGCAGATCATCGAGCAGGCGCCGGTGCACTGCCAGGCGGCGGCGTTCGCGTTCGGCCGGGAGGACCTGATCCCGGACATGTTCACCCAGGTGGTCGCGGTGAACGAGCGGTCGAAGAAGCTGAACACGTTCGTCGACTACCTGGAGCGGCACATCGAGGTGGACGGCGAGTTCCACACCCCGATGGCGATGCAGATGGTCGCCGACCTGTGCGGTGACGACGACACCAAGTGGGACCAGTGCGCGGACACCATCAACACCGCCCTGGCCGCCCGCGCCCGCCTCTGGGACGCGATCCTCGCGGCGATCAAGGCCTGACATGACGAGCACCGTCGACCTCTACCGGACCGTGCGACTGATCCGGCGCTTCGAGGAGCGGGCGATCTTCTTCGTCCGGTCCGGGGAGATCGTCGGTGGCATCCACCCGTACGTCGGGCAGGAGGCGATCGCGGCCGGCGTGTGCGCGGCGCTGCGCCCCGACGACGTGATCACCAGCACCCATCGCGGGCACGGTCACGTGCTCGCGAAGGGCGCCGACCCGGCCCGGATGCTGGCCGAGCTGATGGGCCGGGAGAGCGGACTGAACAAGGGCCGCGGCGGCTCCATGCACGCGGCCGACTTCGGCCTGGGCATCCTCGGCGCGAACGCGATCGTCGGCGCGGCCGGCTCGATCGCGACCGGCGCCGCCTGGGCGTACCAGCGCCAGGGCAAGAACCGCGTGGCCGCCACGTTCTTCGGCGACGGCGCGATGAACGAGGGGATGTTGCTGGAGGCCTTCAACCTGGCCGCGCTCTGGCGGGTCCCGGTGGTGTTCGTCTGCGAGAACAACGGCTACGCCACCACGATGCCGGTGGAGTCGGCGGTCGCGGGCAGCATCACCGGCCGGGCCCGGGCGTTCGGGATGCCGGCCTTCACGATCGACGGCCAGGATCCGGAGAAGGTGCTGGCGGCAACCACTGCCGCGGTCGGCCGGGCCCGGTCGGGCAAGGGGCCGACGTTCCTGGAGTGCACGACGTACCGGTTCGACGCGCACCACACGTTCGAGCACCGGGCCCGGCTGAACTACCGCAGTACCGAAGAGCTCTCGACTGGGCGGTCGCGGGACCCAGTGGAGATCCAGGGCGCACGGCTGGCTGCCGAGGAACGGGCAGCCGTGGATGCCGAGATCGAGGCCCTGCTCGATGCGGCGGCCGGGTTCGCGATGGGTTCCGCCCATCCTGACCCGGCTGCCGCTCTCGAGTTCTTGTACGCCTCACCGGAGGTGATGCGCTGATGCCCAAACTGTCGTACCTGAAGGCGTTGAACCGCGCGCTCGGTGACGAGCTGGCCGCCGACGAGTCGGTGTTCGTGCTCGGCGAGGACGTCCGGGTGGCGGCCTCGAACCTGACCGCCGGGCTGTTCGACCGGTTCGGACCGGAGCGCGTGCTGGACACGCCGCTGTCGGAGCAGGCGTTCACGAACTTCGCGACCGGCGCCGCGCTGGCCGGGCTGCGGCCGGTGATCGAGTTCCAGATCCCGTCGCTGCTGTTCCTGGTGTTCGAGCAGATCGCGAACCAGGCACACAAGTTCTCGTTGATGACCGGCGGGCAGTGCGAGGTGCCGGTGACGTACGTCGTCCCGGGGTCGGGATCGCGCACGGGATGGGCGGGGCAGCACTCCGATCATCCGTACAGCCTGTTCGCGCACGTGGGCGTCAAGACGGTGGTGCCGTCGTGCCCGGCCGACGCGTACGGGCTGCTGCTGTCGGCGATCCGGGACAACGACCCCGTGGTGCTCTTCGCGCCGGCGGGTGCGTTGGCGATCCGGGACGACGTCGAGTACGCCGACCTGAAGCCGGTGCCGCTGGGCGTCGGGCAGGTCGTGCGCGAAGGCGCCGACGTGACTGTCGTTGCCCTCGGCCACCTGGTGCAGGAGGCGGTGGCTGTTGCCGACGAGCTGCCGGGGCAGGTGGAGGTCTTCGACCCGCGGACGGTCTACCCGCTGGACGTCGACGGGCTCGCCGCGTCGGTGGCGAAGACCCGGCGGCTGGTGGTGATCGACGACTCGAACCGGACCAGCGGGTTCGCCGCGGAGGTGCTCGCCGTCGCGGCGGAGCGCTTCGACCTGGTCGCGCCGCCGCGCCGGGTGACTCGGCCGGACGGCGCGGTGCTGCCCTTCGCGCTGGCGCTCGACCGCGCGGTGCAGCCGGGACGCGATCATCTGGTCGCCGCGATTCATGCCGTACTGAAGGGGGAGCAGTGACTCAACGACCGTCGGCCGCCGAGTTGTGGCCGGTGCTGCCGGAGCCCGTGCGGGCCAAATTGCTTGCCTACGGCCACAAATACTGGGCGCAGGTGTACCACGACGTCGCGCTGCAGAACCAGAACTGGATCCCGCTGCGGTCTCCGGTCGGCACCCACGCGGCGTACGACGAGATGAACCGCGTCACCCAGCAGGTGTCGCGGCTCGTCCTGGAGTGCTGCCGGCGACGGGCCCGTACGGCGGGGGAGCTGCGCGAGCTGCTCGGCGTACCGGACGGCCGGATCCAGTTGCTCGACGACAGTGAACCGCTGACCGGGCGGCTGATCAACGCGATCCGCTCCGACCTGCTGCTCGAACGCGGCGTCCCGCGGATGGTCGAGTGCAACGTGGAGAGCGCGCTCGGCGGGGTGCTGGACGCGGACGGCGTGATCAAGCGGTGGATGGACGTGTACGTCGAGGAGCCGATGTTCCGCGACCTCAAGGCGGCCGCGCCGCCGTCGGCGGTCGACGCGCGCTTCGACGCGATCCGGGCCGACGTCGGGCCGGGCAAGGTGACGGCGATGCTGTTCACCGCGGGCGGCGGCTACCCGGGCGCGGACCGGCCGAACTACATGATCAACCGGCTGCAGCCCTTCGCCGACCGGGGCCGTGAGCTCGGGGTCGATCTCATCGTCTATCCGATCGAGTGGCTCGTGCAAGACGGCGAGGGACGGCTCCTTGCCGGTGAGCGGACGCTGGACGCGGTCTGGCGGATGTACGTCCCGACCTACGTGAGCGACAGCCCGGGGATGGACGCCGTCCGGGCCGCGCACGAGGCCGGGACGTTCCGGACGTACCTGCCGAGCGCGGTCTGGCTGCTGAGCAACAAGACGATCTTCGCCTGGCTGTGGGACGACGTCGACGACCTGCCGGACGAGGACGCCGAGGTGATCCGGGCGCACATCCCGCGGACGTGGGTGTACGGGCCCGAGCTGCGGCAGCGGGCGATCGACGACCGGGAACGGCTCGTGCTCAAGCCGACCGACGACTACGGCGGGCACGGCGTGTTCATCGGCCCGCTGACCTCGGACGAGGACTGGGTGGCCGCGCTCGACGCGGCCGCCGGGCCGCACATCCTCCAGGAACTGATCGAGGCGGACCCGCTGACCATGCAGTTCCTCCAGCCGTCGACCGGTGACGTCGTCGAGGCCGAGGTCTCGTACTGCGTCTCGACGTACCTGTTCGACCGGATCCCCGCGGGTGTCTTCACCCGCTTCTCGCCGCCCGGAGCCGGCGGCGTCGTGAACCTCACCCAGGGCGCGCTGACCGGTGGTCTGCTGCTCGTGGACGAAACGGAGCTGAAGCGATGGACCTGAGCTACGACTGGCGGGCCGAGCCCTTCGACGCCTGGGAGAAGGTGCCGGAGTCGTCCCGGGAGAAGGTGATCGCCGCCGGCCACGAGGACTGGAAGCGGGTCTTCGACCGGGTGCTCACCTTCAACCGGTCCTGGCGGCCGCTGCGCCCGGTCCTGATCGACCGCGCCCGGTACGACGAGCTGGGGCGCGTCATGGACCGGCTGCTCGGACTCGTCCTGGAGACCGCGTTGCGCCGGGCAACGACTGCCGGTGAGCTGCGGAAGTTGCTCGGGACACCGGACGGGCTGATCGAGTACCTGGACGACGACGAGGTGCTCGGCGAGCACCTGCTGCAGTCCGGGCGGCCCGACGTACTGATCAGTGGGGGGATCCCGAAGTTCGTCGAGTTCAACATCGGGAGCGAGGTCGGGTGCGTCTGGGACACCGAGGGAGTGTCGACGCGTTTCCTGGAGATGTTCCGGTCGCACGGGCTCGACTCGCTGATCCCGGTGGACGCACCGCCGTCGCCGGTCGACCAGCGCTACCGCGCGATCGTCGACCTGCTCGGGCTGGAGCCCGGGAGCCGGCTGACGATGGTGCTGCGGACCGAGGGGGAGTACCCGGGCAGCGACAACATCCCGGCGATCCTCAAGCTGCTCGACCCGTTCATCGAGCGCGGCAAGGCGTTCGGGCTCGACGTCGACGTGGCACCCGTGCACTGGCTGTCGAGCGACTCGGAAGGCCGGCTGGTCAACCAGGGCCGGTTGGTGGAGTCGGTGTTCCGGCTCTTCGTCTGCACGGACATGCCGCAGAACGAGGGGCAGGCGGCGCTGAAGGCCGCGGTCGCGTCCGGACAGTCGCGGCTGTTCACCTCGTCGGCGGGCTGGCTGCTCGCGAACAAGCTGCTGCTGGCCTGGCTGTGGGACGACCTCGAGCTGATGAGCGCCGACGACCAGGAGTTGGTCCGGCGACACGTCCCGTGGAGCCGGGTGATGACGCCCGAGCTGGTCGAGGCCGCGACCGAGCGGCAGACCGAGCTCGTGCTCAAGCCGGCGGACGAGTACGGCGGCTCCGGCGTACTGGTCGGGCACGAGTGCCCGGTCGACGAGTGGCGGGCCGGGCTGGCGGAGGCTGTCGCCGGGAACGGGTCGTTCCTGCTGCAGGACTACGTGCGGCCGGACCGGCTGACGATGGACTTCGTCCACGTGGAGACCGGCGAGCAGCTGCAGGCCGAGGTGCCGTACTCGGTCGGTCAGTACACGTTCGGGCGGCAGGCGGCCGGGTGCTTCCTCCGGGTCGGCTCGCACGAGCACGGCGAGGTCCTGAACCTGAAGCGGGCCGTGCACGTGACCGGCCCGCTGCTGGTCGAATGACGTGGTCAGGCGGTGTACTCGAGGGCGCGTGGTCCCGCCGGTGGGGTGTGGATGCCGGCGCGGCGCAGGCCGGCCGCGGCGGCCAGTTCGTCGTACTGGGCGAGCGTGCGCTCGCGGCCGTGTCCGAGCACCAGGACGATCAGGTCCATCGCGGTGAAGGCCGCCTGATGGGTGTCGGCCGCCTCGGCGACGAAGACCGAGCCGCCGGGACGCAGCGCCCGGCGGCACCGGGTCAGCACGTCGACCGCCTGGTCGTCCTCGAACGAGTGCAGCAGCATCCGGAGCAGGAACGCGTCGGCGCTCGGCAGCTCCAGCTCCAGCACGTTGCCGGCGAGGATGTCGCAGCGGCCGGTCAGTCCGGCCTGCTCGAACCGCTGCCGGGCGCTGTCGACGCTGGTCGGCAGCTCGACGAGCGTGCCGCGCATCTGCGGGGTGGCCGCCAGGATCGCCGCCAGCTGGACGCCGGTGCCGCCGCCGACGTCGACCAGGTGCTCGAACCGGCTCCAGCCGATCGCGCGGACCAGCAGCACGGCCTCGTTGCGGGTGTTGGCCTCCATCAGCTGGTCGTACGACGCGGCGGCTGCCGCGTCGAGGCTGGTCTTGTTGGCCGCGATCTGGGGTCCGCCACGCCGTACGACGTCGAGCAGGTCCAGGTGCGCTCGGTCCATCGTCGCGCCGTACCCGGTCTGGTCGAGCCAGCGGCGGGCGGCGCTCGGGTCGTCGTCGAGCAGCCAGCGCGCGGTCTCGCCGAGCGCGAAGCGGTCGTCTTCGAGAGCCTCGAACACGCCGCGGGCCGCCAGGTAGCGCAGGACGCGGCCGAGGGCGTCGGCGTCGGCGTGCGTGGCGAGGGCCAGGTCCTTGAGGTCGAGCGGTCCTTCCGCGAGGTGGTCGGCAATGCGCAGGGTCGCGACGGTCCGTAAAGCCATCGGGGTGACCAGATCGGTCATCGCCCAGAATTCGAGCAGTCCGAGCGTCGTCATTCAGCGGCCTCTCTGCGGGATATTTGTGGATTTCTTCAATTGACGCTTTCGCGCGCCCAGAATGCGAATTGTCTCGGCCGCCGCGACGGCGTCGCTGCGTGCATTTCCGTGCCGTCCGTCGCTGGAATACAACCCGGGGTCGGTGGACAGCGGGTGCGTGGTCAGGTGCACGTGGATCGTGCCGTGCGACTCGGCCAGTGCGCGGGTGCGCTCGGACAGCAGCCGCATGCGCTGGTGCAGGCCCGGGCGGAGCCAGCTCTGAATCGCCGGGCTGGCCGAGACGTCGAACATGCCGAGCGTGACGACGTCGGCTCCTGCTGCCTGGAGGGCGGTGATCATGGCTGTCAGTTCGGCGTCCACGCGGTCGGCGTCGTACCGGGCGCTGAAGGCGTCGTTGCCGCCGCCGACCACGAGCGCCAGGTCGGGCTGGAAGGCCAGCGCCGCGTCCAGTTGGGTCTGACGGATCTCGTGGGCGCGGAGGCCGCTGACGCCGAGGTTGAGGTACTTCAGCTCGGGCGCTGCCGCGGTGAGCTCGGCGGCGAGGCGGTCCGCCCACTGGAGGTCGCTGTAACCCTCGAGGGGCTCGCAGAGGCCTTCGGCGACGCTGTCACCCAGTACGACGAAGCGGCGCCAGGGGTGGTCGGCGAGAAGCTCGGCGCTCTCGCCGGGGCGGAGGCAGTAGGGGTCGGTGTCCTCGGTCATCGGGCCTCCCGGCCTGGGGTCGGGGAGCGCGCTCAAGCGGGCTCCTCCTCGGGCTTGCGGCCGCCGCTGAACTGCGGGCTGGAGTCGGGCCGGCGGTAGAGCTGGACGACGGGGATCAGGGTGGCGAGCAGGAAGAGGCTGCCGGACAGGAGGAGGGCCGGGCGCAGTCCGAGCGCGGAGGCGCTCCAGCCGCCGAGCAGGCTGCCCACCGGGATGCCGGCGAAGGTCATCGCGCCGATCACGCCGAACACCCGGGTCTGGAGGGCCGGCGGGACCCGCCCGAAGAGCGTGGCGCCGATGACCGGATTGAGCGAGGCGTTGGCGATGCCGCAGAGGAAGCTGACCGACACGACAAGCCAGACCGTGTCCGACAGCCCCATGGTCAGCAGGCGCGGCGCCCCACCGATGAGGGCCCCGATGACGAACGCCCGGTACGGCGGGATGCGGTCGGCATACACGGTGAAGATGACGTTGCCGAGCAGGGCGCCACCGGCGAACCCACCGAACAGCAGCCCCAGCACCACCGGCGACCCGACGACCTCCTCGACCCACAGCGGCGTGTAGACAGCCGCGCTGGCCTGCCCGAACACGTTGATCGCGAACGTCATCAGCATCATGCCGATCAGCACCTGGTCCCCGCGCAGGAACGAGAACCCACCCCGCAGAGCGGTCCAGTACGGCTCGCTGGACGGCTTCTCCTCGGTAGTGGTCTCGGCCGGCAGTTGCACCAAGGTGGCCACCAGAACCGCGCAGGCGAGGAAGCTGAACGCGTCGGCCCAGAGGGCTCCGTGGGTGCCCAGGGCGGCGATCAGGAGGCCTCCCAGCGGGGCTCCTACCAGCGTGGCTGATCGGCTGAGGCCCTCGTACAGGGAGGTGATGCGAAGCATGGGGACTTCGCACTGCTCCGCCAGTGGGCGGAGCATGACGTGCTTGACGCGGTCGCCGATGCCTCGCAGCGAGCCGCCGACGGCGACCAGCAGGGCGAGCTGCAGGAACGTCGTCCCGGGGATCACGATGATCGCGATCAGCGCGAGGGCGCTGCCGACGTCGGCGACGATCGACGTCCGGCGGTGGCCGAAGCGGTCGGCGAGCGGTGCGGCGAGAACTCCGGTGAGCGCGTACGGGAGCATCTCGGCGGCGGCGATCACGCCCATCTTCGCGGCGCTGCCGGTGGTCGTGAGGACGAGCCAGGGGATCGCGACGGCCGAGACCCTGCTGCCCAGCGCGGACAGGATGTCCGCGGTGAAGAGGCTGATCAGCGCCGTACGGGGGGACGTCTTCATGTCGCGTGCCGGGCGCGCAGGGCGACCTTGTCGACCTTGTGGGCCGACGTCAGCGGGAGCTCGTCGAGCCACTCGATCGACCGCGGCACCCACATGTCGTTGAACTCGTCCCGCACCGCCGCCCGCAGCTCGGCCGCGTCGACCGCGGCGCCGGCGTACCGGACGACGTACGCGTGCGGCACCTCACCGAACTCCTCGTCCGGTACGCCGACCACCGCCGCGGCGCGGACCCCCGGCTGCGCCTGCAGCAGGTCCTCGATCGGGCGGCAGTAGACGTTCCAGTTGCTCGCTCCGGTGACGATCGTGTCCTGCACCCGGTCGACGACGTACAGGTACCCGTCGGCGTCCAGGTAGCCCAGGTCGCCGGTCCGGACCCAGCCGTCGACGATGGCCCGCTCGGTCAGGTCCGGCCGCCCCCAGTAGCCCGCGAACCGCAGCTTGCTGGTCGCGTAGATCTCGCCGGTCTCGCCGGCAGGCAGTGCCTTGCCGGAGGCGTCCCGGATCTCCACCCGCACGTCCCCGTACGGCGTACCGGACGACCGCAGCCGCTCGGGGTGCTCCGGGTCCTCGGTGAGCCCCGGCTGGGCCGTGACGACGATGACCTCGCTCAGCCCGTACACGATCCGTAGCACCGGCCCGAACCGCGCGATGGCCTGCCGCAGCCGTGACGGCGCGGCCGGTCCGGCTCCGACGTTCAGCATGAACAGGCTGCTCACGTCGGTCGTCGCCAGGTCCGGGTGGTCGAGCAGCTGGTACAGCAGTGGCGGTGACACGTACGTCGAGTTGATCCGCTCGCGCTGGATCGTGGCCAGCGCGCGGCCGGCGTCCCACTGGTCCTCGACGTACAGGACGCCGCCTTGGAACAGGTTGAAGAAGCTGGTGATCTGCCCGCTCGCGAACGCCATCGGCGAGTGCGACAGGTGCCGCAGCACCGGCAGCCCGGCGGCCAGGTAGTCCGCGGCCAGCGTCAGGATCTGCTCGTAGAACGCTTGCCGGTGATGCACCAGCTTCGGCTCGCCGGTCGTGCCGCTGGTCTGCAGGCAGGTGGCCGGTTCGGCGTCGTCGTACTCGGCGGTGAAGGTCCCCGACGGCGGCCGCAGCAGGTCGGGCCCGAGTCCGCCAGGGCCCAGGCAGTGCACCGGTACGCCGAGCTGCACGGCCAGGCGCTCGCCCAGCACGGCTTTGCTCGTCGCGTCGTACACGAACACGTCCGGCCTGGACAGCCGCGCGAACGCCTCGATCTCCCGGCGCCCGGCGATCGGCGCGATCCACATGCTCCGCGCACCGACCAGGTGCAGCGCCAGCTGGAGAGCGGGCAGCTCCAAGGTGTTCCCGGCCAGCACCAGCACGCCGGTGCCCGGACCGACGCCGCGCTCCTGCAGCGTCGCGGCCAGATCGAGCACCTGAGCGCGGAGCTCGGTGTAGCTGAGCCGGCGGTCCCCGGCGACGATCGCGGGCCGGTCGCCGTAGCCGGCGAACAGGCCGAGCGCGGTCACCACGTAGGAATCGGAATGCTCCAGGTTTTCGCCCACCACGAGATCGACCGACATGGCACCCCACCCTTCTCGATCCGGGCAGGACTGTACTCGGGGAATTACCCGGCGACCAGATTTCGGGTGAATTCAAGTGGCCGATTAAAAGTATCCGTTGACGTTACAGCTTTCCGGAACTAGGTTGCCGACACCGCCACTCGCGCCGGGTATTTCTTGCCCCGCGCGCTTCAACCCAATGGGGGGTTGTTCCATGCGCATTCCCAGTACCGTCCGAACGGCCGCGCTCGCCGCCGCCGTCTCGCTGGCCGGATCAGCACTGGTCTTCACCGGATCCGAGGCCCGGAGCACCGACACGTCGTCGTCCGGCGTCCAGGGGGGCAGGTCCACGTGGGTCGGCAGTTGGTCGGCCGGCATCACCAAGCCCGAGGCCGCCGGCTTCAGTGCCACCGGGCTGACCGACCAGAGCGCCCGGTACGTCGTCCGCCCGTCGGTCGGCGGCGACAAGGTCCGGATCCGGTTCACCAACATCTACGGCGACCGGCCGGTCCAGATCGGCGCCGCGACCGTTGCCAAGGCGGACGCCGCCACTCCGGCGATGTCCGACCTCGACCCGGCCTCGAAGCGCACGCTGACCTTCGGCGGCAAGACCACCGCCACGATGAACAAGGGCGCCGAGCTGCTCAGCGACCCGGTCAACCTGCGCGTCCCGGACCTGGCCACGCTGGTGATCAGCGTCTACTACCCGACCGCGACCGGGCCGACCACCTGGCACGCGCAGTCGTTCCAGGAGAACTACTACGGGCCGGGCAACCTGACCGACGAGACCACCGGTACGGCGTACACGACCACCCGGCCGTGCTGCTGGACGTTCCTGGCCGGCGTCGACGTGCAGACCTCCGACGCCGACGGCTCGGTCGTCGTGCTCGGCGACTCGATCGCGGAGGGCGTCGGCAGCACGGCGAACGCGAACAACCGCTGGCCCGACCAGCTCGCCGAGCGGCTGGCCGCCGACCCGCGCCGCGGCAGCGCCGGCGTCCTGAACGTCGGCCTGTCCGGCAGCCGGCTGACCCGTGACGGCACCGACCCGATCCTGGGCTCGCCCGGGTTCGAGCAGCTCGGCCTGAACGCACTGGCCCGGCTGAACGAGGACGTCCTGGCCCAGACCCGTCCGGAGACGGTGATCACCCACCTCGGGATCAACGACCTGTGGATGGACGGCGTCTCCGCCGACAAGATCATCGCGGCGCTGCAGCAGATCGACGCGCAGCTGGAGGAGCGCGGGATCCGCAGCCTGGGTGCCACCATCACGCCGTACGAGGGCTTCACCACGCCCGGCGGCTGGACCGCGGAGAAGGAGGCGAACCGGCAGGCGGTCAACTCCTGGCTGCGCAACTCGCACACCTTCGACGGGGTGATCGACTTCGACAAGGTGGTCCGCGACCCGGCCGCGCCGAGCAAGCTGAACGCCGCCTACGACTCCGGCGACCACATCCACCCGAACGAGGCGGGCTACCAGGCGATGGCGAACTCGATCCCGTTGCAGCTGGTCCGGTGAGTTGAGATGACCACCGCCGCCCAGGTGCTGCAAGGACTGTTCAGCGCAGAAGGTCTCGAGGACCCTTATCGGTACTACACCGAGCTGCGAAGGCACGGTCCCGTCTCCCTCATCGGGGGCAGCGGCCCCTACGCGGCGGTGGTCACCGGGTACGACGCGGTGAACCAGGTGCTGCGGGACCCGCGGGTGCGCGTCACCGACGACGCCTTCACCGACTCGCACGGCGGAGCGGCCTGGCGAGAGCATCCGCTGCTTGCGGCGCTCAACAACTCGATGATGTACAGCAACGGCGAGCGGCACGTGCGGGCTCGGCGGCTGTTCCAGCAGGTGTTCACGCCACGGCGTGTGCAGGAGCTGGAGCCGGCGATGGTCGCGCAGATCTCGGCGCTGATCGACGGGCTGGAAGCCCGGCTCGCGGCGGAGGGGGAGGTGGACTTCATGGCGGAGTTCGCCTATCTGCTGCCGAGCTCGGTGGTCGCGGCGTTGCTCGGGATTCCCGCGGAGGACCTGGTCTGGTTCCGGCCGCGGGTGCAGCGGATCAACGAGTTCCTGGACGTGACGGGCAAGACCGCGGAGGTCCTGCGGCGGGCGGACGAGGCGACGGTTGAGCTGAGCAACTACTACCGGCGGTTGATCGCCGTACGGCGTGCTGAGCCTGCGGACGATCTGATCAGCCGGTTGGTTGCCGAGGACTCCGATGTGTCGGACGAGGAGCTGGTGTGCAACCTGCTGGTCCTGTTCAACGCCAGCTTCGTGACGACGATCCACCTGCTGGGCAACGGCTTGTCGCTACTGCTGGCCCATCCGGAGCTGCGCTCGTGCCCGGTGGAGCCGTTCGTCGAGGAAGTGCTCCGGTACGAGTCGCCGGTGCAGTTCGTGGCTCGGTACGCCGAGGACGTGATCGAGGTCGCCGGGACGACGATCCCGCCGAAGGAGGTGGTCCTGGTGATGCTCGGGGCCGCCAACCGGGACCCGGAGAGCTTCTCGGACGCCGACCGCTTCGAACCGGCCCGCTTCTTGCCGGATCCGAAGACCCACACCGCGGAACGCAGAGCGGCCGTGGGTGTTGCACGCGGCGCCGGAGGCGACGCGGATCGGGGGCGCGCCGCCTCACCCCCCATCCCCACGGGTGCGCGACCTCTGAGTTTCGGAGCGGGACCACACTTCTGCCTGGGTGCCGCGCTCGCCCGGGCTGAGGCGCAGTTGGCGTTTCCGTTGTTGATGGAGCGGCTGCCGGGGCTCCGGGCGGCGCGGGCGCCGGTGCGGTACCCGCAGCAGTTCCTTCGGGGGTACGAGTCGATGCCAGTGGAGGTGTGCGATGCCCCTTGACCCGCAGGTGGAAGCGATGCGTGCTCAGCGCGCGGCGGACGGCGTACCGCAGCTCTACACCCAGACCCTCGCCGAGGCGCGCGCCGCGGACCTCGCGTCCATCCAGGCCGCCGGCGGCGAGGTCGAGCACGTGCACTCCGTCGAGGACGCGTTCGTCGACGAACTCGGTCTGCCGCTGCGGATCTACCGCCCGGAGGGCGACGGCCCGATGCCGACGCTCGTCTACTTCTTCGGCGGCGGCTGGACGCTCGGCAGCATCGAGACCGCCGACGGCATCTGCCGCCGGCTCGTCAACGCCGCCGGCTGCCAGGTCATCACCGTCGGCTACCACCTGGCGCCCGAGCACCCGTTCCCGACGGCCGTCCATGATTGCCACCGCGCAACGGCCTGGATCGCCAAAGCCCCGTTCGTCGACCCCGAACGGATCGTCGTCGGCGGAGACAGCGCCGGCGGCAACCTCACCGCGGCCACCACTTTGCTTGCCCGAGACAACGGTCCCGCGCTCGCCGGGCAGCTCCTGGTCTACCCCAACACGCTGTACGGCTCGGACACCCCGTCGATGCGTGCCGGCGTCGATCCGCACCTCTTCAACCAAACGTCGGTCAACTGGTACTGGAAGCACTACCTCACCGACCCCGCCCAGGGCCGCGACCCACTGGCATCCCCGCTGCTCGCCGAGTCCCACGCCGGCCTCCCACCGGCCTTGGTGATCACCGCCGAGTACGACCCGCTGCGCGACGAGGGCGAGTTCTACGCCGAGAAGCTGTACGCCGCGGGAGTCCCGACCACGTTGACCCGGTACGACGGCATGGTCCACGGCTTCTTCGCGATGGCAGGCACGCTCGACGGCGGCCGCCGAGCAATCGCCGAGGCGGCGACGTGGCTGAGGGAGATCTTCAGTGGGGATTGAGCCGGTCGCCCCCGAAGCCGAGCGCGCTCCGCGCGCCGACGCGCCGGTCGCGCCGCGCACCCCCGCCTCCGAGCTCGACGCTGCGCCCGCGCCCGCCTTCGCGCTCGACGTTGCGCCCGCGCCCGCCTCCGCGCTCGACGCTGCGCCCGCGCCCGCCTCCGCGCTCGACGCTGCGCCCGCGCCCGCCTCCGCGCTCGCGCCCGCCTCCGACCCCCCGCCCACTTCCGTTTCCGACCGGGCTCCCACCTCCGCCCCCGACGGCGTGCCCCGCCCCTTCCCTGCCCAACTCCAGGTGGGCAGCCCGGTGGGGCCGACGGCTGCGGCGGTGATGGAGCCTGTGCGGGCGGCGTGTCTGGCCGAGTACGAGGCGCTCGCCACCGGAGTGCTTTCTGGGGCGGTCAGCGACTTCATCTCTGGTGGGAGCGGTGCCGAGCTGACCTTGCGGGCCAATCGGTCTGCGCTTGATCGGGTCCGGATCACCCCTCGGGTGATGGCTGGAGCCGAGCGCGCTGATCCGGCGAGCCGGCTGGTGGGGACGGCGGCGGCGATGCCGGTTGCGGTAGCGCCGATGGCCTACCAGCGGTTGGTGCATCCCGAAGGCGAGCTGGAGCTGGCTCGGGCTGCAGCCGCAGCGGGTGTGCCGTACGTGGTCTCGACCTTGAGCAGCTATCCGTTGGAGAAGATCCCGGGGGAGTGCTGGTTCCAGCTGTACTGGTTGCGGGACCGGCGGCAGGTCGAAGCGCTCGTCGATCGGGCGGCCGGATGTTCGGCGTTGGTGGTGACGGTGGACGTGCCGGTGATGGGCCGCCGGTTGCGCGACGTACGGAACGGGTTCGCGCTGCCCGATGACGTCGTGGCGGCGAACCTCGAGACCACGCGAGAAGCGCATGCCGCAGTGCCGGGGCTGTCGGCAGTAGCGGCGCACACGGCGTCCGCGTTCTCGCCGACGGTGTCCTGGGAAGACCTGGAGTGGCTGAAGAACAGAACCGAGTTTCCCCTGGTGGTGAAGGGGATCCTGGACCCGCGAGACGCGAAGCGGGCGGTGGACGTCGGCGCGAGTGCGGTGGTGGTGTCCAACCACGGCGGGCGTCAGCTGGACGGCGCCATCGCCTCGATCGACGCGTTGCCGGGCGTGGTCGATGCGGTGGGCAACGAGATCGACGTGCTGATGGACTCCGGCATCCGGAGCGGTACCGACGTGCTCAAGGCACTCGCCGTCGGCGCGAGCGGCGTACTGGTCGGACGACCGTTGCTGTGGGCCTTGGCCGTCGATGCCTGCGACGAGGCGTTAGGACTGCTGAGGACCGAGCTGACCGACGCGATGCTGCTGGCCGGCTGCGCGGACCTCGCGGCCGTCAAGGAACTGAGTTGGAGGAACGATGGCTGACCTCGACGTCGCGGACCTGCACGGCGCCCTCACCGACAAGGCGCTGAACTCGATGAACTTCCTCAACGAGGTCGCACAGCACTACCCGGACGCGATCTCGCTCGCCGCCGGCCGCCCCGCGGAGGAGTTCTACGCGATCGAGGACCTGCACTCCTACCTCGACACCTTCTGCGAGTACCTGCGCGACGAGCTCGGGTACGACGAAGCGGCGGTGCGCCGGACCGTCTTCCAGTACGGCCGGACCAAGGGCATCGTGCACCGCCTGGTCGCGCGGAACCTGCTCGCCGACGAAGGCGTCACCGTCGACCCCGAGGCGCTCGTGGTCACGGTCGGCTGCCAGGAGGCGATGGTGCTCGCGCTGAGGGCCCTGCGCAAGGATTCCGGCGACGTGCTGCTCGCGGTCGAACCGGCGTACGTCGGCATCACCGGCGCGGCCCGCCTGCTCGACCTGCCGGTCCTACCGGTTGCCGGAGGCAACGATGGGATCGACCTGGAGGACCTGGTTGCCGTGGTCAAGGCCGCCAGGGCCGACGGGCTGCGACCGCGGGCGTGCTACGTGATGCCGGACTTCGCGAACCCGTCCGGGCTGAGCCTCGACCTGGAGACGCGGCAACGACTGCTCGACGTCGCGGCCGAGCAGGACCTGCTGCTGCTCGAGGACAACCCGTACGGGCTGTTCCCCGCCGAAGGCGTCGATCGCGTGCCGACGCTGAAGGCGCTCGACACCGACCGGCGGGTGATCTACCTCGGCTCGTTCGCCAAGACCGCGCTGCCCGGCGCCCGCGTCGGGTACGTCGTCGCCGACCAACTCGTCGCGCACCCGGACGGCACGACCAGCCTGCTCGCCGACGAGCTGTCGAAGATCAAGAGCATGGTCACCGTCAACACCTCCGCGATCGGTCAGGCGATGATCGGTGGCAAGCTGCTCCAGCACGACTGCAGCCTGGTCGCGGCGAACCAGCGCGAGCGTTCGACGTACGCCGCGAACCTCCGCGCGCTGACCGAGGGCCTCGCTGCTCGATTTCCTGACGGCGAGGTCACCTGGAACGTCCCGTCCGGCGGCTTCTTCCTGGTCGTCACGGTCCCGTTCGTGGTCGACGACGCGCTGCTGGCGAAATCGGCGCAGGAGTACGGCGTGCTGTGGACGCCGATGGGCCACTTCTACGACGGCGACGCTCCGATCCGCGCGCTGCGGCTGTCCTGCAGTTCGGTTACCCCGGCCGAGATCGAGCCGGCCCTGGACCGGTTGGCCGCGCTGATCCGCGACCAGCTCTGACCAACTGGTCCTCTACTCGGTCGGCCAACTGGATCTGTCTGCGAGACCGGTTCGTTCCTAGCGTGGTCGTATGACCAGCCTCGCTTGTGAACCCACCGTCGCGCCGCGGCCCGACCGCCTCGTCACCGCGCAGTTCGTGCGGCTGCTGCTGGTGACCTTCGGCTCCGGCCTGAGCATGTACCTGCTGACCTCGGTCGTCCCGCTCTACCTGGCGGCGTCGGGGTCCGGCGGGATCGGCGCCGGCCTGTCGACCGGCGCGATGATGTTCGCCGCGGTCGCCGTCGAACTCGTCGTACCGGCGACGCTGCGCCGCCTCGGCTACCGCGCGACGCTGGCGATCGGGCTGGTCCTGCTCGGAGCGCCGAGCCTGCTGCTGATCCTCACCTCGTCGCTGCCGCTGGTCCTGGCCGTCTGCGTGATCCGCGGCGCCGGTCTGGCGATCATGGTCGTCGGCGCCGTCGCGCTGGTCGCCGAGCTCACTCCGCCCGGCCGCCGCGGCGAAGCACTTGGCGTGTACGGCGTGGTGGTGGGCCTCCCGGCCGCACTCGGTCTGCCGCTCGGCGTCTACCTGACCGGCGTGGTCGGCTTCGAGACCTTGTTCGTGCTGGCCGCGGTCTGCTCGCTCGCCGGGCTCGCCGTACTGCCTGGTGGGCCGGCGCGTGCGACCGACGACGAGCACCACGTGAAGGTGCTCGGCGGTCTCCGGGGCAGCGGCCTGCTGATGCCGGCCGGAGTCTTCGCCGCGGTAACCCTTGCCGCAGGCATCAGCGTCACCTTCCTCCCGCTGGCCTCGCACAACCACACCCTGATCGCGACCGCCCTGCTGATCCAGGCCGTGGCCGCGCCCGCCGCCCGCTGGCTCGCAGGCTGGTTCGGCGACCGCATCGGCCCGCGCCGCCTGCTAGTACCGGCCCTCGTCCTGGCGGCCGCAGGAGCAGGAGCCCTAGCATTCGTCGGTACGCCGGCAGCAGTGCTCGCAGGAGCAGCACTCTTCGGCACCGGCTTCGGCGCAGCCCAGAACCTGACCCTCGCGATCATGTACGACCGCTCACCCCGCTCCCGCTACGGCCAGGTCAGCGCCCTCTGGAACCTCGCGTACGACGGCGGCTGGGGCGCCGGCGCCATCCTCTTCGGCTTCGTCGTAGCCGGCACCGGCTACCCCACAGCCTTCGCGCTCACCTCCGCAATCGTCGCGCTGGCGGTCCTCCCCGCAGCCAAGAGGCCGACTTTGTGCACCGGCCAGCCGTCGAACGACCGAAATCATGGCTGAACGGTGCTCAAAGTGGCGGGAGAGAGGAGGGGAGGGGAGGGGGCGTTGGGTTAGAGCTTGCGGAGGCGGACCCAGCGGACGGCGTGGTCGGCGCCCTTGCGGAGGACCAGGGTGGCTCGGGAGCGGGTGGGGAGGATGTTCTCGCGCAGGTTCGGGCCGTTGATGCCGTCCCAGAGGGACTCGGCCTTGGCGATCGCCTCGCCGCGGCTGAGCTCGCCGTAGCGGACGAAGTAGGACTCGGGGTTGCGGAACGCGGTCTCCCACAGCTTCAGGAAGCGGTGGACGTACCAGGAGCGGATGTCGTCGGCGGCGGCGTCGACGTACACGGAGAAGTCGAAGAAGTCGCTGACCGCCAGCCCGCTCTTGCCGTCGGCGTGACGGGGGGCCGGTTGCAGGACGTTCAGGCCCTCGAGCAGCAGGATGTCGGGCTGCTCGACGGTCGTCCGGACGCCCTCCAGCCGGTCGTAGTGCAGGTGCGAGTAGACCGGTGCGCCGACGTTGTCCATCCCGGACTTCACCTCGACCACGAAGCGCAGCAGCGCCTTGCGGTCGTAGGACTCCGGGAAGCCCTTGCGCAGCATCAGTCCGCGGCGCTCGAGCTCGGCGTTCGGCCAGAGGAAGCCGTCGGTGGTGACGAGCGCGACGCGGGGGTGCTCGGGCCAGCGGGCCAGCAATTCGCGGAGCAGTCGCGCGGTGGTCGACTTGCCGACGGCAACCGAGCCGCCGATGCCGATCACGAACGGGGTCCGGGTCGCGGTGTGGCCGAGGAAGCTCTCGGTGTCGGTGTGCAGCGCACGGGCGTGCCGGACGTACAGCGACAGGATCCGCGACAGCGGCAGGTAGACCTCGCGCACCTCGTCGATGTCGATCTCGTCGCCGAGGCCGCGCAACCGCTCGATCTCCTCGGCGGTCAGCGGCGACTCGGTGGTCTCGGCCAGTTGCGCCCAGGCGGCCCGGTCCAGCTCGGTGTAGGGAGTCACCTCCCGCGGCGGCTGCAGCATGGGCCCCATTGTTCCCACACCGGCGAGGGCTACGCTGACCGGCATGTGCGGCACTGACTCTGCGGGTGTGGTAGTTGTCACATCAGGAACCCTGTCCGGACCCCTCGCGTGATCGTCGGCGTGGGGATCGACGTCGTCGACGTCGAGCGCTTCATGAAGACGCTGGAGCGGACGCCGGGGCTGCGCGACCGGGTGTTCACCCCGGCCGAGGCGGTCCGGCCGCCGGCGTCGCTCGCGGCCCGGTTCGCGGCCAAGGAGGCGCTCGCCAAGGCGCTGGGCGCCCCGGGCGGGATGCACTGGCACGACGCGGAGGTCCGCAGCGACGAGACCGGCCGGCCGTGGCTGGAGGTCACCGGGACGGTCGCGGCGAAGGCCTCCGAGCTGGGCGTGCAGAGCCTGCACCTGTCGCTGAGTCACGACGCGGGGATCGCGTCGGCGGTCGTCGTACTGGAGGGCTGAGATGCGTCGGGCACACACGGTCGAACAGGTCCGGGCCGCCGAGGCCGAGCTGATGGCGAAGCTGCCGGAGGGCACGCTGATGCAGCGCGCCGCCACCGGGCTTGCTGTTGCCATTGGCAACTTCATGGGCCGGACGTACGGCGTCCGCGTGGTGCTGCTGGTCGGCTCCGGAGACAACGGCGGCGATGCCCTGTACGCCGGGGAGAAGCTGGCGCGCCGCGGCGCCCACGTGATCGCGGTGCTGCTGTCGGACAAGGTTCACGCGGAAGGACTGGCCGCGCTGCGCCTCGCGGGCGGGCGCGTCGGTGCGGTCGAGGAGATCGCCGGCGCGGACGTGGTGGTCGACGGGATCGTCGGGATCGGCGGGCGGCCGGGGTTGAAGCCGTCGGCGCTGGAGGCGGTTCGGCTGGCCGGGCAGCACGGGGTGCCGGTCGTCGCCGTCGACGTGCCGTCGGGTGTCGACGTGGACTCGGGCGAGACGCCGGACGAGCACGTCAGGGCCGCGTTGACGGTGACGTTCGGGACGCACAAGATCTGCCACTTCGTGGATCCGGCCGCGGCGGCGTGCGGGCCGGTGCACCTGGTCGACATCGGACTGGACCTGCCGCCGTCGCCGGTGGAGGCGCTGCAGGCGTCCGACGTACAGGCGCTGTACCCGGTGCCGCGCGGGGAGTCGGACAAGTACTCGCGGGGCGTGCTCGGGCTGATGGCCGGGTCGAAGCAGTATCCGGGCGCCGCTGTCATCGCGACGTCGGGCGCGCTCGCGGGACCGCTCGGGATGCTCCGGTACGTCGGGCCGGACGCGGTCGCGGAGGCGGTTCGCGCGGCCCATCCGGAGATCGTGGCGGGCGAGGGCCGCGTGCAAGCCTGGGCCATCGGCTCGGGGCTGGGCGAAGAGCTGGACGTCCCGAAGGTCCGCGAACTGCTCGACTCCGAGGAGCCGGTCGTGCTGGACGCCGACGGGCTCAAGGCCCTCGACGACTCCGGCGACCACGCGAACGTACTGATCACGCCGCACGCCGGTGAGCTGAGCCGGTTGCTGGACGTCGATCGGTCGACGGTCGAGGCCGAGCGGCTGAAGCACGCGCGGCTGGCGGCTGAGCAGTACGACGTAACCGTGCTGCTCAAGGGATCGACCACCGTGGTCACCAGCCCGGACGGCCGGACGCGGGTCAACACCAACGCGACGCCGTGGCTCGCGACCGCCGGCTCGGGCGACGTCCTGGCCGGCTTGTGCGGGTCGCTGCTGGCGGCCGGTCTGGATCCTTTGGACGCGGGAAGTGTGGGCGCCTACCTGCATGCCGCGGCGGCGCAGCTGGCTTCGGAGGCAGGGCCTATCACGGCGATGGCAATCGCGCGCGCTCTGCCCGTGGCGACCAGTCAGATCTTGTACTGACGAACTCCTCGGGATAGGACGGACCCTGTTGGTGTCCCCGCCGCCCTCGGAGTTCGCCCGTGAAGCGTCTTGGTGTGCTGCTGTCCGTTGTCGCTCTGCTGATCGCCGGTCTTCCGGCCACGGCCCAAGCCCGGCCGGCGCCGTACCAGGCGGACCGGGCAACGAAGATCGACGTGATGGGCGAGTGGGCCCACCCCGACGACGACACCAGCATCATCGGGCCGTGCGGCGTGTGGCACCAGCGGTACGGCGTGAAGTGCGGCGTGATCATGGTGACCCGCGGTGAGGGCGGCGGCAACGCGGTCGGCACCGAGCTCGGCCCCGATCTCGGGCTGCGCCGCGAGAACGAGGACCGGGTCGCGCACTACCGCTCGGGCACGGTCGACATCTTCAACCTCGACCGGATCGACTTCTTCTACAACCAGAGCGCGCCGCTGACGCAGTACTTCTGGGACGAGGAGGAGACGCTGCGACGCGTCACCCGCGTGATCCGGACGACCCAGCCGGAGATCTACATCGGCTTCACGCCGACGCTCGCCGCGGGCCACGGCAACCACCAGCAGGCCGGGCGCCTGATCTGGGAAGGCGTGCTCGCCGCGGCCGACCCGACGCGCTTCCCCGAGCAGCTGCGGGGGAAGAACGCGTTGAGCACCTGGCAGGTGAAGAAGGTGTTCTCCGGCGGCAGCACGGCGGGCACCGGCGGTACGACGACCGCCGCCAACTGCGCGACCGGATTCGTCCCGACCAGCCAGGACACGGTGGCCGGCATCTGGACCGGCTACGACTCGCCGTACAAGTGGCCGGCCGGCAACGTCCAGGGCCAGCCGGCCGGTACGCCGAAGATCTGGCAGCAGGTCGCCGACGAGGGCCGCGCGGCGTACCCGACGCAGAGCCGCGTGATGTACAAGGGCACGTCGGCGCCGGCCTGCCCGAAGTTCGCGATGACGCAGGCGTTCGTCCCGTTCCAGCCGAACAGCAGTCCGGCCGCCGGGCGCGACGACGCGATCCTGTTCGGCGCGACGAAACCCGATTCCGGCGGATTGCCGGTCGGCACGCTCGAGTACCTGACGTTCTCCCGCTTCGCCAACGTCGCCGATGAGCCCTTCCAGGCGACTGTGCACCTCCGCGCCCCGCGCGGAAAACTTGCCAAGGGCAACGTCACCCTCACGGTTCCGCAGGGTTGGACGACCGACGGACCCAAGCCGGTCCCGCGGCGCGCCGACGCCGCGATCACCTTCACGGTGACGCCGTCGGCGACCGCCCCGGTGAACCAGCTTGCCAAGATCTCCGCGCTCTACAGCACCGGCGAGGCCACCGGCTACACCGACAACGTGGTCCGGATCGTCTCGGCGGCCGAGGGCCGGTTCCAGCGCTGGGGCAACTGGCAGGAGTACGACGAGTGGCTGGCGCGGACCGCGCCGCAGGCCACGCGGCTCGGCCGTTCGGCCGCGATCCAGTCGATCGGCGTCGGCCGCACGCTCGACGTACCGGTCGTCGTGCACAACTGGTCGGCCGAGCCCCAGAGCGGCAGCGTCAGCCTGGGGCTCCCGCCGAACTTCACCGCCGACGCGACGACCAAGGCGTATCCGGCCGTTGCCCCGGGCACCGAGACCACGGTGACCTTCAAGGTCACCAACACCGACACGACCCTGCCCGCCACGCAGAACGTCGATGTCCCGATCACCACCACGTACGCCGGGGGCACCGGCAGCGAGACGCTCACGCTGTCCGTCGTACCGACCACCGCGATCGCACAGACCACGACCGCGCCGACCATCGACGGCAAGGCGTCGGCCGGCGAGTACCCGGGACAGACGCTCGACCTCGGCCGGATCTGGCAGGGCGCGTCCACCTGCACCGGCGTCGACGACTGCGGCGTCTCACCGACCGGCGAGGGCAGTACGGCGAAGGTCAGCTGGTCCGACGACGCGCTGTACTTCTTCGTGCACGTCCGCGACGACTTCCAGTCGTACGCCGTCACGCCGGCAGAGTGCGTCGGCCACTGGCAGGCCGACTCGGTCGAGATTCTGCTCGACCCGCGCGGTACGGCGTCGCAGGCGCTGATGGACACGGCGAACACGTTCAAGCTCGGCATCTTCCCGTTCAGCAACGACCCCGCCCACGGCAACGGCCCGTGCTGGTCGCGCGACGCCGACAACCACCAGGGCTACTCCAGCGGCGCGCTCGACACCGGCAACGCTCCCGGCGTCGAGGTCGCGTCGACGGCGACCTGGGTCGGCAGCAACGAGACGACCGTCCCGCACACCTACACCGGCTACGACCTCGAGGTGAAGATCCCGCTCGCCACCCTCCCGGCCGCCGTCGACCCGGCGAACCTCGGGCTCAACATCACGCCGTACGACAACGACGACACATCGGCGGCCGGAACGACGACGCTGCGGCACATCGACCAGAGCACGCGGCTCGGCTGGTCGGCGCTCGGCTCGGTGCAGTCCGACCCGTACCGCTGGGGCCGCGCGACGATGCCCGGCTACACGCCGCCCGCGGACCGGCCGACCACGCCGGCGCCGCCGGACGTGTCGAACCCGAACCTGAACGGCGCGCTCTCGCCGCAGACGATCGCGCAGTCGGCGCGCAACCACGTGCCGATCTCGGGACGGGTGCCGACCGACGACCTGAAGCTCCTGTACGCCGGTCTGCGCCCCGCGCGGCCGGGCGTCTCGCCGGCGCTGGACCTGATCACGTCGGCGAGCGGGCCCGGGACTGCCCGGCTCTTCCTCACCACCGGTGAGCTCGGCGCGATCCCGGTCTACACGACCAGCTGCACGACGGACCCGCCGCCGGACTACGGACTCACTCCCTGCGCGGTGACCGACGGTGGCATCCCGCCGTGGGCGCCGGACATGAGCGGGCACGTGGTCAAGCAGGCGTCCAAGCAGCTGACTCCCGGCGTACGGCACTGGTCGGTCCCGCTGACGGCGGCTCAGCTGGCGAAGCTGAAGACCGACGGCCACCTGCTGCTGTCGTACGAGACTCCGGACAACAAGGTGCAGGCCTTCGACGTGCGGCTCAGCCGGCGGCGTTGAAGTCGAGGCCGTCCTGCGCCGGTGTCCGGAGCCGAAGCTTGTCGGCGTCGACGGTGTACGTGACCTCGCCGTTCAGCGTGGCCAGGACCGTCTTCTCCAGTTCGGCCGCCGGGCCGGTGCAGGCCCGGCGGGTGGTGCCGATCTCGCCGAAGGTCAGCTGGTCGCCGGTCCGGGCGACGACGCCCTGGAGCTCGTTGCAGCTGGTCGATCCGGTGACCCGATCGCCGTTGATGGTCAGGTGAACGCCACCGTTGCTCGGGCTGGACACGGACTCGCCGGCGACGACGCTGTCCAGCACCCACTTGGTGCCGTCGAGCGCGACGTCGGGCTGCGCGATCTCCCGGTCCTGCAGCTGAAGGACCTTGCCGCCGGAGGTGATCGTCAGCTTGTCCGCGTCGGTCTTCCAGGTCGGCTCGCTCTCCAGCAGCGCGAGCAGCCACTCCTCCTGCCCTTGCCGCGGCTCGTCGCAGGCCATCTGGGTCATGTTCAGGTCGCCGACCTTCAGCTTGTCGCCTCTGGTCGAGGCCTTGCCGCCGATGTGGTTGCATCCGGCGTTCGCGAACAGCGACCCGTCGTCCTTGAACTGCAGCGAGATCGTGGTGCCCGGCGCGATCTTCTTCGGCACACCGTTCTCACTCAGCCCGGTGGCCAGATAGGTCTTGCCGCCCAGCCCGCTCGCGGCCAGGTCCTGCCCGCACCCGGTCAGCACGACGAGCCCTGCCACTGCCAGCACCGCGAAAGATGTCCTCACACCCCAGGGACGCCGGCGAGCGCGACGGCGTTGCGGTTCAGGCGGTGTTTCGGGTGAAGGCTTGGTCAAGAAAGGCCCCCGGATTGGCGCAATTGATCACAGTTCGATAACGTCACGACGTACGCGAGAGCGATCGAGACGGAGACGACCGGTTCGCCGGTCTGCCGGATCGGCGCGGCGCACTGCAGACGCCCGCCGGACCTGGCCCACTGGAGACCCCCGACGAACAGTTGCCGGGTCATACCGGAGCACTGGGGCGATGCGGTGTGGCCCGTCGAACAGACGAGGAACGTTTCGCATGCCCCTCATCCGAACTGCCCGGACCCGCAAGCTCGTCCCGGCGGTGATCCTTGCCGTCGGCGCACTCGTCGCCGCGCCGATCGTCGTGCACGCGACGAAGGACTCACCGGTGGCGACCGCGAACGCCGCGGACAGCACGGTGACCGACCTCCCGAGCGCCGGCCGCGTCGAGACCTGTGTCCTGGACGCCTACTCGGGCTGCACGGTCGCGCACGGCTTCGGCCAGAAGCCGGTCGCGATCGTCGCGACCGCGTCCGGCGCCGCGATCCTGTCGATCGATCCGGCCCGGACCACCGACGAGAGCTACCGGCTGCGCGCCACGCGGTCCGACGGCCGGCGGTACGCCGCCGGCACCAAGCTGACCTACACCGCGCACTACGACTTCGTCGCCGCGCCGACCCAGCCGACCACGCCGACCCCGAGCCAGACGCCGACCGAACCGCCGGCCAGTACGCCGACGCCGCGGCCGACTCCGACGCCGACGCAGACCCCGACGCAGACCCCGACCACGACGCCGTCGGACCCGCCGACCACGACACCGACCACCACGCCGTCGGATCCCGACCCGACCGCGACGGGCAGCCCGGTCAAGAGCTGCACGACCCCGTCGTTCCGGACCACGTCGACCAACAACCAGGGCGACGGCCGGTCGTTCGGCGCCTACTACGTCCACAACAACATGTGGAACAACGAGAACGGCACCTACACCCTCGGCGCGTGCGACTACGACAACTGGTACCTCGACGTCACGCAGCCGCTCCCTGGTGACCGTGGCGTGCAGGCGTACCCGAACGTCCACAAGGACTACGACGACATCGCCCTGTCGAAGATCAAGTCGGCCACCTTCGCGGCGACGACGCCCGCCTCCTGCGCGGCCTGCATCTACAACGTCGCGTTCGACGCGTGGATCGGCGACAACCTCGACAACGAGCTGATGATCTGGACCGACAACAAGGGTCAGGTGCCGGCCGGTGACAAGGTCGGGACGGTGACCTTCGGCGGCTTCACCTACGACGTGTGGCACGAGCAGGGCTACACCGCCTACGTGTCGCAGAAGACGCAGAAGTCTGGAACCATGCCGCTGGCCAGCTTCTTCGCCGACATGGTCGGCCGCGGCTGGGCGCCGAAGGCCACGACCTGGCAGATCGACTACGGGGTCGAGGTCGTGTCCACCGGCAACACCCAGCAGCACTTCGCGTTCACCGACTTCTCCATCCAGGAGAACTGACCAGCAGGTGCGCTCCCGCGGCCGCCGCGACGTGTCACGTCGCGGCGGCCGCATAGGGTTCGGGGTGTGACCGGTCTGGTGATCTTCGACAACGACGGCGTGCTGGTGGACTCCGAGCGGCTGGCCAACACGATCCTGGCCGAGCTGCTGACGGAGGCCGGGCTGCCGTACACCTTCGAGGAGGCGGTCCGCGACTTCATGGGCGGCAGCATGGTCTCGATGCGGCAGAAGACCGAGGCCCAGCTCGGCCGGCCGCTGCCCGCCGACCTGGAGGACCGTTACCACCAGCGACTGTTCGACGGCTTTGCCAACCTGCAGGCGGTCGAGGGCGTGGGCGCCGTACTGGACCACCTCGACGGCATCGGTACGCCGTACTGCCTGGCCTCGTCGGGCACCCACCAGCGGATCCATACCGCGCTCACCGCGGTCGGGTTCTGGGACCGGTTCGAGGGCCGGATCTTCAGCTCCGAGGACGTCGAGCACGGCAAGCCCGCGCCCGACCTCTTCCTGTACGCCGCGAGCACGCTCGGCGTGAAACCGGCCGACTGCGTCGTCGTCGAGGACAGCCCGCTCGGGGTCGCCGCGGCCAACGCCGCGGGGATGAAGGTGTTCGGGTACGCCGCCATGACCGACCCGGCGAAACTGGGCTCCGCGGACGCGATCTTCCACCAGATGACCGCCCTCCCGGCCCTCATCGAGGCTGCCTGAGACACTGGTAGGGCTATGTCTGAGTCTCTGGTGCCCTCGCTGCTCCGTGCCGAGGCGGTGGTCGATCTCGCCGCCGTGCGGCACAACGTCGCCACGCTCCGTGCCCGACTGACCTCGGCCGAGCTGATGACCGTGGTCAAGGCCGATGCCTACGGCCACGGCATGGTGCCGGTCGCCCGGGCCGCCCGGCAGGCCGGCGCGGACTGGATCGGCGCGGCCGTCCTCGAGGAGGCGCTGCAGCTGCGCGCCGCGGGGGACAACGGCCCGATCTTCTGCTGGCTGACCACGCCGGGTGAGCCGCTGGCCCAGGCGATCGCCAACGACATCGACCTGTCCGCCGGTGCGCCCTGGGAGATCGACGAGATCGCCGCGGGCGTCACCGAGCGGCCGGCGCGGGTGCACCTGAAGATCGACACCGGGATGAGCCGCGGCGGCGCCGTACCGGAGGAATGGCCCGCCCTGATCAAGGCGGCGCTCGAGGAGCAGAAGTCCGGCCGGGTGGTGATCACCGGCATCTGGTCGCACCTGGCGTCCGCCGACGAGCCGAAGAGCCCGGCCAACGAGGCCCAGCTGGAGACCTTCACCGCGGCCGTCGACGTCGCCGAGTCGTTCGGCATCGACCCGGGCTTCAAGCACCTGGCCAACTCGGCCGCCACACTCGCGCTGCCCGAGACGCACTTCGACCTGGTCCGGCCCGGCATCGCGACGTACGGGCTGTCGCCGTTCGGGCACGCGCTCCCCTCCGCGGAGCTCGGCCTGCGGCCGGCGATGACGCTGAAGGCGCGGCTGGCGATGGTCAAGCGGGTCCCGGCCGGCGCCGGCGTCTCGTACGGCCTGACCTGGACGGCGCCGCGGCCGTCGACGCTCGGACTGATTCCGATCGGGTACGGCGACGGCCTGCCGCGGCACGCGTCGAACGGCGGCCCGGTGCAGGCGCGCGGTCACCGGCGGACGGTCGTCGGCCGGATCTGCATGGACCAGTGCGTGGTGAACCTCGAGGACGACGAGGCCGCGGCCGGTGACGAGGTCGTGCTGTTCGGCCCGGGGACCGGTGGCGAGCCGACCGCGGACGACTGGGCCGACGCCGCCGGCACGATCAACTACGAGATCGTCACCCGCCTCGGCCCGCGGATCCCGCGCCGGTACGTGAACGAGGAGCTTGACTGATGGCGAAGGTGGGGCGCACCGCCGGCCTGATCGGCGCGGCGGTCGGAGTGCTGGCCGCCGGCGCGGCCGCCGGGGTCGCGGTCGAACGGCAGGTGATCGGCCGCCGGTCCGGTCAGCGCGCGCAGCTGGAGGCCGAGCCGTTCGGGTCGCTGCGCGGGACGCCGCACGTGTTCACCGCCGACGACGGCGTCGAGCTGTACGTCGAGGTCGACGAGCTGAAGCGGTCCCGCCGGCCCGCGCCGCAGCGCCGCCGGCTGCGCAAGCAGGCCGTGCCCGAGGACCTGACGCTGATCTTCGCGCACGGCTACGGGCTGAACATGGACTGCTGGCACTTCGAGCGCCGCGACCTGGCCGGGATCGGGACGATGGTCTTCTACGACCAGCGCTCGCACGGCCGGTCCGGACGGTCGCCGAAGGAGAACGTCAGCATCGACCAGCTCGGGCGCGACCTGTACGGGATCCTCGAGGAGTACGCACCCACGGGCCCCGTGGTCCTGATCGGGCACTCGATGGGCGGCATGGCGATCATGGCGCTGGCCGAGCAGCACCCGGAGCTGTTCGGCGACCGGGTGATCGGCGTCGGTCTGTGCTCGACCAGCGCGGCCGGGCTGGACGCCGTACCGATCGTGTTCCCCGGCAAGGTCGGCATGCTGGCCCGCGCGCTCGCGACGCCGACCGTCGCGGCGCTGGCGCGGATCCCCGACGTGGTCGAGCGCAGCCGCAAGGCCGGGACCGACATCAGCTACCTGCTGACCCGCAAGTACTCGTTCGGCTCCGAGGTGCCGCCGGCCTTCACCGAGTTCGTCAACGAGATGATCGCCGCGACCCCGATCTCGGTGATCGCGGAGTTCTACCCGATCTTCGCGCTGCACGACAAGACCGGGTCGCTGGAACCGCTGCAGAAGGTGGAGTGCGTGGTGATCGGCGGCGACGCCGACCACCTGACGCCGTTCGAGCACAGCGAGGAGATCGTCCGGCACGTGCCCGGCGCGGAGCTGGTCGAGGTGCGCAACTGCGGGCACCTCGGGCTGATCGAGCACCACCGCGAGTTCACCGCCGCCCTGCTCGGGATGATCGAGCGGGCCGAACAATCCTTGGGACACAGATGACCGACCTGCACGTGGTGGACGCCACGGCCGAGCACGTGGACGAGATCGTCGGCGTGATCCATCACGCCTTCGCGAACCGGCGGACCCTCGACCCGCCGTCGACCGCGCTGTCGGAGAACGCGACGACGGTCGGCGAGGCGGTCGCGGCGTACGGCGGGCTGCTGGCCCGGATCGGCGGCGAGCCGGCCGGCGCGATGCTGTTCCACGTGAACGGCGACGTGCTCGAACTGCGCCGGGTGTCGGTGAACCCGCGCTTCCAGGCGCGCGGCGTCGCGTCGGCGATGGTCGGCTGCGCGGAGGAGGCGGCGCGCCGGCGTGGGCTGACGCGGGTACGGCTGGTCGCGCGGGTCGAGCTGCCGGAGACGGTCGAGTTCTGGCGGCGGCGGGGGTACTCGATCGTCACGCAGGAAGGGCAGAACCTGATCTACGCGAAGGCGATGCCGATCGAGCTGACGGTGCCGACCGCGGAGGAAATGCGGGCGCTGGCCGAGGAGCTGGCCGGGCAGCTGCGGGCGGGCGACGTACTGGTGCTGTCGGGCGATCTCGGCGCCGGGAAGACGACTTTCACGCAGGGGCTCGGGGCCGGGCTGAAGGTTCGCGGGGACATCACGTCGCCGACGTTCGTGATCTCGCGGGTGCATCCGTCGCTGGTCGGTGGACCGGCGTTGGTGCACGTCGACGCGTACCGGCTGGGCGGGATCGCCGAGCTGGACGACCTGGATCTGGATGCCTCGCTCGACGAGGCCGTGACCGTGGTCGAGTGGGGGCACGGGCTGGCGGAGTCGCTGGCCGGGGACCGGCTCGACCTCACCATCACCCGGGGAGACGACGATTCGGATGAGACTCGGTCCCTCCGGATCGCACCGGCTGGGGCTCGCTGGGCTGCTGTCGGGGTTCGTTTGACTGCTACTGCTGAGGTGAACTGATCGTGCTGCTTGCTTTTGACACCTCCAGCGCGGCGGTGACGGTGGCCCTGGCCGACCCGGTCTCCGGGGCGATCGCCGCCTCGTCGACGACCGTGGACGCGTTGCGCCACGGCGAGCTGCTGGCCCCCGCGATCGCCGAGGTGCTGGCGACCGCGGGCTGCGGCGTCAAGGACCTCTCGCGGATCGCCGTCGGGACCGGACCTGGGCCGTTCACCGGTCTGCGGGTCGGTCTGGTGACAGCGCGGACGATGGCCGACGTGCTCGGCATCGAGGTCGTCGGCGTCTGCAGCCTGGACGTCCTCGCCAAGCAGTCGAACCTCGCGCTCCCGGTCGCCGTCGCCACGGACGCCCGCCGCAAGGAGATCTACTGGGCCCTGTACGACGGCCCTGCCGCGGACGGAAGTCGGCGCCGCCTGGAGGGGCCGGCGGTGGACAAGCCGGCCGATGTAGCCCACGTGCTCGCGGGTCTGCCGGTGATCGGCCGGGGTGCCGTGCTGTACGGCGAGGTGCTCGGTGCCGAGGCTGTGGATGTCGTCGAGTACCCGTCGGCCGAGGTGCTGGCTTCGGGGGTTGCCACCGGCACCCTTCAGGTGACCGCTCCGGATCCGTTGTACCTGCGGCGGCCGGACGTGACCATGTCGGGCGGGCCGAAGAGCGTGCTGCCCAAGTGAGCATTCGTCCGGCTCTTCCGTCCGATCAGCCCGCCGTCGTTGCCCTCGACACCGCGTGCTTCCCCAAAGACGCCTGGAATCCCGAGTCCTGGTCCGACGAGTTCACCCGCGCGGACCGCCGGATCCTGGTCGCTGACGAAAGCACTCTCGCGGGCTACGTCGTACTGCTTGTTCCACCAGTTGTGGAAGATCCCGTCGACCTGCTGCGGATTGCTGTCGACCCGGCGTACCGGCGTACTGGTCTGGGCAGGCGGCTGCTGGCAGCTGCTCTGGACTCGCAGCGGGCCCGGACCGTCCTGCTGGAGGTTGCCGCTGGCAACGACGCGGCGATCGGGCTGTACGCCGGGTTCGGGTTTCGCGAGATCAGCCGGCGGCGGGGGTACTACACCGGCGGCGAGGACGCCGTCGTCATGCAACGCGCAGGAGACAATTCATGAGTGAGAACGAGCCGCTGATCCTCGGCATCGAGACGTCCTGCGACGAGACCGGGGTCGGTCTGGTCCGCGGGCACACGCTGCTGGCCGACGCGATCGCGTCCAGCGTCGACGAGCACGCCCGCTTCGGCGGCGTCGTGCCCGAGGTCGCCAGCCGCGCGCACCTGGAGGCGATGGTCCCGACCATCCGCCGCGCCTGCGAGACCGCCGGCGTCAAACCGTCCGACGTCGACGCGATCGCCGTCACCAGCGGACCCGGTCTGGCCGGCGCGCTCCTGGTCGGCGTCGCCGCGGCGAAGGGCCTCGCGCTCTCGCTCGACAAGCCGCTGTACGGCGTGAACCACCTCGCCGCGCACGTCGCCGTCGACACCCTCGAGCACGGTGAGCTCCCCAAGGGCGCGATCGCGATGCTCGTCTCCGGCGGGCACTCGTCGCTGCTCGCGGTCGAGGACATCACCGACGGCGTCGAACCGATGGGCAGCACGATCGACGACGCCGCGGGGGAGGCCTTCGACAAGGTCGCCCGGGTGCTCGGCCTGCCGTTCCCCGGCGGCCCGTATGTCGACAAAGCGGCACGCGACGGTGGGGACCGGGCGTACGTGACGTTCCCGCGTGGATTGACCAGTCAGCGCGATCTGGAGCGGCACCGGTTCGACTTCTCGTTCTCCGGTCTGAAGACGGCGGTCGCGCGCTGGGTCGAGGCGAAGCGGCGCGACGGGGAGGACGTCCCGGTCAACCACGTCGCGGCGGCGTTCCAGGAAGCGGTCTGCGACGTGCTGACCCGCAAGGCGATCGACGCCTGCAAGGACCGGGGCTACGAGCACCTGCTGATCGGCGGTGGCGTCGCGGCGAACTCGCGGCTGCGGCAGATGGCGGAGGAGCGGTGCTCGGCGGCGGGCATCGCCGTACGGGTTCCGCGGCCCGGGCTGTGCACTGACAACGGCGCGATGGTCGCGGCGCTCGGGTCGGAGCTGGTGCGCGCGGGCAAGACGCCGTCGCCGCTCGGCCTGCCCGCGGACTCGTCGATGCCGATCACGACCGTGCTGAACTGATGCCGGATCGCCGGTGGACCGCTGGGCCCGGCCGCCGGTTGGCAGCTGGCGCCGGCCGCCGGTGGGCCGCGGTGCTGGATTGCTGGTGAGGACGGTGGCCGGGTGGGTACCGTCGGTGGGACGCGCGGGCGGGGCCTTCCCGCCGGCCCTCCGCCTGCTCGGTCGGCTGGGACGTCGCTCGCGCCATCCCGCGGTGCCGGCGATGAACGAGCTGGCCGGCGACGAGTTGCAGCTGACGACGACGATGGGGGATTGCTGATGCAGTGGACGTCCGGGGAGTTCGTCGCGGATGACGACCGGGAGCGGATCGACGTCGACGTGGTGCACGGGTTCCTGCGGACGACGTACTGGTCGCCGGGGATCTCGCGCGAGCTGGTGCAGAAGGCGATCGACGGGAGTCTGTGCGTCGGCGTCTACGCGGCCGACGGCGCGCAGGTCGCGTTCGCGCGGGCGGTGACGGACCGGGCGACCTTCGCCTGGATCGCGGACGTGTTCGTGCTCGACTCCGCGCGGGGGAACGGGCTCGGCCGGTTCGTCGTGTCGACGCTGCTGGAGCACCCGGAGCTGCAGGGGCTGCGGCGCACGATGCTCGCCACCGCGGACGCACACACCTTGTACGAGTCGTACGGCTTCCGGCCGCTGGAGAAGCCGGACGTGTTCCTGCACATCTCCCACGACCCCACGGTCCTCTACCAGTGAGTGCTCCCGGCATCGATCTGGTCGCCGCGCCGGCCGGTGCCCGCGACCTGGTCCTGCTCGCGCACGGCGGCATGGAGAACTCGACCGCGGCGACCTCCAGCTGGAAGGCGCCGATCCTCCGCATGTGGCCCTTCGCGGCGGTCGCCCGCAAGGCCGCCCCCGGCGCCGCAGTCGGCCTGATGCGCTTCCGCTACCGCGGCTGGAACGGCCAGTCCGCCGACCCCGCCGCCGACCTCCGCACGATGCTCGACCGCGTGAGCTCACGCTTCGACCGAGTCGTCCTCATCGGCCACTCCATGGGCGGCCGAGCAGTAGTTGCCGCAGGCAATCACCCCCTGGTCGCCGGCGTCCTCGGCCTGGCCCCGTGGCTCCCCACCGGCGAACCACTCGTCCACCTCCGCGGCCCGGTCGCCTTCGCCCACGGCACGGCCGACCGCATCACCTCCCCAGCCGCCACCGCGTCGTACGCCACCCGCCTCCGCGCCGCCGGCATCCCCGTCGCCCTCCTCACCCTCGACGGCGAGAAGCACGCGATGCTCCACCGAGCCCCCGACTGGAACACCATCGTCCGCCGCTTCGTCACCCACGCCCTGACGCCGGGCGAATGCCCCCTCCTCACCACCACCGCCCGCACCGACCGCGTCCCCCGCAGCAACCCAGGCGACGCAGCGCCCACGGCCATCGCCGACATCGCCCGCACCCGCCTCACCCTCCGAGTCGTAGCCAGCCTCTAGGGGCGAAGCTTGACGAAGAGCTCCCGCACTCGGTCGTAGTACTCGTCGGTCCCGTCGCCACCGAACGCGGTCAACTCGGCCCGCAACCGGTGCCTGATCAACTGCACCAGCGTCTCGTCGTCCATCGCCCCGGCGGTCCCGCCCTCGTCGTGGTACCAGGCAACGAACTCCTTCGCCCGCCCGAGATCCGTCGACCAGTGATTCCCGAACTCGCGCGCCGCACCGGCCAGCTCCACCTCCGGAGCGCCCACCCAGGCCTCGTCCCAGTCGATCAACCCGGCGATCCGCCCGTCGTCGACCAGCAGGTTGCCGCGGTAGTAGTCGCCGTGCAGCGGTTGCTTCCGGCGAGTGAAGCCCGCCAGCCACCGGTCCAGTTCACCGCTGCCTCCGGCAAGCTCCAGAAACGACCGCTCCGGCCGGGCGGGCATCACCACATCGCGCAGGCCCCGGTGCACTCTCGCAAGCAAACGTGCGGCCTGCTCGGCCTCAGCAGGGTTGCCCGCATCGAGCCAGCGCCCTTGAACGAGCGGCCACACGCTCACCGGCCGCCCACCAACCCGTACGACGCTGGCGCCGGCCGAGGTCCGGAGCGGCGCCACCACCTCGGCGAGCCGGACAGAGTCGGCGACCTGGTGACACCACTCCATCACCGCGGTCCCACGGGTAACCGGCCCGATCCGAACCACGACGGTGCCGACGCGGTACGCAGCAGACTCTTCACCGCCCGTCAGTCGCTCGGCCGAAGTGCCACTCACGCCCCATTCGGAGTCGACAGCTTCAGCAACATCTGGAGTGAACGCAAACGTCATCGGTTGGCGAGGGCAAGTACGTGCTCGAGTTGCGGCAGGCCGTGCTCGACCTCCGGGTCCGGGAACAGGCCTACGTGGTGGACGCCGGCCGCTTCCAGTGCGTCCAAGTGGGTGGCGGCGTCGTCGAGGGTGCCGATCGGGCCCAGCTCCAACCACCAGTCGGTCGGCATCGTCACCAGCCCGGGGACGCCGAGCTCGTCGTACCGGCGGACCAGGTCGTCGTAGAACGGCAGCGCGGGCAGCGCCGGGTTCTTCTCCTCGAGCAGCCCGGCCAGCCAGGGCGCGGTCCACTCGTACGCCGTCTTGCGGTCGGCTCGCACACAGAAGGCACTGAACGCAGCGACCACGAACCCGTCCGGCGACCCCGCGTTCTCCACCGAAGCCCGCACGTACGACGGCGACGCCGGCTCGGCCAGCACGACGCCTCCGCCGACGCGCCCCGCGAGCGCCAGCGACTTCGGGCCGCGGACGCCGAGCAGGATCGGCGGGGCAGCGGCCGGGGGAGCGTCGAGCTTCACGTTGTCGAGGTAGACGGTCCGGCCGTCCATCGAAACGGTCTCGCCGGCCAGCAGACGGGTGACGGCGACCGTGACCTCGTCGAGCGCGGTCAGCGGCGACTTCGGCCGGACGCCCATCTGGCCCATCCACTCCTGCACGCCGTGGCCGATGCCCGGCAGGAAGCGCCCCGGCGCGAGCGCGCACAGCGTCGCGATCTCCATCGCCGTGACGGCCGCCGTACGGGCCACCGCGGGCAGGATGCCGAGCCCGACGGTCAGCCGCTCGGTGACGCTCAGCGCCGCCGCGGACAGCGTCGGCCCGGCGGTGTAGAAGCAGTCCTCGATGACCCACAGCTCGTCGGCCCCACCGGCCTCCAGCCGCCGCGCCACGTCCGTCACCAGGGCAGCGGGCCAGGTCCGCGGGAAGCACATTCCGATCGATGTCATACCGAGAACGTAAAGGTCTGGACCGACAGTCGCCTCGACAGGCGTACGGGACCTGTGGGCGGGTAGGTTCGGGACATGGCCCGTCCGCACTACTCCTCCCGGCTGGAGGACTGGTTCAACCTCGGGATCGGTGCGCTCCTGCGCCGGCGCGGCTGGCGGGAGCGGATCATCCCGCACGTCGGCTACGGCAACTCCGAGTACGTCCGCGTCCTCGCGCGGGTCGTGCTCAGTCGCGACCCCCGCAACCAGCCCCGGTACGACGAGGACCAGGTGGTGCGCGGCTGGAAGATGTTCGTCACCGCGCCGGCCACCAAGGTGAAGGTGTCGGTCACCGTTGCCGGCGAGAGCTTCGACGCGCTGACCGACCGCGGCGGCTTCATCGACCTCGCCGTACCGGTGGTGCTGCCGCCGGGCTGGCACGAGATCAGCCTCGGCGTGCACGGCGAGCGGCAGGCCCGCGGCAAGGTGTACGTGCCCGACCCGGCCGCGACCTTCGGCCTGGTCAGCGACATCGACGACACGGTGATGCTGACGATGCTGCCGCGACCGCTGATCGCCGCGTGGAACACGTTCGTCCGCGACGAGCAGGCGCGCCGCGTCGTACCGGGCATGGCCGAGATGTACGCCGAGCTGCTGGCCGACCAGCCCGGTGCGCCGATCTTCTACCTGTCGACCGGTGCCTGGAACACGGCGCCCACGCTGACCCGCTTCCTGGCCCGCCACGGGTACCCGGCAGGTCCGCTGCTGATGACCGACTGGGGGCCGACCAACACGGGCTGGTTCCGCAGCGGGCAGGAGCACAAGCGCACCGCGCTGCGCCGGCTGGCCAAGGAGTTCCCGACGGTCCGCTGGGTCCTGATCGGGGACGACGGCCAGCACGACCCGCAGCTGTACGGCGACTTCGCGCAGACCCACCCGGACCACGTCCGGGCGATCGGCATCCGCCAGCTGACCCCGGCCGAGCAGGTGCTGTCCCACGGTCTCCCCGTGCCCAACCCGGACCCGGGTGCCCACGACCCGCAGCGCCCGACCGCTGCCACGGTGCACGGGCCGGACGGCCACGCTCTGGTGGCCCAGCTGCGCGCCGTACTGTCGCGGCCGGAGGCCATGTAGGCGGTCCGCTCGTGCTGGGCGCGGGGCCGCCTGGCAGGCTTGGGGTGTTCCGACGTACCCGAGGAGAGAACCGACAGTGACCGACAGCGCAAGCCGCACGCAGGTGCTCGACGACCTGGACAGCCGCGGCCTGATCGCGCACTCGACCGATCCCGACGCCCTGCGCGCCTCGATGGCCGAGGGACCGATCACCTCGTACGTCGGTTTCGACCCGACCGCGCCCAGCCTGCACATGGGGAACCTGCTGCAGCTGCTGACGCTGCGCCGGCTGCAGCTGGCCGGCCACAACCCGATCGGCCTGGTCGGGGGAGCCACCGGACTGATCGGTGACCCCAAGGAGACCTCCGAGCGGGTGCTGAACCCGAAGGACGTCGTCCAGCAGTGGGTGGAGCGGGTGCGGAGCCAGGTGGAGCGGTTCCTGGACTTCGACACCTCGCTGCCGAACCCGGCGCGGATGGTGAACAACTACGACTGGACCAAGGACCTCAACACGCTCGACTTCCTCCGAGACATCGGCAAGCACTTCCCGGTGAACCGGATGCTCGGCCGCGAGGTGGTGAAGGCCCGGCTCGAGCAGGGGATCAGCTACACCGAGTTCAGCTACGTCCTGCTGCAGTCGCTGGACTACCTGGAGCTCTACCGGCGGTACGGGTGCACCCTGCAGACCGGTGGCAGCGACCAGTGGGGAAACCTGACGGCCGGGGTCGAGCTGATCCGGCGTACGGAGTCGGGCAAGGCGCACGCGCTGGCGACTCCGCTGGTGACGAAGGCGGACGGGACCAAGTTCGGCAAGACCGAGTCGGGGACCGTGTGGCTGGACCGGGAGCTGACGTCGCCGTACGCGTTCTACCAGTTCTGGTTCAACACCGACGACCGCGACGTGATGCAGCTGGTCCGGTACTACACGTTCCGTACGGCGGACGAGATCGCCGAGCTGGAGAAGGCGACTGCCGATCGACCGCACGCCCGGGAGGCGCAGCGGGTGCTGGCGGAGGACGTGACGACGCTGGTGCACGGTGCGGAGGACACGGCGCACGTGCAGCTGGCCGCGAAGGCGCTGTTCGGGCAGTCGGATCTCCGGGAGCTCGACGGGGAGACCCTGGTCGCGGCGCTTCGCGAGGCGCCACACACCGAGGTGTCTGCCGCGGCGATGCCCACGGTGGCGGACCTACTGGTGCAGACCGGCCTGGTGGCGAGCAAGTCGGCCGCGCGCAGGACCGTGTCCGAAGGTGGCGCGTACCTGAACAACGAGAAGGTCAGCGACGCCGAGTACGTGCCGACGACCGAGGACCTGCTGCCGGGTGGCGCGCTGGTGCTGCGGCGCGGGAAGCGTTCGTTCGCAGGGGTTCTGGCCGGCTGACGTATCCCACGGAGTCGATGCCGGAGGCAAATTACACCGTTGTGATGCTGCCCACCGGACGCCGATTTGACCGGCCACCTCGCCGCCACGTACTGTTCTTCTTGTTGGAGCGAGGCGCGGGACGCGAAAGCGGCCGGTCGCTCCGAACCCCCCAAAGCTAACGCAGTCGATACAAGTCTTCGGACTCGGGTCGGCGGATCTGGCGCGGGAGGCGGTCAGAAAAATCGGGTCTTGACTCGGTGGATCTGGTCCGGTAGAGTAACGCAGGTTGCCCCGGAGTCCTGGCTGAGAAGTCACGGACGCGGTGTGCGCCCGATTCTTGAGAACTCAACAGCGTGCCGAAAGTCAATGCCGAAATTTAGCATTAACCCCCATTCACGGGTCATCTTTTTGA
>NZ_BAAANC010000003.1:668053-1411026 GCF_039529595.1 Kribbella lupini | reverse complement strand
CTGGAAGTTAAGCCCTTCAGCGCCGATGGTACTGCGACCGGGAGGTCGTGGGAGAGTAGGACGTCGCCGGACATTCACACTGTTAAGGGCCACCCCACACCGGGGTGGCCCTTAACATTTTGTGGGGGCCGGAGCTGTTCGTACGACCCTGTATTTTGTCTGTCTGAGCGCAACACCTACGCACGACCGTTAGGAGTCACCGTGGCTACGCCACCTCGTAACCCCCGTCCCGGCTCGGGTGATCGCCGTGGTTCGTCCGGTGGAGCCGGCCGTCCCGGTCGAGCAGGCGGTGGGCGTTCCGACTCCACTGGCCGTGGCCGGTCCGGCGCCGGCAGTTCGGGAGGATCCAGCGGTTCCGGTTCCTCCGGTGGCTCCGGCTACCGGGGCGCGTCCGGTCGTGGAGACAGTCCCCGTGCTGGTGCACCGCGGAGTGGTGGTGCACCGCGTTCTGGTGGAACTCCCTGGACGGGTGGAGGCCCCCGCAGTGGCGGCGCTCCTCGTACCGGTGCGGCGCGGAACGGCGCTCCCAGTGAGAATCGACGAGGCTTCGCCGGGTCCCGTGGGGACGACAAGGCAGAGCGCGATCCCTTCAAGGGACAGCTCTCCGGTGACTCACGCCGCGACGACCGTGGTGGGCGCCCCGGCCGGCGCGACGAGGACGGCTTCCGCCGCGACCGCCGTGAGGACGGTCCCGCTGGTCCGCGCGGAGGACAGCGCGACGACCGTGGAAGATCGAGAGACGACCGCGGTGGTTACCGCGCAGGCGGTCGTGACGACCGTAGCGGTTCCCGGGACGACCGCGGCGGTTCGCGCGATGACCGCGGAGGCGCTCGCGAGGGCGGTTTCCGGCGCGACGACCGTGGAGGATCCCGCGACGGCGGCTTCCAGCGGGACGACCGCTCTGGTGGACGCCCGACGGGCGGCTTCCAGCGAGACGACCGCTCGGGTGGACGCCCGACGGGCGGCTTCCAGCGAGACGACCGCTCGGGTGGACGCCCGACCGGTGGTTTCCAGCGGGACGACCGTGGCCCGCGTGACGGTGGGTTCCGGCGTGACGACCGGGACGCTCCGCGTGGCGGGTCCGGCTATCAGCGTGATGACCGCGGTGCCGCGCGTGGTGGTGAGCGTTCTGGAGGCTTCCAGCGCGACGACCGCAGCGGGTACCAGCGGGACGACCGTGGTGCGGCGCGTGGCGGTGAGCGGTCCGGTGGGTTCCAGGGGGACGACCGTGGCGCGGCCCGTGGTGGCGAGCGCTCCGGCGGGTATCAGCGTGATGACCGCGGTGCCGCGCGGGGCGGTGAGCGGTCCGGTGCGTTCCAGCGTGATGACCGTGGTGCGGCCCGTGGTGGCGAGCGGTCCGGTGGAGACCGGGGCGGTGCGCGGTCCGGTGGGTTCCAGCGGCCGGAGCGTGGTGGGCGTGATCAGCGCGGGACCGGTGGTCCTCGGCGGGATGAGCGGGTTGCGGGACGTCGAGACGTCCGGGGCCGCGACAACCGGCGGGACGACCGGCGTGACGAGGAGAAGGCTGGTCCGCGTCGCGACGACCCGGCGATTCCGGCCGGCATCACCGGTGCGGAGCTCGACCGTGGGGTCAAGGCCGAGCTGCGGTCCTTGCCGCGGAGCCTGGCCGACCTGGTCGCCCAGCACCTGGTCGCGTCCGGACGGTTCCTGGACGACGAGCCGGAGCTCGCGTACCAGCACGCCCGGGTGGCGCGCCGGCTGGCGGCACGACTGGGTGGAGTCCGCGAGGCGGTCGCCATCACGGCGTACCTGGCTGAGCACTACGACGAGGCGCTGACCGAGTTCCGCGCGGTACGGCGGATGACCGGCAACCACGAGGTGCTGGCGATGATGGCCGACTGCGAGCGTGCGCTCGGCCGGCCGGAGAAGGCGCTCGCGTTGTCGCGGGAGCCGATCGTCCTGCAGCTCGAGGAAGCCACCCAGATCGAGATGCTGATCGTGGCGGCCGGCGCCCGGCGTGACATGGGTCAGACCGCCGCGGCGATCCAGACCCTCGAGGTGCCGGAGCTGAACAAGCGCACCCGCGCCGATTGGCTGCCGCGCCTGCGGTACGCGTACGCCGACGCCCTGGCCGAGGCCGGCCGGGACGAGGACGCGCTGATCTGGTTCCACCGGGCCGCCGGTTCCGACCAGGACGGTTCCACCGGTGCCGCCGAGCGCGCCGCGGAGCTCGAGGGCCTGCACTTCACCGACCTCGACGACGAGGACGACGAGGACGCGATCATCGAGGTCACCGACGAGGACGACTCCGAGGTCGACACCGACGACGATGACGAGATCGACGAGGTCGAGGTCGACGACGCTGACGACAGCCACGCTGACGACAGCGACGCCGACGACGAGGACGAAGACCCCGTTGACGAGGCCGACTCGGACGACGAGGACGACAGCGACGACGACACCGATGACGACGACACCGACGAGGACGAGGACGACGAGGACGACGACGTGATCGTCGACGACGCGCTCGACGGTGAGGTCGACGTGGACGTCGACGACGCCAAGAAGGACTGAGCAGCAGCACCGGAGAACGGCCCGGGTGGAAGGTGAGCGATCACCATCCACCCGGGCCGTTCGTCGTTTCGGTAGATTCGAGCTGTGCTGACACTGGCCGGGCTCCTGCAGGACACCTCGCTGGAGCTCGACCTGCTCGTCGCCGGCCCCGACGGAGCGCTCACGCGCGAAGCCCTCTGGGTCCACAACACCGAGCTGCCCGACCCGTCGCCGTACCTGCGGGAGGGCGAAATCGTCCTCACCAACGGCCTCTGGCTGCCGGACACCACCTGCAGCGCGTTCGTGGAGGCCGTCCACAGCGCTGGAGCCGCGGGCATCGTCTTCGGCCTCCGCACGGAGACACCGCAGACACCCGACGACCTGATCCAGGCCTGCGAAGCCCACGGCCTCCCTCTGCTGCAGATCTCCGTCGACGTCCCGTTCACCGCAGTCACCCAGGCCGCTTCGGCAACCCAGGCCGACCAGCGTCGCGAAGCCCTCGTCGACCTGGTCAGACGCGGCGACGCCCTCGCGCAGGCGATCTCGCACGGCGCCGGCGCGTCCGGCGTACTGGCTGTGCTCAGGAGAGAGCACGACCTGCCGCTGGCCGTGGTCGACCGGATGGCGCGTCCGCTGGCGTCGGCCGGTACGACGCTGTCGCCGGAGCAGTTGCGGCTGGCTGCCGACGGTTTGACCAGGCACCCGCCGCCGCTGGAGATCGACCTCGGTGGCGAGCACGGCAAGGCGACCGTCTTCCTGGTCGGCGCAGTAGGCGACACCGACGCCGCACTGCTCTGCCTGAAGCCAGTCACTGAGCTGAGCCGGGCCGAGCAGGACGCGCTCGACCAGGCCGCGCGGTTCCTGAGCCTGGAGGTCGCCAAGCAGCAGGCGGTCCAGGCCATCGAGCTGCGGTTCGCCAGCGAGCTGCTCGACATGATCCTGTCCGGAGCGCAGCGGGCCGCTGAGGTCCCGGACCGGCTGCGCGCCTTCGGCGTCGACCCGTACGGCGAACTGCTGGTCCTCGCCACAGCCTTCGCAGACTCCGACGCCACCCTGCCCGGCCTGTCAGAGACGGTCGGAGCCTTCTTCCTCGACCGGAGCCTTGCAGTAGTCGTCGCCGGCGGCAGCCATGACGTCGTCGCCGTACTGCAACGCCCACAGCAGGACACCCGCGACCTGGCGGACCAACTGCGCCAGGCCATCTCCAAACGCTTCCCGCACCAGCGTGCAGTCATCGGCCTCGGCGAACCAGCTCCCACAGCGCACCTGCTGCGTGAGCCTCTGGTCCAGGCCCGCAAGGCCTGCCAGGTGCTCAGACGCCGCCCAGGCCAGTCAGTAGCCACCTTCAACGAGCTGGGCACCCACCGCGTGCTGCTCGGTCTGCAGGACCCGGAGACCCTGCGCAGCTTCGCCGCCGGCGTCCTGCAGCCGCTGCGCGAGTACGACCGCAAGCGCGACGCCGGTCTGGAGAGCACCCTGCGCGCCTTCCTCCAGTACGACGGCCAGTACGCCGCAACCGCCGCCGCCCTCTACATCCACGTCAACACCCTGCGGAACCGCCTGGCCAAGATCGCCGAGCTCACCGGCCGCGACGCCGTACGGACCGAGGACCGGGTCGATCTCTACTTGGCCCTGGAAGCCGACGAGCTGGCTCAGGGGTAGACGGCCGGATCGACCACCGGCAACGACACCGGCCGGACCGCCAGCGACTGATCTGCAGCAGCCCGTACGGCGAGGTCGCGGCAGCTCGTGAAGCTCACATCCCCGCAGGACAAGGCGTACTCGATCAGCTCCCGCAGCGCCAGCAGCCGGCCGGGCCGCCCGGACAGGAACGGGTGCAGGCACAGCATGAACAGGCAGCGGTAGACGCGCATGCCGTCCAGCTCGGCCTTCCACAGCTCCAGCACCTTGCGCGGCGACTCGATCACCGAGCCGATCTCCGGAGCCGGCAGGTACGCGTACTGCTCCCAGTCGTCCAGCGACCAGTGCACCGGCAGCTCGACCACACCGCCCGCCTCCAGCAGGTAGGGCCGGTCGTCACCCATCAGCGACGAGTCGTAGAGGAGGCCGTACTCGGCCACCAGTGCAGGCGTCTGCCGGCTCGCCTCCCACAGCGCTGCCCGGTGCCCGCTCACGGTGATGCCCTGCGCGTCGAACACGGCCAGGGCCCGTTCGAAATCGTCCCGCTCCTCAGCCGGTGTCAGTGAGGTCGGCGGGCGATGGCTGTACGAGTGGTGGGCCACCTCGTGCCCGCGCTCGACGATCGACGCCGCCAGGCCGGGCCGCTGCTCGGCGACCCAGCCAGGGACGAAGAACGTCGCCGGGACGGACAGGTCGTCCAGCAGGTCCAGGATCCTCGGTACGCCGACGTCCGGCCCGTACGACTGGTGCGACATCGTGGTGAGGTGCTCGGCGTACTGGCCGCCGCGGGCGAGTACCGGCGACTCGGCGTCCACGTCGAACGTGAGTGCTGCCACCGCTGCCGCGCCGTCGTACCAGGTCATGACCTGACAGCCTGCCACGCCTGGGCGTTCGCCAGCGTGACCGCGGGGTGCAGCATCGCCCGGTCGAACGCCGCCAGCTCACGGCCTTCCGCCAGGCGTCGCGGCAGGTCCGGGTTGGCCAGGGCTCCGCGGGCGATCGCCAGCAGGTCCGCGTGGCCATCGTTCAGGACCTGAGCAGCCTGGTCCGGGTCGTGCATGCCGCCGTTGACGATCACGGGCAGACCGGTGAGCCGCCGGGCCAGCCCAGTGATCGTCTGGCCGCCCGCGAGCCGAGCCGTGTCGATCCAGTTCCGCCCCTCGCTGGCGATGTGCAGGTACGACGCTCCGGCGTCGGCCACCGCCGGGAAGATCACCGCGGCGTCGGCGGCTCCGCCGGCCCAGCGGTGGACGAGATCGTTCACCTTGGTCTGGGACAACCGGACGCCGACGACGAACGACGCGGGCACCGCCTCCACGACGGCCGCCGTGATCCGCGCGATCAGCCGGACGCGGTTGGACACCGAACCGCCGTACTCGTCGGTGCGCTGGTTGGTGTAGTCGGTGAGGAACTGGTCGAGCAGGTAGCCGTTCGCGCCGTGCAGCTCGACGCCGTCGAACCCGGCGGCGAGGGCGTTCAGCGCGGCCGTCACGAAGCCTTCGACGACGAGGTCGAGATCCGCCGCTGTCAGCTCACGCGGGACCGGCCACGGGCCGCTGCCGCCGTAGTCGGGCATCATCTCGCCGAGCGGCTGGATCGCGGACGGGCCGACCGTGCCGTCGGCGTACGGGTTGCCCTGCGAGATCGCGCCCGCATGCATCAGCTGGGCGAGGATCCGGCCGCCGTTGGCGTGGACCTGGCTCGTCACCTCGCGCCACCCCTCGACGTGCGCCGCGGTGACGAGGCCGGGCTGGTTGAGATACGCCTGGCTGTACAGGCGATCGGTGTAGGTGCCCTCGGTGACGACGAGGCCGAAACCGCCGGCCGCGAAGCCGGCGTAGTAGTCGGCCATCTCCGGGGTCGGGACGCCGTCGGACGTTGCCGACGTCCGGGTCATCGGTGCGACGGCGAGCCGGTTCGGGAGCTGCAGCGGACCGAGAACGGCCGGGGACAAGGCGGGATGAGCGGTCATCGGAGGTCCTCCAGGACGTCGAGAGCGAGATCGGTCGGGCCTGATCCGTTGATCACGGTCAGGTCCTGCGGGCAGGCCGACAGCACGACGACGCAGTCGAGCTCGGCCCTGAGGGTGAGGGAGTCACCGGGGTTGGTTGCTGCGGGCAACCACTCCAGGTCGCCACCAGGGGTGATCGGGACGCGCATGAACACGTTCACCGGCTGGGGCACGAAGGGCGTCGTGTAGCCCAGACCCAACAGCGCCCGGGTCAGGTTCTGCGCGCAGGACGGGTGATCCGGTACGCCGAGCGCCGCGTACCGGGTCGGGTCGCAGGCGGCGATCAGCAGGTCGTGCTCACCGGGCGACGTGTCCTCGACGAGGGTGAGGATCGGGCGGCGGCGGTTCGTGACGAACGCCTCGCCGAGCGCGGGGAAGAGCCTGCTGGTCGCCGTACGGGTGTGGGACGCGCTCAGGTGCTCGTCGCCGGCGAAGGCGAAGAGGTCACCGACCTGTTGCCCGGCGACGTCGGTGATCCGCAGCGACGTACCGCGCTGAAGCTGGACGGCTCGGCCGGATCGTGCCGGCACGGTGATGTGCATGACGGCAACTCAAGCAGCGCGGGACCCTCGGTCGGGAGGGAGGATCCTCCAGCGTTCGCGGCCTGACCTGGAGGATCCTCTAGCCGAGAGTGCGGAACAGCAGCCCGACGCGCGGCTTCGGCCCGAAGGACGTCGCCTTCTGCGGCAGCACGATGCCGCGGACAGCGGACTGCAGCACCTGGTCCAGCCGGGGCGCTACGAGCTCCACAGCGGCCTGCGACGGGCCGGCCAGGGCCAGTACGTCGCTGAGCGCGTGGTGGAAGGTCACGTCGTCGGCCGGTACGCCCCACGCGGGCAGCAGTTCCTCGTGCAGCAGGGAGACCGTCGGCTCGACCCGGTGAGCAGTAGAGCGCAGCGTGACCCAGGAGGTCCCGTCGGAGACAGCCACTCGGTCCGGCACGTTGTCGACGCGTCCGGGGAGCACCTCCCAGCTGTCCGGCGTACGGCGTGCCACTGTCTCCAGCGACAGGCCCGGTACGAGCCGGTGGATCGGGTCGAGGGTCAGCGGGTGCCTGTCGTTGTCGACCAGCATGGCGAGACCTACTGCCGTGCCGGGGCGGTGTGGCTCTCGGCGGGCCCGCTCCAGGTACGCCGCGTACCGGTGGTGGCCGTCGGCGATCAGCGCCTCGTGCCGGGCCAGTTCTGCCGCGATCATGGCCAGCTGGTCCGGGTCGTCGATCCGCCAGATCCGGTGGTGGGCGCCGTTCTCGGTGTCGGCCACCAGCCACGGGTGACCCGAGCGGGCCGCGTCGACGGCGTCACTGGCCGCGCCACCGCCGCCGTACGCCAGCAGGATCGGCTCCAGGTCGGCGTCGGTGGCGGTCATCAGCTCGAAGCGGTCGTCGACCCACTGCGGCATCACGTTCTCGTGCGGCAGCACCACCCGGCGCTCCGGATCGAGAGCGAGCGCGCCGACCAGTCCGCAGAGCACAGCGCCCCGGAACTGCTGCTCGTAGACGTAGAGGGCAGGGCTCCTGTCCTGGATGACGACCCCGGCCTGCTGCCAGTCGACCAGACGCCGCGCGGCGCCGTCGTACCGGCTGGAACCGAGTTCAGGGTCGCGTGGAAGGATGAGCCTCACCATGTTGTGCAGATCAGAGTCAGTCAGCCGCCGGACCAGTGCCGGTTCCAGCACGTCGTACGGCGGCGACGTGACCGCACCGAGCGCACTCACCTTGCCCGCGACGAACCGCCAGGCCCGCAACGGTTCGAGGCGCAAGGTGGCATCAGACATGGGCGGCATCGTACGGGGGGACCGATGACTGACAAGCGCGAATCACCAGCACCACTGTCCGCTTGTGACGAACCGCTCGCCAGCCGGTACGACGTGGCGCTGCTGGATCTCGACGGGGTCGTCTACGTCGGGCCCGACCCCGTTCCGGACGCGCCGGAGAACCTCCGCAAGGCCGCCAAGGAGGGGCTGCGGATCGGCTACATCACCAACAACGCGAGCCGGCCGGCCGTGGTGGTCGCCGAGCACCTCGCGTCGTTCGGGCTGGACGTGATCGCCGAGGACGTGGTCACGTCGGCGCAGGCCGCGGCGAAGCTGATCGCGGAGGAGTTCCCGAAGGGGTCGCCGGTGCTCGTCGTCGGCGGCGAGGGGCTGACCTCGGCGCTCGAGGAGTACGGCCTGAAGCCGGTGCGGTCGAGCGACGCGCACCCGGTCGCGGTGGCGCAGGGATTCCACCCGGACGTGAGCTGGGTGATGCTCGCCGACGGCGCGCACGCGATCAACGAGGGCGCGAAGTGGTACGCGACGAACCTCGACCTGACGATCCCGACCGCGGGCGGGATGGCGCCGGGGAACGGGACGCTGGTGCAGGCGATCCGCGCCGCGGTCGAGGTGGACCCGGTCGTGGCCGGCAAGCCGGAGCCGCCGCTGCTGGAGACGAGCATCGAGCGGCTGAAGGCGAAGAACCCGCTGATGATCGGGGACCGGCTCGACTCCGACATCGCCGGTGCGCACGCGGTGGGGATCGCGAGCCTGTGGGTCGCGACCGGCGTGCACGACGCGCACGATCTCGCGCGGGCGCCGAAGAACGAGCGGCCGACGTACATCGCCGCTGATCTGAGTGCGCTGGCGCAGAAGCAGCCGGGCGTGAAGGTGGACGGCCCGAAGCACACGTGCGGCGGCTGGACGGCCGAGGTCGTCAACGGCGCGGTCGCGATCAAGGGCGAAGGGGAGCCGTACGACGGGCTGCGGGCGATCCTGTCGGCGGTCTGGACGGCGACCGATGAGCCGGCGGGGAAGTCCAAGCCGGCCGCGAAGGCCGTTGGCCGGGGTCGCCGGCCGCTGCCGAAGCCTGGGCCGGCGCTGGGCTCGATCGCGATCGACGCGGCACTGCACCGGGTGGGGCTGGACAAGTAGGTCCGGATTCGCTCTGGGGACCTTGACCAAGAAACCGGGACCTGGGACATGCTGTTTCGTGTCCCAGGTCCCGGTTTGCTGGTCGAGGTGCCGGGTTCCGGCCGGGCGTCCGGGGTGGCGGAGGGCGTCCGGGGTGGTGTAAGGCGGGCGGCGCGATACCGTTGCGGGGACGACGCGAGGAGGCAGACATGGTGATGGACGCACTGCGCGGCTACGTACAGCTGGCGAACGGGCTGACCGAGGTGACCCGGCAGCGGGCGCAACAGGCGGCGAAGGCGCTGCTGCAGCAGACGGGGGCCGACGCGCTGACCACCAAGGTCACCGACCTGGCCGACGAGATCGTTGCCACCAGCAAGAGCAACCGCCAGCTGCTGCAGGCGATCGTGGCGAACGAGGTCGAGGGCGCGGTGTCGCGGCTCGGGTTCGTCCGGCAGGAGGAGGTCGGTGTGCTCAGCCGACGGGTGGACAAGCTCGAGAAGGAGCTGGTCGAGGCGCGTGCCGCGGCCGACGAGGCGAGGGTCGCCGGAAGCGCCGCGGCGACAGCGGCCGGTACGGCGGCGGCCGCGGCCGAGAAGGCCGTGCCGCTGCAGAAACCGCCGGTGCGCAAGAGCGCGGCGAAGAAGCCCGCCGCCGTGGCGAAGAAGGCGGCCGCGCCGGCGAAGAAGACGGCCAAGAAGGCTCCGGCGAAGAAGGCGTGACGTGACCGACCACCCCGGTGAGCAGGTGCCACCCGCGTTCGACCCCGACGTCGAGCCCGGGTTCGCCCCCGAGCCCTCGGAGCGCCCGGTGCCCGACTACGACACCGAGCCGGAGCCCGAGGACACCGAGCAGACCTTCGCGGCCTCGCTGGAGTCTGCCCGCGAGGAGGCCGAGCGCTTGGCGGAAGCCGAGTTCCAGGCGGAGCTCGAAGCCGAAGAGGCCGAACGCCGTGCCGAAGCTGAGCTGATGGCCGAGCTGGAGGCCGAAGAAGCCGCCAAGTCCCAGCCCGCACCACCTCCGGCGTACAGCCCGAGGCCGACACCACCTGCGGTGGAGGGCTTCCAGCAGGTCTCGGCGGACGGCACACCGGTCGCAGAGCCTGCTCGCCCGCCGGTACCGCGTCCAGCGCCCCCTGCGGTGGAAGGCTTCCAGCAAGTCTCGGCCGACGGTACGCCGGTCCAGCCGCGGCCGACGCCGCCTGCGGTGCCTGGCTTCCAGCAGGTGTCTGCGGACGGTACGCCGTTGGCCCGGCCTGCTCAGCCGCCGGCGCCGCGCCCTGCGCCGCCTGCAGTGCCAGGCTTCCAGCAGGTCGCGGCGGACGGTTCGCCCGTGTCTGCTCAGGAGCGGGCGCCCGTGGAGCACACTGCCTACGAAGAGGCGCGAGGCGACGTCAGCCCGGCGCCGGTGGAGCGTTCGTACGAAGCCAACGACGACGGTGTGCATCCGTTGGTGGAGGAGACGATGGCTCGGCTCGACGACTTGCGGGAGTTGCCGGTGAGCGAGCACGCGGAGGTTTTCGCCGAGCTGCACGAGCGGTTGCAGGCGGCGTTGGTGGAGGCGGACGCCGAGCCGGGCGACCGGGGCTGAGCGGGAAGGGACGCGTGGCCAAGGGAGGCGTCAAGCGGTCTCGGCTCGATGCGGAGCTGGTACGGCGTGGGCTGGCTCGTTCCCGCGAGCATGCCAGTGAGCTGGTCGCGGCGGGGAAGGTGAAGGTCGCGGGCACGGTCGCGACCAAGCCCGCCACCGGCGTGGGAGCGGACGCCGCGATCCTCGTCGACACGTCCGAGACCGACGACCCCGGCTACGCGAGCCGCGGCGCGCACAAGCTGATCGGCGCTCTGGAGGCGTTCAGCGGCGTCCAGGTGAAAGGCCGGCGGGCCCTCGACGCGGGTGCGTCGACCGGCGGCTTCACCGACGTACTGCTGCGCAACGACGCCGCGAGCGTGATCGCGGTCGACGTCGGCTACGGCCAGCTCGTCTGGGCCCTGCAGACTGACGACCGGGTGACCGTGATGGACCGGACCAACGTCCGCACGCTCACCCTCGAGGCGATCGGCGGCGAGCCGGTCGACCTGGTGGTCAGCGACCTCAGCTTCATCTCGCTCACCTTGGTGATGCCGGCGCTGCTCGGCGTGGTCAAGGCGGACGGCGACCTGGTGCTGATGGTGAAGCCGCAGTTCGAGGTCGGCAAGGAGCGCCTCGGCAAGGGCGGCGTCGTCCGGGACCCCGAGCTGCGCGCCGACGCCGTCCGCGGAGTCGCCGCGAAGGCGGCCGAACTGGGCTGGGGCGTCGAGGGCGTCGCGGCCAGCCCGTTGCCCGGTCCGTCCGGAAATGTCGAGTACTTCCTGTGGATACGGCGTTCCGCACCGCCTCTCGATGAGACGATGCTCCAGAACGCCGTGGAGAACGGTCCCCAGTAGTGAGCAGAGAGGCAGGTCCGCGTGGTTGAGCCGGTCGTCACCGAGCCGCGGCGCGTCCTGCTGGTCACGCACACCGGACGCGACCTGGCCGTCGAGGTCGCCCGGCAGACTCACCAGCTGCTGACCGCGGCCGGCATCGTCGTCCGGCTGGTCGGCGCGGAGGCCGCGGAGCTCGACCTGCACCCGGTCGAGATCGCCGACGACGCGGACCAGGCGGCCCAGGGCGTCGAGCTGATCATCGTGCTCGGCGGCGACGGCTCGATCCTGCGCGGCGCCGAGCTGGCCCGCCCGCACGGGACGCCGGTGCTCGGCGTCAACCTGGGCCACGTCGGCTTCCTGGCCGAGGCCGAGGTGGAGGACCTCGACCGGATCGTCGAGGTCGTGGTCGACCGCAGCTACACGGTCGAGGAGCGGATGACGCTCGCCGTCGACGTGTACGTCGGCGACGAGCTGATCTTCGACACCTGGGCGCTGAACGAGGCGAGCGTCGAGAAGGCCGCCCGCGAGAAGATGCTCGAGGTGCTGGTCGAGGTCGACGGCCGCCCGCTGTCCCGCTGGGGCTGCGACGGGGTCGTGCTGGCCACACCGACCGGCAGTACGGCGTACGCGTTCTCCGCCGGTGGGCCGATCGTCTGGCCGGACGTCGAGGCGATCCTGCTGGTCCCGCTCAGCGCGCACGCGTTGTTCTCCCGCCCGATCGTCGTCGCGCCGAACTCGCAGCTGATGGTCGAGCTGGTCGCGGCCTGGCACGGCCGGGGCGTGCTGTGGTGCGACGGCCGGCGGATGGTCGAGGTGCCGCCGGGCGCCCGGATCCAGGTCCGTCGCGGCAAGACCCCGGTCCGGCTGGCCCGGGCACACGAGGCGCCGTTCACCGACCGGCTGGTCGCCAAGTTCGACCTGCCGGTGCTGGGCTGGCGCGGCGCCGCCGAACACCGCCGCAAGAGAAGTGCACAAGAGGAGACCTGAGTCACCATGCTCTCGGAGATTCGAATCACCGGCTTGGGCGTGATCGAGGACGCCACTTTGGAGCTCGACCCCGGCTTCACCGCGGTCACCGGCGAGACCGGCGCGGGCAAGACGATGGTCGTGACCGGCGTGAACATGCTGCTCGGCGGCCGCGCCGACAGCGGCCTGGTCCGGCACGGCGTCCGTCGGGCGCGGGTCGAGGGGCGGGCGAGCAACGTGCCGCGCTCGATCGTGCAGCAGGCCGAGGACCGCGGCGGCGAGCTGGACGACGACGAGCTGCTGATCGCGCGCGAGCTCTCCTCGGAGGGTCGCTCCCGCGCGTTCCTGGGTGGTGCGTCGGTGCCGGTGAGCATTCTGGCGGAGGTCTCCGGTGACCTGGTCGCGATCCACGGCCAGGCCGACCAGTGGCGCCTGCTCCAGCCGGCCCGACAGCGGGAGACGCTGGACACCTTTGCGGGCAAGCCGGTGCTGGCTCCGCTCGGCGAGTACGCGACGGCGTACCGGCGGCATCGTGAGGTCGAGGCCGAGCTGACCGAGCTGACGACGCGGCAGCGCGACCGCCTGGCCGAGGCCGACCTGCTGCGCTTCGGGCTGGACGAGATCGCCAAGGCCGAGCCGTTGCCCGGTGAGGACGTGGAGCTGGCCGCCGAGGAGGGCAGGCTCGCGTACGCCGACGGCCTGCGGACGGCGGCAACGACGGCGGGCGAGGCGCTGGCCTCGGAGGACCTGGACGCGACCCGGCCGGGCGACGTACTGGGCCTGCTGTCGCTGGCCAAGCAGGTGCTCGACGCCGAGCGCGAGCACGACCCGAAGCTGGCCGAACTGGCTGACCGGGCCGGTGAGCTGGGCTACCTGGCAGCAGACCTGGCCGGCGAGCTTTCGTCGTACGTGGCTGACGTCGACACCGACCCGGCGCGGCTGGCGGTCGTCAGCGAGCGGCGCAGCCTGCTGACCGGTCTGGTGCGCAAGTACGGCGACGTCGAAGGCACCGTCGACGAGGTGATCGCGTGGACCAAGCGGTCCGCCGAGCGCCTGATCGAGCTGGACGGCAGCGACGAGCGGGTCGAGCAGCTGACCGCCGAGCGCGGCGAGCTGCAGGCCCAGCTGGCGGAGCTGGGCAGCACGATCGGTGCGGCCCGGCGGGAGGCGGCGGCCCGGCTCGGAGTCGCAGTTTCGGAGGAACTGAGCGGGCTGGCGATGCCGCACGCGACGCTGACCGTCGAGGTGCACGAGACGACGCCGGGCCCGTACGGCGCGGACGAGATCGAGTTCTGCTTCGCGGCGAACCCGGGCAGCCCGGCCCGTCCGCTGCAGAAGGCGGCGTCGGGCGGTGAGTTGTCGCGCGTGATGCTGGCGCTCGAGGTGATCCTGTCCGACACCCACCCGGTGCCGACGCTGGTGTTCGACGAGATCGACGCCGGGATCGGTGGCCGCGCCGCGGTCGAGGTCGGCAAGCGGCTGGCCCGGCTGGCGGAGAAGGCGCAGGTCATCGTGGTCACGCACCTGCCGCAGGTGGCCGCGTTCGCGGACCGTCATGCCGTCGTACTGAAGAGTGACGACGGGTCGGTCACCACCAGCGGTCTGGTCGCGCTCGACGACGACGCCCGGCTGAAGGAACTGTCGCGGATGATGGCCGGCCTGGAGAACTCCGACGCCGCCCAGGCCCACGCCGAGGAACTGCTCGCGCTGGCTGCGGAGCGTCGCACCAAGCCGCGCAAGAAGAAGCGCTGAGCGCTCCTTCAAAGGAATGATTTGACGCTGCGTTACCCGGGTAGATGTCGACGAATGCCTCCTTCCGGCCGGTAAAAGGTCGGGAGGACACTCTTGACATGGCAGGATGAGAGCGCGATGAAACTGCCCAGCCTGCGTAGAGCACGCCCCACTGAGCTGCCCGGGATCGCCGGAGTGGTTCGGCTGGACCGCCGTACCAAGAATCTCACCAAGCGGCTGAAACCGGGCGAGATCGCCGTCATCGACCATGTCGACCTGGACCGGGTCAGCGCCGAGGCGCTGGTCGACTGCCAGGTCGCGGCGGTGGTCAACGTCGCCGACTCGATCAGCGGCCGCTACCCGAACCTGGGCCCCGAGATCCTCGTCGAGGCGGGCATCCCGCTGGTCGACGGGATCGGCCGCGAGGTTTTCTCCGTCCTGCACGAGGGCGAGCGGGTCCGGCTGCACGAGGGCGAGCTGTACCGCGGTGAGGAAGTGGTCGCCAAGGGCGTCGTGCAGGACAGCCAGACCGTCGCGCAGCTGATGGACGACGCCCGCGCGGGCCTGTCGACCCAGCTCGAGGCGTTCACCGCGAACACCCTGGAGTACCTGCGGCGCGAGCGGGACCTGCTGCTCGACGGCGTCGGCGTACCGGCCGTGCACACCGCGATGGACGGCAAGCACGTGCTGATCGTCGTCCGGGGCTACGACTACCGCGAGGACCTGGTCGCGCTGCGGCCCTACATCCGCGAGTACCGGCCGGTCCTGATCGGGGTCGACGGCGGCGCCGACGCCCTGGTCGAGAACGGCTACGTCCCGGACCTGATCGTCGGCGACATGGACTCGGTCAAGGACGAGACCCTCAAGTGCGGGGCCGAAGTGGTCGTGCACGCCTACCGGGACGGCCGCGCGCCGGGCTCGGAACGGCTGGAGCGGCTGGGGGTGGACTCGATCGAGTTCCCCGCGGCCGGGACCAGTGAGGACGTCGCGATGCTGCTGGCCGACTCCAAGGGCGCGTCGCTGATCGTCGCGGTCGGTACGCACAACTCACTGATCGAGTTCCTGGACAAGGGACGCGCCGGGATGGCCAGCACGTTCATCACCCGGTTGCGGGTGGGTGCGAAGCTGGTGGACGCCAAGGGTGTCGGCCGGCTCTACCGCAGTCGCGTCTCCACCTTCCAGATGGTTGCGCTGATCGCGTCCGGGCTGTTCGTACTCGGGGTGGCCATGGTCGCCATCGGGGCCGACGACGTGCTCTGGTCGATCCTGCGGGCGCGCTGGAACGAAATCTATTTCCACATCCGGGAGCTGTTCACGTGATCGACTTTCGCTACCACATCGTCTCGATCGTGGCGATCTTCTTCGCCCTCGGAGCCGGCGTGGTGCTCGGTGCCGGACCATTGAAGGGCACCGCCTCCCAGGTCGTCGCGGACCAGGCCGAACGGGACCGGCAGGCCCTCGAGCAGGCGCGGGCGGACGCGATCCAGGCCAAGTCGCTGGACAAGTACCGCGACGACTACGTCGCGAAAGTGACGGCAGGGCTGACCGACGCCAAGCTGGCCAGCCGGAAGATCGCGATCGTCACCATGCCCAACGCCGACGGTGACCTGACCAACTCCGTCCAGGACTCGCTGGAGAACGCCGGCGCCCAGGTGACCACGCGGGTCGCGCTGGACAGCAAGCTGTTCGACCCGGGCCAGCGCCAGCTGATCGAGCCGCTGGTCAACGAGCTCGTCACCTCGGACATCACCTTCCCGGCCGACAGCAACACCTACCAGCGGGCCGGTCAGATCCTGGCCCGCAGCGTGCTGACCAAGGAACTGAACAAGCCCGCCGACGGTGAGTCGACCAAGATCCTCAGCGGACTGTCGGACTCCAAGCTCGTTTCGGTCAAGCCCACCCCGAAGGACCGCGCCGACCTGGTCGTCGTGGTCGCCGCGAAGCCGCCGACGCCGCTGCCGGACAACTCGTCGTACACCGACTCGGTCGACTTCATCGAGGGCCTCGACCTCGGCAGCGCCGGTTCGGTCGTGGCGGGCACGCCGGAGAGCGCGCAGAACGGCGGGCTGCTGAAGGCCCTGCGTGGCGACAGCGACGCCACCAAGATCGTCTCCTCGGTCGACGTCGCGAACATGCCGAGCGGCCAGGCCACCATCGTCTTCGCCCTGGTCGAGCAGGCCGGCGGCAAGGCCGGCCAGTACGGCGGGGTCGACGCCAAGAACGGTGTCGCGCCGTCCGCGGTGCAGGCGAAGGAGAACTGATGGGTCTGCTCGGAGCGGTCGTCGCGGCCGCGGCCACCGCAGGGCTGGAACGTGCCGCGGCGAAGTTGCCGAAGGAGCAGCGGGCGCCGTTCGAGCGGACCAACCATCGCGGCGAGACCGTCACGCTGCTGGAGGGACCGGTCGCCGTACTGGGTGCCCTCGCTGGTGTGGCCGCGGGGTCGGGCAGCGGCCGGGTGAAGGCCGCCGCGCTGCTGGCCGGCTCGGTGTCGGGTGCCGTCGGCGCGTACGACGACCTCGCGGGAGCCACGGAAACCAAGGGGTTTCGAGGTCACCTGTCGGCGTTGAAGCGCGGCGAGGTGACCAGCGGCGCGGTGAAGATCCTCGGCGTCGGTGCCGCCGGGCTGGCCGCCGCTGCGTTGTTGCCGCGCAAGTCGAAGGGCGTCGGCGTGGTCGCGGAGATCGTTGCCGATGGCGCCTTGATCGCCGGCACGGCGAACCTCGCGAACCTGCTCGACCTGCGTCCTGGGCGTGCGCTGAAAGCTTTGACCGCGGTGAGCGCGCCGGTGGCCGGCGGACCTGCCGCTGCGGTCGTCGGTGCTGCTGCCGCCTCGGCGCCGTCGGACCTCGGCGAGCGGTCGATGCTGGGCGACTGCGGCGCCAATGGCCTGGGCGCGATCACCGGTACGGCGCTGGCGGCGTCGCTGCCGCGGCCGCTGAAGGTGCTGGCGCTGGGCGCGGTCGTCGCGCTCAACCTGGCCAGCGAGAAGGTCAGCTTCACCAAGGTGATCGCCGGGAACCCGACGCTCGACAAGATCGACCAGTGGGGCCGACGGCCCCGGTGAGCACCGGCGGGCGGATCGCCCGGGCCGCACTCCTCGTGGCCGGCGTGACCGTACTGGCTCGAGTGGTCGGCTTCGGTCGGTGGCTGGTCTTCTCCAAGACCGTCGGCGCCGGTTGTCTCGCTGAGGCCTACGCGACAGCCAACCAACTCCCCAATGTGCTCTTCGAAGTGGTTGTCGGCGGTGCGCTGGCCGGCGCCGTCATCCCGGTTCTGGCCGGGCCGGTGTCCCGAGGTGACAAGGCCGCGCAGGGCCGGATCATCGGCGCCTTGCTGACCTGGTCCCTGGTGCTGCTCGCGCCGTTCGCCTTGCTGGCTTGGCTTCTGGCGTCGCAGTACACGTCCGCGATGCTGGACTCCGAGGACTGCGCTTCCGGTGCGACGGCCACGCGCATGCTGGTGATCTTCGTGCCGCAGATCTTCGGTTACGCGATCGCCGTGGTCGCGACGGCGGTTCTCCAGTCCCACAAGCGTTTCGCGGCCGGTGCTCTCGCGCCGTTGATCTCCAGCCTGGTCGTCGTCGGGACCTACCTGCTGTTCGCGGTCGAGGCGCCCATGGCCGACCAGGCGTCGCGCGGTGCGGCCGACTTGCTCGCTTGGGGAACGACTGCCGGCGTACTGGCGCTGGCGTTGACCGTGCTCGTCCCCATGCTCCTGCTGCGCTTGCCGATCCGGCCGACGCTCCGGCTGGACCCAGGTGTCGGCCCAGTACTGCGGAAGCTCGCCGCGGCAGGCCTCGCCGTACTGGTCGCGCAGCAGCTCGCCTTCCTGGTCACCACCTGGCTGGCCAACCACCGCGGCATCCCGGGCAGCATCGCCGTCTACACCTGGGCCAACGCGGTCTACCTGCTCCCGTACGCCGTACTGGCGGTCCCGATCACCACTGCGGTCTTCCCGCGCCTTGCAGCGGCTTTCGACGCGAAGGACGAGGCCCTGTTCGCCCTGTACAGCGCGACCTCCACGCGGGCGGTGATGCTCGCAGGGGGAGCGGGTGCCGCGCTGCTGGTCGGTACTGCGATTCCGGTGGCCCGGATCTTCGCCTACAACGACGGCCGAGTGCAGGAGGCGCAGGCCTCGTCACTGGCCAACGGACTGGTCGCGTTCGCTCCGGCGATCATCGGGTTCGCGGTGCTGATGCATGCCGGGCGGATCCTCTACGCGCGGCACTCGGGTCGCTCGGTCGCACTGGTCACCGGTGGGGCCTGGCTGCTCGTGGCAATCGCCGGACTGGTCCTGACGCTGGAGTGGGACGCGGTGCCGGCTCTGGCTGCTGCCATGTCCGTCGGGATGCTCGCCGGCGCGGTTGTCCTGCTGGTGGTGTTGCAGCGCGTTGCTGGAGCTGGTGTGCTGCAGGGGCTGTCCCGGGCGACCGTTGCCGCTGTGGTCGGCGCTGCTCTGGCCGGTGCGGCCGGCTGGGCTGTGTCGCTGCCTGCTGATGGCGGAGGCTGGGGGAGTGCGCTGTTGTTCGCCGTACTGTCCGGGCTGGCTGTCGTGATCGTGTACGCCGTGGTCGCCGTACTGGTCGACCGTCCGGATGCCCGGGCGCTGCTGCGCCGGGGTGTCCCAACCGTGGTGGAGGAGAAGCAATGAGGATCGGCCTGCTGCTGGCGGAGTCGCGGGGCGGGATCGGTCAGCACGTCGCCTCACTGGTCCCGCGCTACCTCGCAGCCGATCACGAGGTCGTGGTCTGCGCACCGCCGGGCACGGCCGAGCACTTCGACTTCGGCGAGGCCACGGTCGTCGCCACGGCAGTAGGCCTGCGAGGCTCCGACGTGGTCCACGCGCACGGGTACCGGGCCGGCATGACCGCGCTGCGCGACCGGTCCCACCTGCGGCCGCTCGTGGTCACCTGGCACAACGCGGTGATCGCACCAGGGCCTCGTGGCCTGGTGATGCGGCTGGGACAGCGTCTGGTGGCCCGTGGCGCGGACTTGACGCTCGGCGCGTCCACTGACCTGGTCGAGCTCGCCCGACGCCTAGGAGCCCGCCAGGCGCGCCTGGCGCCGGTTGCGGCTCCAGCCATGCCAGAGGCCCGTACGCCGTCTGCTGCTGTCCGCGAGGAACTGGGCATCGGTGACGCGCCGCTGGTACTCACCGTGGGCCGGCTGGCGCCGCAGAAGGACTACCCGACGCTGCTGTCCGTAGCGGCCGAGGTGGCCAAGACCGAACCGGGTGTGGTGTTCGCCGTCGTCGGCGACGGGCCGCTGCGGGAGAACCTGCAGGCCCGGATCGACGCCGAGAGCCTGCCGGTCCGGCTGCTCGGGCACCGCAACGACGTGGCCGACCTGCTCGGCGCGGCCGACGTCTTCCTGCTGACCTCGCACTGGGAGGCGCGGGCGCTGGTGCTGCAGGAGGCGCTGCAGGCCGGTGTACCGGCGGTGGCGACCGCGGTCGGCGGCGTACCGGAGTTGGTCGGGGACAGCGCGATCCTGGCTTTTCCCGGCGACACGCGCGGGCTCGCGGACGGCGTACGGAAACTTCTTTCCGAGCCGGAGGAGGCCGCTTCACGGCGGGCGGAGGGCCTCCAGTTGGCCGCCGGATGGCCGGACGAGGACGCCGTGGCGAAGAATCTGCTGGACATCTACGCGGGGCTCGTCGCGACCACTGCTTGACAGCAGGTAGGCTGAAGGCCCGTGGACAGGGCTTCGAATTCCCAGCAGACCAAGCACGTATTCGTCACCGGCGGCGTGGCCTCCAGTCTCGGCAAGGGGCTGACAGCGTCCAGCCTCGGCAGTCTGCTGACGGCTCGGGGCATCCGGGTGACCATGCAGAAGCTGGATCCGTACCTCAACGTGGATCCCGGCACGATGAACCCGTTCCAGCACGGCGAGGTGTTCGTCACCAACGACGGCGCCGAGACCGACCTGGACATCGGGCACTACGAACGCTTCCTCGACCGCGACCTGTCGCAGGTCGCGAACGTGACCACCGGGCAGATCTACAGCTCGGTGATCGCCAAGGAGCGCCGCGGCGAGTACCTGGGCGACACCGTCCAGGTGATCCCGCACATCACCAACGAGATCAAGGACCGGATGCTGGCGATGGCCGGCCCGGACGTCGACGTGGTGCTGCACGAGATCGGCGGCACCGTCGGCGACATCGAGTCGCTGCCGTTCCTCGAGGCGGCCCGCCAGGTCCGGCACGACGTCGGCCGCGACAACGTCTTCTTCCTGCACATCTCGCTGGTGCCGTACATGGCGCCCAGCGGTGAGCTGAAGACCAAGCCGACCCAGCACTCGGTCGCCGCGCTGCGCTCGATCGGTATTCAGCCCGACGCGATCGTCTGCCGCGCCGACCGGCCGATCCCGGAGAACGTCAAGCGCAAGATCTCGCTGATGTGCGACGTGGACGTCGAGGCGGTCGTTGCCGCGGTGGACGCGCCGAGCATCTACGACATCCCGAAGGTCGTGCACGCCGAGGGGCTGGACGCGTACGTCGTACGGCGGCTGAACCTGCCGTTCCGCGACGTCGACTGGACCCGCTGGGACGAGCTGCTGCGGGTCGTGCACCACCCGAAGGACCAGGTCACCGTCGCGCTGGTCGGCAAGTACATCGACCTGCCGGACGCGTACCTGTCGGTCGCCGAGGCACTGCGTGCGGGCGGGTTCGACAACGACGCCAAGGTGAACCTGCGCTGGGTCGCCTCCGACGAGGCCGCCACGCCCGAGGCGGCGGCGAAGCTGCTCGGCGACGTGGACGCGGTCTGCATCCCCGGTGGGTTCGGCGTCCGGGGCATCGAGGGCAAGATCGGCGCGATCCGGTACGCCCGCGAGGCCGGCATCCCGATCCTCGGGCTGTGCCTGGGCCTGCAGTGCATGGTGATCGAGGTCGCCCGCGACCTGGCCGGCCTGGTCGACGCGAACTCCAGCGAGTTCGACCCCGACGCCACGCAGCCGGTGGTGGCGACGATGGAGGAGCAGAAGCACATCGTCTCCGGCTCCGGCGACCTCGGCGGCACGATGCGGCTCGGCCTCTACCCGGCGAACCTGGCCGACGGGTCGATCGTCCGCGACCTGTACGGCGCTCCGTCGGTGCAGGAACGGCACCGGCACCGCTACGAGGTCAACAACGCGTACCGGGACAAGCTGGAGACCGCCGGGCTGGTGTTCTCCGGGCTGTCGCCGGACAACGAGCTGGTCGAGTTCATCGAGCTGGACAAGGCGGTGCACCCGTTCTTCGTCGCCACCCAGGCGCACCCGGAGCTCCGGTCGCGGCCGACCAAGCCGCACCCGCTGTTCTCCGGGCTGATCGCCGCTGCGCTGGTGCGCCAGCGCGAGTCGCGGCTGCCGGTCGAGGAGGTCCCCGCGGCCAAGGCCGCCGAGGCCAAGGAGCCGGTCAAGGCCGGCGCCGCCAAGGCCAAGGCCCGATGACCGAGTCCGGTACGCCGGGCCCGCAGGGGCCCAGCGACGCGAGCCCTGCCTCGGCGGGTGCTCCGGCCGAGAACACCCGCTCCGGGGAGTCGGGCGACGCAGGGTCGGCAACCAGCGGCTCCGCAAGCACCCCGGCCTCGGGGGCCGGCGACGCGGGCTCTGCGAGCGTCCCCTCCACCGGGTCGGGCGCCGGGGCTGATGCTGCTGAGCTGCGGTTCGGGGCGGGGCTGGCTGATGTGCCGACCTCCTGGGAGGTGAGCTCGTCGGAGACCGTGCACGCGACCGGGCGGGTGATCTCCGTACGGCGGGACCAGGTGGTCCCGCCCGCCGGCGGCGAGCCGTTCACGCGGGACGTCGTCGTCCACCCGGGTGCGGTCGGAGTGGTCGCGCTCGACGAGAACCACCGGATGCTGCTGGTCCGCCAGTACCGTCACCCGGTCGGCTACCGCCTGCTCGAGCCCCCGGCCGGCCTGCTCGACGTACAGGGTGAGGCCTACCGGCTCGGCGCCGAGCGGGAACTGTGGGAGGAGGCCGCGACCAAGGCCGCCGACTGGCGGATCCTCGTGGACGCGTTCACCTCACCGGGGCTGACCACCGAGGCGGTGCGGATCTTCCTGGCACGCGACCTGTCGCCGGCCGAGGATGTCTACGACCGGCTGCACGAGGAAGCCGACATGGAGACGGTCTGGGCGCCGCTCGAGGACGTCGTCAAGGCGGCGCTGGCCGGCGACCTGCACAACCCGATCCTGGTGATGGGCTCGCTGGCCGCCTGGGCAGCACTCAACGGCGAAGGCTTCGACGCCCTCCGCCCAGCCGACTCACCTTGGCCCGCCAAGGACCGCTGACCGTGACGAAGAGCAGCAGGCCAGTCCACGACCTGGCCTGCTGACGCGTTCTGAAGTTAGTGGCGGACCCCCGGGAGTCGTCGGCAACGAGCGCAGCACCTCGCCCGTCGGCAGGCTTCCCGGGGGCCCGCTCTCGTGTTCGAGTATATGTTCGAATACTGCGCGAGCGCAAGTCAGCTCGACCGACGGCACGAGTACGCGACCGCGTCCCGCCCGATCCGCGTGATGATCAGCGTCGCCGCCCGCGAGCCCTTCGGTGAGAGCTTCTTCCGCAGTACCGCCGGATCCACGTCGACGCCCCGTTTCTTGATCTCCAGCGTGCCGATGTCGTTGGTCCGCACCCACGATTTCAGCGCTTTCTCCTTGTACGGCAGCGTCTCGACCACCTCGTACGCCGACGCCAGCGCCGTCTCCACCAGGAACGGCCCGGTCACGTAAGCGATCCGCGGGTCCAGCAGCCAGCCGTTCACCTCCGCGACGACCGCCGTGACCAGACCGGCGCGCACCACAGCGCCGTCCGGCTCGTAGATGTACTGGCCGACCGGCCCGACCTCAGCCTCCGGTGCGACAGCAACCGAGGCGCCACTCGGCAGCAGCGTCGCCCGCCGCGCAGCGCCGCCGTACAGCTTGCCGGACCAGAGTGCGGCCTCTTTGACCTCGCCGGCGTCGCTCACCCACTCCGCCTCGACCCCCTCCGGTACGGCGTCGTGCGGGATCCCCGGTGCGACCTTCACGCACGCCGTCCCCTCCAGCAGCGAGCTGATGAACGACCAGGGCGGCGAGTACGCGTTGTGGTCGAACACCCGCCTCCCATCTGCCCGCCGCGCAGGATCCGCGAAGACCACCTCGTACGGCGTCAGGTCCTGCTCCTCCGCATCGCCCAGCAGCACCTCACCGGGTAAGCCCAGCGCGGACAGGTTCGCCGCAGCTGCTGCGGCCGTCGCCGGGTCGCGTTCGACGCCGGTGATGCGCAGACCGGCCCGCGCCGCGCTGATCAGGTCGCCGCCGATTCCGCAGCCCAGGTCGATCACCGAAGCGCCGGGCAGCGCCGCAGCGATCCGGGCGGAGCGGTGTGCGGCGACAGCGGTCCGTGTCGACTGCTCGAGCCCGTCCGGCGTGAAGTACATCCGGGCCGCGTCGTCCGCGCCGAACTTGGCGACCGCCCGGTGCCGCAACGACGCCTGGGTGACAGCCGCGGTGACCACCGCCGCGTCGTACCGGCGGCGGAGCTTCTCGACCAACTGCAGCTCGCCGCCGGGGGTGAAGGACGCACAGGCCTCCGCCAGTACGTCGGACCCCGGTGGGGTGAGCAGTGTGGTGATCGAGTGGGGTGTCACGCGCTCATTCTGCGCTGAGCACTCAGAGAGAGCTGTAGCAGCCGGTGCTCCAGATGCCCTTCGTCGAGTGGTAGAGCCGCCAGTTCATCGCCGAGCGGGTCTGCGGGCCGTAGATGCCGTCCGCGGCGAGCTTGTGGCGCTTCTGGACCTGCTTGACGATCGCACGGGTGTTGCTGCCGTACACGCCGTCGATCGTGAGCTTCGACCCGTAGCAGTAGTTCAGGTTGCGCTGCAGCGTGCGGATGGCGGTGTCCGGGTCGCCGAACCGCTCGTTGCCGCGCTGCGGGTCGTCGCCGTACATCAGGTTGCAGCGGGTGCTGCTGCTCTCCCAGACCGACGGCGCCGGCACGCCCCACCCGTTCCCGACCGGCACGAGTCGGGCGCTCCGGCACTGCTCCAGCGCGGCCGCCGCAGCTGCGGCCCGTACGCCGCGGTCGCCGGCCCGCCCGGCTACCTCACCCGGCGCCGGCTCGGGAGCTGTCGCGGCTGCCGGTGCGCCCGCCGCCTGCGGAGTGTCCGTGTCGGAGTGGCCGCCGGCGACGGCCACTCCCACGACGATCGGACTGACCACCAGTGCGGCGATCGCGACCAACGCCTTGCCCGACGGCTTCTTCAACGCGAGGGAGAGTTTCATCCGGGCTCCTCGAACTGGTGGTCGCTCCAGACAGCACGGTCCCACGTCGGACCGCCCAGGCCCAGTCCTCGGTCGCGGAAAGTGCGGGAGGGACTACAGCGGGCTGTAGCAGAGCTCGCTCGACAGCCGCAGCTTCGGGTTCCAGAGCCGCCAATTCATCGCCGAGCGGGTCGCCGGGCCGTAGACCCCGTCCGCGGTGAGGCCGTGCCGGCGCTGCACCGCGGCAACGGCGGCCTGGGTCTTGCTGCCGTAGCGGCCGTCGACGGTCAGCTTGGAGCCGTAGCAGTAGTTCAGGTTGCGCTGCAGCGTCTTGATCGCCGTCTCCGGGTCGCCGAACGGGTTGCGCGGGTCGCGGTGCGGCAGGTCGCCGTACTTGAGGTTGCAGGTGCTGCTGCTGTCCTCCCAGATCGAGAGCACCGGGACCGTCCAGCCGGCGGTGTTGACCTGCCGGTTGTAGACCTGCTGGCACTGCGACAGCGCCTGCGTTCCGGCCGACGCGCTCGAGGCCGCGACGGTCAGCGGTACGACGGCGACCGCGGCCGTGGTGGCGACGACGGCGATCCTGCGGACCGTGGCCGTGCGCCGGAGGCTGGTGAGAACGGACATGGTGGTCTCCCTCCCGATGGACCCCGGTCGATCGGCGTCCTGTACCGCTGAGACGACCTGGACCCGCTCGCGAGTTGAGTCCCGGACCGGTTCGTGATGTTCGCCGGTGGCGGACTTTCTGGCACTCGAGTTGACCGAGTGCTAATCGCGGCCTAGATTCGGTGTTGGCACTCTCCCTGTGAGGGTGCCAGCGGCCCCGGCCCCTGACCCCCGCGACGGCAGGCGGCGGGACGGCCGTCCTGACGCACTGTGAATCATCAAGAACTCGACCGTGGAGGTCAGCAAGTGTCGGTCACGATCAAGCCGCTCGAGGACCGCGTCCTCGTTGCGCCGCTCGAAGCCGAGCAGACCACGAAGTCCGGCCTGGTGATCCCGGACACCGCCAAGGAGAAGCCGCAGGAGGGCGAGGTCCTCGCCACCGGCCCCGGCCGCATCGACGACAACGGCAACCGCGTCCCGCTGGACGTCGCCGTCGGCGACAAGGTCATCTACTCCAAGTACGGCGGCACCGAGGTCAAGTACGACGGCCAGGACTACCTGATCCTGGGCGCCCGCGACATCCTCGCCGTCGTCAGCAAGTGACGACTGCTCAGAGTTTCTGACTGACACCGCCCCGGTGCCGATCACCGGCGCCGGGGCGGAGTCGGTCCAGAACCGGCTGGGCCATTGAACGCAAGAATTCAGAGAGGGACTGGTTTTTCCATGCCGAAGATCCTCGAGTTCGACGAGAACGCGCGGCGCGCCCTGGAGCGTGGCGTCGACAAGCTCGCGAACACGGTGAAGGTGACGCTGGGGCCCAAGGGCCGCTACGTCGTGCTGGACAAGAAGTGGGGCGCCCCGACCATCACCAACGACGGTGTCACCGTCGCCCGTGAGGTCGAGCTGGACGACCCGTTCGAGAACCTCGGCGCGCAGCTGGCCAAGGAGGTCGCCACCAAGACCAACGACGTCGCCGGCGACGGGACCACCACCGCCACGGTGCTGGCCCAGGCGCTCGTGCACGAGGGCCTGCGGGCCGTCGCGGCCGGGGTCAACCCGATGGGCCTGAAGAAGGGCATCGAGGCCGCCGTCGAGGCCGTCTCCGCCCGGCTGATCGAGACCGCGCGCCCGGTCGACGACAAGGGCGACATGGCCCACGTCGCGACCATCTCCGCCCGGGACGCCGAGATCGGCGGCCTGATCGCGGACGCCTTCGACAAGGTCGGCAAGGACGGTGTGATCACCGTCGAGGAGTCGAACACCTTCGGCACCGAGCTCGAGTTCACCGAGGGCATGCAGTTCGACAAGGGCTTCATCTCGCCGTACTTCATCACCGACGCCGAGGCCGGCGAAGCGGTGCTGGACGACCCGTACATCCTGATCAGCCAGAACAAGATCTCCGCCGTCGCGGACCTCCTGCCGCTGCTGGAGAAGGTCGTGCAGTCGGGCAAGACGCTGCTGATCATCGCCGAGGACGTCGAGGCCGAGGCCCTGTCGACCCTGGTGGTCAACAAGATCCGCGGCAACTTCACCTCCGTGGCCGTCAAGGCCCCGGGCTTCGGTGACCGCCGCAAGGCGATGCTGGAGGACCTGGCCGCGCTGACCGGCGCGCAGGTGATCGCTCCCGAGGTTGGGCTCAAGCTCGACCAGGTCGGCCTCGAGGTGCTCGGCACCGCGCGGCGGATCGTCGTGAGCAAGGACAACACCACCGTCGTCGAGGGCGCCGGCAAGGCCGACGAGATCGAGGCCCGGGTCAACCAGATCAAGGCCGAGATCGAGCGCACCGACTCCGACTGGGACCGCGAGAAGCTGCAGGAGCGGCTGGCCAAGCTGGCCGGTGGCGTCTGCGTGATCAAGGTCGGCGCGGCCACCGAGGTCGAGCTGAAGGAGAAGAAGCACCGCATCGAGGACGCCGTGTCGGCGACCCGTGCGGCGATCGAGGAGGGCATCGTCGCCGGTGGCGGCTCCGCCCTCGTCCACGCCGCCTCGGTGCTCGACGACAACCTGGGCCTGGAGGGCGACGAGCTCGCCGGTGTCCGGATCGTCCGCAAGTCGGTGGTCGAGCCGCTGCGCTGGATCGCCGAGAACGGTGGTTACGAGGGTTACGTCGTGACCGCCAAGGTGGCCGAGCTCGAGGTCGGCAGCGGCTTCAACGCCGCCACCGGTGAGTACGGCGACCTGCTCGCGCAGGGTGTCCTCGACCCGGTCAAGGTGACCCGTTCCGCGCTGGCCAACGCCGGCTCGATCGCGGCCCTGCTCCTCACCACGGAGACCCTGGTCGTCGACAAGCCCGAGGACGAAGAGCCCGCCGCCGCCGGTCACGGCCACGGTCACGGTCACTGATTCCTCCGCACCACACGTAGTACCCGCACTGCCCGGCAGGTCCTCGGACCTGCCGGGCAGTGGGCTTTTCCGGCCCTTCAGGCCGTCCGTCCTGTGGATACCCGGGGGTAGTGACAGGTTGTAATGAAAAATGCTCAGTGATCACGAATTGCCACTAGGCAGCGGCGCATCCGGCCCGTAGCATCTTGCAGGCTGACCGGTCTGATACGAGGGGGCGAGGGGTGACCGAGGTTCGAATGCCGCACACCCACGACCGGGTCGAGCTCAGGGATCTGGCCGCACTGGCGGCGGGTGGGGATCCGGGAGCTCTGAACGATCTGCTCACCAGGGTGCGCGCGGTCGCGCACCGGTACGTGCGCTCCCGCCTGTGGACCTATCCGGGCGGGGCCGACATGGTCGACGACGTCGCGCAGGAGGTCTGCGTGGCGGTGTTCGGCGCGCTCGGCCGGTACCGCGACGAGGGCCGGCCGTTCGAGGCGTTCGTGTACGGGATCGCGGCCCGCAAGGTCGCCGACGCCCAGCGCGCGTTCGCCGTCGCCGACGTGTCGACGCCGGACCTGCCGGACGGGGCCGACGAGTCCCCGACGCCGGAGGAGCACGCGGTCAGGCACTCCGAGGTCCAGCACATCGTGGGCCTGCTGGAGAGATTGCCGGAGAAACTGCGGGAGATCCTGCGGCTCCGGGTGGTAGCGGGGATGTCAGCCGAGGAGACCGGCCGGGCACTGGGGATGACACCGGGGGCGGTGAGGGTCGCACAGCATCGGGCGTTGAACACGCTCAGGGGGTTTGTGGGACATGAGGCACAGCTGGAGCGAGGAGCAGGGGAGGAGCGGAATGGCTGAGCGCTTTGACTTAGACGCGATCGAAGCCGACGACGCGCTGCTCGACCTGCTCGCAGCCGGTGGGGAGTCCGCGTGGGAGGCGGGCGAGCACGACCCGACGCTGAAACTGCTGGCCGATCTACGGCTGGCGGTCGAGGTCGAGGGCGAGCTCCCGGTGGAGACGATCGACGACCCGGAGAGCTTCCTGGCCCGCTGCGCGGCGCTGAACCCGGTCACCGATCCGTTCACCCGCAAGGTCGCCGCCCGCGGCCTGGCCGTCGGGGTCGCCGCGGTGGCGGCGCTGTCGGTGTCGGGAGTCGCGGCCGCCGTCAACGGCGACCCGCTGGCGCCGTACGAGAAGATCGTCGAGAAGGTCGTCGAGCAGCTCCGGCCGCAGACCAGCTTCCCGCAGGAGAAGCTCGACGGCATGCCGATCGTCGACAAGTCGAAGATCGTCAAGGTCGCCAAGGACTACCAGCAGAAGCAGCAGGACGCGCGCGAGGTCGAGGAGCGCAGGGCCGAGCAGCGGCTGACCGACCCGCTCGCGCTCGGTCTGACCGAGCTCGAGACCTTGATGCCGAAGCCGCCGCTGGCGCGCCCCGAGCCGCCCAAGGTCGACATCAAGACGGGCACGCGCGACCCGCTGGTGCCGCCGGCCGAGCCGACCGACGACAAGCCGGTCGCCAAGCCGACCGTTCCGGTGGACGAGCCGACTGGCGAGCCGAGCGGTGAGCCGACGGACAAGCCGAGCGACCCGCCGCCGACCCAGCCGACCCAGGAGCCGACCGACCCGCCGGCCACGCCGACGGACCCGCCGCCGACCCAGCCGAGCGACCCGCCGCCGACCAGCGAGCCGACCGACACCGGTGGTGGCAACAACGGCCAGACCGGCGAGAGCGGCGAAACGCCGGGCTCGGACCCGACCACGGTGCCGAGCGAAGGCACTGGCGAGACCGGTACGCCGGGCGGCCAGACCGAGGTCGGCGACGGGGAGACCCAGCAGCCGGGCGCGGGCGACACCAAGGGTGAGACCCAGCCGGAGGACCAGCCGGCCGGTGACCAGACCGACGGGACGGGCGACTCCAAGCCGGCCGACGAGACCAAGCCGGCCGACGACTCGAAGCCGAGCGACGACTCGAAGCCCGCGGACGACTCGAAGCCGGCCGACGACTCGAAGCCGGCCGACGACTCGAAGCCGGCCGACGACTCGAAGCCCGCGGACGACACCAAGCCGGTCCTGCCGCCCCCTACGCCGGTCGAGCCGACCCGCCTCGAGCAGTACGTGAACCAGCGGCTGCAGGCCGACGCCAAGCACTCCAACGGCAAGTACTCGCTGGGCTGGGCCAAGCAGCAGTACGCCAAGGGCAAGCACTCCAACGGCCGGTACGTCGAGGGCAAGCACGCCGCCTTCGACCGGGCCCACGGCTCGATGAACCCGGTGACCCTGCGCCAGATCCTCTGGGTGCTGAACCACCCCACCGGCCGCTGACCGACCGCCGGGCCCGTCTCCTGCGAGGCGGGTCCGGAACGGCCGGCGGGTTCCCCGGCGGAACCCGCGCTGTCCACAGGTCCGGGGACCGATGCGGGGGCGCGGGCGCGGGCGGCATACCATGGTGTCCCGTTCTCGCCGTGCAAAGGTGCTTGCAACCCTCATGGACATCACCCCCTCCGGAGTTCCCGACAAGTTCGCCGTACTCGGTCTGACCTTCGACGACGTGCTCCTGCAGCCCAACGAGTCCGACGTGATCCCGTCGGAGGCGGTGACCAGATCCCGGGTCAGCCGCAACATCGAGGTGAACATCCCGCTGCTGTCCAGCGCGATGGACACCGTCACCGAGGCCCGGATGGCGATCGCGATGGCCCGCCAGGGTGGCCTGGGCGTGCTGCACCGCAACCTCTCGATCGAGGACCAGGCCCAGCAGGTCGACCTGGTCAAGCGCTCCGAGTCCGGGATGATCGCGCAGCCGATCACGATCGGCCCGGACGCCACCATCGGCGAGGCCGACGCCCTCTGCGGGCAGTACCGGATCTCCGGTGTCCCGGTCGTCGACGACGCCGGCGTCCTGGTCGGCATCGTCACCAACCGGGACATGCGCTTCGAGACCAACCAGGACCGCCCGGTCCGCGAGGTGATGACCAAGCAGCCGCTGATCCTGGGCAAGCAGGGCATCTCCGCGGACGACGCGATGGCGCTGCTGAGCAAGCACAAGGTGGAGAAGCTGCCGCTGGTCGACGACGACGGCAAGCTGACCGGCCTGATCACGCTGAAGGACTTCGTCAAGCGTGACCAGTTCCCGCTGTCCACCAAGGACGAGACCGGCCGGCTGCGCGTCGGTGGCGCGATCGGCTTCTTCGGCGAGGCGTACAAGCGCGCGATGACCCTGGTCGAGGCCGGCGTGGACCTGCTCGTGGTGGACACCGCGCACGGTCACTCCCAGGCCCAGCTGGAGATCATCCGCAAGCTCAAGGCCGACCCGGCCACCCGCGGCGTCGACGTCGTCGGCGGCAACGTCGGCACCCGGGCCGGCGCCCAGGCACTGGTCGACGCGGGCGCGGACGGCGTGAAGGTCGGCGTCGGTCCCGGCTCGATCTGTACGACGCGCGTCGTGTCCGGCGTCGGCGTCCCGCAGGTGACCGCGATCTACGAGGCGTCGCTGGCCTGCAAGCCGGCCGGCGTCCCGGTGATCGGCGACGGCGGCCTGCAGTACTCCGGTGACATCGCCAAGGCGCTGGTCGCCGGTGCGGACACCGTGATGCTGGGCTCGCTGCTGGCCGGCTGCGAGGAGTCGCCGGGCGACCTGGTGTTCATCAACGGCAAGCAGTTCAAGGCCTACCGCGGGATGGGTTCGCTGGGCGCGATGCAGTCCGGCGGCCTGCGCAAGTCGTACTCCAAGGACCGGTACTTCCAGAGCGACGTCGGCAGCGACGAGAAGTTGATCGCCGAGGGCGTCGAGGGCCAGGTCCCGTACCGGGGCCCGCTGGCCGCGGTCGCGCACCAGCTGATCGGCGGCCTGCGCCAGTCGATGTGGTACACCGGCGCCCGCACCGTCGCCGAGCTCCAGGACAAGGGCCGCTTCGTCCGGATCACCTCGGCCGGCCTGCAGGAGTCGCACCCGCACGACATCCAGATGACGGTCGAGGCGCCGAACTACTCCGGCCGCTGACCTCCGCCTGCAACCCGTTAGGAAGACCACCAGATGACCGAGATCGAGATCGGCCGCGCCAAGCGTGGCCGGCAGGCGTACGCGTTCGACGACATCGCGATCGTGCCGTCGCGGCGGACCCGGGACCCCGAGGAGGTCTCGGTGGCCTGGCAGATCGACGCGTACCGGTTCGAGCTGCCGATCCTGGCCGCGCCGATGGACTCGGTGATGTCGCCGGCCACCGCGATCGCGATCGGCAAGGCCGGCGGTCTCGGAGTGCTGAACCTGGAAGGCCTGTGGACGCGGTTCGAGGACCCGACCTCGCTGCTCGAGGAGATCGTCACCCTCGGCCGTGAGCAGGCGACGACCCGGTTGCAGGAGATCTACTCGGCGCCGATCAAGCCCGAGCTGATCTCCCAGCGGGTGCAGGAGATCCGCGACTCCGGCGTCACCGTGGCCGGTGCGCTGTCGCCGCAGCGGACCAAGCAGTTCGCCAAGCACGTGGTGGACGCGGGCGTCGACCTGTTCGTCATCCGCGGTACGACGGTCTCGGCCGAGCACGTCTCCGGTCAGGCCGAGCCGCTGAACCTGAAGCAGTTCATCTACGACCTCGACGTCCCCGTGATCGTCGGCGGCTGCGCGACCCACCAGGCCGCGCTGCACCTGATGCGGACCGGCGCGGCCGGCGTACTGGTCGGCTTCGGCGGCGGCGCCGCGCACACGACCCGCAAGGTGCTCGGGGTCGCGGTGCCGATGGCCTCCGCGGTCGCCGACGTTGCCGCGGCCCGCCGCGACTACATGGACGAGTCCGGCGGCCGGTACGTGCACGTCATCGCCGACGGCTCGGTCGGCCGCTCCGGCGACGTCGCCAAGGCGATCGCCTGCGGCGCCGACGCGGTGATGGTCGGTTCGCCGCTGGCCCGCGCGAGCGACGCCCCCGGCGGCGGTTTCCACTGGGGCGCCGAGGCCTGGCACGCGGACCTGCCCCGCGGCGAGCGCGTCGAGGTCGGCGTCACCGGCACGATGGAGCAGATCCTGTTCGGCCCGTCCTGGGTCCCCGACGGCACGATGAACCTGGTCGGCGCCCTCAAGCGTGCGATGGCCACCACCGGCTACACGGAGCTCAAGGAGTTCCAGCGGGTCGAGGTCGTCGTCGGGTGACTACCGGCGTCCTGCTGCTGCACGGCTCGAGCGGTACGCCGGACGTCGGCAGGGCGCACATCCTGCAAGCGGCGGGGTGCGAGGTGCTCGCACCCCGGTGGTTCGACGAGCGGATCAGTGAGATCCCGCTGGAGTCGTTCCCGGTGGACGAGCTGGCGTCGCGGCACGACCGCATCGTCGTGATGGGCAGCTCGCGTGGTGCCGAGGCCGCGCTGCTGCTCGGGACGCTCGACCTGCGGATCGACGCGGTGATCGGGCAGGCGCCCGCGACCCACGTGTGGCCGTGGATCGAGGACGACGTCCAGACGTCGGCGTGGACGTGGCGGGGGCAGCCGTTGCCGTTCGTGCCGTTCGATCTCGGTTGGGAGCCGGACGACGATCCGCCGTCGTACGTCGACGGCTACCGGCAACGGCTGCGACTGTTCCCGGCCGAGGCGGAGGCCGCGCAAATCCCGGCGGAGAGATTCCGGGGCGAGCTGTTGCTGCTGGCGGGTGGGGACGACAAGGTCTGGCCGTCGACGGAGTTCGCCGAGCAGTTGGCGGCTCGGCGCGGTTCGCTGGTCACCGAGGTGCTCGTGTCGGAGGAGGCCGGGCACCGGTTGATCCTGCCCGGCGAGCAGCCGAAGAACGCCGGCCAGCGGATGGCGCGGGGAGGTAGCGACGACGCCGACCGGGCGTTCGGCGTACGGGTCTGGCCGCGCATTTTGAGGGTTCTCGAGGGCTGAGGTGTGGACTCGCCGGTCGTGAGGTGAGACACCTGTGGCGGGGGCTCGGGGGCTCGGGGGTTGGGGGGTTCTGGAAGGATTGGCTCATGGGACTGTTCAGCCGCCGCACCGAAGCCGACAACGTCGCCCTCGCCGCTGCGCGGGCGCAACTGGCCCCCGAGGACGTCGACCAGGTCAGGTTTCTCCTGACCACGCGGAAGAGCGTCTTCGCCGTGAAGTACGTGATGGAGCGGACCGGCTCCGAGCTCAAGCACGCCAAGGAGCTCGTCGACGACATCCGGCTCGGACGGTTCGTACCGCCGGTCACCGGTACGCCGGTGGTCCGGAGGCCCGGGACGAACCTGGCCGAGCGCACCCGAGCGCTGAAGGCCAATGGTGACCTGCACCAGGCCACCGCGTTGGTGGTCAGTGAGACCGGGATGACCGAAGCCGAGGCCGGTCTGTTCGTGGGAGCCCTGCAGGCCTAGGCGGCCTGTTCACGGAGGTCCTGCGGCTGGCGAAGGTGAAGATCTGGGACGGCAGTACGCCGTAGCTAGGCTTAGGCTCCACGCGCCGTCCACGACGCGTCCCGGCCGAAGGCTCCGAGCAGGCGAGCTGCCGGGTCGGGCCCGTTCGGTACCCGGGCCGCGATCGCGCCGCCGTCCCGGTACATGGTCTCCCGCTGCTCGAACCACGCGGCGACCTCGTCGACGACCTCGGGATGCATGTGGGGTGTCGACCCGATCGCCACCGCGAGGTCCCAGCCGTGGATCAGCAGATCGGCGACCAACTGCCGCAGGTACTCGGTGGTGTCCTCGTCGCCGTACGAGAGGTGGACGACCGGGACCGCTTCGGCCGTGGCGGCTTGTGCCTCGGCCGCGGCGCGAGTGGCGGCAGCGGCCGGGTCGTCGCCGAGCAGGTCGCCGTCCAGCGTGTCGCCGACGTCCGCGATCGTTCGCCCTGCCAGCAACGGCACCACCCAGCGCTCCTCGCCGACCACGTGGTTCACCAGCGCGCGTACGTCCCAGTCCGCGCACGGCGTCGGCGCCGTCCACTGGTCGGGCTTGACTGCTTCCACCTGCCGGACGAATTCCGTACCGGCCTCGCGATGCATCTCGATGACGTCCATGCCCTTGGCCCCCTTTGCGCCAGCGTGCGCCCGGCACGGCACCCGGTCAACGGCTCAAGCCCCAGCCGCAGCCGCGAGCCGGAGCCGTGAGCCCGGCCGTGAGCCGGAGCCGTGAGCCGGAGCCGTCAGCCGCGGCCGTGAGCCGGAGCCTTGGCCGCGGCCGCGGCCGGGAGCCGCGGCCGGGAGCCGCAGCCGTGAGCCGGAGCCCTGCGCCGGGCCGAAGGCAGCCCACGGCTACACCTGAAGCTGGGCCGCCGCCTCGTGGGCGTGCTGGGAGGCCAGGAAGTCGCCCTTGGCGGCCAGCAGGTCGCCGTGGTGGCGATAGCAGGAGCCGGCCAGGTCGGCGACCTCGGTGTTGCTGGCGGTGAAGGGGATCAACGCGGTCGCGACCTCCGCGCTCCAGCCGGCGAGGTCAAGGGCCATCTCGGTCTGGCCGGCCGAGTGGTACGCCTCGGAGATGTCCAGCAGCAGCCGCGCCCAGATCGGCGCGTACGTGCTGGTCTCGTACCGCATCCGCTGCGACTCGCGCTCCGACGAGATCGCGAACAGGTAGTGCGCCTCCAGGCCGAGCGTCAGCGCGGTCTCCGCGTCGTGCGCGAGCAGCGGGCGGACCAGCTCGGCCAACTCGGCGGCACGGATGCAGGCCGACTCCGGGTCGGTCCGGCCGGACACGGTCGCCAGCGTCATGCCCGGCGCGGGCTCGCTCAGCGCCAGCAGCCGGTAGTACTGCTCGAACGGCCCGAGCTTGATCTCGGCCGTCTCGAGCGCGGTCCGCAGCGACGGCGGGATGCCGCGGTCGAGCTCGTCGATGACCCGCTGGGCCGCTTCCTCGTCGGTGGCGAACGCCGTCCGCAGGCAGTTCTCGCCCTCGAGGACCCGGCCGACCTGGTTCAGGTGGCGGCCCTTGCGCGCGAGCGCGGCGACCAGCGTGCGCAGGTCGGTCGCCGATTCGGAGTCGGCCAGCGTGTCCGCCGTACTGAGACCGATCTCGTCGGCCTCCAGCGCCAGGTCGAGCCGGCTCTCCGCGGCGTGGATGTCGGCCGAGACCGCCGTGGCCGAGCACAGGTAGCGCGCGTACGACAGCGACTGCGCGCTCTCGTTGATCTGACCGGCCAGCTGCAGGAACAGCTGCACGGCCGCGTCGGCGGAGGCCACCGCCAGGTCCGGGTCGCCGTACCGGCGCAGGATCAGGGCGTTCATCGCCAGCACCCGCGCGAAGTCCGGCTGGTGGTGCACGCTGTCCGGACCGCCGACCAACTGTCCGTAGGCGATCACCGCGCCGTCCATCTCCAGTACGGCGGTCGCCCCCCAGCCGCGGTGGGCCTGGGTCATCGCGCGCCGTGCGCGGACGTCAGCCAGGAACGAGGTCGCATCCAGTACGCCGGCGTCGCTCAGCTCGGTGTAGCCCAGCTGGGCCTCGTGCAGCGCGGCCAAGGCCTCCTCGTGCCGGCCGGACGCGTTCAGCGACCCCGCCAGCTCGTACTGCGTGGCCGCCATCAGGTGCTTGGCCTCGTAGTGGTCCGGCCGGTCACTGGCCCGCTCCCGGGCCAGCTCGATCACCCGTTGCTGGTAGGGCCCGGCCTCGTCGGCGCGTCCCTCCTCGATCAGCACCTGGGCGGTCTGCAGCGCCTCACCGAGCTCGTCCTCAGGAGGCGTCCAAAGCCCCCCGCTGTCCACCATCTTGACGTTCCACCCCTTCGCTGACTCAACGGATCACCTTAGTGCCAACCGCAGTGATCCACCTCACCTCGACCCCGAGAGTCGGGTGTCATGGCGCACTACTGACACATCTGATTACCCACAGGTAGCCTGGGGAGATGAGCGAGCAGACCTCGATCCCCGCGGACCCCGAGCTGGACCCCACCGCGTCCTGGGCCACCGACCAGTCGGTCGTCCGGCGGCTGACCGGGCTGCTGCGGGCCACGGCAGGCACCCGTACGTCGTACGCGCCGGCCACCGGGCAACCGGTCGCCGAGCTGCCGCTGTCCAGCGCGGACGACGTGGTCGCCGCGATCCGCTCGGCCCGGCGTACGCAGCGCAGCTGGAAGGGCACGTCGCTGGCCGACCGCGCCGCGATCCTGCTGCGATACCACGACCTCGTGCTCGACCACCGCCACGAGCTCGTCGACCTGGTCATCCTGGAGTCCGGCAAGGCCCGCAAGCAGGCGTTCGAGGAGGTCGCGCACGTCGCCCTGACCGCCCGGTACTACGCCCGCAAGGCGAACGAGCTGCTCGGGCCGCAGCGCAAGCTCGGCATGTTCCCGGTGCTGACCCGGGCCGAGCAGCGGTTCGTGCCGAAGGGTGTCGTCGGCATCATCTCGCCGTGGAACTACCCGCTGACGATGGCGATCTCCGACGGCCTGCCCGCCGTACTGGCCGGGAACGCGGTCGTGCTCAAGCCGGACAGCCAGACCCCGCTGACCGCGCTGCGGGCGGTTGAGCTGCTGCACGAGGCCGGTCTGCCGCGCGACGCCTGGCAGGTGGTGAACGGCGACGGCCCGACCGTCGGCGGCGCGCTCATCCAGAACGTCGACTACATCTGTTTCACCGGCTCCACCAAGACCGGCCGCCTGGTGGCCAAGCAGGCCGGTGAGCGGCTGATCGGTGCGAGCCTCGAGCTCGGCGGCAAGAACCCGATGCTCGTACTACGCGACGCCGACGTGCACCGCGCCGCCGAGGGCGCTGTCCGGGCCTGCTTCAACAGCGGCGGCCAGCTCTGCGTCTCGATGGAACGCCTGTACGTCGCCGACCAGATCTACGACGCCTTCGTGACCGCGTTCCTCGACCGGGTCAAGAAGCTGAAGCTCTCGGCCGGCACCGGCTGGGACGTCGACATGGGCTCGCTGATCTCCAAGGCGCAGCTCGAGACGGTCAGCCGGCACGTCGACGACGCCCGCGACAAGGGCGCCGTCGTCCTGGCCGGTGGCAAGGCCCGGCCGGATCTCGGCCCGCTGTTCTACGAGCCGACCGTGCTGTCCGCGGTGACGCCGGAGATGGAGTGCTTCGACCATGAGACCTTCGGGCCGGTCGTCTCGCTGTACCGGTTCTCCGACGAGTCCGAGGCGATCGAGCGCGCCAACGAGGGCGAGTACGGGCTGAACGCGAGCGTCTGGACCCGCGACGGCCGTCGCGGCCGCGCGATCGCCGCCCAGCTGGTGGCCGGCACGGTCAACGTGAACGAGGGCTACGCGGCCACCTTCGGCTCGATCGACACCCCGATGGGCGGCATGCGGTCGTCCGGCCTCGGCCGCCGCCAGGGCGTCGAGGGCATCCGCCGGTACGTCGACCCGCAGGCGATCGCGACCCAGCGGGTGGTGCCGATCGCGCCCTCGCACGGGCTGAGCGACGAGACGTACGCCGAAGTGATGACCGGCGCGCTCCGGGTCCTGAAGAAGCTGGGCCGGGCCTGAGATGAGCTTCGACCACGACGTCGTCATCATCGGTTCCGGCTTCGGCGGCAGCGTCAGCGCGCTCCGGCTGACCGAGAAGGGCTACAACGTCGCGGTGCTGGAGGCGGGCGCGCGGTTCGACGACGCCGGGTTCGCGAAGAACTCCTGGGACAAGAACCGGTTCCTGTTCGCCCCGAAGCTCGGCTGGTACGGGATCCAGCGGATCAGCGCGCTGCGGGACGTGATCATCCTGTCCGGCGCGGGCGTCGGCGGTGGCAGCCTGGTCTACGCCAACACCCTGTACGAACCGCTGCCGGCCTTCTACACCGACCGCCAGTGGGCTCACATCACCGACTGGAAGTCCGAGCTGGCGCCGTACTACGACCAGGCCAAGCGGATGCTCGGCGTCACGACGTACCCGCACTTCACCCCGGCCGACAAGGTGATGAAGCAGGTCGCCGACGACCTGGGCGTGGGGGACACCTTCCACCCGACGCCGGTCGGGGTGTTCTTCGGCGAGCCCGGGGTCGAGGTGGAGGACCCGTACTTCGGTGGCGCCGGGCCGCGGCGGAGCGGCTGCACCGACTGCGGCGAGTGCATGACCGGCTGCCGGCACAACGCGAAGAACACGTTGACCAAGAACTACCTCTACCTGGCCGAGAAGGCCGGCGCGCAGGTCTTTCCGATGACCACGGTGACGTCGGTCGAGCCGCTGCCCGGCGGTGGCTACGCGGTCGAGACCCGCCGTACGTCGAACCGCAAGCTCACCCGCCGGTTCACCGCCGAGCAGGTCGTCTTCGCGGCCTCCGCGCTCGGGACCGCGAAGCTGCTGCACCGGCTGCGTGACGAGGGCAAGCTGCCGAAGGTGTCGGACCGGATCGGCGTCCTGACCCGGACGAACTCCGAGTCGTTGCTGGGAGCAATCGCCGGGGACCGGTCGGTGGACTACAGCCGCGGGGTCGCGATCACGTCGTCGTTCCACCCCGACGAGATCACCCACATCGAGCCGGTCCGGTACGGCAAGGGCAGCAACGCGATGTCGTTGCTGCAGACCGTGCTGACCGACGGCGACGGCGACAAGCCGCGCTGGCGGACCTGGGTGCGCGAGCTGGGCCTGCAGCGGAAGAACATCCGCCGCCTGTACGACCTGAAGCACTGGTCGGAGCGGACCGTGATCGCGCTGGTGATGCAGACCGCGGACAACTCGATCACCACGTTCGGCAAGCGGGACCGGTTCGGCCGCTGGCGGCTGACCTCGAAGCAGGGGCACGGCGCCCCGAACCCGTCCTGGATACCGGTCGCGAACCAGGTGGTCCGGCGGATGGCGACGATCATGCGCGGTACGCCGGGCGGCACGATCGGGGAGCCGTTCAACGTGCCGATGACGGCGCACTTCATCGGCGGTTGCGCGATCGGCGACTCGGCCGAGACCGGGGTGGTGGACGCGTACCACCGGGTCTACGGGTACGACGGGCTGCACATCGTCGACGGTTCGACGATCTCGGCGAACCTGGGCGTGAACCCGTCGCTGACGATCACGGCGCAGGCCGAGCGGGCGCTCGCGTTCTGGCCGAACAAGGGTCAGGCGGATCCGCGGCCGGCGGTCGGTACGCCGTACCAGCGGGTGGCGCCGGTGGTGCCGGCGAATCCGGTGGTGCCCGCCGATGCGCCCGGCGCATTGCACTTGCCGATTGTGGACATCAAGCATCCTGTGACGAAGCCGTAACGCGGCAGGAATGTGAAAAACCCTCAGCTCCGGGTGAATTTCCCTGAGTGCTGAGGGTTTGTCTATTAGTGCCAGAAAAGGGAGCAGGTCCCTCGGGAACGTTTCCGCCCAAATCGTTTCCCGAGGGACCCACTCAAGCCGGGGTGAGGCGCCCGGCGCTTTGGGATCGGGTCACCAACCACAGCTGGCGACCCGAGCTCATGAACCCCACTCTACATCCGATTCGCGGCATTTCGAGCGGCTCCGAGTGAATGTGATCACTCTGCGTGCTGTTCGTAATACTCTGCGATTCGGAGCGGCGGTCTCCTTGCGGTGACCGCCTCTGCACACATCAACGAGCCCGTCCACAAGGGGTTACGAGGTTCCCCCAAAACTTTTCCGGCTTTCTTCTGCTCAGCGTGACGCCCCTCGCATCGCCGCCTGCCACGGCTGGCCTACTGTGACCCGCATGATCCTCGACGTCGCCCGTGAGCAGGTCCTTGGCCGTGGTGTCGGTCTGAACCAGGAGCAGCTGGTGGAGGTGCTGCGGTCGCCGGACGACCAGCTGGCCGACCTGCTGGCGCTGGCGCACGACGTCCGCGTGAAGTGGTGCGGCGAGGAGGTCGAGGTCGAGGGGATCATCTCCCTGAAGACCGGCGGCTGCCCCGAGGACTGCCACTTCTGCTCCCAGTCCGGCCAGTTCACCTCGCCGGTCCGCGCGGTCTGGCTGAACATCCCCGAGCTGGTCGAGGCGGCCAAGGAGACGGCCAAGACCGGCGCGACCGAGTTCTGCATCGTGGCCGCCGTACGGGGTCCTGACGCGCGGCTGATGGCGCAGGTGAAGGCCGGCATCGAGGCGATCAACGCCGAGGTCGACATCAACATCGCCTGCTCGCTCGGCATGCTCAGCCAGGAGCAGGTCGACGAGCTGCGCGCGATGGGCGTGCACCGCTACAACCACAACCTCGAGTCGGCCCGCTCGTACTTCGGCGACGTGGTCACCACGCACTCCTTCGAGGAGCGCTGGGAGACCTGCGTGATGGTCAAGGAGTCCGGCATGGAGCTGTGCTGCGGTGGCCTGGTCGGGATGGGCGAGACGCTGGAGCAGCGGGCCGAGCTGGCCGCCCAGCTGGCCGAGCTGGAGCCGCACGAGGTGCCGCTGAACTTCCTGAACCCGCGGCCGGGCACCCCGTTCGGGGACCTGAAGGTGATGGACGGCAAGGACGCGCTGCGCACGATCGCGGCGTTCCGGCTGGCGATGCCGAAGACGATCCTGCGGTACGCCGGGGGCCGCGAGCTGACCCTGGGCGACCTGGGCACCCGCGAGGGCCTGCTCGGTGGCATCAACGCGGTCATCGTCGGCAACTACCTGACCACGCTGGGCCGCCCGGCGACCGCCGACCTGGACCTGCTGGCCGAGCTGAAGATGCCGGTGAAGGAACTCCAGAAGACGCTATGACGCTTGTGTACTGCGGCCACTGCGGCCAGGAGTTGACCGACGGCGACCACGAGAGCTGCGGTACGGCGCTGTCGCTGGAGCCGCCGCGCTACTGCGACCAGTGCCGGCGCCGGATGGTCGTGCAGGTCCACCCGATGGGCTGGACCGCCCGCTGCTCGGTGCACGGTGAGATCCATGGGTGACCTCCTGCGGCAGGACGCGGCGCTGCTGTGGCACCCGTACGCCTCGCTCACCGAGCCGTCGCCGACGCGGCTGGTCACCGGCGCTTCCGGCGTACGGCTGACGCTCGACGACGGTGCCGGCGGCTCGGTCGAGGCGATCGACGCGATGGCGTCGTGGTGGTGCATGATCCACGGCTACCGGAACCCGGTGCTGGACTCCGCGCTGCGGGAACAGATCGACTCGTTCAGTCACGTGATGTTCGGCGGGCTCACCCACGAGCCGGCCGTCCGGCTCGGGGAGCGGCTGGTCGAGATCACGCCGGAGCCGCTGCGGCACGTGTTCTTCTGCGACTCCGGCTCGGTGTCGGTCGAGGTCGCGCTCAAGCTGGCGCTGCAGTACCAGGTCGCACGCGGCTTCGCGGGCCGGACGAGGATGCTGACGGTCCGCGGTGGCTACCACGGCGACACGTTCGCGCCGATGAGCGTCTGCGACCCGGTCAACGGGATGCACTCGCTGTTCACCGGCGCGCTGAAGGAGCAGGTGTTCGGCCCGCAGCCTCCCGCTGGTTTCGACCGGCCTGCTGACGACCCGGAGTACCTGGCCTGGGCCGAGGTGATGCGCGCGCTGGCGGCGCAGTACCGCGACGAGGTGGCGGCGATCGTCGTCGAGCCGATCCTGCAGGGCGCCGGTGGCATGTACCCGTACAGCCCGGCCTGCCTGCGGCTGCTGCGCGAACTGGCCGACGAGTACGGGTTCCTGCTGATCCTGGACGAGATCGCCACGGGCTTCGGTCGTACCGGCACGCTGTTCGCGTCCGAGCGCGCCGGAGTCGACCCGGACATCCTCTGCGTCGGCAAGGCGCTCACCGGCGGCTACCTGTCGATGGCAGCCACCCTCTGTACGACGGACGTCGCGCGGACCGTGTCAGATGGTCCCGGGGGTGCACTCATGCACGGACCGACCTTCATGGCGAACCCGCTGGCCTGTGCGGTCGCCCTGGCGAGCATCGACCTGCTGCTGGCGTCCGACTGGTCTGCGGAGGTCTCCCGCATTTCTACCGGGCTGTCTGCTGGCCTGGCGCCGGCTGCTTCGCTGCCCGGAGTGAGGGACGTCCGGGTGCTCGGTGCGGTCGGCGTGGTCCAGCTGGGCGGTCCGGTCGACCTGCCGCGGATGACGGACGCCATACTGCGGAGAGGCGTGTGGGTGCGGCCGTTCCGCGATCTGGTGTACACGATGCCGCCGTACGTGTGCACCGACGAGGACATCGCGACGATCACGTCCGCGATCACCGAAGCCATTGCCGAGGGCAACTGATGGCGGACGGTGCTGAAGGGTTGCTGGCGCGGTGGCTGTCGCCACTCGCTGCGGACCGGGACGCCCGCGGGCTGACTCGCCGGCTGCGGCCGCGGGCAGCCGGCGAGGACCTGATCGACCTGGCGGGCAACGACTACCTGGGGTTGAGTCGTGATCCCCGGGTGATCGAGGCGGCCGTCGCCGCTGTCCGCGACTGGGGAGCCGGAGCGACCGCCTCCAGGCTCGTCACCGGCACGACCGCGCTGCACGCGGAGCTGGAGTCGGCGCTGGCTTCGTACACCGGGCACGAGGCAGGGCTGGCCTTCTCCTCGGGCTACTTGGCCAACCTGGGCGTGGTCACCGCGCTGGGTGGCGCCGAGACGCTGGTGGTTTCCGACGCCCATGTCCACGCCTCGCTCGTCGACGCCTGCCGGCTGTCCCGGTCGCGGGTCGAGATCGTGCCGCACAACGACGTCGAGGCAGTCGGTAAAGCCCTTGCCAACCGCAACGAACCACACGCTCTGGTGCTGGCTGAGTCGGTCTACAGCGTGCTCGGTGACGCTGCTCCGCTGACCGCGTTGGCAGCGGTGGCGTTGGAGTACGACGCGGTGCTGCTGGTCGACGAGGCTCATGGGGTCGGGGTGACAGGCAGTGGCCGTGGTGGCGTCGCAGCTGCCGGCCTGGCCGGGCTGGACCACGTGGTGGTCACGGTGACGCTCTCCAAGGCCCTGGCCAGCCAGGGCGGAGTAGTGCTCGGCCCCTCCGTGCTGCGCGAGCACCTGGTCAACCGGGCGCGCTCCTTCATCTTCGACACAGGCCTGAACCCAGCAGCCTGCGCAGCAGCTCTGGCCGCGCTGCGGATCCTCGCCGACGAGCCGACCCGGCCGGACTCCATCCACGCGACCGCTCGGCGGCTGGCCGACGAGTGCGGCGTGACGCCGTCGGCCGGAGCGGTCGTCTCCGTCCCGATGCCTGGCCCACGGGAAGCAGTCCGGGCCGCTGAGCTCTGCCTGGCGAACGGCGTACGGGTGGGCAGTTTCCGGCCGCCTTCGGTACCGGATGGCATCAGCCGTCTCCGTCTGACCGCTCGCGCCGGGCTGTCACCTGCCGAACTCGACCACGCCTGCCACACCATCACCGCTGCTCTCCAGGAGGTCTCGTGACCGTCCTCATCGTCACCGGGACCGACACCGGCGTTGGCAAGACCGTCGTCACCGCCGCACTGGCGGCTGCTGCGCCTGGCAACGTCGCGGTGATCAAGCCGGCACAGACCGGAGTGACAGCTGACGAGCCGGGCGATCTGCAGGACATCCAGCGCCTCACCGGGCTGACCGACCTGCACGAGGGAGTCCGGCTGCTCGACCCGCTGGCTCCCACGACGGCCGGCCGTCGCCAAGGGCTCGCACTGCCCTCCGTCGACACCCACGCGAAGGCGATCGACGACCTGGCCGCCGACCACGACCTCGTACTGGTCGAAGGCGCCGGGGGCCTGCTGGTCGGGCTGGACGAGGACGGCCACGACCTGGCCGACCTGGCCGGCCTGCTGACGGTCCCGTACGCGTTCGTCGTCGTCTGCCGCTCCGGCCTCGGCACGCTGAACCACACCGGCCTCACGGTCGAGGCACTGCGGACCCGCCAACTCCCGATCGCCGGCCTGGTCATCGGCTCCTGGCCCGACGAGCCGGACCTGGCCGAGCAGTGCAACGCCGACGACCTGCCCGCGACCACCGGCGTACCGGTCGTGGGGCGGGTCCCGGCGGGTGCTGGGCAGTTGGACCAGCAGGCGTTCACGTCGGCGGCCGCCGAGTGGTTCACCGGCGCGATTACAGCCCGGCTGACCTGCACCGATACCCTCTAGGCGTGACTGATCATGACCTGGTTCTCGTTGTCGACTTCGGGGCGCAGTACGCGCAGCTGATCGCCCGCCGGGTGCGCGAGGCGAAGGTGTACTCCGAGATCGTGCCGCACTCGATGGCCGTCGAGGAGATGCTGGAGCGCAAGCCGAAGGCGATCATCCTGTCCGGCGGGCCGCAGTCGGTGTACGCCGAGGGCGCGCCGCGGGTCGACTCGTCGCTGTTCGACGCCGGCGTCCCGGCGTTCGGGATCTGCTACGGGTTCCAGGCGATGGCGCAGACGCTGGGCGGCGACGTCCGCAAGACCGGGCTGCGGGAGTTCGGCCGGACGCCGGTCACGGTGAGCGAGTCCGGCACGCTGCTGTCCGGGATCCCCGAGGACCTGAACGTGTGGATGTCGCACGGTGACGCCGTGCATGCGCCGCCGGCCGGGTTCGCCGTACTGGCTGCCTCTGGTGGTGCGCCGGTCGCCGCGTTCGAGGACCTGGACCGCAAGCTGGCCGGTGTCCAGTGGCACCCGGAGGTCCTGCACTCGCAGGCCGGGCAGGCCGTGCTGGAGCACTTCCTGTACGACATCGCCGGCTGCACCGGCGACTGGACGACCAGCAACGTCGTGGACGAGCAGGTCGAGCTGATCCGCCAGCAGGTCGGCGACAAGCAGGTGCTGTGCGCGCTGTCCGGCGGTGTGGACTCCGCGGTCGCCGCCGCGCTGGTTAGCAAGGCGATCGGCGACCAGCTGACCTGTGTGTATGTCGACCACGGTCTGCAGCGCGCCGGTGAGTCCGACCAGATCGAGAAGGACTTCGTCGCCGCGACCGGGACGCGGCTGGAGATGGTCGACGCGGAGGACCAGTTCCTGACCGCGCTGGCCGGCGTCACCGACCCGGAGCAGAAGCGCAAGATCATCGGCCGGGAGTTCATCCGGACGTTCGAGGCGACCGCCCGCAAGCTGGACGCCGAGCGGCACATCGAGTTCCTGGTCCAGGGCACGCTCTACCCGGACGTCGTCGAGTCCGGCGGCGGGACGGGCGCGGCGAACATCAAGTCGCACCACAACGTCGGCGGGCTGCCGGACGACCTGCAGTTCTCGCTGATCGAGCCGCTGCGCACGCTGTTCAAGGACGAGGTCCGCGAGCTCGGCGTCGCCCTCGGCCTGCCCGAGGCGATGGTCTACCGCCACCCCTTCCCGGGCCCGGGCCTCGGCATCCGGATCGTCGGCGAGGTGACCAAGAACCGGCTGGAGATCCTCCGCGCCGCCGACCTGATCGCCCGCACCGAGCTGACCGCCGCCGGCCTGGACCGCGACATCTGGCAGTTCCCGGTCGTGCTGCTCGCCGACGTCCGCTCGGTCGGCGTCCAGGGCGACGGCCGCACGTACGGCCACCCGGTCGTCCTGCGCCCGGTCACCAGCGAGGACGCGATGACCGCCGACTGGGCCCGCCTGCCGTACGACGTACTGGAGAAGATCTCCACCCGCATCACCAACGAGGTCGACGAGATCAACCGAGTCACCCTCGACATCACCAGCAAGCCCCCGGGCACCATCGAGTGGGAGTAGTTCGTCAGGAGGTGACCCGCGCTGCGACGGCGCGGGCGCACTCCGGCGACTCCGTCGTTCCGGTGTCGACCTCCAGGTCGTAGTGCACGCCTTCGTGCACCACCTCAGCCTGGAGCTCGGCCATGCCCGGCGTGCGGTCGCCGCGGGCGAGTTCTCGGGCAGCGGCGATCTCCGGGGCGCAGCGGACGCCGACCCAGAGGACGTTCAGGCCTTCGAGCTGGGTCCGCACCCGCGCCTGCGACCGCGCGCCGCTCAAGAACACGTCGTCGAGCACGACCTGCGCGCCCGCGCGCACCATTGCCGCGATACCTGCCATCCACGCGGTCTCCAGCGCCCGGAAGTCGTCGCCGACCGACACCTCGCCCTGGTCCCCGAACCCGATCCCGTCCCCGCCGTCCACCAACGCCGGCGGCATCGCGTCGACCAGGTCGTCGACGCTCAAGCTCAGCCAGGCCCCCGGCAGCACCTTCTGCAGCTCCCGCGCGAGCCGCGACTTCCCCGAGCTCGACCCGCCGTTCAGCACGATGACCTGGTAGCTCACGCCTCACCCCGCGGCCGGGGCAGTCCCTCGATCGACATCACCCGGCCACGCTAGCCGCGCCCAGGTCCCCTCCGCCGCTGGTTTACCGGTACGCCGCGACCTCGAGCTTCAGGCTGCGGATCTCGTTGGGCTTCATGTCCACCTGTGCGACGGCGTACCGCGGCCACCCCGCCGGTACGACGAAGTCGGCGCTGGAGATTGTGTCCGTGCACGCCACTTGGCGTGCACCGGGGACCGCCCCGCCCGGCGGAGTCGGCGGCGGGTCGAGCTGCTGCTCGGTGAAGGGCCGCAGCGAGACCTCCAGCGTCACCGGGGCGGATCCGCTCGCCGTCGGGCAGACCATCCGGACCCGGACCAGGTCGTCGGGTCGGAGCCCGTCCATGCCCAGGTACAGCCCACCGCCGGCCTCCAGCTCGCGGTGTGGCGCCGGATCGTCCAGCAGCTTCCGGGTGCCGACTTCCAACGGTGTGTCGTCGAGCGCCTGCAAGGGGAACTGAGTGGCGACCGATCCCGCCGGCCCGACCGAGTCCCGCGGCCACAGGTCCACCGCGCTGGCCACACCGGCCACCACCACCGCCGTACAGGCGACGGCCGCGGCAGCCTGGTTGCGGCGGTGCCGCCGGGCGCGGCGCCGGATGACCGGTACCGGGTCGCCGGGGGAGGAGACCGGCCGCCCGGCCTCCTTGAGCAGCGTGCGCAGTTCGTCGGTGTTCATCGCGTCTCCGTGGTCTCTTGGGAGGCGAGGTCGACGCGCAGCTTGGTCAGGGCCCGGTGGGTCTGGCTCTTCACCGTCCCGATCGAGCAGCCCAGTACGTCGGCCGTCTCGGCCTCGGACAGGTCTTCGAAGTACCGCAGGACAACGGCAGCGCACATCCGCTTCGGCAGCCGCCGGAGCGCCTGCATGAGGTCGGAGTGCTCGACCAGACGCACCGAACCCCCGTACGCCGTGGGCGCGACCGCCGTCAGGTCGTCGGTCGGCACCTCCTTGCCGCCCCGCCGCCGGCGCCACCACTCGGTGTGGGTGTTGACCATCACCCGGCGCACGTACGCCGTCGGGTCCTCGGCCTGCACCTTCCGCCAGGCCAGCCAGCACCTGGTCAGCGTCGTCTGCACCAGGTCCTCGGCCAGCCCGCGATCCTGCGTCAGCAGGTAGGCCAACCCCAGCAGCGCGCCGTACCGAGCAGACACGTAGGCCTCGAAATCGGCCCGAGTGCGTCCCTCCGCCACCCGAACCTCCACCACCCCAGCGTCAGCCTGCATACCCGACAAGAGGCAGAACGGCTCCAGAAAGTTGCATCCCCTGGAGCCTCAGTTCAGTACCGTCATCCCGCTTGGTTCAGTTGGGCTTCCAACGCGTCCGCCTCTTGGTGGCGGTCGAGCTGACGGAGACGGTCGGCCAGGAGGTAGCCGGTTCGGTGGTAGTGGGGATGGCTGGTGGGCAGGGTGGTGAAGATCTGCTGCAGCGCGGTCTCGTCGGTGGTGGCGTGCTCGGCCAGCAGGAGCTGGGCGTTGAGGTGCTGGTCCTCGTAGCCGCCTCGTTCGTAGGCCTCCAAGGCCTGGGTGGCTTCAGCGACCAGCGTCCCCACCTCACCCTGCTGCAGAGCGAGGATGGCTCGGTCCCAGTGGATCCCCGCCTGCTGGAAGAGCACGTGCTCGTCAGCTGACGGTAGCGCCTGCAGCACCGGCTCGGCGCGGTCCAGCAGCTCGCGGACCTGGGTGAAGTCTCCGGCGTACCGAGCGGACTGCCCAGCAAGGCGCAGTGCCTGGACGTACTCGAGCGGCTGCTCAGCGGCCTCGAAGTACGCCGCCGCGGCCACGAACACGTCGACGGCCTCCTTGTCGCGGTCGAGGCGTTCTAGCAAGTTCCCCTCGTCCTGCTTGGTCTGCGCAAGCCAGTACGGGTGCGCATCAGCCGGAGCCTCCGCCAGCAGTGTCCGCACCTGCGTCAGCGCGGACTCCATCTCGCCAAGCGCTCGATACGCATCAGCCAGTACGCCGCGTACGTCGCCCAGCAGGCCGGCCAGCTCAGGATCCTGCAGCGACGGCAACGCCTCCTCAGCAGTCTCGGCCGCCTCCAGTGCGCGACCGCTGAACAGGTACGCCTTGGCGAGCTCCAACCGGCAGATCGCCAGGTGCACGTCGCTGTCCGGCTTGCCGGTCGCCAAGGCGATTGCCTCTTCCAGGTCCCCGACCGCCTCGGCAGGGCGCTGCAGTGCGAGCCGGATACACCCCCGCTGGCGGTAGGCGAACGAGCGCGGCATCTCCTCCCGCGTGCTCGTTCCAGCGGTAGCAGCCTCTTCGGCCTCCTCCAGCCGCTCCAGCTGCAGCAACAGGTTGCACTGCAGGATTCCAGCGCCCGACTGCAGGTCCGGGTCAGTGTCCGGCCGGGTGCGGAGTACCGACAGCTCGGCCAGCGCCTCCTCACTGCGACCAGCCTGCGCCAGCATCGTCGCCAACGAGTACTGCCACCCACCACGTCGTCGCGGCTCGTCCTCCTCGATCAGCTGCCGCAGCGGCGCTTCGCCAGTGGCCAGGCCCTCGTCCAGCTGCCCGGCGTCGCACAGGACGCGGCCGATCCGCCCGCGGTCACGCAGTACGCGAACGTCCTCGCCCAGCTCCGCGTAAACGGTCAGCGCCTCACGCCAAGACTCCAGCGCGAGCTCGACATCTTCGTTGTTCGAGGCAACCAATCCACGCCCGTCGAGCACCCGCGCCCGGTCCAGCGGCGTACGGTCGCTCTCCGGCACCTCCTGCTCGAACGCCGCCCACGCAGCGATCGCTTCCGTACGACGGTCCGTCTGCCAAGCCTCCTCGGCCCGGTCAAGCCAAACCCGGCCGGCCCCCTCCGGCAGCGGCGCCTCCGGAACAGCAGGAGCCGCCACCTGCGCCCGCTGGTGAGCCTTGCGAGCAGTCTCCGACAGCGGCAGGTAGTCGACCCATGGCTCGGCAGCCAGCACAGCGCTCACGTTCTCACTCTGCCGCTTCGTCCCGTTCCGCTCGTCGAACTGCGCGGCCAGCGCCAGCGCCTGCTGGGCCAGCTCCTCCGCGAGCTGCGCGGAGTCCACGTCCTCGCTGGACGATCGGCGGATCCGCAGGTCCACCCGGCTCAGCGCGTGCGACGCGGCCGCGGCGAAGTCCATGGTGGCCAGCGGGCTGGGGGAGTCGGCCAGGTCCGGCAGGTGGCGCTCGATCAGCTCGACAGCCCGCGGCAGGTTGCCGGTGCGTGCGCAGAAGCGGATGTGGTCGGCGTACGCGCTCAGCTCGCCGGGCTGGTTGCGCAGGATCCGGTACGCGCGCCGGTGCGCGTCGACGGCCTCGGTGTACATGCCCTCGGCCACGTAAGCAGGCAGCAGCGTGGTCAGCATCTGCTGCGGCTGCTCGTTGCAGGTCAGCTGCCCGTCCAGTACGCCGACCGACAGCGCGACCGCCTCAGCGGTCTGCCCGGTGGTCGTCAGGTGCAGCACCTTGCTCGTCGGGTCGCAGCCGATGCAGTCCGACAGGTCGTCGCGCGGTGAGGTCGACCAGAGCCGGAACTGCTCGGCCGCCGTCTCGTCGTCACCGATGTGCGCGGCCACCTGCCAGCGGTGCTGGTGCACGGCGTGCGGGCTGTGCCCACCGACCCGCCAGCGCCGTTCCATGTCGTCCAGTACGGCGTACGTCCGGTCGAGCGGGACCTCGGGGAACTTGGTCAACGTGTTCGGCGCGTACTTGAAGCACCACAGGAACAGGTGCGAGTGCTCCTGGTACTTGGCCGGGTCGGCGTCCCAGTCCGCCACGCAGCGTGCGAACGGCACCAGCGACTTCCGGGGCTCGCCGCCCATCACGTACGCCGTCACGAGCTCCAGCCGGGCGAAGAAGGCCAGGTCCTCGACCCCGGCGGCGTCGGCCCGCCGGACCACGTCCTCCAGCATCGCGGCCCGGGCCTTGCCGTACGGCGTGAGCCGGGCCTGGTGCAGCCGGTCGACCAGATCGTCTGTCATCGCGTCGGGTCCTCCGCAGTAGGAACGGCCTGGTCGAGCAGACCGAGGAACGACCGGTTCACCAGCGCGGAATCCGCCGGGCCGATCGGGTGGTAGCCGAGCATCAGCGCGTGCCCGTACAGGCCTTCCACGGCCAGCCTGGCGAGCTCCGGGTCGGCCAACGCGGCCATCCGGCGTACGAGCGGGCTGCGGTGGTTCAGCACGAGCTGGGGACGGCTGTCGTCGTTGGTGTCGAGTGCGCCGAGCACCTCCGACCAGAGCGCGTCGGTCCGCTCCCTGGTGGCGCGCAGCTCACTGGCGAACTGTGCTGACCGGTCCACGAGGTAGATGGCCGACAGCGAGGCCGGGTCGAACGCGCGGACGACCACCTCGCAGCCGACCGGGTCCAGCGTCTCCTGGGCCAGCTGGACGAACGGCCGCAGCTCCAGCTCGGTCTGAGGGTCCAGACCGTCGAAGCTGGTGCTCAGCTCGGTCGGGTCGAACCTGCTGGTGACCAGGTCGGGTACGACGTCGGGCAGCCGGTGCAGCAGCTCCGCGTCGTAGGTGTAGCCGGCGTTGACGATGGTCAGGTCCTGCGCCGAGGCGACCGCCGCGAGCTGGCGGAACTCCTCGATCGTCCCGACGTACCGGATCTCGCCCTTGCGCTCCTGCAGCTCGGCGGCGGTCATCCGGCCGTGGTTGGTCTCGAACCGGAGCCAGCGGTGCACCAGCCGAAGCATCTCGTCGTCGTGCAGCGCCAGGGCCTTCACACCGAGCTGGTGGATGCCCAGGAACCGGTCCAGCTTCTGCGGGTCGGTGCTGCCGAGCCGGACCATCCAGCCGCGCAGCTGCTCACCCAGCGCCTCCCTGGTGGTCTCCAGGTGGCCGTCGTCGAACAGGGCCTCGCGGCTCGCGGTCGGGCGCAGCTCGGAGGTGTCGATCACGGCGCGGACGAAGAACGCCCAGTCCGGCAGCAGCCCTTCGACGCCTTCGGCCAGCAGCATCCGCTTCAGGTAGACGCGGTGGGTGGCCCGCTCGGCCGGGTTGGCCGCGAAGGGCAGCACGAAGGCGACGCCGGTCAGTCCGGCCGCCGGGTTGTTCAGCGGGATCACGTCGAACGGCGTGAAGCCGAGGTGGTCCTGCGCGTAGCCGACCAGGTCGGCCCGGCCGTTGCCCTCCCAGGGCGCGACGCCGTCGGTGACCCGCTCGCCGTTGACCGTGATCTCCAACGGCAGCAGGGCTCCGAACAGCTTGACCAGCTCGATCACCGTCGCGGTCTTGAACCACTGCTCGGCGCCGCGGCGGGCCTGCAGCGTCACCGTCGTACCGACCGCGTCGCGATCCGCTGCCTCGCCGATCGTGTAGCGGCCGTCCGCCGTACCGTTCCAGCGCGTGGTCGGACCGTCCGCCGGGCGGGTCACCACCTCGATCTCGTCGGCCACCATGAACGCCGACAGCAGCCCGATCCCGAACTGCCCGAGGAACTCGGTCCGCGCGAACCCGATCTCGTCCCGCTTCGAGCTCCGCCCGATCGTCGCCAGCAGCTCGCGCACCTCGTCCGGCCGCAGCCCGATCCCGCTGTCGCTGATGCTCAGCCGCTGTCCGTCGACGACGATCCCGATCGTGCCCGGCGCCGTCGCGTCCCCGGCCCGCCGCGCCGTCACCGCGTCCACGGCGTTCTGCAGCAGCTCCCGCAGGTAGACCCGCGGACTGCTGTACAGGTGGTGACTCAGCAGGTCGACCACACCCTGCAGATCCACCCGGAAGTTCTCGCTACCCATTGCCCAGCCCCTCCAGCTCAAAGCTTCCCAAACGCTACGGCATGGGTGGTCCGGCTACTTGCTCGCGGCGATGCCGTCGAGGAGGCGGTCGAGGCCGAAGCGGTAGGCCTGGGCGGTGACCTCGCGGGTGCCGTTGCCGTACGACGTACCGCCGCCCTCGCCGTCGTTCCAGACCGCGGTCATCGTGGGGTAGCGGTCGACGTCGAAGTAGTTCTCCCAGAGGTCGCCGCGCTCGTGCCACCAGGCGTCGTGGGTCTGGCCGGTCGAGCGCTCGATCAGGTCGCTCTCGGCCTCGCCGCCGGCGGCCGAGTCGACGTAGGTCGCGATCGCCAGCGCGGCGAGGTTGGCACGCGCTGGTGGCAGGCCGAGCGCGAACATGGTGGACAGCAGGTACTCGCGGGCGGCCAGCATGCCCGGGCCGACGGGCGGGCGGATCGTCGAGACGCCGCTCAGCCAGGGGTGGCGCGAGTAGGTCGCGCGGGTCTCGTCGGAGTACAGCTCGACCTGCGCCCGCCAGTCGGCCGGGCGGTCCTCGCCGGGGCCGGGCAGGCGTCGTTCCAGCAGGACCTGGTCGATCATCAGATCGAGCAGCTCCTCCTTGGACGGCACGTAGGTGTAGAGCGTCATCGTCCCGACGCCGAGAGCCTTGGCGACGTTGCCCATCGAAGCGGCGGCGATCCCGCGCTCGTCGGCGAGCGCGACCGCGGTGTCGACCACGGTGTCCAGCTGCAGCGTGGGCTTGCGGCCGCGGAGCTTCTCCTGGGCCGGCTGGGTCTTCCGCCAGAGCAGGGCGAGCGTGCGGGCGGCCGGGCCGCCGCCGCTGTGCTGCACCGTCATCTCGCACCTCGTTTCCGTCGCCCCATCCTATGATCAGCAATTGTCGTATACCCTACGGGAATTGCTTCCGACAGGTTGGGACTGGGGAATGACGATCTTGGTGACGGGTGCGACCGGCAGCGTTGGGCGGTTGCTGGTGGACGAACTGGTGGCGGCAGGCGTGCGGGACGTCCGGGCGCTGACGAACAATCCGGCGAAGGCGGCGCTGCCGTCCGGCGTCGAGGTGGCGCATGGGTACTTGGGGAAGCCGGCGACGCTGCCCGCGGCGCTCGACGGGGTCGACACGGTCTACCTCGCGCCGCTGCCGGCGTACGTCGACGAGTTCGTGACGGCGGCGCAGAAGGCCGGCGTACGGCGGGTGGTCGTGCTGTCGGGCGAGCCGGCCGAGTACGAGGCGCAAGGGGATCCGGGGAGCTGGCACTACTACAAGGTCGAGCGGGCGATCGAGGACGGCGGCTTCGAGTGGGTGCATCTGCGGCCCGGGCAGTTCATGAACAACACGCTCGACTGGGCGCCCTCGATCAAGGCCGAAGGCGTTGTCCGAGGTCCGTACGCCGATGCGGTGCAGCTGCCGATCGACCTCGGTGACATCGCGGCAGTGGCGAGCGCCGTGCTGCGGGACGAGAGCTACACCGGGCAGAAGCTCGGGATGAGTGGGCCGGAGCAGCTGACGCAGCCGCAGGAGGTCGCGTTGATCGGGGAGGCGCTCGGGCGAGAGCTGCGGTTCGAGGAGCTGACGCACGAGGAAGCCGTGGCGGCGTGGACGCCGTTCATGGGAGCCGAGTCGGCCGAGTGGCTGGTGGACGGCTTCCGGATGATGGCCGAGTACGCCGCCGAGCCGTCGCCGGTGGTGCAGGAGGTGGCCGGGCGACCGGCCAAGTCCTACCGGGAGTGGGCGCGGGACAACGTCGCGGCGTTCCGGGGGTGATTTGAAAGCTGGGCGAACATGTGTTCGACTGTACTTCATGAGGTGGGCAGGGCAGCAGCTCGACGCGGAGGCTCCGGGGACGTTGCCGGGGCTGGGCTCGATCGCGGGCCTGGTCCGGTCGGTGACGACGCCGGAGTTCCAGGGGGTGACGTTCCACGAGGTGCTCGCGCGGTCGGCGCTGAACTCGGTGCCGGGGACGGGGCTGCCGTTCAACTGGACGGTGAACCCCTATCGCGGCTGCACGCACGCCTGCCGGTACTGCTTCGCCCGGCCGACGCACAAGTACCTCGAGCTGGACGAGGGGCTGGACTTCGACCGGCAGATCGTGGTGAAGACGAACGTCGCCGACATCCTGCGCAAGGAGCTGGCCCGGCCGTCCTGGGGTGGTGAACAAGTTGCCCTCGGCACCAATACCGATCCGTACCAGCGGGCCGAGGGGCGGTACCGGCTGCTGCCCGGGATCATCTCGGCGCTGGCCGTCTCCGGGACGCCGCTGTCGATCCTGACCAAGGGCACGCTGCTCCGCCGCGACCTGCCGCTACTGCAGGAAGCGGCCGAGCAGGTGCCGGTCGGGATCGGCGTCTCGCTGGCGCTGGGCGACGAAGAACTGCGTCGTCGACTCGAGCCCGGTGTCCCGTCGGTGCGGGGCCGCCTCGATCTGATCCGCGCTGTGCGCGAGGCGGAGCTTCCGTGCGGGGTGATGGTCGCGCCGGTCCTGCCGTGGTTGACCGACTCCGCCGAACACCTGGACCACCTGTTCGGCCAGTTGGCCGAGGCCGGCGCGACGGGCGTCACCACGCTGGTCCTTCACCTGAGGCCCGGCGTCAAACCGTGGTTCATGAAGTGGCTGGCCGAAGACCACCCCGAGCTGGTCAAACGCTACGAGTCTTTGTATGCCCACGGCCCGAACGCCGCCCCCAGCTACCGCAACGCCTTCGAGTCCAAGGTCCGCCCGCTGCTGGAGAAACACGGCTTCGGCACGTCCTCCCACCGCAACACCCAGAACGTCGTCGAAGCCTCCGGCCAAGGCTCCTTCTCCGGCTGGGGCGAACCCACCGCCCGCTTCCGCAGCCGCCGCAGCAGTTCAGCCCCCTTCAACACCTCCACCACCCGCCGCCACCGCCCTGCTCCCGTCCCAGCCGCAATCCCCGAGCCGGATCAACAGCCGTTGTTCTAGCGGCCGGGCAGCTCCGGCGCACCAGCTGCAGCTACACCACCACCGGCTATTCAGCCACGCCACCCCCGGCTGTTCCAGCCGCACCACCGGCTGCTCCAGCCGTCTCACCCAAGCCGATCCTCGCGGATCCGCCCGCCCCACACCAGCGCCACGCCGCTTCGAGCAGTCACCCCTCGACCGCTGCGGCTCCATCCGTCGCCAACGCCCCATTGCACCGGTGCACGCGCACTCCGCGGCTACCCCGCAGTAATCGCCGTGCGGCCGCCAGCGCCCTTGCCCGCGACTACCGGTGCACTGTGCACCCGTACTCAGGCCGTCCGAAGCAATCGCCGCGCCGCCTGCCCCGCAGCCCTGGCCTGTGCTGGTCCCACCCCGCCCTGAGCCGCGCCGCACCAGCTGGCCTCGTCCCGGCCCGCCCGGCCCACCCGGCCCCGCCTCGGCCGGCCCGGTCCCGCCTCGGCCGGCCCGGTCCCGCACCTCCTCTGCCCGCACTGCCCCAGCCTTGCCCAGCCCCGCCGGCCCCGCCTCGGCCCGCCCGGCCCACCCGGCCCCGCCTCGGCCGGCCCGGTCCCGCACCTCCTCTGCCCGCACTGCCCCAGCCTTGCCCAGCCCCGCCGGCCCCGCCTCGGCCCGCCCGGCCCACCCGGCCCCGCCTCGGCCGGCCCGGTCCCGCCTCTGCCCGCCCTGCCCCAGCCGTGCCCGGCCCCGCCGGTCCCCGCCTCGGCCCGCGCCGCCTGGCCCGCGCCGGCATCAAGCAGCTTCGCGCGGCTCACCCACCCCCGCGGTCCGCTTGAACCCACTTTGTGCACCGGGCAGTCAGATTTTGTGTCGATCTGTGGCTGGCTGGTGCTCAAAGTCGTTTCCTGCAAGGGGGATGGAGTCCGGGGTGATTGGGGTGGCCGGGATTCGGGGCGGTGGATTCGGGGGTGGTGCTCAAGGCGCGGGGGAGTGCTGACCTGAGGCGATCCGCTCGGCTAGCCGCGCAGGGTGAGGATCTGCGGGCTGTCTTCCGTGATGGCGACGGTGTGTTCGGCGTGGGCGCCTCGGGTGCCGTCGGCGGAGCGGAGGGTCCAGCCGTCGGGGTCGATGACGTACGTGGAGCCGGGGCCGTGCCAGAACCAGGGCTCGATGGCGAGGACGTGGCCGGGGCGGAGTTTGAGGCCTCGGCCGGGGCGGCCGCCGTTGGGGATGTGGGGTTCCTCGTGCATCCGGCGGCCGATGCCGTGGCCGCCGAAGTCGAGGTTGGTGCCGACGCCGGCTTCCGTGCCGACGGTGCCGATGGCCGCGCCGATGTCGCCCAGGCGAGCACCCGGTACGGCGGCCGCGATGCCCGCGGCGAGGGCCCGTTCGGTCGTCGCAATCAGCTCGAGATCCTCGGCGCGCGGCGTACCGACGACGAAGCTGGTGGCGGAATCGGCGCACCAGCCGTCGACCGATGCACCGCAGTCGACGTTCAGCAGGTCGCCGTCCGCCAGGCGACGGCCGGTCGGCAGCCCGTGCAGCACGCCGTCGTTGACCGACGTGCAGATGACGCCGCGGAACGGCACCGACGAGAAGCCCGGCTGGTACCCGTCGAAGAGCGAGACCGCGCCGGCTGCCCGCAGGACGTCGCGGGCGATCTGGTCCAGCTCGAGCAGAGAGACGCCGACGGCCGCTGCCTTCTTCACGGTCATGAGTGCCGACGCGACCACCTGACCGGCCGTACGCATCGCGTCGATCTCGGCCGGTGTCTTCAGGTCCACCATCGGCTTGCTCTTCCTCCACGGCATCGGAAACCCCACGGGATAGTTATACCGGCCGGCAGGCTTCGTCGCCGGACCGTGACCCGGCTGGCCGGGAAGGGATTCAACCTTTTCGTCCGTCATGTCGTCTGTCAGGTGTCCACCTTTCCGGGTGGAGACCTGGGGGCTGGGACATGCGTGCGTTGCGTCGTTTGCTGGCGGTGGGAGTCCTGTTGGCCGTGGCCGGCGGCTGTGCGGACATCCCGGGCGCCCAAGGCCCGGACAGTACGCCGACGAACGGCACCGGATCAGGTCCTGGTGCTCAACCACCGGCCGGTGCGCAGGAGATCAGCCTGGTCGCGACCGGTGACGTGCTGCTGCACGAACGCCTCTGGACCACCGCCCGCCAGGACGGCCGCAACGGCCAGTGGGACTTCGCGCCCCTGCTCAGCGGCGTCGAACCACTCGTCCAGAGCGCGGACCTCGCCGTCTGTCACCTCGAGACACCGATCGGTACGCCGTACTCCGGTTACCCGCTCTTCCAGGGCCCGCCGCAGATCGTCCCGGCGCTGAAGAAGACCGGGTACGACGCGTGCTCGACCGCCAGCAACCACAGCTTCGACAAAGGTGCCGCCGGCATCGACCGGACGCTGCGCACCCTGGACCAGGCCGGCCTGAAGCACACCGGCACGGCCCGGACGCCGCAGGAGGCAGAGACACCGACGATCGTGGACGTGAAGGGCGTCAAGGTCGCGCTGCTCAGCTACACCTACGGCTTCAACGGCGTGCCCTACCCGAACGGCGAGACCTGGCGGGCCGGCAAGCTCGATCCGGCCAGGATCAAGGCGATGGCCCGCACGGCGCGCGACGCCGGCGTGCAGATCGTCGTGGTCAGCTGCCACTGGGGCGACGAGTACTCGACCGCGGTGAACCAGGACCAGCGCACGCTCGCCGCCGATTTGCTTGCCGACAGCAACATCGACCTGATCCTCGGCCACCACGCGCACGTCGTCCAGCCGATCCAGCAGCTGCACGGCAAGTGGGTCGTCTACGGCCTCGGCAACCTGGTCGCCGCGCACCGGACCCCGAACGCGCCGAAGGCCGAGGGCCTGCTGGTCAAGTTCACCTTCAAGCGCGACGGGGACCGCTGGACCGCCGAGGCGCCGGAGTACGCGCCGCTGCTGGTGACCGACACGCTCCCGGTCCGCGTGCTCGACGTACGCCGCGAGCTCGCCAAGACCGACTTGTCCGACAGCAAGCGCCGGCGGTTGGAGCTGGCCGAGCGCCGGACGACCGAGACGGTCGAGCGGCTGACCTCCGCACCGAAGGCGTTGTAGAGCGCCCGAAAACCCTTTGAGCACAGGGCGCTCAGCGCTCTAGGCTCGCCGCCATGATTACGTACTTCGTGATGGTCCGTCGTGCCCGCCTCCGGGCAGGCGAGGGGTGCCTGGGGATGGCATCCGCTCGATAGTCGTTGGGCTCAACGCGTCGTCGACGCCGCCGGGGTTCGTCCCGGTGAACTCGTCCTCGACGTAGGGGCCGGGCTCGGCGCGCTCACCGGTCCGTTGGTCAGGGCCGGCGCCGAGGTGATCGCGGTCGAGCTTCATCCCGGCCGGGCCGACAAGCTGCGGCAACGGTTCGCCGAGGTGAAGGTGATCCGGGTCGACGCCGCTGATCTGCGGTTGCCGACCCGGCCGTTCCGCGTGGTCTCGAGTCCGCCGTACGGGGTTTCCACCGCGTTGCTGAGGAGGTTGCTGGCACCGGGTTCGCGCCTGGTGTCCGCCGATCTCGTGCTGCAACGACAGGTGGTGAACCGGTGGATCGAAGGCCGCGCCCCCGCAGCCGCGCGCTGGAGCCGGTACTACGACGCATCGATCGGGATTCGCCTTCCCCGCAAGGCTTTCACCCCACCACCCCATGTCGATTCCGCCGTCCTGCGGATCAGCAGGACCCGACGCTAGGAAGAACGAACGGCCCGCTTCTCGAGGGAGAAGCGGGCCGTTCGCGCGACGGCTCAGCCGTGCCAGGACTTCCACAGCGCCGCGTACGAACCGTCCCGAGCGACCAGCTCGTCGTGGCTGCCCAGCTCACTGATCCTGCCGTCCTCGACGACGGCGACCCGGTCGGCATCGTGCGCCGTGTAGAGCCGGTGGGCGATCGCGATCACCGTCCGCCCTTCCAGTACGGCGGCCAGCGAGCGCTCCATGTGCCGGGCGGCCCGCGGGTCGATCAGCGAGGTCGCCTCGTCCAGCACCAGTGTGTGCGGGTCCGCCAGCACCAGTCGCGCCAGCGCCAGCTGCTGCGCCTGCGCCGGAGTCAACGCGAACTGCCCCGAGCCGACCCTGGTGTCCAGCCCGTCCGGCAGCGCCTCGGTCCACTCGCGCGCGTCCACGGCGTCCAGCGCGTCCAGGAGGGTCTCGTCGGAGGCGTCGGGTGACGCCATCGACAGGTTGTCCCGCAGGGTGCCGACGAACACGTGGTGCTCCTGGGTGACCAGCGCGACCTGCCGGCGCAGCTCGTCCAGCGGCAGGTCGGTCATCCCGACCCCACCGACGCTGACCGAACCGGTCCGCGGCGGGTGGATGCCCGCGATCAGCCGGCCGAGCGTCGACTTGCCCGCGCCGGACGGGCCGACCATCGCGATCCGCTCGCCCGGCTGGACCGTCAGGTCGACGCCGTGCAGCACGTCGCGCCCGTCGACGTACGAGAACCGCACATCGCGAGCCTCGACCAGCTCACCGGCCGGCTCCTCGCCGGTCGGCGCGCGGTCGTCCGGTACGTCGGTGATGCCGAGCAGGCGGGCCAGCGCCGCGCCACCGGACTGCAGCTCGTCCAGCCAGGAGATCAGCCGGTCGACCGGGTCGATCAGCTGGCTGGCGTAGAGGACCGCGGCGGTCACCGCACCCAGGGAGACGTGGCCGTTGATGTGCAGCCAGCCACCGAACAGCAGCGTGCCGACGATGGGCACCAGGTACCCGACCTCGACCACCGGGAAGTAGACCGTGCGCAGGAACAACGTGTACCGCTCGGCGTCGTACGAGCCGCGGATGTCCCGATCGCCGTACCGCACGCGCGCCTCGTACCGGCGCAGCGCCTCGACCGTGCGGGCGCCCTCGACGGTCTCGGCCAGCGAGCTGGTCATCTGCGCGTACGCCGCGTTCTCGCGCAGGTACCCGTCCTTGGCGCGGCGCAGGTACCACTTGGTGCTGATCCACAGCACCGGCACCATCGCGAGCAGCGGCACCAGCACCCAGACCCCGACCAGCATCGCGGCCGCGACCGTGAACAGCACGGTGACGAACGCGATGATCGTCTCCGGTACGGCGAACCGCACGGTCCTCGACAGCGTGTCCACGTCGCGCGAGGTGCGCGACAGCAGGTCGCCGGTGCCGGCCCGCTCGACCGTGCCGATCGGCAGCGCCAGCGCGTCGTCGACGAAGTCCTCCCGCAGCTCGGCCAGCACCTGCTCGCCGAGCGCGAACGACCGGTACCTGGCCCAGCGGGTGAGCAGCGACTGCACCACCACGAACACGGCGATCACGGCGATCACCTGGTTGACGGCGGCCGCCGTCGTACCGCGCTGGACGTCCTCGACCAGCTCACCGATCAGCCGGGGCGTGGCCAGGCCGGTAACTGCCGCCAGGCCGTGCAGGCCGAGCGCGATCAGCAGGGCGCGCGGGTGCCGCCGGGCCAGCCGACGGGCGTGCCGGCGGACCTGTGCGGAGTCTGCGACGGGCAGGATCCGCTTCATGCGAGCACCTCCTCTTCCTCGGTCTGGCGGGTGACGGTCCGGCGGTAGCGCGGTTCGGTCTCCAGCAGCTGCCGGTGCCGGCCGCTGGCGACGACTCGGCCGTCGGCGACGAAGATGACCTCGTCGACCCGGTCGAGCAGCAGCGGGCTGGACGTCAGTACGACGGTGCTGCGGCCCTGCCGGTACTCTCGGAGCCGGTCGGCGATCCGGGCCTCGGTGTGCGCGTCCACTGCGGACGTGGGCTCCACGAGCACCAGCACCGACGGGTCGGCGAGCAGTGCGCGGACCAGGACCAGCCGCTGGCGCTGGCCGCCCGAGAACGACCGGCCCTTCTCCTCCACCTCGGCGTCGAGTCCGTCGGCCAGGGCGACCAGCACGTCCTCCGCCGAAGCGGTCCGGATCGCTGCCATCAGCTCGTCGTCGGTACGCCGGCCGGACGGGTCCAGCTCCTCCCGCAGTACGCCGGTGAACAGCTGGGACCCGGTGTCGCTGACCAGGATGCGCTGCCGGACGTCGGCCCGGGTGGCGCTGGCCAGCGTGACTCCGCCGTACCGGACTTCGCTGGCGTCGTCGTACCGGCCGAGGACGTCGGCGATGACCGCCGCGCGGTCGGACTCGGCGGAGACGATCGCGGTGAGGCGTCCGTCGCGCACGCGGATGCCGGAGACCGGGTCGACCAGGTCGCCGCGGTCGGGCAGGCGGACCGGCTCGGCCGGGTCGGCGACGTCGGGCGTCAGCTCGAGCACGCGGACGATCCGGCGGCCGGCGACCAGCGCACGCATCAGGGCGTTGGCCATCTCGGTCGCCGTCCGCAGCGGCAGCACCAGGAACGTCGCGTACCCGTAGAAGGCGACCAGGCTGCCCGCGCTCAGGTCGCCGCGGACGGCGAAGTGCGCGCCGAGCCCCACCACGCTGACCACGAAGATGCCCGGCAGGAACACCTGCGCGGCGTCCAGCACGGACTGGATGCCGGCCACCTTCACGCCGGCGCCACGGACCCGCTGCGACTCGGCGCGGTACCGCTTGGAGAAGGACTCCTCGCCGCCGATGCCGCGCAGCACGCGCAGGCCGGAGACGATGTCGGAGCCCAGCGAGTTCAGCTCGCCGACCGCCTCGCGCTGGGCGAACTGGCGTCGGTGCAGCGGGCGCAGCAGCGGGCCGAGCGCGAACAGCATCAGCGGTACGCCGATCAGCACGACCAGGCCGAGCGTCGTCGACGTGCTCAGCAGGATGAACGCGACCACGACGAACGCGACGACCGCGCCGGCGAACCGGGCCGAGATCTCCAGCAGGTTGCCGATGTAGGCCAGGTCGCCGGCGCCGATGCTGACCACCTCGCCGGTGGCCAGGTTCTTCGGCAGGGTGGCGCCCAGGTCGGCGGACTGGCGGGTGACCACCTGGACGGTCCGGTAGGCGCCGCTCAGCCAGTTGGTCACCGCGAACCGGTGCCGCATGATGCCGGCCAGCGCCTGCACGACGCCGACCGCGAACAGCAGCGCCGTCCAGCCGAGCAGCCGGTCGACGTCGCCGCCGGCGATGCCCTCGTCGATGGCCTGGCCCAGGATCGCCGGGACGAACGCCTGCGCGCCCATCCAGAGCATGCCGAAGGTCATCCCGCCCAGGAGCGTGGCCTTCTGGCCGCGGGCCACCCAGAGCAGGTAGCGCGCGGCGGAACGGTGATCCGGAGTGCCGGGATCGGCGAGAGGAAGTTGTTTCATAACCGTTTCAGGCTAGGCCTGGCCACCGACAAATTGCATGTGGTTTAACCGGCCCCCGGAGGCTCGGCAGAGCTTCATCTTGCGTTGGGCAACGAGTTCCCCGGCCGCCACCTCGGCCGCCTGTCCTGGATCACATGCTGGTCATCGCGCATCGGGGAGCGAGCGGGTACCGCCCGGAACACACGCCGGCGGCGTACCGCCTGGCCGCGGCGCTCGGCGCCGACTACCTGGAGCCGGACCTGGTCGCCACGCTGGACGGCGTCCTGGTGGCCCGGCACGAGAACGAGATCTCCGGGACGACCGACGTCGCCGACCATGCGGTGTTCGCCGATCGCCGGATCACCAAGATCGTCGACGGCGAGGCGGTCACCGGCTGGTTCGTCGAGGACTTCACCTACGCCGAGCTGCGCACGCTGCGCGCCCGGGAGCGGATGCCCGCCCTGCGCGCGGCCAACACCGCGTACGACGGCCGCGAGACGATCGCGACCTTCGACGACGTGGTCGCGCTGGCCCGGCAGGAGTCGGCCCGGCTCGGCCGGCCGATCGGAGTGATCCCGGAGATCAAGCACCCGGCGTACTTCCGTCGGCTCGGGCTGCCGCTGGAGGAGCTGCTGGCCGAGCGGCTGACCGCGCTCGGTGTCCGCCGGGGCGAGGCGATGGTGCAGTCGTTCGAGCCGACCAGCCTGCGCCGGCTGGCGGTGATGACCGACGTGCCGCTGGTCCAGCTGGTCGACTCCGAGGGCACGCCGAACGACTTCCTGCGCTTCGGCGACGACCGGACCTTCACCGACCTGACCGGACCGGCCGGGCTGCGCGAGATCTCGACGTACGCCGAAGTGCTGGCGCCGCACAAGGACCTGGTCATCCCGCGCCGTTCCGACGGTGCTCTGGGCGAGCCGACCCGGCTGGTCGAGCAGGCGCACCGCGCCGGCCTGAAGGTCCAGGTCTGGACGTTCCGCGCCGAGCGCCGCTTCCTGCCGACCGGTCTGGACCTTGCCGCCGAGCTGAGGGCCTTCGCCGCCACCGGCATCGACGGTGTCTTCGCCGACCACCCGGACATCGCCGTGGCCACCATGGCCCGCCGGGCCACGCTGAAGGTCTAGAGAGCGGCCCGCAGTTGCTTCAGCACCCGTTCGGCGGCAGGCGCCAGCTCGCGGTCGATCGTGCGGCTGTCGTCCAGGCCCAGTACGACGCGGGCGCTGGTGGCCGCTCGGGTGCGGATCAGCTTGGTCCGCAGGTACGTCGGCGGGTGGCTGGAGTCGGTCCGTGTCTCCCGCAGCCGGCTGAGCCGCAGCCGCCGCTCGATCTCCCGCTTCGGTGTCTCGGTCACCGCACGCCGTACGGCCTCCAGCGGTGGCAGGTCCTTCTCGAAGCGCAGTGCTCGCTCCAGCGCCCGGTGCGACGAGTCGGCCAGTAGCGTCCGCTCCAGCGCCCAGGCCGCGGCGTCCGAGCCGGCCACCTCACCGGCCGTGCGGTCCGCTAGGTACTCCGCGCGCTGGTTGGCCCGCAGATTCATCCTGTCGAGCAGCCAGGCGTAGCCGCGAACGATCGGCCCGACGACGGCGTTGATCAGGCGGGTGAGGTGACCGACCGAGGTGTCGGTCCCCAGGTCGTGCGCCGCGTCCAGCTTGTACTCGTCGTACGGCTGCTCGGTGAACGCCTCTTCCAGCTGCTCCAGCACCGACTCGGCCGCACCGACCACCCAGCCGTGCCGGGCGTCGCCGTTCTTGCCGTGGCCGAGCTCGTGAGCCAGCAGCGCCACCCGCTCCTGCGGGCGCAGCCCGGTCCAGAGCGGCAGGCCGAGGCCGATGACCGGGCGGAAGCGCCAGCCGACCCGGGTGAAGTAGAGGTTCGGCTCGGCGTCCAGGGCGACCGCGGCGACCCGTGGAGTGCCGATGCTCGCGGCGATCTGGTCCAGCAGCCTGAACAGCACCGGGGCGTCCTCGCGGTGGACCAGCTCTGCGTCGGGGTCGAGGCGGGCGGCGCGAGGCCGCAGCATCAGGCCGATCCCGAGGGCAACCGCCGCCATCGGAATGCTGAGCCAGAGCGGTCGGTAGAACACCAGGAGAGCGACTCCACCGATCAGGGCGACCAGGGGGAGGACCAGCAGGACAGCTGACAACAGGTACGCCGTGACGCGGGCCAAGTCCCAGCCAGGTCGATTGACCCGTCCGGTCTCAAGCTCGCGGTAGAGGGTGTCGGCCAGCTGGTGCTCCAGCTTGAGGCGCCAGGCCGGGTGCTTGTGGTCCGGCCCGGTCGGGTCGACGTTCCAGTCGCACTGGTCGCACCAGGTCACGTAGCCGGGGTCGACGCGGATCTGCTGGGCGCACTGCGGACAGCGGGTGACGCCGGCATCGGTCTGCACTGCAGCAGTGTGGCAGTGCGGTCGGAGATCTTCGGTGAGGCGGCGCGATTCAGCTGCCGCCCCAGGTCTGCACGGCAGCAGTGTGGCCCTTGGAGGGCCCGGTGCTCACTGCTGCCGTGGCAGCTGGGTCACGCGGCCGGCGGCTTGTCGTCGTAGATGCGGGCGGCGATGTCGCCCTCCGGCGTGGTCTGCGGCTGCGGCTGCTGGTGGTTCTGCTGGACGCTCTGCCAGACGGCCTTGCCGTCGGACTCCGGCATCACGATCCAGGCGATCACGTAGCCGATCAGCGCGGTGCCACCGGTGAGCAGGGTCAGCCCGACGATGCCCAGGCGGACCAGGGTCGCGTCGATGTTCAGGTACTCCGCGATGCCGCCGGAGACACCGGACAGCATCCGCTGGTCACGCGAACGGCGGAGGGTCTTGCCGGACAGGTTCTGGAAGGGTGCGCTGTTGTTCGTCATGTCCTCCACTGTGCCGCCCGGGGACCCTCCCGCACATCAGGATCGGTACCGACCGGCCCCTGACCCGACCCCTGGATCCCTGGTCGCGCACCCCTGACGACTTACGGACCGGAACTGTCGGCGGGCGGGGTTAGCGTGAGCGGATGGACGCGGAAGCGGTGCAGAAGCTGGTGCTGCGGTTGCCAGGGGCGGAGGAGCACGAGGGCTGGGCGGGACAGCCGGCCTTCAAGGTGCGCAAGAAGGGTTTCGCGTACCTGTCGGAGGACGAGTCGAAGCTGTTCGTGAAGGCCTTCCGCGAGGAGCAGCAGGCGATGATCGCCGAGAACCCGGAGGTCTACGCGTCCTGGTGGGAGTCCGGCCGCTTCGGCTGGCTCGAGATCACCCTGGAGCTCGCCGACGACGAGGAGGTCGAGGAACTGCTCACCGAGGCCTGGCGACTGAACGCCCCGAAGTACCTGATCGCCCAGTGGGAGGACTGAGTACGGCGCGCAGCCACGCGGCGGTCGTCGCCAGGTGCGCAGGGCTGTCGAACGCGGGGTCCTCGTGCCCGGCGCCGCCGAGCAGCTCGAACCGGCTGGAGTGCCCGGCGCGGACCAGCGCGTCGTGCAGGGCCAGCCCTTCGGCCGGGGGAACGATCCGGTCGCGGTCGCCGTGGGCGATCAGGAACGGCGGCAGACCCGTCGGCCCGGCGTCGCGCCGTTCCTCGTCTCGCACGATCGCGGTTCGCGCCGGGATGTGGTCGAGCAGGCTGAGGGCTTCGGCCGGCGTCCGCGGCTCGGGGCCGAGCAGGTCCTGCTCGAAGTGGAAGGGGAGCAGGCGGGCTTCCAGGGCGGTGCGTCCTGCGGTGGCGGCCAGGTCGGCCTGACCGAACCAGTGGACGACGGCCTGCACGAGCTCGGGACTGCTCAGGGCGAGGAGTGACACCAGGTACGCGCCGGCTGAAGCGCCCCACACGCCGATGCGGTCGGTCCGCAGGCCGAGCTCCGGCCCGGTTGCGCGGAGCCAGCGGACGGCGGCCTCGACATCGTGGAGCTGCGCGGGGAACACCGCGTCCGGCGCGAGCCGGTAGTCGATCGACGCGACCGTCACCCCCTGCGCGGCCATCGGCGCCAGCCGCGTCTCGGCTTCGGCGGTCCGGTCCCCGTGCGTCCACCCACCGCCGTGGACGTAGACGACGACCGGCGAGCCGCCGTCTGCCGTCGTACTGGCTGGTGGTCCGGCGCGGTAGAGGTCGAGCCGCAGGTCGACGCCGTCGACGGTCGCGTACGTCAGGTCGCGGTCGACGGTTCCATTACGTCCCATGCCTGTAACTGTATTGCTAGGCTCCGGCCCCATGAACGAGTCGCGCCCCGGCGGGCGGCCGCGGGACGCCGCGCTGGACGAGGCGATCATCCTGGCGACCCGCAACCGCCTGGTGTCCGACGGATACTCGCGGATGACGATCGGCGACATCGCCGCCGACGCCGGGGTCAGCCGGCCGACGCTCTACCGGCGCTGGAACTCCAAGTTCGCGCTGGTGGTCGACGCGCTCGACTACGGTTTCCGCCGGCAGAAGGACTCGTACGCCGTCGACCTCGCCGGTCTGGAGCCCCGCGAGGCGCTGACCGAGGCGGTCCGGCGGCTCGATCCGGCGTACTTCACCCCGGACGCGATGGTCCTGATGGGCAACTTCGCCGGCGAGGCCGCCCGCACGCCGGAGCTGCTCGAGATCCTCCGCCGGCACGCCGTCGAGCCGCGGATCGGCCTGGTCGAGACCGTCCTCACCGAGCTCCAGGAACGCGGTGCCGTCCGCGCCGGGATCGACCGCCACACGATCGCGACGCTCTGCTTCGGCGCGTACTTCGCCGCCTTCTACCGCGGCGACCCCGCCGACGGCATCCCGGCCAAGGTCGTCGAGGTCCTCTGGCCCGCGGTCGCCGCCTGACGGCCCGGGACCTGATCGCCGGCGTCCCTTGCCCCGCGACCCACGGCTGCCTCCCGCCGGTAGGCGCTCGGGGTCGTCCCGACCTCACGCCGGAAGACCGCGCGGAAGTTCGCCGCGCTGCCGAAACCGGTCGCGCCGGCGATCCGCTCGACCGGCCAATCCGTTGCCTCCAGCAACCTTCGCGCGCTGAGCAGCCGCTGTGTGGTGACCCAGCGCATCGGCGACTGCCCAGTCTCGGCCTCGAAGTGCCGGATGAACGTACGCCGCGGCAGGTGGCTGCGATCGGCCAACTGCTGCACGGTGATCGGCTCGCCGAGGTTCTCCAGCACCCACCCGCGAGTGGGGGACAGATCGGACCGCGGCGGAGCCGGTACGCCGAGCTGCTGCCGCTGGTCGCCGCTCCGGACCGGCGCCGCGACCACCCCTTGTCCAGCCGCGTGCGCCGCCTCCGCACCGAAGTCGGACCGGACCAGGTGCAGGCAGGCGTCGATCGCCGCGCCACCTCCCGCGGAGGTGAGGAGTCGGCCGTCCTCGACGAACAGCTGGTCGCCCAGCACGTTCACCATCGGGTAGAGCGCCCGCAGTGACTCGACGTACTGCCAATGCGTGGTGGCGTCGCGCCGGTCGAGCACGCCGCTGGCAGCCAGGGCGAACGTGCCGGTGCAGATGCCGACCAGCCGGGCGCCGCGCTCGGCGGTGGTCCGCAGCAACTCCAGGTACTCCGCCGGCAGCGGGACCTCCGGGTCGTCGTACCCGGGCACCACGACGATGTCGGCCGCCGCGGCCGCGGCCAGGGGAGCGGCGGGCCGGAGGGCGGACCCCGGGACGTCTGCGTCGCCGCAGAGCAGTACGTCGTACCCGCCCTGCTTGCCGAGGATGTACGCCGGGATGGTGACGTCGAGGTCGATCACCCGCGGCACGACCAGGATCGCGACGCTCAGCACGGGTCCTCCTCGGCGACGGTACGGCGGGTGGCACGAACGATGCCGTCTTTGGCACGGCCGCGGCTGGTGGCCGGCGGCCCGGCTTCCTAGGTTGATTGAACCTTAATCTTCCAGACAAGGAGCGATCGCCGATGACGGTTCGGGTGGAGAACCACGGGGTCCCGTGGGAGCACGACTACGGCTACGTCCAGGCCGTCCAGCGCGGGGACACCATCTACGTGTCGGGTCAGCTCGCGCACGACGGCGCCGACCTGGTCGCGCCCGCGCCGGTCGACGAGAACGGCGCGGTGACCGACTTCTCCGCGATGGGCGACCAGCTGCGCCGGACCTACGCGAACGCCGAGGAACTGCTGCGGCGCTTCGGCGCCTCGCTCGACGATGTGGTCGAGGAGGTCGTCTACGTGCTGGACGTCGACGCCGCGATGGCGGTCGCCGGCGAGGTCCGCAAGGCGGCGTACCGGCGCGACGACCCGCAGGTCGCCAGCACGATCCTCGGCGTCACCCGCCTGGCCTTCCCGCAGCAACTGGTCGAGGTCAAGTTCGTCGCGAAGGTTTAGGGCGTGTCTGGCAATTCTCCCCTAGTGCGACGGCGGGTGCAGGTCGTAGCGCTGGATGATCTCGTCGTACCAGGTGGGGGTCTCGTAGGTGAGTCCGTACCTGGTGGCGAGGTCCGCGAACTCGGGGGTCTCGCGAAGCGGGCCGAGGCCGGTGGCGGCCGAGCCGGCCAGGAGTTCGCCGAGGTCGCGGAAGTAGTTCTCGAAGCCGCCAGGCGTGATCACCTCGATGATCCGGCCGGGAGTGCTGCCGGCGTTCCACATCGCGTGCAGCTGGCCGCGCGGCTTGGTGATGTAGCCGCCGGGGCCGAGCACCACCTCGCTGTCGTCGGACCGGAAGCCGATCTCGCCGGCCACCACGATCGAGTGCTCGTCCTCGCGGGTGTGCCGGTGCGGGGCGGTGATCGTGCCGACCGCGAACGGGTGCTCGACGATCGCGACCTCGCCGCCGTTGGCTGTGGCCGACAGTTTCAGGACGGCGCCGAAGCCGGGCAGGGCGATCTGCTCGCCCTCGCCGGGCTGGACGACGGTGACGCCGGTGCGCTCCACGGATCCTCCTCGGGCGTAGTTTCGTTACAAGCATTGACTGTAACTCGCGAGGGTCTCCGGGACCAGGTCCGGCTTGCACTCGCTGGGGTCGAGTGCTAATACTTGGTTAGCACTCAGTGGGCGAGAGTGATAACGCTCGTGCCTGCTGGGAGCTGTCAGAAGACGGCCTCGATGAGGTGCCGGAGTCAGGCGGGACGTGACCGCGACGACCTCGGTGCCGTCCGTCGCGGGCATCCCGGCCGGCTGAACCACCAGAAACTCGACGCGGGAGGACTCGCGGAGAATGCCCAAGCTGATTTCGTTCAACGAAGAGGCGCGCCGCGGCCTCGAGCGGGGAATGAACACCCTCGCCGACGCCGTCAAGGTGACGCTTGGCCCGAAGGGCCGCAACGTCGTCCTGGAGAAGAAGTGGGGCGCCCCCACGATCACCAACGACGGCGTCTCGATCGCCAAGGAGATCGAGCTCGAGGACCCGTACGAGAAGATCGGGGCCGAGCTCGTCAAGGAAGTTGCCAAGAAGACCGACGACGTCGCGGGTGACGGCACCACCACCGCGACCGTGCTGGCCCAGGCGCTCGTGCGCGAGGGTCTGCGCAACGTCGCCGCCGGCGCCAACCCGATGGGCCTGAAGAAGGGCATCGAGAAGGCTGTCGAGGCCGTCAGCGAGCAGCTGCTCGCGCTGGCCAAGCCGGTCGAGACCCGCGAGCAGATCGCGGCCACCGCCTCGATCTCGGCGGCGGACACCCAGGTCGGCCAGATCATCGCCGAGGCGATGGACAAGGTCGGCAAGGAAGGTGTCATCACCGTCGAGGAGAGCAACACCTTCGGTCTGGAGCTCGAGCTCACCGAGGGCATGCGCTTCGACAAGGGTTACATCTCGCCGTACTTCGTGACCGACACCGAGCGGATGGAAGCGGTCCTCGACGACCCGTACATCCTCGTGGTGAACAGCAAGATCTCCAGCATCAAGGACCTGGTCCCGGTGCTCGAGAAGGTCATGCAGACCGGCAAGCCGCTGGCGATCATCGCCGAGGACCTCGAGGGCGAGGCGCTGGCCACCCTGGTCGTCAACAAGATCAAGGGCACCTTCAAGACCGTCGCCGTCAAGGCGCCGGGCTTCGGTGACCGCCGCAAGGCCATGCTCGGTGACATCGCCATCCTCACCGGTGGTCAGGTCATCTCCGAGGAGGTCGGCCTCAAGCTCGACACCGTGGACCTGGAGCTGCTCGGCCAGGCCCGCAAGGTCGTCGTCACCAAGGACGAGACCACCATCGTCGAGGGCGTCGGCGACGCCGACTCGATCCAGGGCCGGGTCAACCAGATCCGCGCCGAGATCGAGAAGTCGGACTCCGACTACGACCGTGAGAAGCTGCAGGAGCGGCTGGCCAAGCTGGCCGGCGGCGTCGCGGTGATCAAGGTCGGCGCGGCCACCGAGGTCGAGCTGAAGGAGCGCAAGCACCGCATCGAGGACGCCGTTCGCAACGCGAAGGCGGCCGTCGAGGAGGGCATCGTCGCCGGTGGTGGCGTCGCGCTGCTGCAGGCGTCGGTGATCGCGTTCGAGAAGCTGGAGCTCGAGGGTGACGAGGCGACCGGTGCCGCGATCGTGCGGTCGGCCGTCGAGGCTCCGCTCAAGCAGATCGCCGTCAACGCCGGCCTCGAGGGTGGCGTCGTGGTGGAGAAGGTCCGCAACCTCGAGCCGGGTCACGGCCTGAACGCCGCGACCGGTGAGTACGTCGACCTGATCAAGACCGGGATCATCGACCCGGCCAAGGTCACCCGGTCGGCGCTGCAGAACGCGGCCTCGATCGCGGCCCTGTTCCTCACCACCGAGGCAGTCATCGCCGACAAGCCGGAGAAGGCCTCGGCCGCTCCGGGCGGCGCGCCCGACATGGGCGGCATGGACTTCTGATCCCGAGAAGTTCCTCGCAGTACCAGTAGCAAAACGAAGCGGTCCCGGGTCCCAGCCCGGGACCGCTTCGCTGTGTTCAGGAAGCAGTGGACAACTCGGCCGCGCGCAGCAATCGCAGCTGCCCGATCTCCGCGGCGTTCTTCATCAGCTCGGCGTTCACCCACCCGTACAGGTCGGCCACGGTCCGGCCGGCTTCCGGCGGCCAGGGGAACGCCACCGGAAGCGTGAGCCGCGACGAGTCCTCCAGTACGACGGACCACTCGTCCCGCAGGTGGTGCATCCAGTCGCGGGTGCCGAGCAACGTGCCCGGCCACGGTACGTCGGTGCGGTGCGGCGGCACGGTCTGGCGGGCGTGGGCCAGCGCGGTGGTCCACCACCAGCCGATGTGCCAGGTCAGCCAGCCGACGGTCGGCACCGGGATCGGGTCGAGCTCCTCGTCGGCCCAGTCCGGCCGCCAGATCCCGGCCGCGTCCGGCCGTACGGTCCAGGTCGGCCCGGCCGGCTCCCAGAGCAGGTCCTCCGGGACCAGCCGGTCCAGGTGGTACTCGAACAGGGACCAGGTCAGCTCGAACTGCCCTCGCAAGACACCCGTGATCGTCACCGGGAGATTCTCTCAAAGACGACGGACAACCCCTCAGGCGTTTTCGTCCACGACGCAGAACGACGCGTAGTGGTCGGCGGTGTAGTAGACGAAGGCCGGGTCGGTGGTCGCGCCGCCGCCGATCAGCCGGCGCGCGCCGCGGTCGGGAGAGCCGGGCGTCTCCACGGTGTACTCGTGGTAGTACCCACTCGACTCGTCCGGCAGGATGCCCTCCCGGTTCTGGAAGACGGTGCCGTTCTGGTCGTACGGGAACGGCCCGCCGGAGTGGATCAGGTCGAGCGTCTCCGAAGCCTCTCCCGTACATCCCACCTGTGGTTAATCGGTGGACTATGACCTCGCCGGGCCCTAGTGTTCTGGCAGCGAGAACGACTCGAGCGAAAGGAGCGACCGATGACCACTCTCACGTGTTCGACGGCGCGTCCGGTCCGCTCGTCCAGCTCGCACTGAGCGGAGCCCCGCGCCTCTTTTCCGGAGGTACCGTGACCATCCGCACCATCGTCGAGTCCGATCTCGACACCATCCACACCCTGATCGCCGACCAGTCGATCAACACCGTCACCCGCGAGCGCTACGACGAGTACGTCGGCATCGGCTACTACCGCGACGACTGGACCTGGGTCGTCGAGCAGGACGGCCGGGTCGTCGCCCTCGCCGTCTGGTGGGGCATGCCGCAGTTCGACCACCCGTTCAGCATCGACGGCCTGTACTACGCGGGCGACGGCGATCCCGTCCCGGTCTGGGCCGAGCTGATCCGGCACGGCCTGGAGTCGATGCCCGCCGGCGGCGAGCAGCCGGAGTACCACCTCTTCGTGCCGAACGGCTGGCGTGAGCAGCCCGAGATCGTCGCCGCCCTGGAGCCCCGGCTCGCGGCGGCCGCGCAGGCGGGGTTGTCCGAGGTGACCGAACGCCTGCGCTACGAGTGGCTCCCGGAGTACGGGCTGCCGACCCGGTCGACGCGGCTGCGCTTCGAGCCGGCCGACAACGACGCGTTTCTCGACGTGTTCGTCCGGGTGATCGAGGGCAGCCTCGACGCCGCGACCGCCCGGGCGGTCGCGAAGAGCAGCGCCGAGGCGGCGGCCAAGGAGGACCTGGCGATCTACCAGGAGATGCCCGGTGAGCGGGACTGGTGGCGTCTGGCGTACGACGACGCCGGCGCGCTGGTCGGCTTCGTCCTCCCGTCGGCCAACAACGGCGGCCCGGTGATCGGGTACATCGGCGTCGTGCCCGAGCAGCGCGGGCACGGCTACAGCGACGACCTGCTGGCGGAGGGGACGCACATCCTCGCCGCGACCGGCGCCGAGCGGATCCGGGCCGACACCGACCTGACCAACCGCCCGATGGCCGCGAGCTTCGAGCGGCAGGGCTACCGCAACCACGCGGTCCGGATGGTCGCCAGCTACCCGATCGGCTGACCGCGGCTGCCCCTCGGGAAAAGTCGTCCCGAGGGGCAGACGGCCGGGCGGACGCGCCCTATGCTCCCTGACATGTCAGAGACCTTCGGGTCGGTGGTGACGGGCGATGCGTGACGTCGCGCTGATTCTGCACGTTGCGGCAGGGGCGCTGGCGGTCGTCACCGGGCCGTTCGCGATCGTCGTGACGCTGCGGCGCAAGGGACTCAACTGGGTCGGCGAGGTCTACCACTGGCTGGTCGCCCTGGTCTGCCTGTCGGCGCTGGTGATGGTGCCGTACGACTGGGCCGGGCTGTGGATGTTCTGGCCGATCTCGCTGGCCTCGTACCTGTTCGTGTACCTCGGGCAGCGAGCGGCGGAGTCACCCGGCGGCCTCTGGTACCGCGGCGTCCTGCGCGGGTACGGCGGCGGCTGGATCGCTTTGTGGACAGCGATCCTGGTGGTCAGCGTGGCCGACCACCCCTGGACCTGGGCGGTACCGATCGTGCTCGGCACCGCCCTGATCGAGTGGCTCTGCTACCGCCCAGCCGAAGCCTGGACCCAGGCCCCGGCCTAGGCCTGCCCGGCCTGCTCTTCCGGTGTGGCCTTGCGGACGACCAGCCGGGTCCAGGCGCCGACGTAGACGCGATCGTCGGCGTTGAGCTCGCGGCGCTGGCCCGGCGGGACCGGGTCCTCGGGCAGCGGGCCCGACGCCGGGCCGACGAAGGTGCCGTTGGAGGACTGCAGGTCCTCGACCCACCAGCGCTGGCCGTCGGTGGTCAGCTGGGCCTGGCGGCGGCTGACGCCGGTGTCGTCACCGCAGTCGACCTCCGGGCTGATGCCGCGGCTGCGCGACGGCCTGCCGACCAGCACGCTCTTCGCGGTCAGCGGTACGACGACCGGCAGGCCGGGGGACGGGCACGGGTCGTCGCTCTGCTGGACGGCGTACCAGTCCGGGTCGACCCAGCGCTCCACGACCCACTCGGCGACCTCCTGCGGAGCAGGCGGCAACGGCGGCTGCGTCGTACTGGGCCCGAGGTCCAGCGAGGAGGCCGGCCGCGGCATCGTGCCCGTGGTGAAGTCGTAGCCGCAGGACTCGCAGAACAGCGCGTCCACGGCAGCGGACTCACCACAGTTCGGGCAGGCCTGGGTCGTCGGGGCCGGAGCCGGCGCGGCGACAGCAGGAGCCGGTACGGCGGCCGCAGCCGGGGTGGCCGCGGCTCCGATCGGCAGCCCGCAGACGTCGCAGTAGTCGGTCGAGGTGGACGGGTGCCCGCTCGGGCACGTCACTGCGCTCATTTCTTCACCCGGGTCGTCTTGGTGGAGGCCGTGTCGAGGGCCATCTCGTCCACCTTCTCGACCGTGCGCTTGAGCCGCACGGTGCCGGTGTCCTGGTCCTCGATGTCGACCACCTTGCGCAGCCGCGAGGTCGCCTCCTCGTTGCCGGTCTGGGCGGCCAGCTGAACGGCCCGGCCGAGCTTGGTGGTCGCGGTCGCGGTGTCGCCGGCCGCCTTCGCCGCCAGGCCCTCCTGGATCGCGTCGGCCAGCTCGGTCTGCCCGGTGTAGTGGGCGACCTCCGGGCTGATCCGGGTGGTCAGCGCCTCGTCGGCCGACCACAGCGCCTTCACCAGCCCCTGGGCGAGCACCTGGTCGCCGACGGCCAGCTGGACCCGGGCGGCGAGCTGCTCCTGCCCGATCCCCTTGGCAGCAAGGCGTACGGCGACGTGGTAGTCGCGGGACTCGTCACCCCAGGAGCCGGTCGGGTAGGCGCTGGTCAGCGCGTTCACCTCGGTACGCCGGGCGGTCAGGTCGTCCACGGTCGGTGCGACCTGGCGGACGAACAGCACCTGCGCACCCTGCGGCGCCCAGACCCGCAGGTCGGCGGAGGCGACACCCTTGCTCATCGACTGCTGGATCAGCTTCTGGAACTCGGCGGCCAGCTGCTCCGGTGCCGGGATGATGTCGACCGTGCCGAGCAGGGCGGTGGCGATCCGGCGGACCTCGTCGACCTGCCAGGCCACGCCGACGCCGCGGCAGTCGCACTGGAACTGGCCGGTGACCGCCTCGATGGTCGCGGTCAGCGCCTGCGGCGTCTCGTGCTGGTTCTCGCCGTCGGTGAGCAGGATCGCGTGCTTCTGCGACAGCGACGGCACGGTCGCGAAGACCCGCGAGGCCAGCCGCAGCCAGGTGCCCATCGCGGTCCCGCCGTCGGCGTAGAACCGGGACACGGCCTCCTTGGCGGCCTGCCGGGTGTAGGCGTCCATCCGGACCATCACCGGCTCGGCCGACGGCGGGAAGGCCAGCTGGGCCCGGTCGTTGCCGGAGATCACCGCGAACCAGACCCCGTCGAGGATCTGGTCGATCGCGGTCTGCGCGGCGTACGCGGCGGCCCGGACGCCGTCGGCGCCCATCGAGCCCGACGTGTCGACGATGATGATCTCGCCGACGTCACCGCCGCCGGACTGGCCCGCGGTACCGGCGCCGGCGCAGTCGACCGTGACGATCGCGTGCACGTCGGTGCCGCCGTCGGGCAGGAACTCGTTCTGGTAGACGGTGGCGGAGAACTCGGCCATCTCGTGGGGTTCCTTTCGTTCCGGCGAAATCAGGGAAGGCGCGCGAGCGCGACGGTGATGTTGTCCTGGCCGCCCTGGGCGTTCGCCCAGTCGACCAGTGCGGACGAGGTGGCCAGCGGCTCGCCACCGTGGGCCGCAGCGGTCTGACGGACCAGGTCGGCCAGCGGTGCCGCTTCGGAGCAGTAGTTCCACAGCCCGTCCGAGCAGACCAGCAGCCAGCCCGGGCCGTTCACCCGGAGCGTGGTCGTCCGCGGTGTGTGGTCAGGGGCGTCCTTGCCCAGCCAGCGGGTGATCGCGTGCGCCTGCGGACCGGTCTCGGCCTGCTGCCGCGGTACGCCGGTGGCGATCAGCTCGGCGGCCCAGGAGTCGTCCACGGTGAGCCCGACGGCCTCGGCGTCGTCCGGGAACCAGTACGCCCGGCTGTCGCCGACCACACCGGCCACCAGCAGGCCCGCCTCGAGCACCGTCGCGACGAAGGTGCAGGACGCCGGGTTCGGGCTGTCCGGGCTGGTGTTCTCCAGTACGGCGTCGCTCGCGGCGTCAGCGGCCGCGTTGAGCCGGGCAATGACCGCTGCCTCGCGGGACGACTCGGTGCCCATGCCCTGCGCGTGACCGGCGACCAGTACGTCGCGGGCGGCGCGAGCAGCGGCGAGGCTGGCCACGTCCGAGTCGAGCGACGAGCTCACCCCGTCGCAGACGACCAGCAGCGCCCGGCTGCCCGGCTCCGGGTCGGCAGCGATCGCCACGGCGTCCTCGTTGCGGCTGTGCCGGATGCCCCGGTCGCAGACCGCGGCGACCCACGGCGCGGGCTGCTCGCTGAAGTGGTCACGCGGCTTGCTGGCCTTCGTACCGCAGGTCTCGCAGTAGCCGTCGGCACCGACCGTGCCACCGCAGGAGCGGCACGGACCGGGCGTGAACGCCTCGGCCGGAGCGCCGGTGTGCAGCTCGATCGTCGGTTCGGTGTCGGTGTCCAGCGCCGGCGTGCTCGGTGTGGCGCCGGGCTGCAGCTCGGCGCCGCAGCTCTCGCAGTACAGGTCGGCGTCGGACACCGGTTCGCCGCAGCTCGGGCAATCCGTCCGGGTCGTACTCGTCATCGCAGCGTCCATCCTCGAACCTCGTTGGCCAGGTCGACCAGGGCGATCCGTTCCTCCCGGCTGGTGGCGTGGCCGGCCAGCTCACGGTAGGCCGACTCCAGGCCGGCGCGCAGGTCCGACTCGGTCGCGGCGCGCTGCGAGATCACCACCTGCGGGTCCGGGCCGTTGGCCAGGACGACGTCCAGCGCCGTCCGGAACACGCTCGCCGACAGGTTCGCCCGGTCCACCGGGTCGATCGTCAGGCTGTCGATGCTGGTCATGGCCTCGGCCAGTGCGCCCAGCCCACGTCCCGATCCTGCCAGCAGTCCGGCTCGCATCCGGCGGGCCCGGATGTACGCACCGCTGGTCGGCGGGACCAGGTCGAGCGCGGCGACGGCGCCGTCCAGGTTGCCACGCTCCGAGCGGATCGCTGCCAGCCCGAAGGCCGACGGGGCGATGTAGTTGGCGTCCGTACGGGCGCAGGTCAGGTAGAGACCCTCGGCGACGTCGTACTCGCCGCTGAGCCGGCAGGACTCCGCGAGCGCCAGCTTCGGCGCCAGCTCGCCCGGCACCTGGCCGTAGACCGCGTTGAACGCCGACTGCGCGGCGGCCGAGTCGTTGCGAGCCAGGGCGACCAGACCGGCCATCCAGACCGCCCGCCACTCCCACGGGTCCATCTTCAGCAGGTCGGCGACGGCGGTGTCGACCAGGTCGTACTGGCCGACGTCCAGCGCGGCCTGCGCGAACTCCAGGAGCGTCTGCGGGGTCTGCACCGGTGCGTTGGACACAGCCTCCAGCCGCAGCAGCGGGTCCTGCACGCTGACCGTCTTCAACCAGTCGGCCATCTTGTCGCTCTCGTCGGGCAGCATCGAGGGGAGCCGCTGCCACGGCAGCGCGGCCTCACCGAGCCCGCCCGCGCGGTCACCCGGGCTGCCGAAGAGCAGGGACGACGCCGAGTGCTGCGCGGCGGCGTCCGGCCGCTTGGCGGCGACCACCTCCCGCAGTACGCCGAGTAGCTGCACGCGCAGTTCGTCGGCCGAGACGAAGCGGTCGGCCGGGTCCTTCGCGCACGCCTTGAGCAGCAGGCGGTAGAAGGAGTCGTACTCCTGGAACAGCGGCACGTCGGCGACCGGCGGCAGCGACGACAGGTACGTCGACTGGTAGCCGCGGAACTCCATCGCCAGCACGGTCAGCGTGCGGCCGAGCGTGTAGATGTCGGAGGCGATCGACGTGCCGACCTCCGGGACCTCGGGCGCCTGGTAGCCGACCGTGCCGTAGATCGCGGAGTCCATGTCGTCGATCCGCCGGACGCCGCCGAGGTCGATCAGCTTGACCGCGTCGCCGACCTGGATGATGTTGTCCGGCTTGAAGTCGCAGTAGACCAGCTCGAGGTCGTGCAGGTAGGAGAACGCGGGCAGGATCTCCAGGATGTAGGCGATCGCCTGGTCCAGCGGCAGCGCGTCGTACCGGCCGTTGTTGGCCTGCATGCGCTGCTTGAGCAGGCTTTTCAGCGACGTGCCGCCGACGTACTCCATCACGATGTAGCCGGCGCCGTCGTGGGTGACGAAGTTGTAGATCTCGACGATCAGCGGGTGCTCGACGCGGGCCAGGAACTGCTGCTCGGCGATCGCCGCGGCGACCGCGTCGGGGTCCTCGGAGTTCAGCAGGCCCTTGAGCACGACCCAGCGCTTGGACACGTTCAGGTCCTGGGCCATGTAGATCCAGCCGAAACCGCCGTGCGCGAGACAGCCCGCGACCTGGTACTGGCCGCCGACCAGGTCGCCGGCCTTCAGCTTCGGCGAGAACGAGAACGGGCTGCGGCACTTCGGGCAGAAGCCCTCGGTGCGTCCCGGCTGGTCACCGCGTGACCGCCCGACCGCGTTGCCGCAGTTGGGGCAGTTGCGGCGGTCCTCCGGGACCATCGGGTTCTTCAGGATCGCCTTGCTCGCGTCGATCGGCGGGATCGACGGCACGCTGGTCAGACCGGCGCCCAGCCGGGCCCCGCGCAACCGGGTCGACGAGGTCCCGAGCCGCCGAGTCAGCTTCGACCCAGCAGCCTGAGCCCGAGCCGAGCCCAGGGGAGTGGAAGCCAACCGGTTGGAAGCCCGAGACACTGTCGAGGGCGAGCTGATCGGCTCGGCCGCAGCGCTCGTACTGTTACCGGCGGCACCGCCAGGTGTGCCGCAGACATCGCAGTACCCGTCGACGACCGTGCCGGAGCAGCCGGGCTGCTGGCAGGCGCCGGCGGCAGCAGGTGCGCCCAGTCCGGCGGTGCCTCCACTGGCCGCTGCCACTGCTGCAGGTGAACCGCAGACGTCGCAGTACCCGTCGACGATGGTGCCGGTGCATCCCGGCTGGGTGCAGGTCATGTTGTCCCTCCGACACTGTTGTCCAAGTAGGTCTGGTACGCCGCGGTCAGCGCGGCCAGCCGGACCAGATCCACTGGCTCCGCCTTCAGTACGTCCCGTCCTCGCCGGTACAGCTCGGCCAGGTCCTCAGTAGCTCCCGGTGTGCGAGCGACACTGCCCGCCTTCACCTGGTACGCGTCCAGCCGCGCGGCCAGCTCCTCCCGCCGCGCCAGCGCGGCGCCGTACGCCGACTGCGCCTGACCCAGCGCACGCCGTACGGCGTCCAGCCGGGTCAGGTACTTCTCCAGCTCAGCAGGTGTGTTCGGCACCGGCCCAAGAGCAGCCACATTCGGTACGCCGAGCCGCGGCGCAGGCGCGACGGCCGCAACGCACTGGTCGGCCAGCGCACGGACAGCCGTCCCCTGCGCCTCCAACTCGGTCCGCAACGTCCGCGCGCGAGCAACGTCCGCGGCCCGCTCCCGCCGAGTCGCCGACCCGACGATCAGGTCCCGCTCGACCAGCGCCGCGTCGATCTCCAATGGCCCGATCAGCCCGCCGACGTCAGCACCCCGCTTGGACCGCTCGGCCAGGTCGGTCACCCGTCGATCCAGGTCGTGGTGCTTCGCGATCGCGTCGTTCCGGCTGACCGCGGGCTCGCGTGTGACCAGGTCGCTGATCCGCTCGACCTGTGCCCGCAGCTGCCGCAGCCGCGCCGCCAGGTCCGCGTCACCGGGCTCCAGCGCGAGCTTGGCCCGCAGCGTCGCCGCCAGCGCGTCCGACAAAGTGCATGCCTCAGGCAATGAAACGGCCAGTGACCCACCGGCACCGCCGGCGCCGGAGGTGGTGTCGAGCCCACCCCAGATCAGCGTCGAGATCCGCTCGGTCTCGGTCGCGCCGACCCGCCCGGAGTCCCAGGTCAGCAGGATCAGCTCGTACCGGTCCGAGACCGCCTTCCAGACGGCCATGCTGAGCACGACGTCGGCGCTCAACGCGTCGGCGTCGGCGGCGTGCAGGGCGGCCTGGTCGAGCTCGTCCAGTTCGGCGCGCCGCCGGTCCCGCCAGGTCCCGAGCGCGTCGAGGAACGCCAGCAGCTCCGGTGCCGGGATGCTGCTGCCGATCCGGCCCGGTGGCGACGGCGCGACGGCGGTCGGCGTACGGACTGTCATCAGCCCCTGCCGTACAGGGCCACCGGCGGCGCCGGTGCCGGGCCGAGCGTCGGGGCGAGCCACTTGTCGTACGACGCCTTCCAGCGCCCGTCGGCCTTCATCTGCGCGAGCACGCCGTTGACGAACTTGACGAAGTCGATGTTGCCCCTCGGGATGCCCAGCCCGTACGGCTCGTCGCTGATCCGCTCGTTCGGGATGATCCGCGCGTACGGATCCTGCGCGGCCTCGCCGGCCAGCACGGTGTCGTCACCGGTGATCCCGTCGGCCTTGCCTTGCTGGAACAGCACCAGGCACCCGGTGTCGGTGTCGGCGGTGATCGCCTTGACGCCGCGGTCCTTGTACTTGTTCAGGTTGTCCAGGCTGGTCGAGCCGGCCGGCGCGCAGACCGTCTTGCCGCTCAGGTCGGCCAGGCTCTTGGCGGGCGAGTCGCGCTGCACCAGCGTCTTCTGGCCTGACCGGTAGTACTCGGCGGAGAACGCGATCTGCTGCCAGCGGGCGCAGTTGATCGTCATGTTCCGGGCGACGATGTCGATCTTGGACGCCTTGTTCTGCAGCACCGGGATCCGTTGCGGGCTGGAGATCACCACCAGCTCGACCTTGTTCGGGTCGCCGAAGATCGCCCGGGCGACCTCGCGGACCATGTCGATGTCGAAACCCTCGATCGCACCGGTGATCGGGTTGCGCGAGCCCAGGTTCAGGCTGTCCGCGGAGATCCCGGCCCGCAGCCGGCCGTTGCGGTAGATCGTGTCCATCGTCGAGCCGAGCGGCATCTGCTCCGGTGCGGGCAGAGCGTTGGTCGGTGCGTAGGAACGCAGCTCGTCCTTCAGGTTGTTCGTGCAGGTCGGCCCGGCCGGCGGCGGTGCTGTGCTGGTCGGGACGATCGGATTCGGCGGGATCTCGGTGGCTGCGTAGTCGCCCGCGCCGCACGCGGCCAGGGCGAGCAGCGCCACTGCGGTGCCCGCGGCGATCAGCTGCTTCCTCATCGGTATTCCCCCAGTCGCTGGGACAGGCCCCAGGCAGCGAGCAGTGCGACGGCGATCCCGATCGGCAGCCCGAGCCAGCCGATCGGCGGCAACGAACCACGCGCGTCGGCGAGCTGCGCCTGCGCCGCGTCGCTGGCGTCCGCGAGCTTCGCGGTCGAGAGGTTGTCGAAGGTGGTGAAGGGTGCCGTCGCCGAGGTGGCCCCGGTGCCGATCGCGAGGTCCACGGCGTTGTCCCAGTTGCCGCCGTCGTCGGACTTGCGGATCGCGACGTGCGCGGCCTTGTACTGCTGCCAGGCGCTGGGCGCGGCGCCCGCGCCCGGCCCGATCGCGGCCAGTTGCTTGTCGACCTGCTCGGCCGCTGTCTTCCAGGCCTTCTCGAAGTCCGCCCCGGAGCCCCGCGCGATCAGCGTCAGGCTCTCGTTCGACTTCGCGTCGTAGGCCCCGATGCGGGCCCGCGCCAGCGCCTGCGCGTCGGCGTACTCGTCGTTGAAGGTGTCCTTGGCGGAGCTGCTCGCACCGGCCAGGCCGGCGCCCCCGACCACCATCGTCAGCAGCACCAGTACGGCGCCGACGGCCAGCGGTACGTTCAGGTACCGGTGGGTGCGCCTGGCCAGCCACACCATCGTCAGCACCAGGACGGCCAGGCTGATGAGCCCGCCGACGATCAGCCAGACGTTGCCACGACCGACGCCGTCGAACTCGGTGTCGACGCGGTCCTCGTTGGCGGCGACCAGCGCGTTGAGCAGCGGGAGCGACTCGTTCTGGATGGTCGCGTTGGCGTCCTTGAGGTACTGCGAGCCGATCGGCAGGCCCTGGCGGTTGTTGGTCCGGGCCTGCTCGATCTGGCCGTTGTAGGTGAGCAGCGTCGTGTTCAGCGCGCCGAGCACGGTCTGGTCGGCCGGCTGCGCGGTGGCGGCCTCGGCGATCAGCCTCGAGGCGGTCGCGAGCGAGTCGACGAAGTGCTGGCGCTGGGCCGGCGGCTCGAGGCCACCGACCAGGAAGGCGTTGGTGGCGTCGGCGTTGGCCGCGACCAGGTTGGTGTGGATGGCCTGGACCCGGACCAGCTGGGCGGTGTTGGCCTCGGCGCGTTTCAGGGCTCCGTCGGACTGCCGGAACCCCTGCGCGGCAGCCAGGCCGAACAGCACCGCGACCACCGCGGACAGGATGAGCAGAGCGCGCAGGCGGCCTGGAGTGCCGTAGAAGAAGACGTTCAGGACGCCGTGCGGTTTGGCCGGCTGAGGCGGCTGCTGCGGCGCGCCGCTCGGGGCAGCGGGCGTGGCCGGCGGCGACCAGGTCGCCGGGGGCGCACTGACTGTCTGGGTCACGCCTGTTCTCCTTGCTCGGGCAGCACGGCTGGTACGCCGCTCTCTGGTGCCGCGCTGTCGTCGGGTGCCGCGGCGTCGGCCGGGCTGCTCAGCTCGGCTCCGACCTCGGGGCGATCGGCAGTGGTGGGTGGGTGCAGGTCCTCGTCGGTGAGGTCCTCGGCCAGGATCTGACGCAGCTGGTCGGTCGTGGGTGCCGTCACGTCGCGCAGGCGCCAGGCGTGCCGGCCGATCGCGGCCTCCAGCGTGTTGCGGGCGAACCGGCCGTTGCCGAACGAGCGGTTGCGCGGCGTCGACGACAGGACCACCTGGAAGTGCTCCAGCGCCTCCGGGGTCAGCTCGTAGTCGGCCGCCTCGGCCAGGCCGGTGAGGATCTCGGTCAGCTCGGCATCGGTGTAGTCCTCGAAGCCGATCGTGGTCCGGAACCTGCTGGCCAGCCCGGGGTTGGCGGCGATGAACGTCTCCATCGGCTCGGGGTACCCGGCGACGATGACGACCAGGTCGTCGCGGCGGTCCTCCATCTCCTTCACCAGGGTGTCGACCGCCTCCCGCCCGTACTGGTCGGTGCCCTGGTCACCGGAGGTCAGGCTGTACGCCTCGTCGATGAACAGCACGCCGCCGGCCGCGGACGCGACCACCTCGGCGGTCTTCGTTGCCGTCTGCCCCAAGTAGCCGGCGACGAGCTCGGACCGGTCGACCTCGACCAGCTGGCCCTTCGAGAGCAGTCCCAGCGCCTTGTAGATCCCGCTGACCAGCCGCGCGACCGTGGTCTTGCCGGTGCCCGGATTGCCCACGAACACCAGGTGCCGGGTGATCGTCGGACTCCTCAGCCCGGCGTCGGTCCGCAGCTTCTCCACCCGCAGTACGGCGACCTGCCGGTGCACCTCCCGCTTGACCTTCTCCAGCCCGGTCAGCGCGTCCAGCTCGGCCAGCAGCTCTTCCACCGAGCGCTCGGGTACCGGAGCCTCCTCCGCCTCAGCCGCTTGGGGGAGGGCCTGCTGAGCGCCAGCGCTCGGCGGCGGTGTCTGGCCTGCCACCTGCAGCGGCCGGGCTCCCGCCGCCTGCAGTTGCGCCGCTGCGGCGACCGACGCGTTGCCGACAACCCGCATGGTGGGCTCGCCGAGCGAGCACGCAGCAGAAGCCACCTCGGCCAGCGCTTCGGCGTACTGGACCTTCTGCGGTGAGCCCTGGGCCACCAGCTCACTCAGTACGGCGGTAGGCGAGCCGCGCCACCTCCGGCCGCGGACGGCGGCGTCGAAGAAGTCCTGGGTGGTCGCACCCGGCGTCACCGCCGCCCAGTCCGCCGAAGCACCCGGAGCCGACTCAGCCAGCGCGGCGGCGAGTGAGAGCGCCTCTGCTCGCGCAGAGTCCTCAGTCACACCCGCACGTGCGGCGACGGTCAGCAACGCAGCCAGTGCGTCCTTCAGCGAACTACCCCCCACGCTGCTCATGCCCCTCCTCGTCCTGGCGGTGGTTGCAACGGGCCCGCACCTGGCGGGACGTCCGGTGCCGGACTCGACGGCGTCTCGCCCAGAGCGAGACCGCCACCGGTCGACCCGGTGCCGAACTTCTCCTGCAGGAACCTGCCGTGCGCGACCAGCGCGGCAGCGTCGGCCCGGTTCACCGCGTCGAAGACCTTGTCCATCGTCGCCCCCAGCAGGTCCAACTGGTCGATCAGCAGCATCAGCGACGTCTTGCCGCGGTCCACCGGCCGGCTGTCGGCCCACTGCCGCGGGAGCCGCAGGTAGCCACCGATGGCCTCCGGCAAGTAGTCCGTCGCGGTCGCCATCACCGAGTACGCCTGCATGCTGCCGCCGAGGTTGCCGAGCCGCGGGATGGTCTCCCGCACGATCCGCACCACCCGGTTGACCCGCGACGCCACCACCGCCGGTACGGCGCCGTCCGAGACCAGCTGCTCGACGCGGACCAGTGCGGCGAGCAGGTCGTCGGTGGTCGGTGCACGAGGGGTCGGGGCAGGCTCGGGCTCCGCCTTGCGGCCCGTGAGCCGCGCGAAGAAGTCACCCAGCGCCATGCAGTTCGTCCCGTCCCCCCGCTAGTACTGAAAGGCTCAGCGACCGAGGTCGAGGCTGCCCTGGATGACGCGCTGGTCCTGTTGGGCGACCCGGTCCAGGTAGCTGCGGGACTTGGTCACCTCGTTCTCCAGCGTGCCGATGGTGGCGGCCATGCTGTCCAGCGCCTCCACCTTGAAGGTGTCGATCGCGTCCATCGTGGCGTAGATGTTGGCGAACGCGGCCTGCAGCTGCGGCAGCCCGATGGTCGCCGAGGCGGCCTGCTGCTGGATCGCGACCGAGTTGTCCCGCAGCATCTGCGAGGTGCGCTCGATCATGCCGCTGGTGGTCGTGTTCAGCGCGGTGATCTGGTCCAGCACGAGCTTCTGGTTGCCCAGGGCCTGCGCCACGATGACCGCCGTACGGAGTGCCGAGACGGTCGTCGTGGAGGCCCGGTCGACGCCCTTGATCAGCTCGATGTTGTTCTTGATGACGATGTCGATGGCCAGGTAGTTCTGGATCGAGACAGCCAGCTGGACGAGCAGGTCCTGGTGCTTCTGCCGGACGTAGAACAGCACGTCCTCGCGCAGCGCCTTGGCCTTGTCCGGGTCGGTCGTCTCCAGCTCGGCGATGGTCGCCGACAGCCGCGCGTCCAGCCGCTCGGCGACGTACACGTACTGGTTCAGCCGGCCCATCGCGTCCCAGAGCTGCTGCTTCTCCAGGTTCAGCGCGGCGTTGTCCTTCCCGAGCTCGTCCTGGCCGTTGCGCAGCGAGTGCAGGATGCCCTCGAGGTGGCTCTGCGCGCTCTGGTACTTGCGGAAGTAGTCCTCGATCTTGTCGCCGAACGGGATCATCCCGAGCAGCTTCTTCGGCCCGGTGGCTTCCTTCGGGTCCAGGTTCTCGACCGTACGGCGAAGCTCCAGCAGCGTCTTGCCGACCGTCGAGCCCTCGGACAGCCCGCCGCTGGTCAGCGCCTTGACCGGCGACTGGAGCAGCCGGTTCGAGCTCTCGGCGGCGTGCCGGATGTCGGCGTCGCCCATGCTGCGCACGTCGGTCGCCTTGGCGGCGAACTCCGGCGAGCGCGGCGCGGCCGTCATCAGCGAGCTGAGGAAGGTGTCGACCTTCGAGTCCAGCCCCGGCAGCGCGGCCGGGTCGACCGCCGGCGCCATGCTCGGCGCGGCCGTCGCGGCGACCGGCTGTGTCGGCGCCGGTGCGGTGAGTATCAGTCCCGGCGCGGTCGCGGTCGGCGGCTGCAGCGGCGACACGGCCGGCTGAGCCTGCGCGGCGCCCGCTCCCGCTCCTGCTGCCGGTGTCCCCGCGGTGTTGTCGGCTTCGGTCATCGTCGTTCCCCTCCGGTGGCCTGCCACGGGCCCACACCCGCGTCCCCTGTCACACACTCCGTGACGCGCACACAATCTACGCGGTTCCCGGTCCGTTGGCGCCAGACGTAACGCACTCGTTGTCAGGTCAGGGAACGGGCGTAGCTGACGAACGTGAAGCCGTCGCGCGGGTCGCGGGCGGTCTCGGTCCAGGCGGTGGGGTCGATCGCGGGGAAGGTGACGTCGCCCTCGGGGGACTGGTCGACCTCGGTGACCTCCAGGCGGTCGGCGGACGGGAGGGCCAGACGGTAGATCTCGCCGCCGCCGGCGACGTACACGTCGTTGCCGTCAGCAAGCTCGAAGGCGTCGTCCAGGCTGTGGACGACCTCGACACCGTCGGCGGTCCAGTCGGGCTGCCGGGTGATGACGACGGTCCGGCGCCCGGGCAGCGGGCGGCCGATCGAGTCGTAGGTCTTGCGGCCCATCACCAGCGTGTGCCCGAGGGTGAGCTGCTTGAAGTGCTGCAGGTCCTCGCGGATCCGCCAGGGCAGGTCGTTGTCGCGGCCGATCACGCCGTTGCGGCCGACGGCCGCGATCAGGACGACGCTCATACCGCGATCGGCGCCTTGATCCCCGGGTGCGGGTCGTAGCCGGTGAGGACGACGTCGGCGATCTCGTAGGCGTCGATCGAGTCGCGCTCGGCCAGCTCCAGCGTCGGCAGCGGGCGCGGTTCGCGGGTGAGCTGCAGCTTGGCCTGGTCGAGGTGGTTCAGGTAGAGGTGCGCGTCGCCGAGCGTGTGCACGAAGTCGCCGACCTCGAGCCCGGTCTGCTGGGCCACCATGTGGGTCAGCAGCGCGTACGACGCGATGTTGAACGGGACGCCCAGGAAGATGTCGGCCGAGCGCTGGTACAGCTGGCAGGACAGCTTCCCCTCGGCCACGTAGAACTGGAACATCGTGTGGCACGGCGGCAGGGCCATGGTGTCCAGCTCGGACACGTTCCACGCGCTGACCAGGTGACGGCGGGAGTCCGGGTTCTGCTTGATCGCCTCGATCACCGCGCTGATCTGGTCGATGTGCCGGCCGTCCGGGGTCGGCCACGAGCGCCACTGGTAGCCGTAGACCGGGCCGAGCTCGCCGTTCTCGTCGGCCCACTCGTCCCAGATCGAGATGCCGTTCTCCTGCAGCCACTTCACGTTGGTCGAGCCGCTGAGGAACCAGATCAGCTCGCCGACCACCGACTTCAGGTGCAGCTTCTTGGTGGTCACCGCGGGGAACCCGGCGCTCAGGTCGTACCGGGCCTGGTGCCCGAACACGCTCAGCGTGCCGGTGCCGGTGCGGTCGCCCTTCTCGACACCGTGGGTGAGAACGTGGTCGAGGAGCTCCAAGTACTGCCGCATGGTGCCGACCTTACAACCGTCGCCGCGGGCCGGATCGGAGGCGCTCGGGGGCTGGGCCGGGCGTCAGTGGGTCGCTGAGCGCCTGGCAGACTCGCGCGGGTGAGTGCTGTGGAGTACGTGCTGACGCTGGTGCTGCACGTGGAGAAGAACGACCGGCCGGCGCAGACCGACGCGCTGGAGACGGCGGCGCGCGCCGTACTGGCGATCCTGGCCGACGAGCGTTCCGCCGGCGAGGGGGAGTGGGCCGAGGCGATGCACGCCTGGCAGGACGCCCGCATCCGCAAGGTCGTACGACGGGCCAGAGGCATCGAGTGGCGCCGGGCATCGGCCCTGCCGGGGATCACGGTCACCTCCGCCCTGCCCGCTCCCGCCGAAGACGGTCCGCCTCCGGCGGAGGTGCGCGTCTTCCCGCCCGTACCACTGGACGAAGTACCGAAGGATCTGGCGAAGCTGCAGGTCACCGGCACCGACCTGGAGGACGAGGATCTGCCCGAGGCGGCGCCAGGTCTCCCGGTCCTGTGGGTCAATCCGACCCTCGAGATGTCCACCGGCAAGACCATGGCCCAGGTCGGCCACGCCGCCCACCTCACCTGGTGGGCCCTCCCGGACACCGCTCGCAAGGCTTGGATCGCCGACGACTTCCAGCTGGCGGTCCGGACAGCGTCGCCGAGCCAGTGGAAGCAGTTGCTGAAGAGCGGCCTTCCCGTCGTACAGGACGCGGGCTTCACCGAGGTCGAACCGGGCAGTCGGACCGTTGTCGCCGACCACCCTGCCCTGCACTAGCGCCTGACGCGGTAGTGCAGGTGGGTGACCCGATCGCCCTGGACGACCTGCGGATCCTCGAGCAGCACCTGCCCGCCGGTGTAGTCGCCGAAGAACGGCACGCCGGTTCCGAAGACGACCGGGACCATGCTGTACGCGATCTCGTCGACCAGCCCCGCGGCCAGCGCCTGCCCGGTCAGGTTGCCGCCCGTCACCGAGATGTCGCGGTCCCCGGCGAGCTCGCGGGCCTTCGCGATCGCGTCCTCGATCCCGGCGACGAACGTGAACGGCGCGTCCGGGAACGGCCAGTCCGTCGGCGGCGTGTGGGTGACGACGACCACGTGCTCACCGACCGCCGGTACGCCGTTCCAGCCGTTGGTGATGTCGAACAGCCGCCGCCCGATCACGCAGACGCCGACCTTCGGCCAGGTCGCGTCGAGGTAGTCGGCGCTGGCCTGGCTGACCCTGAACGGCCGGCCCGGGTCGGCGCCGTACACCTCCACCGGGCCGTTGCCGTACCAGTCGAACAGCGGTCCGACCTCGTCGTTGGTGTCGGCGACGAACCCGTCCAGCGAGACCACGGCGGAGGCGACGACGTTGCCCATCAGGAGCTCTTCCGTACGGCGTACGTGAGGTGCTGCGCCTGTGGCGTCGACACCGCCGACGTCAGCTCCAGGTCCACCCGCGGACCGGCGCTCGCGGGGTAGAGCCGCGTCCCGTCGCCCAGGACGACGGGCGCGACGTGCAGCAGCAGTACGTCGGCCAGCCCGGCGGCGAGCACCGCGTGGCAGATCTCGCCGCCGCCCATCACCACGACGTCCTTGTCCCCGGCGGCCTTGCGGGCCAGATCGATTGCCTCGGTCAGGTCGGTGACGAAGCTGAACCGGTCACCGAGCCGGGTCGTAGCGGGCGGCTCGTGGGTGACGACGAAGATCGGCGGCCGGCGCTCGCTGTCGCGGGTGGCGCCGTACCCCATCTCCTCGTTCCAGCCGTCGGGAGCGTCGATCACGTCGAACAACCGCCGGCCCTGGACCACCGCGCCGGTGCGTTCGAAGCTCCGGTCGAGTGCTGCCCGGTCCTCGTCGGTGCCCTCGAAGACCCAGCGGTGCAGGGCTTCGCCGTTGTCTCCGAGGCCGTTGCCCGGGCCGGCGTTCGGCCCGGTGACGTAACCGTCCAGGGAGACGGAGATGTCGACGACGACCTGGCTCATCGGCCGGTCTCCTTGGCCAGCAGCGCGGTCAGCTTCTCCATCGCGTCGTTGAGACCGCGTTCCATCCCGCTCGCCACCATGCCGTCGCGGGCCTCGACCGACGGGAACACCGACCAGGTCCGCAGCCGCACGCCGTTCTCGGTCGCGGTGTAGGTCGCCTTCTCCAGGCTGACCTCGCCCGGGAACCCTTCGTACTCGAAGGTCTGGATCACCATCGCGCCGGGCTCGATGGCGTGGAAGACGCCGCGGAAGGCGTACTCGTTGCCGTCGGCGTCACGGTGGACGTAGCGGTAGCGGCCGCCCGGGCGGACGTCGTACTCGACGACCTCCATCTCCAGGTCGTTCGGGCCGAGCCACTGGCTGACCAGGTCCGGGTCGGTGGAGACCTTGAACAGTTGCTCCGGGGTGGCGTCGAAGTCGCGGAGCACCTCGATGAACGGGGTGTTCGCGGGGGCGTTGATGATCGTGTCGCTCACTGGTCCTGCTCCTTCACGGTTTCGAGGACGGCGTCGATCGCGCGGAACCGGCGCTCGGTGGTCAGGCGGTACTGGTCGATCCAGCTGGTCAGCTGCTCGAGGGCGTTCGGGGCGAGGTGGCACGGCCGGCGCTGGCCGTCGCGGGTCCGGGTGATCAGCCCGGCGGCCTCCAGCACGGAGATGTGCCGGGAGATCGCCTGGAGCGTGATCGGGAACGGCTCGGCGAGCTCGTTCACCGTCGCCGGACCGCGCGACAGCCGGGCGATCAGCGCCCGCCGGACCGGGTCGGCCAGGGCCAGGAAGGCCCGGTCGAGTGCTGCTTCGTCGAACGTCATCTTTATCAACCAATGCCTTGATCAACTGATGTGTTGAATATAGGGCGAGGTCTTCGACGACGTCAAGAGCCGGATCGCGCTACACCGTGGCGAAGGCGGCCATCATCGCCATGTCCTCGTGCTCGAGGTTGTGGCAGTGGATCAGGTACTTGCCCTTGTGGGTGGTGAAGCGGACCAGGACGTCGACCACCTCGGCCGGGCGGACGTCGACGGTGTCCTTCCAGCCGGCGTCGTACGGGCCGGGCGGGCCGCCGCCGCGCCGCAGGACCTGGAACGGCGCGAGGTGGACGTGGACGGGGTGGTGCACGTCGGTGACGAACGACCAGAGCTCGTACTGGTCGAGCTTCACCGTCGCCTGCATCACCTCGGGGTCGAAGGGTTTGCCGTTGATCGTCCAGCCCCGGTGCTCGCCGGCCTGGCCGCGACGGAAGCGCCACTTCCGGCGTACGAGACCTGCGGGTTCGGGCAGTGCGGCGTACGACGAGAGCTTGGCCGGAACGTTGCTGTCGTCAACCGCCTTGCGGGCAACGACGAAGCGCATCACCTGGGTGGCCCGGCCCGTGCCGAGCTTGTTCGTCAGCGTGACCTGCGTGCCGACGGTGTACTGCGAGAAGTCCACCACCACGTCGAACCGCTCGGCCGGTGCGACCACCAGCGTCTCGTGCTCGACCGGTGCGCCGAGCAGGCCGCCGTCGCTGCCGATCTGGACGAACCGGGCTGGCCCGTCGAGCGCCAGCTCGTACCGGCGCGCGTTGGCCGCGTTGAGGATGCGGAAGCGGTAGCGGGCGGCGTCGACCTCCAGCACCGGCCAGGGCGCGCCGTTGACCAGCTGGACGTCGCCGATCACGCCCTCCATGTATCGGGACTCCACGCCCGGCCCGTCCTTCAGTGCCGGGTAGCGGAACGACCCGTCCTCGTTGAACGACCGGTCCGCCAGTACCAGCGGGACCTCCCGATCGCCTGCAGGCAAGGGAAGTGCGTCCTCCTCGGCGTCGCGGATCAGGTGCAGGCCGAACAGTCCGCGGTAGACCTGCGGAGCGGTGTAGTCCATCCGGTGGTCGTGGTACCAGAGCGTGGCGGCCCGCTGGGTGTTCGGGAACGTGTAGCTCCGGCTGCCGGTCTTCACGTCGCCGCCTGTCATCCCGTGGTGCCCGGCGTGGTCGTGGTGCTGGCCGTCGGGCATCAGCAGGTCCAGCGGCCAGCCGTCACTGCTGGCCGGGGTGTGGCCGCCGTGCAGGTGTACGACGGTCGGTACGTCGAGCTGGTTGACCTGCTCGACCACGCTGGTCCGCCCGCTCCGTACGTCGAAGGTCGGGCCGGGCAGCAGTCCGTCGTACCCGAGTACCTCGGTCTTGAGGCCCGGCAGGATCTCCAGCGACGCCTTGCGCTGTACGACGCGGTAGTAGTCGGTCTTGGCGTCGCTGCGGACCGGTCGCTTGACCGGCGGGATCGGCAGCGGGACCTGAAACGGCTCCGGCAGCGGTACGGCGCTGGTGAGCAGCTCGGCGGTCTGGCCGGGCGACGGGTCCAGGCCGCAGCCGGCCAGCGTCGCGGCGCCGGCCACGCCGAGAAACCCGCGGCGGGACAACTTCATCGGGCAACCTCCTGGTGGCGGAAGGACCAGATCGTCATGGCGACGACGGTGACGACGATCGCCGTACCGAGTGGCACGTGGACGGCGAAGTTCTGCAGGTAGCCGAACGTCAGCTGGACGAAGTCGGCGAAGAACAGCACGAGCGTGACGACGGCGGGCCAGAGCCGGCCGCCACCGGGTCGCCAGTAGAGGACCGCGGCGACGAACTGCAGCATCGCGACCATCCACAGCGTCGAGCCGATCGGCCCGTGGATGTCCATCGCGTCGGCCTCGCCGGACAGGAAGTAGCCGGCCAGGATCGGCTGGGCGATCACCAGGCCGGCGTGCAGGAGCAGGACGATGCGCAGCAGCCAGAGGGTCACGCGCGGCCTGCGGTGCTTGGTCTTTTGCGGTGTGTGCGTCACGCGGGCACCGCCGTACGGAGGGTTCGAACAGCCAGCGCCACACTGCCTGCGACGACTGCCAGGCCGAGCGGAATGTGCAGCGCCAGCTCGCGGCCGAAGCCGGAGTGGATCATCAGGGCTTCGCCGGCGAGGACGGCGGCGGTGAGCACGAACGGCGCGCTCAGGCGGCTGGTGAACCAGGTGAGGACCAGCTGGACCAGGCACAGCGCGGCGGCGGTCAGGCCGACGGGTCCGTGGATCCGGGCGGCGGCGCCGTCGCCGTTCAGGTAGACGCCGGCGAGCACCGGCTGGGCGCAGACCGCGACGGCGTGCAGCACTGCCACGGCACGAAGGAGCTTCATGCCGTCAGAGTAGTAGCCTGTCTACATGTAGCGCGACCAGTTAAGTCCCTGAGTTCACCCTGGGGTCAGCGCCCGGCGGACGGTCGCGGCCAAGGCATGGCGCCGGCGATCGTGCACGTCGTCGGGGTCGTCCGGGGTCGCGGTGTGGGTGAGGCTCGCGGCGGCCCAGGTCGCGGAGAGTGCGATCAGCAGGGAGTGCACGTCGATCGGGTTCAGGTCGGCGACCACGTGCCCGCCGCGCTGGGCGGCCTCGATGCCGGCGAGCTTCTCGCGGTCGTGGCCCTCCCAGTCGGCGAACAGGTCGCCGGCGGGGGTCCGTTCCAGGCGGGCCCAGGTGGCGAGCCGGGTCAGCTCGGGATTGCTGACGTAGGCGTCGTACAGGCGGACGGCGTAGCCGGGGAGGTCCTCCGGGGTCAGGGGGATGAGGTCGAGGTTCGAGGCGACGTGCTCGGCGAGCACGGTGTCGAACAGGGCCTCCTTGTTGCCGTAGTACGCGTAGAGCTGGGCCTTGTTCGCCTTGGCGTTGGCCGCGATCCGATCGACGCGCGCGCCGGCGATGCCGTGCGCCGCGAACTCGGCGGTCGCGGCGTCCAGAATCCGCCGCCTGGTGGCCTGTCCGTCTCCCATGGTCGCCAGTCTAGCCAAAACAAACCAGTTCGTTTGTTTTTGCCCGGCCGAGCTGTCTACGGTGGTGAAACGAACTGGTTAGTTTCTACTGAGGAGCGGTCACATGCAGCAGCGCACACTCGGCCGGCAGGGACTGAGCGTCTCCGCGCTCGGCCTCGGCACGATGGGCATGACGATGGCGTACGGCGCGGCGGATCCCGACGGAGGTGTGGCCACCATCCGGCGCGCTTTCGAGCTCGGGATCACCTTCTTCGACACCGCCGAGCTGTACGGCGGGGGCACCGGCAGCAACGAGCAGTTGCTCGGCGAGGCGGTGGAGGGGTTCCGGGACGAGGTCGTGCTGGCGACCAAGTTCGGGTTCGACCTGACGAAGGACCCGCGGCTGGGCGAGGCGCTGAACAGCCGGCCGGAGAACATCCGCAAGGTCGCGGAGAACAGCCTGCGGTACCTGCGGACCGATCGGCTGGACGTGTTCTACCAGCACCGCGTCGACCCGGAGGTGCCGATCGAGGAGGTCGCCGGGACGGTCGGCGAGCTGATCCAGGCCGGCAAGGTCCGGTACTTCGGGCTGAGCGAAGCCGGTCCGGAGACGATCCGGCGGGCGCACGCCGTCCAGCCGGTGTCGGTGCTGCAGACGGAGTACTCGGTGTTCGAGCGGATGGTGGAGGACACGGTGCTGCCCGTCGTACGGGAGCTGGGGATCGGGTTCGTGCCGTACTCGCCGCTGGGGCGCGGGTTCCTGACCGGGGACGTGCGGCCGGGCAGTGAGTACCCGGACGACGACATGCGCAGCTTCGACGACCGGTGGCAGGGCAAGAACTACGAGGCGAACCTGGCCGCCGTGCGTGAGCTGGAGGCGCTGGCCGGGAGCAAGGGGATCACGGTGACTCAGCTGGCGCTGGCGTGGTTGCTGGCGCAGGGCGATGACATCGTGCCGATCCCGGGGACCCGAAAGGTGCACCGGGTGGAGGAGAACGCGGCGGCGGCTGGTGTGGAGCTGACGGCGGCCGATCTCGAGCGGATCCGGGAGATCCTCCCGCACGGCTCGTACGGCAGCCGCTACCTGGCCGAGCACATGCCGGAGTGGACCCGCTGACGCTGACTAGGTGAGCTGGCCGAGGCGGGAGACCGAGATGCCGGCGCGTTCGCAGACCCAGTGCGGGTCGGGGCCGAGCTCGGGCTCGATCCGGAGCTCGTGGTCGTTGAGGTCGTCGCAGGCGGTGCAGCGTGGCCAGCGGACGCCGGAGTCGGTGAGTAGATCCTGCACGTCCTGCGCGACCAGACCGGCGATGTGCTCGGCGCCGTCCGGCCACTGGTCGAGCCACCACTGCCGCTCGGCGACCGCGTCCTCGAGCGCGGACACCATCGCGGCGTCGTCGAATCCCCGTGCGGCCAGGTCGTGAAGCACCAGCGCACGAGCGGTCAGCAAGATCCCCGGCTCACTCATCGCCCTTCAGAGTGCCAGACGCCACCGACAAACCCCAGAAGAAGAGCAGTTGGTGGTTGAGAAGACCGGCGGGCGGTTCGTCCGCCGGTCTTCTTCTCAGTTCGCGCAGTGCGGGTCGAGGCGGTTGGCGAGGCGGAGCTCGTGGGCGGCGGCGGTGCGGAGTACGGCGACCGTGCGGGCGCGCAGGTCGAGGCCGCGGCGCGGGCGGCGGGGCTCGTGCGGCTGCTGGGGAGCGTCGGGAAGAGCGGACTGGGACAGCGACCGCGCGTTCTCCACGGCGGTGTTTCCGGCGATGAACATGGTGTGCTCCCTTCGAGAAAGAGCGTGGTGGAGTGTCCGGCGGCCGATCGGCCGTCGGTGGATCAGTGGTGAGGTTCAGTTGCGCGGAGCGGGCCCGCTGCTGGCGCGCACGACCAGTTCGGTCGGCAGCAGGATCTGACGCTCTTCGACCGACGGGTCGAGCAGTACGCGCCCGACCGCCCGGCCCTTGTCCTTGATCGGCTGGCGGATCGTCGTCAGCCCGGCCGTCTCGGCCTGCGGGATGTCGTCGAAGCCGGCCACGGTCAGGTCTCGTCCGGGCACCAGCCCGCGGGCCTTCATCGCTTCGATCGCACCGAGTGCCTGTACGTCGCTCAGCCCGACGATCGCGGTCGGCCGGTCCTGCGAGTCGAGCACCCACTCGGCCCCGATCAGTCCGGAGCTGAACGCGTTGTGCCCGCCGGAGACGAGCCGGATCCGGGCGTCCGGCATCTCCTTCTGCAGGCCGCGGATCCGCAGCTCGCAGTCGGTGTACCCGACCTCGTCCAGCGTCATCTCGACCGCCCGGCTGCCGGCCGCCTCGGCGTTGTCGACCAGTACGACGATGTCGCGGTGCCCGAGCCGGGCCAGGTGCTTGCCCAGCTTGGCCGCGGCCTCGACCTCGTCGATCGCGACCCACGACAGGTCCGGGTGGTCACCCCGATCCGTCGACACCATCGCGACGCCGCGCGTCCGCAGGATGTCCAGCGCCGGGTGCCCACCGGCGACGCAGAAGATCGCCGCCGCGTCGATCGCCGCCTGCTGTACGGCGTTCGTCCCGCCCTGGATGTCCGAAGAACTCAGCGGCATCAGCAGCAGACTGGTCGCGAACTCCTCGGCGACCTCGGCGAGCCCAGCCAGGAAGCCCACGGCGTACGGGTCCGAGAACGCGTAGGCGAGCTTGTCGGTGAACAGCACCCCGACCGCCCCCGCCTTCCCGCTCCGCAGCGCCCGCGCCGAAGCGTCCGGCCCGGCGTACCCCAGCTCCTGCGCCGTGCTGAGGATCCGCTCCCGCAACGCGGCCGACAGCTGGTCCGGCTTGTTGTAGGCGTTGGAAACCGTCGACGGCGACACCCCGACAGCCTGCGCGACGGTCTTGAGCGTGACTCCCGGCGACATCTCCCACACCTCTCTGCATCGTTCTACTAGATCGTTCTAGAAAAACGATACAGAAGCCCCCGGAGGACTGCAACGACAAATTTCTGCCAGCCGTCCGCGATGATGGACCCCATGGGGTCGTTGCTCGAGGTGATCGCGTTGCATCCGGCGGATGCGGAGGCGGCTCAGGAGGGTGGGGCGGACCGGCTGGAGTTGTGCGCTTCGATGGAGGCCGACGGGTTGAGTCCGTCGGTGTCGACGGTGAGCGCGATTCGGCGGGTGACCGATCTGCCGTTGCGGGTGATGTTGCGGCTGACCGACTCGTTCGCGGTGAACGGGGCGGAGCTGAACCGGCTGACCGCGATGGCGCAGTCCTACCTGGGGGCCGGGGCGGACGGGTTCGTGCTGGGGTTCCTGACGGCGGACAACGAGGTGGACGCCGAGTCGACGGCCGCGCTGGTCGGGACGTTCGCCGGTACGCCGTGGACGTTCCACCGGGCGATCGACAACGTGCTGGAGCAGCGGCCTGCCTGGCGGGCGCTGCGGACGTTGCCGGGGCTCGACACGGTGCTGACGGCCGGGTCCGCGCTCGGCGTACGGCATGGGCTGGATGACCTGACCGCGTTGGCCAAGGCCGATCCGTCGGTCGCCACGGTGATGATGGCGGGCGGCTCGTTGCAGCCCGAGCACGTGCCGTGGCTGTACCAGGCCGGTGTGCGCAAGTTCCACGTCGGGTCGTCGGTGCGTCAGGACGGCTCGTGGACCAAGGCGTACGTGAACTCGCGCTTCGTGAAGGCGTGGCGCAACCTGCTCGACGCCCAGGACGCCAAGGAGACGACCGCGTGATCCTGATCGACCCACCGGTCTGGCCGGGCTGGGACCGGGTCTGGTCGCACCTGGTCAGCGACGAGTCGTACGACGAGCTGCACGCGTTCGCCCGCAAGGTCGGCATCCCCGCCCGCGGGTTCGACCGCGACCACTACGACGTACCGTCCGACCGGTACGACGACATGGTGGCCGCCGGCGCGACCCCGGTCGCGAGCCGCGTGCTGGTGCGCCGCCTGATCGAGTCGGGCCTCCGGCACAGAAAAGGTGCCCCGGGCAACTAGCCCGGGGCACCTCCCCTTCAATCGAGCAGCTCGGTCACCGTGCCGGCGGCGACGGTGTGGCCGCCTTCGCGGACGGCGAAGCCGAGGCCGACGTTCAGCGCGACCGGCTTGGCCAGCTCGACACCCAGCTCGATCGTGTCACCGGGCATCACCAGGGCGATCTCGCCCAGGTCGATGCCACCGTCCACGTCGGTGGTCCGGATGTAGAACTGCGGCCGGTACTCCGCGCCGAACGGGCTGTGCCGGCCGCCCTCGGCGGTCGACAGCGCGTGCAGCGTCGCCCGGAACTTCCGGTGCGGCGTCACACTGCCCGGCCACGCGACGACCTGCCCGCGACGGACCTCGTCGCGCTTCACGCCACGCAGCAGGATCGCCGCGTTGTCGCCCGCCTCCGCGGACTCCAGCGACTTGCCGAACGTCTCCATGCCGATCGCCGTACTGACGACCGTCGGACCGAGCCCGACCACCTCGACGGCCTCGCCGACCTTCAGCGCGCCGCGCTCGACGGCGCCGGTGACGACGGTGCCACGACCGCTGATGGTGAGCACGTTCTCGATCGGCATCAGGAACGGCTCGCCCAGCTCACGGTCCGGCGTCGGCACGTAGCTGTCGACGGCGTCCAGCAGCTCGCCCACCGAAGCGGTCCACTGCGGGTCGCCTTCCAGCGCACGCAGCCCGGAGACGCGGACCACCGGCACCTCGTCGCCCGGGAAGCCGTACTCCGACAGCAGCTCCCGCACCTCCAGCTCGACCAGGTCGAGCAGCTCGGGGTCGTCGACGGCGTCCGCCTTGTTCAGCGCGACCACCAGGTACGGAACCCCGACGCGTTGCGCGAGCAGCACGTGCTCACGGGTCTGCGGCATGGCGCCGTCCTGCGCCGACACGACCAGGATCGCGGCGTCCACCTGGGCGGCACCGGTGATCATGTTCTTCACGTAGTCGGCGTGGCCCGGCATGTCCACGTGCGCGTAGTGCCGGGTGGCGGTCTCGTACTCGACGTGCGAGATGTTGATGGTGATCCCGCGCTGGACCTCCTCCGGCGCCCGGTCGATCCCGTCGAAGGCGACGAACGAGTTCAGGCTCGGGTCGCGCTCGGCGAGCACCTTGGTGATCGCGGCGGTCAGCGTGGTCTTGCCATGGTCGACGTGACCCATGGTTCCGATGTTCAGGTGCGGCTTGGTCCGCACGAACTGGCTCTTGGCCATGATGTGTGTTTCCCCTTGCTGGTCAGAAGATTCGACGAGAGCCAGGACCCCCGGCCACGACGTCACCGCACAGCAGGAACTGCTGCGAGGGAGGGGGCCGGTTGCCGTGCCACCCTCCTCCGCGGGTCCTGCTTCAGCAGGAGGAGGGTCGGCTTCGCGCGCCGGTGAACAGATCTGAATCCGCTGACGCACAAGTCCACGCGGCAGCGCCCGTCAGGCCCAGGGCCGACAGGTACGCAGCAGAATCCGCGCGGAACATGGTCATCACGATAGGTATCAACCATGCCGGGGGCAAAGGAATTCCCTAGCCCAGGTAGGCCTTGCGGACGGCCGGATCGAGCTTCTCGACGGCGTACCGCAACGCGGGCCGGGCGAGCGCCGAGGCGTGCTGGTCGAGGAAGCCGCGCAGGGCGTCCTCGTCCTGCAGACCCGCGTACTTCAAGGCGATCCCGACCGGTTTGGCGACCACCGGATCGGTGTCGCCGGCAAGAATCAGGGCCGGTCGTGCCGCCGCAGGTACAGCTCGTACGCCGCCGCGCGCTCGTCGGCCGGCAGCTTGGCGTTGCGGGCCTTGAAGTCGAGCACGCAGAACGCGGCCATCCGCGGCTCGTACGGCGTGAAGTCGAGCAGCCGGTCAACCTCGGCCAGCGGCAGGGCGGTGAAGCCCTTTGCGACCTCGAACAGCGTGCCCATCCGGACCCCGAGCACGCCGCCGTCGCCGTGATAATGACGTTGCGGGTACGCCGCCGGGTCCGCGTGCGACCGGAGGGCCTCCACGACGGCAGCGGCGGTGAACTCCATCAGTTCATGGCGAAGAGGCGGACGCCGTCGCTGAAGATCGGGCGACCGCCCGCGACGGCGACGGCGGGCTTGTCGCAGGTGACCTTGTCGCGTTCGGAGGTCTTGGCCGCGTCCGGGCTGGCGATGATCGGCCGGGGCTGGACGCCCGTCGTACCGACCATGACCGGGGAGCAGACGCCGTTCTGCTGCGGCATCAGTGTGACGACGCGGCCGTCCGGCAGCAGGCCGAAGCCGTCGCGGGGGAACGACGGGTGCTGCAGCTTCGGCGGGATCTCCAGCAGGTGGTGCCACTGCGGCGTACCGTCCGCAGGGCTCGCTGCTGACACATCGTACGTCTGCGGCTCACCGGGCTCGGTGCTGTTCCTGCAGGTCACCAGGACGATTGTCGTGTGGGTAGCGGCGAGCTGCGCGTCGCAGGACGCCGTACCGAGCCGTGGCCTCGGCGTACCGGGCACTGGCGTGGTCCACAGCATCCGGCCCTCGCCGACGTCGACCGACCACTGGTGCAGCGTGCCGCCGGCGTCGCTGGTCCAGACCAGGCCGGAGACCTCGCGGGTGTCCGGTACGGCGACCAGGTCGCCGATCCAGGTGGAGGGATCCAGCTCCGCGCTCAGCTCGAACTGGATGCCCAGGTCGACGTCCCACTTCAGCTCGCCGTTGGTCAGGTCGAGGCCGCGGACCTCCGCGCCGTTGCCGCCGCAGGCGTCGACCACGACGGCCTGGTCGGCCAGCAGCACGCCTTGCGTCACCGCGCACTGCAGCCGGGTCCGCCAGTGGGTCGGGTTGCTCACGCCGTGCGCCACGACGTACTTGCCCTCGGCGACGAGCAGCTGGTTCCTGTCGACGGCCAGCGCGGTGCCGTCGGTGTGGACCTCGGTGAGGACGTCGCCGGTGTCGGCGTCCAGTACGGCGTACGTCGGCAGGTCGATCCCGCTCGGTGCGCGATTGCTGCCGTGGGGGAGGTGGGCGGCGATCGTCCGGCCGTCGCTGGAGACCAGGAGCCCGCGGGAGCCGTTCGAGGCGGCGTCGACGACGTCGGCCCGGGAGTAGCGCCAGCGGATCTGCCCAGTGGTCGCGTCGGACATCACCACGCCGTCAGGACGCAGCTCGGCGACCCCACCGACGGTCCCGGCGATCGCACCGGTGGCCGGGACCTCCCGGCTCCAGGCGAGCTCACCGTCCAGCTGCACCGGCAGCACGCCGGCCGGCATGGTCGCGGTGGTGCTCACCGTGTTCGCCGTCTCCAGCCGGGCCTGCACGAACGGCTCACCGGCGGACACCATGATCCAGGCGAGCACACCGGCGCAGACGACGGTCACGCCGAGGCCCAGTGCTCGCGGCGGAGCCACGGCGTACGGCGGAGCCAGGCGCAGGCGCCGGGCCAGGGCCAGCAGGGCTCCGGCGATCAGCAGGGCGACCGAGCCGAGCATGAGGTACGGCCAGCGCTCGCTCATGGCGGCGCCGGGTGAGGTGGCCGGCCAGCGCCACCAGCAGACCCCGATGGCGATCACGCCGACCGCGCAGAAGGCGATCGCCGGGATGGTGATCAGCTTCGGCTGGGCGCGCCGGAACCAGGCGCAGGTCAGTCCGGCCGCGACCGCCGTACCGGCGATCGGGGCCCAGACCGGGAAGCCGGTGGACTCGTCCGGGGCGGCCGGCCAGCGGGCGGCGGCGCCGAGACCACGGCCGAGCAGGACCGAGGCGGCGATCACCACCCCGAGCGCGGCGCCCAGGTAGATCATCGGGATCAGGCCGGAGATCGGCCGGGCCGCCTTCGGGGCCCAGCGGGTCAGCTCGCGGTCGAGGTTCGCGTGGGCGGCCTTCTCCCAGTGCTCGCGGCCGTGGCTGGTCGCGTAGAGCGGGGTCTCGGCCAGGTTCTGCAGGAAGGTCATCCGCCCGCGGGCGAAGTCCCGGTCGGGGATGTGCTCGTACTCGGCCCGGATGCCGACCGCGTACTCGTCGTACCGCTCGGCGTCCAGGCTGAGGATCCGCAGGTCGGCGTCGCAGAGCACCGCGCCGTTGGCGTCGTCGGGCTCGCAGTCGTGCCGGGCGGTCAGCCGGATCAGCCGGCCGATCTCGGCGACCTTGTCCGCGTCCACGCCGTACGCCGCCAGCTCGAGCTCGGCCAGCTGCGCCGAGACCTCTTCGTTCTCGCCGGGCTCGGCCTGCGGGTCGTAGATCGCGTCGTGGAACCAGGCGGCCAGCCGGACCGTGTCGGCGTCGTCGGCCACCGCGGCCAGCTCGTCGATGGTGGTGAGCATCTCGGACAGGTGCCGCTGGTCGTGATAGTGACGATGCGACTCTGCGTAACGAGCCAGCAGGTCCTCGCCCAGCGGCTGCGCGTGCGGCAGCAGGCGATTCCACTGGTCGCGCAGGTCCATGGTTATGGAGTCTGACACTCCGGAGTACCCCGGACCGACCGATCCGGGGTCCACGGTTAGGGTCGTGGCCAAAGCGATATCGGCTCGTCACCAGACCGCTGCCCGATCCGGGCGGGTCTCGGAAAGGGAGAACAGCATGCGGTTCGGCCTGGTCGGTACCGGTCCGTGGGCCCGGCGGACGCACGGACCCGGTCTGCGGGCCACCGACGGGGTCGAGCTGGTGGGCGTCTGGGGACGCGACTCAGGCCGGGCGAACGCGTTGGCTGCAGAGCTCGAGACCACTGGATACGACGACTACGCTGAGTTACTCGAGGTCGTCGATGCGGTCGCCTTCGCCGTTCCGCCGCGGGTCCAGGCCACGATGGCGCTGGAGGCGGCGGCGGTCGGCAAGCACCTGCTGCTGGACAAGCCGGTCGCGGACTCGCTGGACGACGCCCGGGCGCTGGCCGACGAGGTGGCCGACGAAGGCATCGCGTCGGTGGTCTTCTTCACTGGCCGGTTCCAGCCCGAGCTGCGGTCGTTCTTCGCCGAGGTGCGCGAGCGCGGCGGCTGGAAGGGCGGCTGGGCCCGGATGCTGGCGTCGCTGGACGCGCCCGGCAACCCGTACAGCGAGTCCAAGTGGCGTCGCGAGCAGCGCGGAGCCCTCTGGGACGTCGGACCGCACGCCCTGTCCAACCTGAGCGCCATGCTCGGCCCGATCGAGTCGCTGCAGGCTGCCGGAGGCGAGGGCGACCTGGTCCACCTGGTGCTGACCCACGAGTCCGGCGCGACCAGTACGGCGAGCCTGTCGCTGTCCGCGCCGCCGGCCGGCAGCAACTTCGAGACCGGCATCTGGGGCGAGACCGGTACGGCGCTGCTGCCGCCGACGGAGACCTCCTCGGTGGACGCGTTCGCGATCGCCGCGTCGGAGCTGGTCGCTGCGGCGGAGTCCGGTGAGTCGCACCAGATCGATGTGGCCTTCGGCACCCGGGTGGTCGAGCTGCTCGCGTCCGCGGAGTCCCAGCTGCGTTAGCGCATCTGCGGAGTTCCGGCTGCGTCAGCCGTCCAGCGGCGGTCCGGCTGCGTCAGCGCAGGGCGATGATGCTGCTGTTGCCCGAGGTCAGCAGCAGGTTGCCCACGGCCCGAATGTCCCGGCTGCAGGAGATGCCCTCGGGCAGACGCGTCCGGCGCAAGCCGGTGCGCGTGATGCTGTTGGCGTAGCAGCCGTCGAAGCCGCGCGCCAGGGAGACCACCCGGGCGTCCTCGGTGACGGCCACCCGCGCCCGCGGGTTGACGGGTGCCGTGGTCTGCCAGGTGGTCCGGCCGCTGGCGGCATCGATCGCGGTGACGACGGTCTTGTTGTTCTGCCGTGTGTCAGGGCCCGGGCAGTCCACGACGACCAGCTGCTTGCCGGCGGGGCTGAGGAACGTCCGGCAGGACCAGTCGCGCGGTACCGGCCAGCGCCACTTGATCTCACCGGTCCGCGGCTCCACAGCGACCAGTGCGCCCGGCGCGTTCGCCTCCTCGCCCTGCTCGGCCACGATCACCAGTCCGGCGACCACGACCGACCGGCGGAACAGGTTGCTCGGCGACTTGCTCCACAGCTCCTTGCCGGTCTTCAGGTCCAGCCCGACGATGTCGTCCGGCTTGTCGTCGCAGCTGTGCCCGAGGAACGCGACCACGGTGTCGGCCGTGGCCGCCGCCTCGACCGACGTACAGCGGCCGGGCTCGTACGACCAGCGCTCGTTTCCGTCCGGGTCCACGCCGCGGAGCGTGTCCGAGCCTCGGCCGACTTCCTGCCGGGTGAGCAGGGGGTCGGCCTGGAGGATGGCGTGGTCCCTGGTCCGACCCGGCCAGGCCGCCTGGCGACGACCGGTCTCGGCGTCGAGCAGCAGGTAGCCGATGTCGGTGAACTCGGCCAGCACGTAGCGCCCGTCGCCGGTCGCCGCGATGTTCGGCTTCTCGTCCGAGTCCGACCGGCTGTACCGCCAGCGCAGCTCACCCGTCGCGGCGTCCAGCATCTCCACCGACCCGGTCTGCCGCGGCACAGCGATCCCGTACGGCGTACTGACGGCCTCCTCGGCTCCTGCGCCGGTTAGTGCCCGGCTGACCCACGCGACGTGGCCGTCGAGCACTGAGCGCGGTGCAGTGCCTGCTGGGGGCGCTGAGCCTTCGACGCGCTCGTTGGAGTCGAGCACGTAGTTCCTGGAGAGCGGCTGCACGATCAGCAGCAGGGTGAGAGCTATCACCCCGGGCACAGCCAGCCAGGCCAGCTGCTGGCCGACGTTCCGGGTCGGGGTGTAGCGGGCGGCTCTGGTCCGCAGGAGGGACGCGACCATCGACGCGGCGCCGGCCACGAGCAGCAGGATCAGTGCGGAGATCAGCAGGGGGACGCGGAGGCCAACACCCACGGCGGGGTTGGTGGTCGGGACCTGTGCCCACGCGACGAGCAGTCCGGTCGTGGCGACGGCAATCACTGTGCCGGAGATGAGCTTGGCGCGCTGGGTATTGCTGCGCGCGCTGCGGAAGAGGAGCGGGGCGGAGAAGAAGGAGAACACCGCCAGCCCGATCGGAGGCCAGCCGGACTCGACGTCCACCACCGGGACCTGCCAGGGAGCGCCGGCCGCGGCGATGGCCACCACGACGGCTGCGATCGCGCCGAAAGTGGCAGCGGCTGCCAGCGCGGCCTGCTGCCAGCCACGCCAGGGCGCGGGGAGTTCGCTGTCGAGGCCGACCAGCTCGGTCTCCAGGTTGACCCGGGCGATCGCGCCCATGCGCTGCCGAGCCAGCTGGGTCCGGTACAGGTGGCCGTCGAGCAGGGCGCGTACTTCGTCGTACCGGCGGGCCATGGCGATCGTGCGCTCGCCTGCGTCCCGGCGTACCTCGGCGGCGTGGGCGGCGTACCAGCTCGGGTCGGTGGCCAGGACGGAGTTCACGGCGTCGAGCAGGACATCGCCGTTCGCGTCGCGGCGGGGTGGTGCGTACGAGTCGGTCGGGGGAGTGGCCAGCTCACCGGTCAGGCGGACCAGCCGGGCCACCTCGGCGATCCGGATCGGAGCCACGCCGTACTGCGGGAGCAGCTGCTCGGCCAACCGGGCTGATGCTTCGGCGTCCTCACCGGGATCGCCGCCGGGCTCGTGCACCGCCCGGTGGAACCAGGCCGCCAGCCGGACGGAGGTGGGATCGGTGCTCAGCTGCAGCAGGGAGTCCAAAGACGACAGCACCACGTCGAGGTAGTGGTCGCGGTAGGCGCGGCGATTGCGTCCGACGTACCTGGCGATCAGCTCGTCGGCCAACGCCTCGGAGCCGGGGATCGGCTCGTTCCATCGCTCGCGCAGGACCACCACCGCCACAGTCTGCCAGTCGTCTGTCACAGCCGCGCACAGGTCCAGCGGCAGCTGTGCACAGGTCAGGCCACAGGTCCGGCCCCTGGCCCGGCGGCGGGGAGATGGAATGCGAGACCTGTGCCATCTACGATGCGGATGAGAGAACCAAACCCCAGCAGTCTGAGAGGTGACCCCTGTGGCACGTGCGATCGGCCGTGAGGCCGGGCCGGGAACGCAAAGTGTCGAGCGGGCGCTGTCGCTGTTGTCCGAGTTCACCGAGGCGCACCCGCAGCGACGGGTGTCGGAGCTGGTCGAGGCGACCGGGCTGGGTCAGTCCACGGTGTCCCGGCTGGTCGGTGCCCTGGTGGCGCTGGGCTTCCTGGCCTACGACCAGCGCAGTGGGCTGTACGGGATCGGCCCGAAAGTGATCACCCTGGCCGGCATCGGGCTGAACGAGATGCCCGTGCACCAGCAGTCCCGTCAGGTCGCGCAGAACCTGGCCGCGGATCTCGGTCTGGGCGCCAACGTCGCCGAACGGCGTGGTGCCGAGCTGTTCTACCTGTGCCACTTCGAAGGACGCGCTGCCGGACGGTCCTCCACGCTGGTCGGCCGGACCGGTCCGCTGCACTCGACCGCGATGGGCAAGGCGCTGATCAGTGAGCTGCCGAGGCCTGAGTGGGAGGAACTGCTCGGCGGCACTCTGGCGCGCTACACCCCGCACACCGTGACCGAGCCGGACGAGTTGGAGAAGATCCTGCGCCAGGTGCGCGAACGCGGGTACGCGCTGGAGTTGGAGGAGCTCGCCTTCGGCCGTGCGTGCCTGGCCGCGCCGATCCGGGACCGGACCGGCGCCATCGTGGCGGCGCTGTCGGTCTCCGGCCCGCTGTCGGCGATGGACCTGCCGACCCGCGAGGAGTCGCTGGCGATGCAGGTCATCGAGCAGGCGGACCAGATCTCGTCGGGTCTGGGCTATCACGCGTCAGCCGCCGTGAGCTGACCAGTACGGCGGCCAAGGCCGCCGTCGCCGGCCCGAACACCAGAGCAGCTGGTACGACGTACCACGCACCGACCGCTGCCACGACCAGCGCGGCGAAGACGGCCAGCGGCAGAGCCGGCCGGCGCCACGTCAGGTGGACCGTGAGCAGCCAGGACTCCGTCGTCCGCCGGGAACCCGCGTTGAGCAGGACCGGCGGAAGGAGCCAGAGTGTGACCAGGTACCCGACCAGGATGACTGAGAGCGGCACCGCCCAGACGGTCTGCCGCACGGCGACCAGGTAGAAGGCCAGCACCCACACAGTGGCCAGTGGGAGTCCGAGTGCCAGTTGTCCTCGGCCCAGCCACGAGCGCCAGCCGGACCAGAAGACTGTCCAGGGACGGGGCTCGACGTCTTCTCTGTAGCTGGTGAGGACGCGGTGAGCGGCAATGGTCGCAGGAGCGACTCCGGTCAGCACGAGACCCGCGGCGACACCCAGACACCACAGCACCGTGACCAGAGCCAGCCGGAGCGGCCAGTCGAGCCACCGGTACAGCGGGGCAGCGCGGCCGGTCAGCTCCACCTCGGGCATCAGTCCTCCCGCAGCCGGGCCTGAAGGTCCGCTCGTCCGACCACCGCAGGCGAGAGCACGGACAACCCGCCGTCGACGGGCAGGACGACCCCGGTGATGCCTGACGCCTTCGGCCCGGCCAGGAAGGCCACGGCGTCGGCGACCTCCCGGGCCTCGATGGTCCGGCCGATCGGATACCCCGCCGCAGCGTCGGGCAGTGCGGCACCACCGACCATGCCCGGCGCCACCGCGTTCACCCGGACGCCGCGGCCGCCGTACTCGACGGCGAGCTGCCGGACGAGTGCGTCGACGCCGCCCTTCGCTGCTGTGTACGCCGCGGCCCAGGGTGCACCGACCAGCGTGTTCACCGACGAGACGGCGACGATCGCGCCCGCCGTACTGTCCACCAGGTAGGGCAGTGCGGCGCGGACCGGGAAGAAGACGGTGTCCAGTGTGTTGACCAGTGCACCGGTCCACTGCTCGTCGCTGGTCCGGTGCGCCGGTACCAAAGGCATCTGCCCGGCCGCGGTGACCAGCACGTCCAGACCGCCGAACTCCTCCGCCACCTGGTCGACCACGGCGGCCGCTACCGCCGGACGGGAGCAGTCAGCCGCAATGTGCAGCTCGAGTTCCTTGACGGGTTGGTCCTCCAGCGAGGCTCCCGCGACCCGGCAACCGTCCGCCACCAGCGCCGCCACGATCGCCGCACCGATCGGTGTGGTGGCGCCGATCACCAGGGCGCGGCGGGTCATCGGACGCTCGCCGCGCGGACGGCGTCCTCGTCGACCTCGATCCCCAGCCCCGGCCCGGCCGGTACGGCGAACCCGCGCGGGCCGGCCCCGATCGGTGTCACCAGGACGTCGTTCACCGGGCCGAACAGCGTCGGGTGGAACTCGTACGCGAGCAGGTTGCCGACCACCGCCGACGCGTGGATGCTCGCGGCCATCACCACCCCGAGCCCTGACGAGTGATGCGGTGCCAGCGGCGTGAACCACGTGTCGGCAACGGCCGCCAGATCGACCAGCTCGGTGATCCCGGTCCGGCCCACGTCGGGCTGCAGGATGGAGGCGGCCTTGCCCTCCAGCCACGGCCGGAACTCCTGCCGGTGCCGCATGCTCTCGCCGATCGCGACCGGGGTGTCGATCCGCCGAGCGATCTCCGCATGTCCGGCCACGTCCTCGAACCCGACCGGCGCCTCCAGGAACCAGCCGCCGAGCTCGTCGAGCCCACGGCCGAGCCGGACCGACTGCGCCACGTCGTACACGCCGTGGAGGTCGACGGCGATCTGCAGGTCGTCATGGACAGCGCGCAGAGCCTCGACGGTCGCCAGGTCCTCGCGGACCCCGTGGCCCAGTCCGATCTTCACCTGCCGCACACCTTGCGCCACCCAGTCCTGCGCGTGCGCGACCCGCTCGCTGTCCGTCGCTCCTTGCAGCCCCGACACGTACGTCGGTACGACGTCCCGCTGCGCACCACCGAGCAGCTGATGCACCGGTACGCCGGCGATCCGCCCGGCCAGGTCCCACAGAGCCACGTCGATCGCGGCGACCGCATCGCCCTGATGCCCGCCCAGGTGCCCTCGCTCCCGCATCAGCGCGCGCAGCGAGGTCACCAGCGGCCTGACCCGGGTCGGGTCGGCACCGAGCAGCGCGGGCGTCAGCAGGAGCTCAATGATCTTGGCCGGGACCTCCGGGGCTACCGGGGCCAGCGCTTCGCCCCAGCCGACCGAACCGTCGTCGGCGGTCAGCTTCACCAGCAGGGCCTCGCGGGACGACGCGTAGACACTTGGCCACGGCGGCTTGGTGCTGTAGTGCCGCGGGGGAGCGTCCGGCCCGGCCAGTACGAGCGGGAAGACCTCTACATCGGTGATCTTCTGCATCAGCGGATCCCAGTCAGCGGAGCGGTCGAGGTGGTCACGGCAGGCAGGTCCAGCCGGTCGAGTATCGCAGTGAGACCGGCCCGGGTCCGGTCGTCCAGGTCACGGGCCGGAACGCGCACAGCGGTGTGGTCGATCAGCCCGCGACGGACCAGCACCTCCTTGTGGACGGCCCAGGCGATCCCGGACTGCAGGCCGAACACCAGCAACGGCAGCAGCGGCTCGAACAGCGCCCGCGCTTCGTCGTACCGGCCGGTCAGCCAGGCCGTGAAGACCGGTGCCAGCAGATCGGGGATCTCACAGGCAGGCATCGAGCCGACAGCACCGGCCGCCAACTCGTCGAGCAGGAACTGCGCGTTCTGCCCACCCAGTACGACGAAGCCCGGCTCGTCGATCCGGTCCACCACTGCCGCCACCTTCGGAGCGGTCGGAGGCGCTTCGACCTTCACCGACGTCACTCCGGCCAGCCGGCCGAGCTCGGCGATCAGCTGCGGGGACATGGCCACACCGGTCGCGCCCGGAGCGTCCTGCACCATCAGCTCGACGCCGACCGCGGCCACAGTCGCGTAGAACTCGGGCAGCTGCGCCGGACTCGGCACGACCATGAACGGCGGCAGCACCATGACGGCGTTCGCTCCGCCGACCGCAGCGGCCTCGGCCTGCTCGACGGCGGTCACCGTCGAGGTCGCCGCGACCCCGACGACCAGCGGGACCGCTCCGCCGACCACAGCGGCGACCTCCCGGGTGATGGTCCGGCGTTCCTCGGCGGTCAGGGCGAAGGCCTCGCTGGCCATCCCGAGCACGGCGACGCCGTCGACTCCGGAGGCGAGCTGGAACTCGGTCAGCCGGCGCAGGCTCGGCAGATCGAGGCTGCCGTCGGGCAGGAAGGGCGTGGCCAGGATCGGCACCAGGCCTCGGACGGTGGGCGGCACGACGGGCTCCTCACTGTTCAGCATTCGGCATCCGGCAGGCGCTTGACGAGATCCATCATGTGCGTAAGGCTGCCACATAGTGGATGACAACGTCCATCATTCAGGAGTGAAACCTCAGGAGTGCACAGTGGTCACCGAAGCCGGGACGAACCAGAGCGTCGAGCGCGCCGTGGCCGTCCTGCGGGCGTTCGGCGGCAGCAGTGCCGGCACTCTGCGGGTCACGGAGGTCGCGCACCTCACCGGCCTGCGCCAGTCCACCGCCTCGCGACTGCTCAGCACCCTGGAGCAGGCCGCGTTCGTCGAACGCGACGCCGACGGCCAGTACCGGCTCGGCGCCGACCTGATCACCTTGGCCGGCGTGGCGGTGAACGGTCATCCCGTGCACCACGCCGCCCGGCAGCCGGCCCAGTCGCTCGCCGCGGCGACCGGACTGGGCGCCAACGTCGCCGTACGACGGGGGCGTGAGGCCTTCTACCTGTGCAACTTCGAGGGGCGGCTCGCGCCGAGGGCGTTCGCACTCACCGGCCGGCGCAACCCGCTGCACGCCACCGCGCTCGGCAAGTGCCTGCTGCTCGACGTCGACGGACGCCGGGAGCTGCTCGGGGAGCTGGAGCGCTACACGCCCCGCACCATCACCGACCACGCCGTACTCGACACCGTGCTCGGCCAGGTCGCCTGGCAGGGCTACTCGACCGAGACCGAGGAGCTGTCGCTCAGCCGGTCCTGCCTGGCAGCACCCCTGCGTGACCGCTCCGGCCGAGTGGTCGCCGCACTGTCGCTGTCCGGCCCGTCCAGCGTCGTCGACCTCGCCACCCGGGAGCAGGAGCTGTCCCGGCTCGTGGTGGAGACCGCCGACGCCATCAACTCGCAGCTGGGGCACCACGGCCCAGCCGATCACCAGATCTCCGCGCCGATCCGGCGCCTCGACCAACGGAGCCGATCATGAAGATCCGCCCAGCTCTCACCGTGCTGACTTGCGCGGTGGCGCTCGCCCTGTCGGGCTGCAACCTCGTCGGCGGCAGTCCGGACCCGGAGGGCAGCGCCGGCCAGGTCACCGTCACCGTTGCGCTGGTTCCGGACCCGCCGGGCGCCAGTGAGTTCTACCGGCAGCAGTTCGACGCGTTCGAGAAGGCCAACCCCGGGATCGCCGTCAAGGTGCTGGAGAACCCGTCCGACCAGCAGCTGAACGCGGTCGAGCTGATGTTCCAGCAGGGCAACGCGCCGGACCTGTTCCGGGCCCAGGACGACGGCATGGACCGGATGGCCGCCCGCGGGTGGGTAGCGCCGCTCGACGAGTTCGTCACGCCTGACTTCCTGGCCCGCTTCCCGAAGGGCAGCATGGACCCGGCCACGTCCGGGCTGCACCGCGACGGCAAGCTGATGAGTCTGCCGCTGGTCTGGGGTCCGTGGTCGACGCTGCGGGTGTTCCTCTACAACGAGGACCTGCTGAAGAAGTCCGGCTTCACCGCTCCGCCGAAGACCTGGTCCGAGCTCGAGCGGATGGCCACCAAGATCACCGCGGACGGCCAGGGCAAGAGCTTCGGCTACGCACCGACCGCGGCCAAGGCGGTCGCCGTCGAGATGCTCGCCGACACCGCCGTCCCGTACTCCGTACCGGCCAGCGGCATCGACCTGCGCACCGGTAAGCCCGCCACGGCGAGCCCGGGCCTGGTCGAGGCCGTCGAGCTGCACCGGCGGATGCAGGCCGCGAAGGTGATGATGCCGGGCTGGGAGAGCTGGGACGGCAGCCGCGCGTTCAAGGAGTTCGCGGCCGGCCGGCTGGCGATGTACCCGACGCCGCCGTGGCATGTCGCCGAGGTTCGCAAGCTCGCACCCGAGATCAAGATGGGCATCACCGGTCTTCCGGTGCCGGACGCCGGCCGTGGCGCGTACCTGCCGCTGAGCAAGTCGTTCAGCCCGCTGTGGTCGATGTCGGCGCAGTCCAAGCACAAGGCGGAGAGCTGGAAGGTCCTGGACTTCCTCTCGTCGGACGCCTTCCACAGCGCGTACTACCAGAAGTTCGGGACGCTGACCGCGCTCGAGGGTGCCTGGAAGGCCGACGCGGAGAAGAACCCGGACCAGGCCGCGATCCTGAAGGTCGCCCAGGAGACCATGCGCCGCGCGCCGAACCCGGGGTTGGCCAGTGCCGGCGGCAAGGCGATCACCGACGCCCTGGCGGCCAAGCCCGACCTGAAGTCCACCGACGCGGCGTTCAGCTCGATCATCAAGAACCAGCCGTTCGCGCCGGCGGCCGCCAAGCTGGATCAGCAGCTGCAGACCTTCCTGGACCAGACCACGGCCGACCTGAAGGCCAAGGGCAAGACCGGCTCGGCCAAGGACCTGACCTTCGCGGGCTGGGACCCGCTGAAGGACTTCACCCCGGGAGGCTGACCGATGACCACGACGGTCGAGCGCCGGGCGGTGCGGGCACCGGACCATCCGCGCCCGGTACGACGGCCGGGCCGGTTCCGCCGGCATCTGTGGAGCTACGTGTTCCTGATCCCGCTGGTGCTGCTGTTCGGTGGGTTCACGATCTGGCCGATGATCGCCAGCTGGTGGTACTCGTTCTTCGACTGGGACGGCGTCGGTTCGCCGACCGAGTGGGTCGGGCTGGCGAACTTCCGTGAGGTGCTGCAGTCGGAAGCCTTCTGGCGGGCGTTCTGGCACTCCTTCGCGTTCTCGCTGGCCGCGATCTTCGTCGAGATGCCACTCGCCCTGGTGCTGGCGATCCTGCTGAACAGCAGCTGGCTGCGGTTCCGCAACCTGTACCGGCTGGTGCTGTTCCTGCCGGTGGTCGCGACCACCGCGGTGATCGGCATCGTGATCGCGATCCTGCTCGACCCGGCCGGCGGTCTGGTGAACCGGATCCTGCTCGACACCGGCCTGGTCGACCAACCGGTGAACTTCCTCGGCAGTACGTCGACCGCGCTGCCGACGCTGCTGTCGATCGATGTGTGGAAGGGATTCGGGATCACGCTGATCTACTGGCTGGCCGCGTTGCAGACCGTCCCGAAGGACCTGCAGGAGGCGGCCGCGATCGACGGCGCCGGCTTCTGGCGGTCGCTGCGGTTCGTCACGCTGCCGGTGGTCACGCCGATCGCGATCGTGATCCTGCTGCTCGTCTTCCAGCGCAGCCTGAACACGTTCGACCTGGTCCGCGCGGTGACCGAGGGCGGACCGGACTACGCGACGGACGTCGTACCGACCTACATCTACCGGTACGCGTTCGATCCGTCGCTGCAGGCTCCGCGGTACGGGTTCGCGTCGGCGGCCGGTGTGGTGTTCGGCCTGCTGACCCTGGTCATTACGTTGCTCCAGGCACCTTTCCTGGGGCGCCGGCCGAGCGGGGGCAAGGCATGAACAGGCTGGTCCGGCGCAACGTCTGGCACCTGCTGCTGATCCCGTTGTGCCTGATCTGGGTCTACCCGTTCGTCTGGATGATCTCCGCGGCCTTCAAGACGCCGCGCGAGATGCTGATCGGCGGGCTGTCGCTGCTGCCCGACGACGCGACGCTGGACAACTTCACGCGGGCCTGGACGACGGCGAAGTTCAGCACGTACACGGCGAACACGATCACATTCTCGATCGCCGTCGTCGTCCTGGTCCTGCTGGTCGCCTCGGCCGCGGGGTACGCGTTGTCGCGGCCCGGGCTGCCGGGGCGCAAGGTGCTGGTCGGCATCCTGATCGCGACGATGTTCATCCCGCACGGCTACACGATCATCCCGACCTTCGTGGTGGTGAACGGGCTCGGCCTGGGCAACGGGCTGCTGGGGGCGGCGCTCGCACAGGCCGGTCCGGCACTCGTCGTACCGGTGCTGCTGTTCATGGGCTTCTTCAGTGGCATCCCCAAGGAGCTGGAGGAGGCGGCGCGGATGGACGGCGCCGGCTACCTGCGGACGTACTGGCGGGTGATGCTGCCGCTGGCCAAACCGGTGCTCGGCACGGTCGCGCTGATGAACTTCATCGGGGCCTGGAACGCGTTCTTCATCCCGCTGGTCTTCACGCTCGGCAATCCGGACCTGCGCACGCTCGGCGTCGGCATGTACGGGTTCTACGGGCAGGACACCACGGACTGGACCGGACTGGCGGCCGCGGCCTGCATCAGTGTGATCCCGATCGTGGTGGTGTTCCTGTTCCTGCAGAAGACGTTCGTCGAGGGGATCGCGGGTGCGGTCAAGAGCTGACCAGATCTCCACAACCTCTTACGTACAAGGCGAATCGCCCCGGCTGGACCTGCGGACCGGTGAGCTGGTCTGGGTGGACATCCAGGCGGGACGGGTGCACTGCGGTCGGCTGGACGGAGGGGTGCTGACCGCTACCCGTGCCTACGACATCGGTGGCCCGGTCGGCGTCGCTGTGCCGTGTGCTGAGCCAGGAACGGGCTGGGCGCTCGCGGTGAAGGACGGGTTCGCCCGGCTGGCGGAGGACGGCACGGTGACGCGGCTGGTGACCGGGCTGACCAGCGGGCAGGACCAGATGAACGACGGCGCCTGCCATCCGGACGGGAGCTTCTGGGCCGGCTCACAGGCCATTCCGCGAGCACCTCGTGCCGGGCTGTTCCGGCTGGACCCTGACGGGTCCGTACGACGGGTGCTGGCCGGGCTGACGGTGGCCAACGGTATCGACTTCACACCGGACGGCCGGACGATGTTCTTCGTCGACACGCTGCCGCACCGGCGGCTCGAAGCGATCGACGTGTCGTCGGGGGCACGGCGCACCGTCGTACAGGTGGACGGTGGCAATCCGGACGGGCTGGCGCTGGACGACGAGGGCTGTGTGTGGGTGGCGGTGTGGGATGCGAGCCAGGTCCGCCGGTACGCGCCGACCGGCGAGCTCCTGGCAACGGTGGAGCTGCCCGTACCGCGGCCCACAGCGGTCTGCTTCCAGGGCAGCACTCTGGTGATCACCACGGCTTCGCTGGGCCTGACCGATCCGCCTGCGGGCAGTGGCCACCTGTTCGCGGTCGACGTGGGGGTGACCGGTCCACCGGCTCGCGGCTGGTGTGATGGGGTGAAGGGATGAAGATCGAGCAGCTCGACCTGGTGTCCCTGCCCGCCGCGGACGACTGGCCGCTCCTGACCGCGGTGGTCCGCACCGACGACGGCCTGACCGGTATCGGCGAGGTCGGCATGCGCGGCCGCGAGCGTGCCGCTGCCGGGCTGGTCGAGGACCTCCGGCAGCTGCTGGTCGGGGTCGACGCGACCCGGATCGAGCACATCTGGCAGCTCGGGTTCCGTTCGGTGTTCTTCCCGTCCGACCGGCATCACGCGTCCGTGCTGGCCGGTATCGACATCGCGCTGTGGGACCTGCGGGGCCAGTCGCTCGGCGTACCGGTGCACGCGTTGCTGGGCGGCCGGTCGCGGGACTACGTACCGGCGTACGCGCATGTCCGCGGCGGCAGCATGGACGACGTGCTCAACCACGCGAGCGAGCTGGCCGAGCAGGGCTGGCGGCACCTGCGGCTGACCGCGTGGGACCCGAACGAGCCCGAGTACGACGCCCGGCGCGCGGTCCGGTGGACCGTCGAGCTGATGCAGGAGCTGCGGGCCGGCCTGGGCGACGACATCGAGCTGCTGGTCGACGCGCACACCCGGCTGGACCTGGCCGAGGCCGTGCAGCTGTGCCGGGAGCTGGAGCCGGTCCGGCCGTTCTTCGTCGAGGACCCGCTGCGCAGCGAGCACCTGTCGGCGTACCGGTCACTGCGCGGACGGACCGGCGTACCGATCGCGGCGGGGGAGCAGCTGTGCACGAAGTGGGAGTTCCGTGAGCTGGTCGAGGAGGAGCTGATCGACCACGCGCGGATCGACCTCGGGCACACCGGGATCACCGAGGGCCGCAAGATCGCGGCGCTCTGCGAGACGCACCACGTCCAGCTGGCGCTGCACAACTCGATCGGAGCGCTCTGTACGGCGGCCTCGACGCATTTCAACACGGCGCTCCCGAACGTCAGCGTGCAGGAGCAGGCCCAACGGGCGACGGCTCCGCTCGGCGCCTTCACCTCGACGATCGTGGCCGAGCCGGGACGCCTGACGGCCTCGGACGCGCCGGGGCTCGGGATCACCGCCGACCTGTCCCGCGCGACCGCTCCGGAGACCACGACGATCCCGCAGCTGCACCGGCGGGACGGCTCGGTCACCAACTGGTGATGCATATTGCGGATCGATGATCCGTACTATGGACTTCAATCCCAACGCGTTCTAGGGTCGAGCCACCGCCCGAACCGTTGGGAGATCCCGATGAGCCTTCGTCGTCCTGCCCGTCTACTGGCCGCTCTGGCCCTGGTGTCCGGCTGTCTGGTGACTGCCGTGACCGCTGGGCCGGCCGCCGCCGACCCGCCACCGGGGCCCGACCACGTGCCCGCCGGCTACCAGTTGAGCTGGTCCGACGAGTTCGCCGGGTCGGCCCTGAACGACGCCGACTGGTACCGCCGCGACGGCGCCAAGGCGATCTGTGCGAACAAGCCGGCGAACGTCAGCGTCGGTTCCGGCACGATGCACATCGCTCTGCGCAAGGAGAGCCTGGCCGGCAAGGACTACACCTGCGGCGGCATCATCTCGAAGAAGACCTTCGGCTACGGGTACTACGAGACCCGCGCTCAGCTGTGGGGTGAGAAGGGCTGGCACTCGGCCTTCTGGCAGATGGGGCTGTCCGACTACGTGCCGGACACCCCGGCGTACAAAGGGCCGAACAACCGGTTCAACGAGATCGACGGGTTCGAGATCGACTCGCACGCGCCGGGCAGCATCCAGCACCACACGCACTGGACCGTGCCGCAGCACATCGGGAACCCGGGTGGCGTGTACGCCGGGCCGGACTCCGCCGACGGCTACCACACCTACGGCTACGAATGGTTGCCATCGGCAATCAAGTTCTACGTCGACGGTCTGCTGGTCCGCACGCTGGCCTACCCCGGTCCGCACGCGCTGCAGAACGTCTGGCTCACCACGCTCGGCTTCACCGAGCCGGTGGCCGAGGCGAACCTGCCGGGCGAGACGACCTGGGACTACTTCCGCTACTACAAGCCGATCAGCGTGCCGGACGACGTCGCGACGGGCACTGTGCTGGTGGACAACGGCGACGCGGGCTACGCCGAGACCGGTACCTGGTCGGCGGCCAACGACGCCTATGGCTACCAGGACAAGCTGACCCGGCGCGCCGCGCCGACCGGAGCGACAGCCAGCTGGACCCCGACGCTGCCGAGCGCTCAGACCTACCAGGTGTACGCCTGGAACCCGGACTTCATTCGCACCGGCAGTACGGCGGCCCGGTACGCCGTCACGCACAACGGCGGCACCAGCAACGTCGTGGTGAACCAGCAGACCGCCGGGCAGCAGTGGATCGACCTGGGCTCCTACGCGATGACGCCGGGCCTGGGGCAGAAGGTCCAGCTCGTCAACAACGCCGGAGCTGTCGGCACCCTGCGCGCTGACGCGGTGAAGTTCGTCCCGACGGTCCAGATCGACAACGGCGGCGCCGGCTACACCGAGACCGGGACCTGGGCGAGCACGACCACGGTGAAGGGCTGGAGCGGTAGTGACACTCGCTACTCGTCCACCTCGAGCAGCACGGCTCGCTGGACACCGCAGCTGCCCGCGGCCGGACGGTACGACGTGTACGCGTGGGTGCCGGGCAATTCGCTCAACGCCGCCGAGGCTCGCTACACGGTCAACAGCAGCAGCGGGTTGAGCACACCGGTGGATCCGCCCGAGTCGGTCGGTGTCGACCGGTGGGTGCGGCTGGGCAACTACCAGTTCGCCGCGGGTGCTGCGGGTTGGGTGGAGCTCGGCAAGGACGTCGGAGACGAGGGTTACCTGCGGGCGGATGCGGTGAAGTTCGTTCCCGTGCCTGCTCCGGACGCGGTGGCTCCGGCGACTCCGGCCAACGTGACGGAGTCTGTCCAGACCACGCCGGCCACGGGTGACGCCGTACTGAACCTGCAGTGGACTCCGGTGAGCGGCACGGACGTGGTCGGCCACAACGTCTACCTGGACGGGCGGCTGCAGACCGCCAACCCGGTACGGCGTGGGTCGTACGAGCTGCACGAGCTCGTGGCCGGGCAGACCTATCAGCTGTCGGTCAGTGCGGTTGACCGGTCGGGCAACGAGTCGCCTGCCTCCGCGCCGGTCGCTGTCGACGTACCTGCTGATCAGCAGGCGCCCAGTACACCCGCCGGACTGGTGGGGGAGGCTGCCAACGGTCAGGCCGTTCTCTACTGGACCCAGAACCCCGAGGTCGACCTGCTCGGCTACAACATCTACGCGGACGGGCAGCTGGTGAACACCGACGAACCGGTCGGCAACATCGGCAACCCCGGTCTGGTGGCCCAGGGCATCCCGGTGCCGGATCTGGCCAACAACGTCGCGCACAGCCTGCAGGTACGGGCCGTCGACCTGTCGGGCAACGAGTCGGCGCCGGCCACGGTGTCGGTGACGCCGCTGCCGATGGCGATCGTGGGTGTCGACGACACCACTGCCTACGCCGAGACAGGGGTCTGGGCGCCGTCCAGCGTCCCGGGCTGGCTCACCTCGCCAACCAGGGCCTCGAACGGTGTCGGCCGGACTGCGGACTGGCGGCCGGACCTGCCCAGTGCCGGCCAGTACGACGTGTACGCGTGGGTGCCGAACCACAGCAACAGCACCGCGGCCGCCCACTACGTCGTCACCCACGCCACTGGGACGGCTTCCAAGGACATCGATCAGCGCAGCGGTGGCATGCAGTGGATGCTGCTCGGCCGCTTCCCGTTCGCCGCCGGCACGGCCGGGCACGTCACGGTGTCCAACCCGTCAGGCAGCGGCTACCTGCGGACCAGCTTCACCAAGTTCGTTCCTGTGACGCCCTGACGCTCTGGCGGACTACTGCTTCGCGGCCAGGACGCCGTCGAGCAGGCCGGGGTAGAGCGCGTCGAGGTCGTCGCGCCGCAGCTTGCTGATCCGTCGGGTGCCTTCGGTGCGGGTGGTGAGGACGCCGGACTCGCGCAGCGTGCGCAGGTGGTGAGCGCGGGTCGACGCGGTCACCGGCAGCTCCAGCTCTCCGCAGGCGATGCCTTCGGGGGCGCCGGCCAGCGCGCGGACGATGGTCAGCCGGACCGGCTCGCCCAGCGCCTGCAGCACGGCGTCCACGCGGATCTCGCCGCGGTCCGGCTGCGGCAGTTGCTTCGAGGTGCTCACGCGTCCATAGTACGACGCCTGTCGAACTTCGATGAATATCGTAGTACGATCAACATCGAATCATTCGACTTGGAGGGGTTTGCTGATGTCCGCACGCATCTACCTGCTGGCCGGCGGGGCCTTCGCCGTCGGGACCAGCGCGTACGTCGTGTCCGGGGTGCTGCCGTCGGTCAGTTCCGAGCTGCACGTCTCGCTGACCGCCGCGGGTCAGCTCGCGACCGCCTTCGCGCTCTCGTACGCCGTCGGTGCGCCGCTGCTGTCCACGCTGACCGGCCGGTGGGAGCGGCGGACGCTGCTGATCGCCGCGCTGCTCCTGGCCGCGCTGGGGAATGTCATCGCGGCTGTGGCGACGACGTACCCGCTGCTGATCGTCGGGCGGGTGGTGGCGGCGTTCGGTGCCGCGGCGTACACGCCGGCGGCCACGCTGTTCGCGACTGGGTTCCTGCCGCCGAGTGAACGCGGTAGGGCGGTCGCGGTGGTGTTCGGTGGGCTGACATTCGCGCTGGTGCTCGGCGTACCGGCGGGGAGTCTGCTCGGCGAGCCGCTGGGGTATCGCGGGGTGTTCGCGCTGATCGCGGTGGTTGCCGCGTTGTTCGCTGTGGCCGTACGGCTGGCGTTGCCGCGGGTGGATGCGCCGCCTGCGGTCAGCCTCCGCGAGCGGTTCGCTGGTGTGGCGGACCGGCGGGTGCAGACCGTGCTGGTGATGACGGTACTCGGTGTGCTGGGGACGATGAGCGTCTACATCTACGTGGTGCCGCTGCTCGACAAGACCGCCCACCTGCATGGCGGAGTGGTCGGGGTGCTGCTGCTGGTCTACGGGCTGGGCGCCGTACTGGGGAACTGGCTCGGTGGGCGGGCGACTGACCGGTTCGGGAGCCTGCGGACTCTGACGGTGACGATGGTCGGGTTCGTGGTGGTGATCGGGTCGCTGTCGCTGACCGCGGTGAACGTCGGCGGGGCTGCGGTCGCGCTCTTCGTGTGGAGCGTGTTCACCTGGGCGTTCAACCCGCCGATCCAGAACCTGCTGCTGGAGATGGCGTCCGGTGGCGGACTGCTGCTGGCGCTGAACGCGTCGGCGATCTACCTGGGCGCCGGCCTCTCGGCGATCATCGGCGGAGTGGTGATCAACCTGGTCGGCGTGGAGTTCCTGCCGCCGATCGCCGCCGTACTGGGGTTGATCGTGCTTGGGCTGGTGCTGCAGTTGCGGCGGAACCCGCAACTGCAGGAAGTGGAGCACCTGGAGTCCGACGAGATCGTGGGGGCTTTGGCGGACTGATCCCTTGACACCCGCTTGGCTCTGACGCAACCATTCATCGAACCCACCCTTCGATGAATGGTTGTTTCATGTCGGATCCTTCCGCGGTCGGCGCCGGTCCGGACATCGCCGACCGGGTGCGGGCGACACTGCCCCGGCTGACCGGTGCGCTGCGGCTCGTCGCGGAGTTCGTCCTGGCCGAGCCGGCTGTCGCCGCTGAGCTGTCGACCGCCGCGCTGGCCGAGCGGGCTGGGGTGTCGCAGGCGAGCGTGACGCGGTTCGCGCAGGCTGTGGGGTTGTCCAGCCATCAGCAGTTGCGGATCGCGTTGGCCGCTCAGCTGGGGCGGGCGGAGGTGCCTGGGTGGAGTACGGACCTCGGGCCGCTGATCAACGACGACGACACGGTCGGACGGGTCGCCACGGTGGTCGCCAACGCCGACATCCGGGCGATCACGCAGACGGTCGACCAGCTGGACCTGGAGGCGCTCGACCGTTCCGCTCACGTGCTCGCGGGAGCACGACGGATCGACGTGTACGGCGTGGGTGGCAGCTCCACGATCGCCGCGGAGCTGGAGATGCGGCTGTTTCGTATCGGCGTACAGGTGCGGGCCTGGCCGGAAGTGCATGGTGCCGCCACCTCGGCTGCTTTGCTGACGGCTGCAGATGCCGTGGTTGCCATCTCCCACTCCGGTGCGACCACCGAGGTGATGGAGCCGGTAGAGCTGGCGAGAGACCGAGGCGCCAAGGTCATCGCCATCACCAGCGACCCCCGCTCCCCGCTGGCCGCGGTCGCCGACGAGGTCCTGGCCACTGCGGTGCTGGAGACCTCCTTCCGCAGCGGAGGTTTGGCTGCCCGCCACTCGCAGCTGGTCGTCACCGACTGCCTCTACATCCGGGTGGCCCAGCTGACCTCCGCCCGAGCCGCCCGCTCCATAGAACTCACCGAAACCATCAGCCCCCGCCACACCACCCGCCGCCGCTGAGGAGCCCCACCGATGAAGCTGCACCGCCCGCAGCACGCCACCCGAGCCCGCCGACTAGCAGTAGCCGTCTTGGCGCTCACCATCGCGTTCGCAGTCCCGTCCTCCGCCAAGGCGGAGGACGGGACTGCGAACGCGGAGAGGGGGAGGGAGGCCGTCGCCCCCGGAGCTCCTGGCTTCGCCGGAGCCACCCTCGCCTCCGGCTCGGCTGCTGCCCAGGCCCGCGAACTCCTGCCGGCCGCGGCGGGAAGGTCCAGCGACGTCACCCGGCGGTCGCGCGGCGACCAGCCCAAGGCGGTGCCGCAGGTGTTGCCGGCCTTGGCCGGCTGGCAAGCGGCCGACGGGCAGTTCGAGCTCGGCCGACACAGTCGGGTGGTGGCCAACTCTGCTCGGGGTGAGGCTGCGACGTTCGTCGAGGATGCCCGCGAGGTTGTGGGCCGTCGGCTGAACGTGGTGCAGGGCAAGGCGAAGGCCGGCGACATCGTGCTGGCTGTTGATGCCAAGCGCAGTGAGCTCGGCGCCGAGGGGTACGAGCTCTCGGTCGGGAAGACAATCGCGATCACCGCGAAGACCGACGCCGGCGTCTTCTACGGGACGCGGACGGTGCTGCAACTGTTGAAGCACGGGCAGGTGCCGGCGGGGCGCGTGGTCGACGTACCGGCGTACGCCGAACGTGGTGTCGGCGTGTGTGCGTGCCTGATCAACGTGTCGACCGCGTGGTTCGAGCGCTTGGTGAAGGACGCGGCGTACCTGAAGCTCAACCAGTTGTGGGTCGAGCTGAAGGTGAAGAGCGACGTCCACCCGGAGTCCGTCGAGTGGGGGTACTACACCAAGCCCCAGATCGCCGCTCTGCAACGGCTCGCGGACAAGTACCACGTGACGATCGTGCCGGAGGTCAACTCGCCCGGGCACATCGAGCCGTGGATCCGCAACCGGCCCGACCTGCAGCTGACCGACAACACCGGCGCCAAGCAGGTCAGCCGGCTCGACATCACCAAGCCCGAGGCGTTCGACTTCCTCACCGCGATCATCGACGAGAACCTGCGGACCTTCCGGACGCCGTACTGGCACATGGGCGCCGACGAGTACATGCTCGGCTCGGACTACGCGAAGTACCCGCAGCTGCTCGAGTACGCGCGAGCCAAGTTCGGGCCGGACGCCGTGCCGCAGGACGCGTTCGTCGACTTCATCAACCGGGTCAACGCGCACGTGAAGGCCCAGGGCAAGACCCTGCGGATCTGGAACGACGGCATCACCGACGCCGCGACCGTCCCGCTCGACCGCGACATCGTCGTCGAGCACTGGCTCAGCGGCGGGGTGAAGCCGAGCAAGCTGATCGCCGAGGGGCGCCAGGTGATGAACTCCGCCTACGCGCTCTACAACGTCCGCGGCGGCTTCAAGACCAACGCGCAGCAGCTCTACGACTCGAACTGGACCCCGCTGCGCTTCGAGGGCGAAACGCTTGCCGGCAGCAACGGTGTGACCGGCGCCAAGATCTCGCTCTGGCCGGACAACGGGTCCGGCAACACCGAGAACGAGATCGAGGCCGAGGTTCGGATGCCGCTGCGCCTGGTCGCGCAGGCGACCTGGAGCACGGTCAAGCCCGACCCGACGTACGCCGCCTTCACTGCCCGCGCCGACGCCGTCGGCCGCGCTCCGGGCTTCGACAACGTCGACCGTACGCCGGTTGCTGCCGGCACCTACTCACTGTCGACAGGCCGCGACTATCTCGGTGTTGCAGCTACGGAAGGCGCCCAGCTGAAGCTGGAGAGCGCCGAATCAGCCTGGGACGTCACGCCCACCACCGACGGCTACTACACGCTGACCAGCCTCGCGACCGGCCGCTGCGCCGAGTCCCGGGTCGGCGTCCGCTACCTCAACACCCCGCTGCAGCCGGGCACGCCGATCACCGCACAGACCTGCGACAGCACCAACCGCCTGCAGCGCTGGCAGCTCGCCAGGTCCGGCAGTCAAGTCACACTGGTCAACGCGATCACCCGCATGGTCGCCGTGGTCGATCGCTCGGGCGGTCTGATCCAGCAGATCCCGGACGGTCACCAGGCGACTCCGCTGACGCTCAAGCCCGTACTGCGTGCCGTTGCCTCGGTGGATCGCCAGACGGTCGTGTCGGGCTCCACCGCACAGCTGAAGGTCACCGTCACCGCCAAGGACCGCGCCACCGACGTCACCGTCCGCCCGACCGTCCCGGCCGGCTGGAGCGTCACCCCGGCCAGCCGGACCACGCAGGAGCTCGCTGCGGGCAGCAGTTTCACGGCGACGTTCACCGCGACCCCACCGGCTGACGCACCAGCCGGTACGGCGGCGCTCGGCGCGACCACGTCGTACCAGCAGGGCGGTGTGACGCATCGGCTGAGCACGACAGCCGGCGTACGGCTGAGCTGTGTGCCGGCGGCGACCAGTCCGGTCGCGGTGAAGTACGTCGACAGCGAGGAGACCGCCGGTGAGGACGGCCGCGCCGTCAACGCGATCGACGGGAACCCGGCGACGTTCTGGCACACGGAGTGGTCGGCGCGGCAGCCGCAGCCGCCGCACGAGATCCAGCTGGACCTGGGCAGCGCCAAGTCGGTCTGTGCGGTCACCTACCTGACCCGGCAGAACGCGACCAACGGCCGGATCGCCGACTACGAGATCTACCTGAGCACCGACGGCGTCAGCTGGGGTCAGCCGGCCTCGAAGGGGACGTTCGGCAACAGCCCGGACGCCAAGTGGGTGCCGGTCGCGGCGACGACCGCTCGGTACGTGCGGCTGGTCCAGCTCAGCGAGGCGAGCGGCAACCCGTTCGGGACCGCCGCCGAGATCACTGTCGACGCGAAGTAGGTGACTGGCGTGCGCATCCTGCTGGCCTTGAGCCTGCTGATCGGAGTGGTGAGTACCGTGCCCGCTGTGGCAGCTGATCCTGATGTCCTCGACGTGTCGTTCGGTGGCTCGTTCTCCAGCGGCAACACCTACACGGCGGCGACCGGCGAGGTGATGGGCGGCACGCTCACCCGTCGTACCGGCGCGGAGTCGCAGGACCCGGCACGCGGGCTGGTGCTCGCGGGCGGAGCTGACGGCGTCCGCTTCCAGCCCAGTACGCCGATCAGCGGTGGCGCGGTGCAGCGGTCGTTCCTGGTCGAGACCGCGTTCACACCTGCCGCTACACAAGGCAGTCTGGCGACGGTGACTGCTGTCGGTGGCGCGATCTTCGGCCGCTACAGCGGCAGCAACCTCCAGTACGGCTTCAGCTCTGAGGTCAACGGCGAGTGGCAGGACGTCGTCCAGTCCGTCCCGGTACCGAGCGCCGGCGAGCAGCACGTGCTGGCGCTGGCCTACGAGGTCGACGGCGGTGGTGCGACGCTGCACGCGTTCCTGGACGGCCAGCAACTGCCGGCCGCGGTCAGCACGTCCGGTACGGCGACCTGGCATCCCGATGCGGGTGCGGAGATCGGCGTGGGCAACGAGGTGCACCCGTCGGCGCTGCAGCGCGGGCTGGTGGGGTCGGTCCGGCAGGTGCGGCTGGCGACGTTCAGCGGCGCGTTCAACCCGGGTGATCTGCGGCTGGCGAAGCCGGTGGGGTCGACGGCGAAGGTGAGCGTCGGGTTCGAGGGGACGATCGAGCAGGGGCAGTACGTGCCGGGGCTTGGTGAGAAGGCCTCGGGGCTGATGGTCGCCGGCGGGAAGATCACCGCGCCCGCACGGCTGAAGCTGGATGGTGGTGGAGTCAGCTGGCGTGGGGAGCTCGGTGGTGGCGGAGTACTGGCGGAGACCGTGGTGTCGCCTGACCTGCTCGATCGGGGCACGTCGCTGATCGAGCTGGGTGGTGTACGGCTGGTTGCCTCAGGCAAGCAGTCGGTCACGCTGCAGGTAGGGGGCAAGAGCGCCGAGGTGAGCCTGCCGACCGCGGCGGTGAAGGAAGGTGTCAAGTACCACTACTTGGGGCTGGCGATCGAGGAGGGCAAGGTCAGGGTGCTGACCGCGCCCGGAGTCACCGCGTTGAGCCTAGGCGTCGAGGTCGGGCCGGTGGACGAGGTGCGGTGGTTGACCGGTGCGCGCGGTACGGCGTACGGGGTGGGTGTCAGCAGCTACTTCGGTGAGCCGTCGGCCGCCCTGAAGGCGCTGCCGTGTGTGGTCGGCAAGCTGAAGCCCGCGCAGACCATGCCGGTGGCGGAGGGAGAGTGCGTGACCTCCCTGGTGGCAAAGGCGTCGGCGATCCGGCCGGAGCCGCGGCAGGTGGAGTGGCAGCGGATGGAGCAGACGGCGTTCCTGCACTTCGGGGTGAACACCTTCACCGGGCTGGAGTGGGGACACGGCGACGAGGACCCCGACCTGTTCCAGCCGACCGGGCTCGACACCGACCAGTGGGCGCGCACCCTGCGGGACTCGGGCTTCAAGCTCGCCATCCTCACCGTGAAGCACCACGACGGCTTCCTCCTCTACCCGTCGCGCTACAGCGACCACAGCGTCGCGTCCAGCTCGTGGCAGGGCGGTCAGGGCGACGTGGTCGAGGCGTTCGTGAAGTCGATGCGCAAGTACGGGCTCAAGGTCGGCCTGTACCTGTCCCCGGCCGACGAGAACCAGTACCTCGACGGTGTCTACGCCAACGGCAGCGCGCACACCCCGCGCACCATCCCGACCCTGGTCCCCGGCGACGACCGGGCCGGGCGGGACTTGCCGCAGTACACGCTGACCGCGTCGGACTACGGCGCCTACATGCTGAACCAGCTGTACGAGCTGCTGACCGAGTACGGGCCGGTCGACGAGGTCTGGTTCGACGGCGCGCAGGGCCGGATCCCACCGGACAAGGTCGAGACCTACGACTTCCCCAGCTGGTACGAGCTGATCCGCAAGCTCGCTCCACAGGCGACGATCGCCGTCAGCGGGCCGGACGTGCGGTGGGTCGGCAACGAGTCCGGTCTGGCCCGGCCGGACGAGTTCAGCGTCGTACCGACGATCACCAAGCGGAACGGCTCACCCGACTACGCACTCGGGTACGCCGCTGCCGACCAGGGCAGCCGGAAGGCTCTGCTGGCCGGGCGGGACGCTGGTGCGACCCAGCTGGCCTGGTGGCCGGCCGAGTCGGACGTGTCGATCCGGGAGGGCTGGTTCCACCACCCGGAGCAGTCGCCGCGCTCGGTGGAGCAGCTGACCGACATCTACTACAAGTCGGTCGGCCGGAACTCCGTGCTGCTGCTCAACATCCCACCGGACCGTCGGGGACGGCTGGACGACCAGGACGTCACCAGGCTGGCGGAGTGGCGAGCCAAGCTCGCTGCTGACATGCCACGCGATCTGGCGCAGGGCGCACGGGTCATTGACGAGGGCAACGGCACGGTGTCGGTCGAGCTGCCGCAGAAGGCGACGGTGAAGCGAGTGTCGCTCGGCGAGGACATCCGCTTCGGTCAGCAGGTCGAGGTGGGCGTGATCGAGGTCCGGGAGCAGGGCGGCTGGAAGCAGGTCGCCGCGTTCGGTGCCGTCGGCTACAAACGGATCCTCGCGCTGGACAGCCCGGTGACCACGGATCAGGTCCGAGTGAGGATCACTCAGGCCCGTGGGAAGGTGCGGCTGACGGGGCTGTCGATCTACTAGGACCTCATTTGAGGCATGCTGGCCCGCATGCGTTTTCTGGCCGGCCTGTTGCTGCTCACCACGCCTCTGACCGGTCCCAGCACTGTTGTTCAGGGCTGGGACAGCAGTCCGGTGTACGTCGACCCGACGCAGCGAGCCCTGGTCCCCGACGAGGAGGCCCAGCGGCTCGCTGAGCGGGTGGAGGCGCAGGACCAGTCCATCCGGATCGCCGTGGTCCCTGCGGCTTCGCTCGCGACCACCGGTACGCGTGAGCAGGCTGCACGGGCCTATGTCGACCAGGTGGTGGACCTGCAACGGGAGGACGGCGTCTACCTGGTCGTGTTCGGCGGAGCGATCGTCTGGGGCAGCGCGGTCGGCGTCGACACCCCGATCGCGGAGATCCTCACCGACGAGCTGGGCAAGCACAGCAGGTCCGACCCGGTCGGCACGCTGAACGGTGTGCTCGACCAGCTGGACGTGCCGAAGGCCGACGACGGCGGCTTCCCGATCTGGTTGCTCGTCCTGGTCGTCGTCGCGGTCGCCGGTGGTCTGGGCTTGTGGTGGTGGAAGCGCCGGCCGGGCAAGGACGAAGGACCCGCGCTCTACCGGCCGTCGTACGACGTGCTGCCGGACGAGGCGGACACCCTGGAAGAGCGGCAGGCGCTGGCGCGGGAGGACGTGACGCGGTTCGGCGAGGAACTGGATGCCGCCGACGTGCGTCTGGACGGCGTGGACACCTCAGCGGACGTGCAGGCGGCGATGGATGCGTACGCCGACGCCGGCCGCGTGGTCGACGCCGAGCCCACCGACGAGCAGCTGCGTTCGGTGCGGGACACGGTCGAGTACGGGCGCTGGCGGCTCGCCTGCGCCCAGGCGCTGGTCGCCGGTACGCCGAAGCCCGCCCGCCGCGCGCTCTGCTTCTTCGACTCGTCGCACGGGACCTCCGTGACGGACTGGATGTACACGCCGCCGGGCGGCAAGGCCCGCGAGGTCCCGGTCTGTGCCGCCTGCCAAGCCCGCCTCTCGGGAGGAACCCGATGAACCCGCCCCGCGTTCGCCTGCCGCTGCTCCTGGCCGCGGTGGTCCTGACCACTCTTCCCGTGGCCGCCGCGCAGGCGGCCACCCCGACGCCGACGCCCGGCAAACCCAGCGCGACGAAGCCGACACCGGGCAAGCCCAGCTCGACCAGGACCAGGCCGACCTTCCGCTACACCCCGCCCGACACGGCGGGGGACCGGCGGCGGGCGCTGGAGAAGGCCGGCACCTACATGGACCAGGTCGCCGCGGCCCTCGGCTCGCCCGGTTTGTGGGTCGATCCGGCGGTGAAGAAGCTGACCGCCTCGGAGAAGTCCGAGCTCGACGCCGCGGCCAAGGCGTCCGCCGCGCCGATGCGGATCGCCGTGATCCCGGCCAGCGCGCTGAACGTCGCCCCGACCTCCAGCTTCTCCACCACGGTCCGGCTGGCCTGGGAGGGTGAGGAGATCGCCGACCAGCTCTACGACCGGGTCGGGGTCGAGGGCGTGTACGCCGTACTGGTCGATGCTTCGTCGGAGCGGAAGGGCCGCGGGTTCCACGCGGTGCAGCGGGCGGACAAGGGGCCGACGTACCACGTGGGCGATGCCGTCGATCAGGCGGTGGACTGCTGTGCGCCGGACTACGAGGAGATGCTCGAGCGGTTCATCCAGCGCGGGCAGGAGATCGACAAGCCGTTCTACATCGACGCCGCGCCGTGGGCGGGTGGTGCTGCCGGGCTGGGCGGGCTGTGGTGGGGCGTGACGACACTGGGTGCTCGGCGGGCTCGCCGCAAGGAGGAGCAGCAGCACCTGGAGGTCGCGAAGCCGTTGCTGAACGAGGAGATCATCGCGCTCTCGCAGCACGTGTCCGGGCTGCCGACAACGTCGGACCCGCAGCAGGCGAAGCTGTCGAAGGATGTGCTCGACACGGTGGAGAAGGCGCGGCACCGGCTGGACGAGGCGAAGGGTGACGCGGACACCGAGGCTGTGGCGACACTGCTCGGCTCCGCTCGCTACGGGCTGCTGTGCCTGGACGCCGTACGGGCCGGCAAGCCGATGCCGGAGCCGACGGCGCCCTGCTTCTTCGACCCGCGGCACGGGCCCAGCACTGGTTCGGCGAACTGGACGCCTGAGGGTGGTCGGGAGCGGGGTGTGGACGTCTGCGACGCGTGTGCTGCCCGGCTGGCCGCCAACGAACAGCCGGACATCCGGATGGTGACCGTGCGGGACAGGGCCCGGCCGTACTGGACGCTGGGGGAGGAGCTGGCGTCGTACATGGACGGCTACTGGTCGCGGGGCGACGGGTCGCGCTGGTGGTTCCCCGACGAGGACGCCCGCCGCGCCGGCACCGAGATGCGCGCCCGCTGGGCCTCCCGCCGAGCCGGCGCCCGCTTCGGCCGAGCCGCCTCGGACATCGGCACGTCGATCGGCAGCTGGTCGTCCTCGTCCAACTCCGACTCCGGCGACTCCGACGGAGGCGGCTGGAGCTCCGGCTCGTCCCGCCGCCGCTCCTTCTCCTCCCGCACCCGCTCCAGCGGAGGCGGCTCCAGCCGCCGCTCGTCCAGGCGGTCGGGTGGTTCCAGAGGCTTTTAGTTCTTCAGCACAGCAGGCAGGTCTTCCGTATGGAGGACTGCCAGCGAGGTCACCGCACGGGTGAGGCAGACGTACAGGCGGCGTAGGCCGGTCCTCTCGTCGGCCTCGCCGGCGACGATGCCGGCGGGTTCTACCAGGACCACGTGGTCGAACTCGAGACCCTTGGCCAGGCTCGCCGGTACGACGTCCAGGTGGGTCTCCACGTCGTCCTCGTCGCCGAGTACTGCGAACGTGATGCCCTTGTCCTGCAGGGCTTTGCGGGTGTCCGCGACCAGCGCGTCGGGGACGATCAGGCCGATCGAGCCGGGGCGTTCGGAGACCTCGGCGACCGTGGAGACCGCAGCGGCGAGGCTGTCGGCGACTCGCGTGATGGTCAGCTCACCGCGGGCCCGTCGTACGGCGGTGGGCGGGGTCAGGTGCGGCGCGATCAGGGGCAGCAGGCGGGCGGCGTACTCGATGACCTGGCCGGGGACACGGAAGCCGGCGGTCAGCTCCTCGGTGTGGGCGCCGGACTTGCCCAGGTGCTTCAGCGCCTCGTCCCACGACGGCGTGGCCCACGGTGTGGTGCCCTGGGCAATGTCTCCGAGCACAGTCATCGAGCCGGTCGAGCAGCGCCGCCCTACTGCCCGCAGCTGCATGGCGGACAGGTCCTGCGCCTCGTCCAGTACGACGTGACCGAGGCTGGGCGTCCGGTCGACCAGGTCGGCGATCTCGTCGATCAGCGTGGCATCAGCAACTGACCACTTGGCGGCTCCGGCCGAGCGCGGCGCCTTCTCCCACAGCAGCAGCCGCTGCTCGTCCCCGGTGAGGATCCCGTCGGCGTGCTCGGCCAGCAGGTCCGCATCGGTGAACAGCCGGAACAGCAGCTTCACCGGATCGACCGCGGGCCACAGCGCCTCGGCGTACTGCTTCACCGGACGGCTCCGCGCGACAGCGTCCTGCACCCGGTCGTCCGGCGAGTCCCCGGCGGCCTCCATGCGCAGCAGTACGGCGTGCGCGAGCCGCTGCGGCAGCATGCCGCGGCCGGCGCCGTACCGGATGCCTCTGGTGCGCAGCTCGGTGACCAGCTCCTCCGCCTCGTACGCCGGGACCCGCCAGCGGTGCGAGCCGCGCGGGACGACCAGCGACTCCTTCGGCAGCTGGATCCCCGACCAGACCGCCCGGTGCAGCACCTCGGCCATCCGGGCGTCACCCTTGAGCACGTCGACCGGCGCGGGACCCGGCCCGGCGATCTTCACCCGGGCGACCATCTCCTCGACGGTGGTCTGCTTCGCCTCGATCTCGCCGAGCGCCGGGAGCACGTCGCCGATGTAGCGCAGGAAGCTCGCGTTCGGGCCGACGACCAGGACGCCCGCCCGGCTCAGCTGGTCGCGGTACGCGTAAAGCAGGTACGCCGCGCGGTGCAGCCCGACCGCGGTCTTCCCCGTACCGGGCGCGCCCTGGACGCAGATGGTCTGCTCGACACCGGCCCGGACGATCACGTCCTGCTCGGGCTGAATGGTCGCCACGATGTCGCGCATCGGGCCGGACCGCGGACGCTCGATCTCGGCGTCCAGGATGTCGCTGTGCTCCTCGACGGCGCCGGCCGACGTGAGGTCCTCGTCCTCGTACGCCGTCATCTCGCCGTGCGTGAACCCGAACCGGCGCCGGGTGCCGACGCCCATCGGCTCGGTCTTGCTGGCCCGGTAGAACGGCACCGAGATCTCGGCCCGCCAGTCGACCACCAGCGGCTCGCCGGCCTCGTCGTTCACGTGCCGGCGGCCGATGTGGAAGGTCTCCGGCCGGGGCTCCAGGTAGTCCAGCCGGCCGAAGAACAGCGGCACGTCCGGGTCGTCCTCGAGCTCCTTCATCCGGCGCCAGATCGCCTGCTTGAGGAACTCGGTGTTCACCGGGTCCGCGCTGGCGATCTCCAGCGAACCGGTCTTGGCGCGCATCACCGCCAGCGCGGCGCGGGAGGTGGCGAGGTAGGAACGCTCGTCGTCGAGGGTGGGATCGTCCGGGGGCATGACAGAACCTCCGCAAAGCGGGTCGACGGTCGGGGAAGCTCCGCTACGTTACTTGACCGCCGCCAGCGGCGACACCGAATTACTCGCGGCGCGCAGGCCCGGTCGCAGCAGCAGCGGCAGGCTGACCGCCAGCAGCACCAGGACGACGATGCCGTCCATCCAGTAGTGGTTCGCCGTCACCACCACCACGCCGAAGGTGATGATCGGGTGCAGCAGCCACAGCCAGCGCCACTTCGTCCGGGTGATCAGGATCATCGACAGCGCGATCAGCGCGGCCCAGCCGACGTGCAGGCTCGGCATCGCGGCGAACTGGTTGGCCACGCCGTCGGAGTGGTCCGGTCCGTAGACCGACTGACCGAACAGCAACCCGGTGTCGACGAAACCGGGCATCATCCGCGGCGGGGCGAGCGGGTACACGATGTGGCCGACCAGGGCGAGAGCGGTGACCGAAACCATCGTCCAGCGCACCCGGGGGTAGGCCATCGGGCGCCAGATGCTCAACCAGAGCAGGACGATCGCGGTGAGTGGGGCGTGGACGGACGCGTAGTACAGGTTGGCGCCCTCGACCAGGTGGGGGACCTGCAGGGCGTGCTGCTGGAGTGCTGCCTCGTTCGGCAGGTGCAGCCAGCGCTGCAGCGACAGCACCTGGTCGGCGTGGTCGAAGGCCGAACCGGTGTGCTTGGCGGCGATCTGCCGGCCCGCGCTGTAGACCAGGAAGAGCGTCGCCAGCAGGACTGCTTCCCGGACCACCCGCCACACCACCGGACCTGCCGACCGGTGGCGTTCACCTAACCCGACGGGCTCCAGTGCCTGTGTCCCCATACTTTTCGACGGTACCGGTCGAAGCCTCCGGAATGGCCCAGGCTCGACCCTGATGTTGCCCTGGGCAACCCCCGAGCCACGGTCCGCTACCGGTCCGTCACCCCCTCTCCTGGGGTGCAACCCACGCCGGTGCCAGGTCAATTCCTGGATGACTCGCAGATCACAGTCCAGACTGTCCGGATGGGAGAACTGGTGGGCGTCCTGCTGGCCGCCGGCGCCGGGACCAGGCTCGGGATGCCGGGCGGTCTGATGCGCGCGGCGGACGGTACGCCGTGGGTCGTCACCACCGTCGCCACCCTGCGAGCGGCCGGGTGCGGACCGATCGGTGTCGTCGTCGGCGCCGCGGCGCCGGATGTGGTCGCACTGCTCGCGGGGGAGGACGTCACCGTCGTACCGTCGCCGGACTGGTCCGACGGCCTGTCCCAGTCGGTCAAAGCCGGCTTCGCCTGGGCCGAGCAGACCGACGCGGCCACAGCGCTCTTCCACATGGTCGACCGCCCGGAGGTCGGCCCGGCCGTCCTGAAGCGAGTGGCGGCCGCTGCCGAGCCCGGCCCGGCCGCGCTGGCCCGAGCCGGCTTCAACGGCTTCGCCGGCTACCCGGTCGTCATCGGCCGGGACCACTGGTCAGGCGCAGCGGCCGCCGCCACCGGCGACCGCTCGATGGGCCCTTACCTCAAACGCGTCCCCTGCCCGCTCATCGCCTGCGACGACCTGCTGGCCTGAGCCGCCGGTAGACGGCGTAAGCGGACAGCCCGAGCGCGATCCACCGGCCACCGATGAACAGCGCGTCCAGAGGCTGGTGGACCAGGTCCACCCGCTTCTGGCCGCGGCGCGACTTCAGACCGTGGTGAGTGACCTCGGTGCGAATGCCGGTCTCGGTGAGCGGGTTGTCCGGCCGCAGGGTCGCGAACGAGCGCAGCGTGCTCCCGAAGGTGTCCACCCGGTCGGCGGCCAGCAGGAGCAACCAGTGCGCGGCCCTTCCTTCGCTGTACTTCGCGTACGACAGGCGCCGGATCGCTCCGGACACGCCGCGCGGCGGGCACGACGTACCGAAGACCGGGGTCAGGAACGCGTGCTCGATCGAGCGCTCACGCGGCCACTTCTCCGGCTGCCGCTCCGGGAACTCCCAGTGCGCCCCGGACAGATTCGGGTCGAACTGCTCCCGGGGGACCGACGGGCGGTCCGCGGGGTCCAGGTCGGCACCCCAGCCGGGAATCCGGGCCCGCAGCTGCTCACTGGTCTCCGGGGCCGGCGGTTTCTGCGCGGTGTAGGCCATGGTCTGCTCCCGTCAGGTCAGGCGGCCGGGACGATCAGCGGCTTGATGCAGCCGTCGAGCTTGGCCGAGAAGATGTGGTAGCCGTCGGCGATGTGGTCCAGCGGGATCCGGTGCGTGACCAGGTCGCTGGGCTTGAGGTAGCCGTTGCGGACGTGCTCGAACAACCGGGGCCACTGGCGCTTCACCGGGCACTGGTTCATCCGCAGCGTGAGGCCCTTGTTCATCGCGTCGCCGAACTTCACCGCGCTGAACATCGGCCCGTACGCGCCCATCACCGAAACCGTGCCGCCCTTGCGGACCGAGTCGATCGCCCAGTTCAGCGCGATCGGCGAACCGCCCTGCAGCTTCAGCTTCGCGGCCGTCACGTGCTGCAGCAGGTTCCCGTCGGCCTCGGCGCCGACCGCGTCGATCGCGACGTCCGCGCCGAGGTGGTCGGTGGTCTTCTTCATCTCGACCACGATGTCGTCGTACTCGGCGAAGTTGCGGGTCTCGGCGTGGGCGAACTCGCGCGCCTTCTCCAGCCGGTACTCCAGGTGGTCGATCACGATCACCCGGCCGGCGCCCATCAGCCAGGCCGACTTCGCGGCGAACAGGCCGACCGGGCCGGCGCCGAAGACCACGACGGTGTCGCCCTCGGAGATGTCGCCGAGCTGCGCGCCGAAGTACCCGGTGGCCAGGGCGTCGGTCAGCAGGACGGCGTCGTCGTCGTCCATCCACTCCGGTACGACGGACGGCCCGACGTCGGCGAACGGGACCCGGACGTACTCGGCCTGCCCGCCGTCGTACCCGCCGCAGGTGTGCGAGTAGCCGTAGATGCCGCCGACCGCGGTCGCGTTCGGGTTGACGTTGTGACAGTTGGAGTACAGGCCGCGGGCGCAGAAGAAGCAGCTGCCGCAGTAGATGTTGAACGGCACCATCACCCGGTCACCGACCCGCAGGTTCCGCACCGACGAGCCGACCTCGTCCACCACGCCGACGAACTCGTGGCCGAACGTGTGGCCGACGCGGGTGTCCGGCATCATCCCGTGGTACAGGTGCAGGTCGGACCCGCAGATCGCCGCCCTGGTCACCCGCACGATCGCGTCGTTCGGGTGCTCGATCGCCGGCCGGTCCTTCTCCTCCACGCGGATCCGGTACGGCCCGCGGTACACCATCGCTTTCATCATCGCCTCCACCAAGGCATCGTCGGGAATCGGTCAGCGCAGCAGGAGATTCAGTACGACGGTCAGCAGCACCGAGGCGACGACGGAAAACAGGATCATCGCCAGGCAGCCCTTGGCCCCGCCCACCGGACGGACCGCGGCCATCAGTCGCGCTCCCGCGTCGCGGCGTCGGTCAGGATCGTCGAGGACAGCTGCAGCAGGTCGGCGCCGGCCAGCACGGTCAGTCCGGTCGCTCCGAGCCGGGTTGCTTTCGGGCAGAGCGCCAGACCGGCCGTGTAGGTGGCGGCGGCCCAGACGGAGACGCAGAACGGGCAGGTGATCAGCTCACCGATCACCCGGCGCGCGCCGGATCCGCGGGCCTCCTCGAGCGTCTCGGCCGGGCCACCCGGAGCGGCGTACTGGGTGAAGGGCGCTCTGAGCGGACTGGTCACCGAGTTGCGGCTGACCAGCTTGCTGAACCGGAACGTCGCGGCCGCGCCCACGACCAGATCCAGCGGCTCGATCCGTCCGGGTAGTCGCCGCCCGGTCGCTCGGGCGGTCGCGGCCAGCGCGACGGAGTACGCCGCGAAGGCTGCGATCGCGCCCAAGTATCCGCGCAGTGATCGTTCCGGCCCGTACGCCTGACTCTGCCGCCGCGCAGCGGTCGCCAAGCGTCTGCCCCAGGTCTGGTCCGCCTGGCCGGCGGTCCCCGTCTCGGCTGTCATGGAGCAGCGGTACCCCGCCGATGCCGCCCGATTCACGCGAACGACAGAAATCGCATCAGGCGAAGAGGTTCCCGGCGATCGAGAACCCCTTTCCCTTGGATCAGGCGAACAGGTTCTCCGCGTCGACGATCGTGTACGCGTAGCCCTGTTCGGCCAGGAAGCGCTGGCGGTGGGCGGCGAACTCGGCGTCGACGGTGTCGCGGGCGACGATCGAGTAGAACCGCGCCGTCCGGCCGTCGCCCTTCGGGCGCAGCACGCGGCCGAGGCGCTGGGCCTCCTCCTGCCGCGACCCGAACGTCCCCGATACCTGGACGGCGACCGAGGCTTCGGGCAGGTCGATGGAGAAGTTCGCGACCTTGCTGACCACCAGGCGGTCGATCTCGCCGGTCCGGAACGCCTGGAACAGCCGCTGGCGCTCCTTGACCGTCGTCTCGCCCTTGATCACCGGGCACTCCAGCCGCTCGCCGAGCTCGTCCAGCTGGTCGATGTACTGCCCGATCACCAGCATCGGCTCGCCCTTGTGGTGGTCGGCGATCCGCCGGACCAGCCGCGACTTGGCCGGCGTCGACGCGGCCAGCCGATACCGGTCCTCGGGCTCGGCCGTGGCGTAGACGAACCGCTCGGTCTGCTCCAGGTCGACGCGCACCTCGACGCAGTCGGCGGGCGCGATCCAGCCCTGCGCCTCGATGTCCTTCCACGGCGCGTCGTACCGCTTCGGGCCGATCAGCGAGAACACGTCGCCCTCGCGGCCGTCCTCGCGGACCAGCGTCGCGGTCAGGCCGATCCGCCGCCGGGTCTGCAGGTCCGCCGTCATCCGGAAGATCGGCGCCGGCAGCAGGTGCACCTCGTCGTACACGATCAGGCCCCAGTCGCGGGCGTCGAACACCTCCAGGTGCGAGTAGACGCCCTTCCGCCGGGTCGTCATCACCTGGTACGTCGCGATGGTGACCGGCCGGATCTCCTTGCGCGCGCCGGAGTACTCGCCGATCTCGTCCTCGGTCAGGCTGGTCCGCTTGAGCAGCTCGTCCTTCCACTGCCGCGCCGACACCGTGTTGGTGACCAGGATCAGCGTGGTCGCCGAGGCCTGGGCCATCGCGGCCGCGCCGACGATCGTCTTGCCCGCGCCACACGGCAGGACGACGACGCCGGAGCCGCCGTGCCAGAACGAGTCCACCGCCTGCTGCTGGTACGGCCGCATCTCCCAGCCGTCGTTGACCAGGTCGATCTTGTGCTTCTCGCCGTCGACGTACCCGGCCAGGTCCTCGGCGGGCCAGCCGAGCTTCAGCAGGGTCTGCTTCAGGTGGCCACGCTCGGACGGGTGCACCAGCACCATGTCGTCGTCGATCCGCTCACCCAGCAGCGGCTTGATCTTGGCCGAGCGCAGCACCTCCTCCAGCACCGGCCGGTCCGTCGTGACCAGGACCAGTCCGTGCTCCGGGTGCTTCTCGAGCCGCAGCCGGCCGTACCGGTCGAGCGTCTCGGCGATGTCGACCAGCAGCGAGTGCGGGACCGGGTAGCGGCTGTAGCGCAGCAGGACGTCGATCACCTGCTCCGCGTCGTGCCCTGCGGCCCGCGCGTTCCACAGGCCGAGCGGAGTCAGCCGGTAGGTGTGCACGTGCTCCGGTGCCCGCTCCAGCTCCGCGAAGGGGGCGATCGCCTTGCGGCAGTCGTTCGAGTCCGGGTGCGCCGTCTCCAGCAGCAGGGTCTTGTCGGACTGCACGATCAACGGCCCGTCGGTCACGCCTGTCTCCCGTCAAGTGGAGGGTCGGGCAGGACACCCTGCCCGACCCTCCATTGTGCCTCGTCCCGCAAATCAGCCGACGGGGTCGGCTTCCAAGGCCCCCGGTACGGCGGCCGGCTGCACCACCGGCGGCGTGTGCTTGGGCAGGAACGCCGCGATCACCAGTGCCAGCAACGACGCCCCGCAGCCGATCGCGAGGATCAGGCGGAACCCGTTCTGCGACGGGACCTGGAAGCCGCCGAACGAAATGGTCACCTGGGCCAGCACCAGCCCGGCGACCGCACTGGACACCGACGTTCCGATGGACCGCATCAGCGTGTTCAGGCTGTTGGCGGCGGCCGTCTCGGAGACCGGTACGGCGGCCATGATGAGCCCCGGCATCGCGCCGTACGCCAGACCGATGCCGGCGCCGATCACCGCGGCGATCACGACCAGCTGCCAGACCGCGGACATCATCACGATGCCCAGGCCGTAGCCGAGCGCCACGATCACCGCGCCGAGCATCAGCGTGACCTTCGGCCCGCGGGTGCGGGAGATCTTGGCGGACAGCGGAGCCGTCGCCATCATCACCAGCCCGGACGGCGCCAGGACCAGGCCGACGGCGAGCATCGAGCGGCCCAGCCCGTACCCGGTGGCCTTCGGCAGCTGCAGCAGCTGCGGGAGCACTAGCGACATGGCGAACATCGCGAAGCCGAACACCGCCGAGGCGATGTTGGTCAGCAGCACCTGGCGCCGTGCGGTGGTCCGCAGGTCGACCAGCGGCTGCTTGGCGCGCAGTTCGTACCAGCCCCACAGCACCAGCACCAGTACTGCGGCGGCGAACAGGCCGTCGGTCAGTCCGCTGCCCCAACCCCAGTCTGCGCCCTTGGAGATCGCCAGCAGCAGGCAGAAGAGCCCGACGGACAGTCCGACCGCGCCGAGCGCGTCGAAGCGGCCGCCACTCCGTACAGAGGACTCCGGTACGAGCGAGACGACCAGTACGAGGACCAATGCGCCGGCCACGGCTGCCGTCCAGAACAGCACGTGCCAGTTGGTGTACTCGGCGATCAGTGCGGCGGCCGGCAGACCCAGTGCGCTGCCGATGCCCAGTGAGGCGCTCATCAACGCGATGGACGTACCGAGCCGGTCGGACGGCAGCTCGTCACGCATGATGCTGATGCCGAGCGGGATCACGCCGGCGGACAGGCCCTGCAGCGTGCGGGCCACGATCATCGGGGTCAGCGAGTCGCTCAGCGCGCCGATGACCGAGCCGATCACCAGCATGCTCAGGCTGAGCAGCAGCATCCGGCGCTTGCCGTACATGTCGCCGAGCCGCCCGATCATCGGCGTCGCGATCGCACCGGCCAGCAGGGTGGCGGTGATCGCCCAGGTGGCGTCGCTCGGGGTGGCGTGCAGCAGGGCCGGGAGCTGCGGGACCAGCGGGATGATCAGGGTCTGCATCAGCGAGACCGTGATACCGGCACAGGCCAGCGCGGCGACCACCGCGTTGGGGCGTGGCGCGGCAGGGACAGCAGACATGCAGGGGCCTCCGGGCGGCAGTGTTTGGTTGCGGAATACAACTAACGGTAAATCAGTCAGTTGACTTAAAGCAAGCGAGTCGGCAATCTGATGCCGACAACCGGCGAACAGGTGGGGCAAGGTAGGGCGATGGCAGTCCGGGCACAGCAGACACGCGAGCTGATCCTGGCCGCCGCCGAGCGGCTGTTCGCCGAGCACGGCGTCGGCGCGGTCTCCAACCGGCAGATCAGCGAGGCCGCCGGCCAGGGCAACAACACGGCGGTCGGCTACCACTTCGGCACCAAGGCCGACCTGGTCCGGGCCGTCGTACGGCGGCACAGCGAGCCGATCGAGCAGATCCGGACGCGGATGCTGGCCGAGCTGCCGGCCGAGCCGCAGCTGCGGGACTGGGTCGGGTGCATGGTCCGGCCGAACCCGGAGTACCTGGGGACGTTGAGTACGCCGACCTGGTACGCGCGGTTCGGCGCGCAGGTGATGACCGATCCGGTACTGCGGCAGATCATCCTCGAGGAGGCAATGACGTCGCCGCAGCTGCAGCAGGTGCGGAACGGGCTGAACACGTGCCTGCCCGCCGTACCGGCCACCGTGCGGGCTGAGCGGGGCGAGATGGCTCGGCACCTGATCGTGCACACGTGTGCCGAGTACGAGCGCGCTGTTGCCGCGGGGGAGCCAACGCCTAGTCCGACCTGGTCCCGGCTGGCCACTGGGCTGACCGATGCGATCACCGGATTGCTCCTGGCGCCGGTGTCCTGAGGTTGTCCGTGGGCTGCTGTAGCTTTCGCGCATGCGGGTGACTGGGCTGCTGTGGAGCGGTGGGGAAGCGCAGCTGGAGTGGGCCACAGGGAAGGTCATTCCGCTCTCGGTAGGGACCGAGTTGGCGTTCGTGTTCGGGGCGGACCGGCGGTGCATCGGGATCTGGCGGTCGGGGCGGCGGTTGGCGTGCTCGACCGCGACCGTCCTGGATCCGGCGAGCCGGAGTCCGCAGTGCCCGGACTGCCAGGCGATGGAACGGTCGAACTCGATCGCCGCTGACACGCGGCTGGACGATCCGCGGTCGTTCTCGGTGTACCTCGCGCACCACGGGAGCGTGGTGAAGGTCGGCATCACGGCGACCGAACGCGGGGAGGCCCGGTTGCTGGAGCAGGGCGCGCTGTCGTCGACGTTCATCTCCAGCGGCTCGCTCCTCGGTGCGCGCCGCATCGAGAACCTGCTGATGACGACGCTGGGCCTGCCGGACCGGGTCTCCACCACCCGCAAGCGCGCGGCTCGCAGTCGGCCGGCGGCTGGCGCCGAGCGCATTGCCGCTCTGCAGGATCTGGTCGGCCGAGCAGCTGAGTTGTCCTGGCCGCAAGGTCAGACCCGCTGCGAGTCACCGATCCGCGACCACACCCCGACGTACGGGCTGCCAGCTGAAGGACTCCACCCGGGCGCTGCTCTCCGGTCACCTACTGCCGGCAGCACCCTGACCGGTGAGATCGCCTGCACCATCGGCGCAGACGTCTACCTCCGTACGACGGCGGGCGTGGTGCTGCTGGACACCCACCTGCTGGCCGGCTGGTCACTGCACAGGGCTCAACCCGACGCCGAGCTCACTGTCCCGCTCGAACCGGTGGAAGCGTTGCCCCCACCGGAGATCGAGCAGGACGCGCTGTTCTGATCAGACCGGTCGCGCGGTGGCTATGCGGTGGAGGGCGTAGGTGCGGGGCTGGTCGGCGCCGTCGTCGTACGCGGTGAGCCAGCCGTCGGCGACGCGGACCGGCTCGACCACGCGTTCCGAGGCGTTGCCGTTGTGGTCGACGTACGAGATCCAGGTACGGCTGTTCGCCTCGGCGGCGTTGGTGAGGATGCTGATGGTCTCGGCGGGGGCGCTCGGCTCCTGGCCGGCGTCCTCGGGGCGTTCGGCGGCCAGGCGGTCGCCGGTGCGGACCTTCTCGATGACGGCCTTGACCTGGTCCTCGGTGAGCTCGGTCGGGGTGTCGACGAAGTCCCGGCTGGTCCGGCGACGCGGTGCGTCACCGCGGCGCGCGGTCGCCGTACTGATCTGGACGACACCGTCGAACGTCTCGGCCAGCGGCGCCAGGCCGGCTTCACGCAGGCGAGCGAGCACCATGTCCGGCGGCGAGGGTGAGACCACGACCGTCGGCGCGAGCCGGCGGAACCGCACGCCGGGCAGGTTCGAGTTGAGGAGTTGCGTCAGCACGTCCTCGTCGTCGCAGCGCAGGTACGTCGTCGCCGTACCGATCCGCAGTACGCCGTGCCGCCGCGCGACGTCGTCGATCAGGTAGGTCAGCGGCTGCGGCACCGGAGTGCGCGAGTGCTCGGCCAGCCACTTGTGCAGCTGGTCGCTGGTCCGGCCCATGTCGAACGCACGCCGTACCGAGCTCTCGCTGAAGCGGAAGACCCCACCACCACCGTGCGACTCGGCATCGGCCATCGCCGCCAGGTCATCCTGTACGGCGCGCACCAGCGGCCCAGGCGCCACAGCGGTCAGGTCGGCCTGCAGCAGGAACTCCGTCACCGGCGCGGGCACCATCGGCTCGATCGCCGCGGCCAAATCGTCCGCCGTCGGCTCCTCGTCCAGCAGCGGCCGCGCATGAGCACCCAACGAACCAAGGCCAGTCAGGCCGAGCAGAGCGGCCTCCGTCAGCGTCCACTCGACCAGGTCGTCCCGGAACTGCCCGCCGCGCCGCGGCCGGTGCCACGCCACCCAGGTCACCACCGACTCGGTCGCCGGCGCTGAGCCCGGGCCGGCCTCGGCCAGCGCCTGCAGCGTCAACTGACGCACCTCGGGCGCCAGAAGCCGTTCCAGGTCAGGCGCCAACGCATTGACCAGTCGCTCGCGCGCAGCAGCAGTCGCACCGCCGCTGTCGCGCCGGCCGATCAGACCGATCGCCCGCAGGCCCGTGTGCCACGCGATGACCAGCTGCGCCCAGCGGTGTGCGGTGTCGAGCTCCAGCCAGTCGTCATACGCGCCGGTCGGCAGCCACATGTCGTTGGAGCCGACCTCGACGGCAGCGACCAGCCCGGCGGCGTACGCGATCTCCAGCACGGCACCGGCGGTCTGCTCCTCGACACCGATCCGCCCGGCGAGCGAACGCAGCTCACGGACTCCGACGCCGCCGGTCCGCAGTACTGGCGGCGGCTCGGTGCCCAGCTGCTCCAGCGCACGGTCGACCAGTCGAACCAGGTCGAGCGCAGCACCAGCAGCAGCCCGGTCGGCGATGGACGCCGACACCTGCTTGCCGTCCAGCGGCGGGGGAGTCGGCCGGGTCGACGGCAGCACCCGGCCACCACGCAGGTGCAGACCGATCTGCCGAGGCAGTACGACGGTCGTCGGGTCCTTCGGTACGACGAGCCCGCGGGCGAGCAGCTGCTCCACCGGACTCTTCGCCGAGGCGATGGTCACCGGCCGCTCGGCCTTTTCCACCGTGCCGGTCGGCGGACCCCAGGTGAGCTTGGCGAGCACCTCCCGGGCCTCCGGACCGGCCTCCTCGATCAGCTTGTCCAGGTCGCCGAAGTGGCGGGTCGTGACAGGGCCCAGCCCAGCAGGGGTCGGGCCGAGCAGCTCGTGCACGGCTCTGATCGGGCGCAGGTCGTCCTCGGTGCCCCAGACCAGTGCCAGCGCCAGCAGCTCGACCACTCGGGGCTGGACAATCTCCACGGGCTGGCCGACGCCGGCGGCGAGTCCGGCGACGTCCACCGGCTCGGGCAGCGCCGACAGTGCCTCCAGCAGGTCGACGCCGAACTCGTCGAGCCGGTTGATCGCGCGGGCCGCGGAGGCGTTGGTGGTGGCCCTCGCCGCCAGCTGGCCGGTGTCGGCAGGGATCGGCGTCGCCAGGTCGGGCCGGTGCCGCAGCAGGTGCCCGAGAGCAGCGTCGTCCCAACTCCGCAGGGCCTCGGCGAGGGTACGGGGGCGGGTCCGCTCGGTGTTGCTCATCCCTCCCACGGTACGGCCCCCGGCCCAACCCGGACGACTCGCGCCCGAATTCTTCACCGACCGTACGAGGTCGCCCCCGGATCGGCGGGCAGGTCCGGCGGCAGACCCAGGTCCTTCAGGATCCGGCCCAGTACGGCGTCCAGGTCCTGGTGCTCGTCGAACACGTGCTGCTCGACCCCGGCCAGCAGGTCCCGGGCCTCGTACCACTCGCGCATCGACTCGGGCGCCACGTTCGCGGCCCAGGACCGGGTCGCGTGCCGGACCAGCGTCTCCTCGAACGGGATGTCGAAGTAGTAGTGCCGGGTGGTCCCGCGGTGGTCGGCGGTCAGCCCGCGCAGCATGTCGCCGTACCGGTCCTCGTTCATGATGCCCTCGACGATCACGTCGAAGCCGCGGGCGAGGCAGTACCGGGCGTTCAGCCCGATCAGGTCGATCGCCGCGTTGCCGGGCACGTCCTTCTCCCACAGCAGCACCCGGCGGATCTGGTCCTGCTCGACGATCGCCGTCCCGCGCCCGAGCCGCGCGCGCAGCTGCCGGGCGGTGGTGGACTTGCCGGATCCGGAGTTGCCCCGGAGCACGATCAGGCGCGACTCGGTCGTGCCAAGACTCACTCGGCGCCGCCGGCGTGGCCGATCCGGTGGAAGCCGACTCGTTCGTAGACCGCAGCCACCGCGTCGTTCTGGGCGGACAACAGGATCAGCTCGACGCCGTTGGCCAGCGCGTGCTCGACCAGGCAACTGGTGACCGCGGCGCCCAGGCCTTGGCGGCGGGCGGACGGGAGGGTCGCGACCCCGACGATCTCCGAAGCGGTACCGACCGGCTGGTGTACGCCGGACGCCAGCATCCCGTCGTCGCCGAAGGCCGCGGCGGTCACCGAGACCCCGGCTTCGGCCCGCTCGAGCAGAGCGGCCGCCGTCTCGTCCGAGACCTCGTGCGCGTCCCGCTCGGCAGCGCCGGCCTCGCCGACGTCGGTGCCCGGAGTGCTGAAGCCGACGTTCGCCACCGCCCGGGCCTGGCGCAGGAGCTCCACGTCAGCCGGCAGGATCTCGCAGCGGGCGGCGGTCTCCACCGGCTTGAAGTCGGCGCGCTCGAGCACCAGCAGCGGGTACTCGACCACAGTCAGCCCAGCAGCCTCAGCGGCCGGTCCGAGCGACGGGCAGGTCTCCACGACCCACTCGAAGCTCAGCGGCAGGTCCAGCTCGGCACACCGCTCCCGCACCCGTTCCACGTCCGCCTGCTCGACCACACTGCCGCCAGGCAGCGGGCGGGCGTAGTACGGCCAGATGGTGGTCGTCCGGAAGAGCGTGAACGGCCCAATCTGCTCCCCGGTCGCACCGGACAGCGGGACCGCATGCAAGTACTCGTCGACGCGCGTGAGATGAGTCATCGCCCGCAGTGAAGCGCATGGACCGGCTCATGTCGAGCAAATTCCGTCGGCTCCGACGTCCCTGCCGATCCCCAGGAGGAACCGATGGACCACGTTGTATCCGCCGACGGCACCCGCATCGCCTACGAGCGCTCCGGCAGCGGCACGCCACTGATCCTGATCGGCGGCGCGCTCTGCGACCGCGGCAGCACCCGGCCACTGGCCCAGGCGCTCGAGCCCGACTTCACCGTCGTCTCGTACGACCGGCGCGGTCGCGGCGACAGCGGCAACACCAGCCCGTACGCCGTCGCCCGCGAGGTCGAGGACCTCGCCGCACTGATCACCGCGCTCGGTGGGACCGCGGCGGTCTACGGGCACTCGTCCGGCGCGGGCCTGCTCGTGGAGGCCGCCGCGGCCGGCCTGCCGATCAGCAAGGCCGTGCTGCACGAACCGCCGTACAGCCCGGACGACCCCGAGGCGCAGCGGCAGTCCGACGAGAGCGCGGTCGTCGTCGAGCGGCTCATCGCGGACGGCCAGAACCTGAACGCCGTCACCGAGTTCTTGCAGATGACGGGCATGCCGAAGGATGCCGCCGAGGAGTGGGTGGCGTCGTACGGTCTCGCGGCGCTGGCGCCGACCATCCTGCACGACTTCGCCGTCATGGACAGCTCGCCCGGCGGCGTCGTGCCGGTCGACAAGCTCGCGCGCGTCACCCAGCCGGCGCTGGCGCTCTGCGGCAGCTTCAGCCCGCCGTTCATGGTCGACGCGGCGCGGCTGGTCGCGAAGGCGCTGCCGAACGGGCAGTACGTCGTGCTGGAAGGCCACCACCACGTCGTACCGCCCGAGCTGCTTGCGCCTGTGCTCAGGGACTTCCTCAGTCCGCGATGATCTCCAGCTCGACCCGGTCGGTGTAGAACGCGACGTGGTCCTTGATGTCGGCGACCGCGTCGTACGGCTGCTCGTAGGTCCACACCGCGTTCACGCCGGCCTCGCCGAGTGCCGGGATGCTGTAGTACGCCGCGTCGCCCTTGTACGGGCAGTACGTCGTGTGGTCGGTGCGCTCGAGCAGGCTCAGGTCGACGTCACCGCGCGGGAGGTACTGCACGGCCGGGTACGTCGACTCCTGCAGCGACAGCGCGCCGCGAGTGTCGGCCAGCACCTGGCCGGCCACCTTCACCACCACGCGGTCCGGGTTCTTCTCCACCGTGATCGGGTGGTCAGGGCCCGGGATCTTGACCGGCTTGTCCGACATCTGGGTCTCCGCTCTCGGCAGGCAACTACGTCCTCTCAGCAGCAACCCCGGTGTCGACCGGATTCATTCCCCGGAGTCGCCGAGAGGTTCGAGCTCGACCACCAGCGACGGTCCGCCGTCGAAGGTGCCGGCGTCGATGCCGAGCACCAGGTCGTCGCAGTACAGCAGCGGACCGGTGACCCAGGCCGGGTCGATGCCCATCTGGTCGGCCACGATGCTGTGCCCGTGCACGATCCGCTCGCCGCCGAGGTGCTGCAGCAGGGTCCGCGCGATGGCCGGCCCGTCCGGCCCGCGGAACGCGTAGCGCGACGTCATCCGGCGCCAGATCTCCCACCAGACGGTGATGTCGTCGCTGTGCAGGTCGGCCCGCGCGGCCGCGTTGATCTCGTCGATCGTGCTGCCCCACTCGACGTACTCGGCGGTGTCGGAGTGCATCAGCAGGTGCCCGGCGTCCAGCCCGAGCATCGGCTGGTCCAGCAGCCACTCGACGTCCTCGTCGGTGAGCAGCTCCTGGTCGCGGTCGATGCCGCCGTTCAGCGCCCAGCTGCGCTCGAAGCTGCGCAGCGTGATCCCGTCGTGCGGCACCGCCTCGTCGCCGAACTTGTGCATGCCCAACGCGAGGATCTCGTGGTTGCCGAGCAGCATCCGCACCTCGCCGGTGCCGTGCGACGCCTGCGCGCTCAGGCGCTGGACCAGACGCAGTACGCCGATCCCGTCCGGGCCGCGGTCGAAGAAGTCGCCGAGCAGCCACAGCCGGGCGTCCCGGCCGGACCAGTTGCCCTCGGCGTCGACCAGCCCGGCCTCCAGCAGCGAGGCGGCCAGCTTGTCCGGGTGACCGTGCACGTCGCTCACCACGAACGACGCGGTCACGTCAGCCTCGCAGCGTCAGCACGATCAGTACGACGTTGAGGACCGAGACGGCGGTGGCGACCAGACATGCGGTGAGAGTAGTCGGCAACCGGTTGACCAGGCTGCCCATGATGCGCCGTGTTGCCGTCAACTTCACCAGCGGCCACAGCGCGCACGGGATCCCGAAGCTCAGCACGACCTGCGAGACCACCAGCGCGCGGCTCGGGTCGATGCCGATCGCGAGGATGACCAGCGCCGGCAGCAGCGTGACCAGCCGCCGTACGGCGAGTGGCACGTGCCGCTGCCAGAACCCTTCCAGGATGACCGATCCGGCGTACGTGCCGACCGAGGACGACGCGAAACCGCTCGCCAGCAGGGCCAGCGCGAACAGCAGCGCCGGCAGCTGACCGAGCCGGTCGCCGATCGCGGAGTGCGCCGCGTCCAGCGAGTCGGCGCCTGAACCACTCAGCGCGGCCGCGGCCAGCACGACCATCGCCAGGTTGACTGCGCCGGCCAGGGCCATCGCCACGGCCACGTCGATCCGGGTCGCCCGCAGGACGCGCTGCTTGCCCGCTGCCGAGCGCAGGGACTTCCAGTGCCGGTCCGTGACCAGGGCGCCGTGCAGCCAGATCGCGTGCGGCATCACGGTCGCGCCGAGCATCCCGGCCGCCAGCACCAGCGACTCCGTCCCGTCCAGCCGTGGCACCATCCCGCCGATCACGCCCGACGCCGACGGCTCGGCCTGGATCGTCGACACCACGAACCCGACCAGTACGACGGCCAGCAGCCCGATGATCGCCGCCTCGAACGGCCGCTGCCCCCGCTTCGACTGATAGATCAGCAACCCGAACGAGACCGCGCCGGTGATCACGCCACCCAGCAGCAGCGGTACGCCGAACAGCAGGTTCAGCGCGATCGCCCCGCCGACCACCTCCGCCAGGTCGGTCGCGACGGCCACCAGCTCGGCCTGCGCCCACAACCCGCGCGACGTGGTCGGCCGGAAGTGCTCGCGGCACAGCTGCGGCAGCGTCTTCCCGGTCGCGATGCTGGCCTTGGCCGCCAGGTACTGCACGAGCACGGCCATCAGGTTCGCCCCGACGACGACCCAGCACAGCAGGTACCCGTACGTCGCGCCCGCGGCGATGTTGGTGGCGAAGTTCCCGGGGTCCACGTACGCGACGGCCGCCACGAAGGCAGGGCCGAGCAGCAACAGACCCGATCGGTTCAGCTGTCGTCGAAGCGGCGCCGGTGCGTACATGGGAGAACTATGGCCGACACAACCGACATCTGGGCCGGTTGTCTTGTTTTGAGACCAACAACTCAGCCCCAGTTCCAGCGGACCTCGAGCGTGACGTCGACGGTCTGCTCGCCGGGGCTGACTCCCATGTCAGCGGCGAAACCGCCTGTGCTGGCGGCCTTGGCCGACATCTCCCGCAGCGGGACGTACCCCTGCGACTCGCTGACCGCCGCGATCCCACCGATCGACTGACCGGTCAGCTCCGCCAGTTGCGCGGCCTTCTGCTGCGCCTGCTGGAACGCCAGCTGACGGGCCTTGTCGACCAGCGCGGCCTTGTCGGCCACGTCGAACTGCAGGAAGTCCAGGCCCAGGCTGTTGCCCACAGCGGCGACCGCGGCGTTCAGCAACCGGCCGAAGCCGGTCAGGTCGCGTGTGGTCACCGCCATCGAGTGCGAAGCCCGGTAGCCGGTCACGGTCATCGACTCGCCGTACTGCGGGTGCACGGACACGGAACTGGTGGCGATGTCGTCGGCGGCCACCCCCTCGGCCTGCAGCGCGGCCATGACGGCAGCCGTCTTCTCGGCGACCTGTGCGACCGCGTCCGCGACGTCAGGCGCGTCCTGCCCGACGCTGAGCGTGAGGCGCAGCAGATCCGCCGGCGCGGTGGCCTGCCCGGTCCCGGTGACAGTGATCCCAGTGTCCATGCGTGCAGTCTGACACCTCGCCCGGCCCACAGCCCGTGGTCGGCTGTGCCGACAGGCCGCCGGGGTTGTCGCCCGGCCTACCCGCGAGTCACGATGGCGCCATGAGCCTGCCGTCGTACGCGTCCGGGGTGTCCGAGGTTCCGTTGCTGGGCGAGACCATCGGCGCGAACCTGCGCCGGACCGTCGCCACGTACGGCGGGCAGGAGGCGCTCGTCGAGGTCGTCTCCGACCGGCGCTGGACCTACGCCGAGTTCGGGGCTGCCGTCGACACCTTCGCGAAAGGCCTGATGGCGCGGGGGATCCGCAAGGGCGACCGGGTCGGGATCTGGGCGCCGAACTGCGCCGAGTGGACGATCACCCAGTACGCGACGGCGACGATCGGCGCGATCCTGGTGAACATCAACCCGGCGTACCGGACGCACGAGCTGTCGTACGCGCTGAACCAGTCCGGCGTCCGGCTGCTGATCTCGGCGACCGCGTTCAAGACCAGCGACTACCGCGCGATGGTCGACGAGGTCCGCGGCGACTGCGCGGCGCTCGAGGACGTCGTCTACATCGGTACGCCGGACTGGGACGCCGTCGTCGACGCGGCGGCCGGGACGACCGACGAGCAGCTCGCCGAGCGCGAGGCCGAGCTGGCCTTCGACGACCCGATCAACATCCAGTACACGTCGGGCACGACCGGTTTCCCCAAGGGCGCAACGCTTTCGCACCACAACATCCTGAACAACGGCTACTTCGTCACCGAGCTGATCGGCTTCACCGCCGAGGACCGGCTCTGCATCCCGGTGCCCTTCTACCACTGCTTCGGGATGGTGATGGCCAACCTCGGCTGCACCACGCACGGCGCCTGCATGGTGATCCCGGCGCCGGCCTTCGACCCCGCGGCGACGCTCGAGGCCGTCCAGGACGAGCGCTGCACCGGCCTGTACGGCGTACCGACGATGTTCATCGCCGAGCTCGGCCTGCCGGACTTCGCCGACTACGACCTGACCTCGTTGCGTACCGGCGTGATGGCCGGGTCGCCGTGCCCGATCGAGGTGATGAAGCGCTGCGTCGCCGACATGCACATGGCCGAGGTCGCGATCTGCTACGGCATGACCGAGACGTCCCCGGTCTCTACACAGACCCGCCGCGACGACGACCTGGACCGTCGGACGTCGACCGTCGGTCAGGTGATGCCGCACGTCGAGGTGAAGCTGGTCGATCCGGCCACAGGCCTCGTCGTACCGCGTGGTGAGCCGGGCGAGCTCTGCACCCGCGGCTACTCGGTGATGCTCGGCTACTGGGACGACGAAGAGAAGACCGCGGAGGCGATCGACCGCGCCCGCTGGATGCACACCGGCGACCTCGCGGTGATGCGCGACGACGGCTACGTGAACATCGTCGGCCGGATCAAGGACATGGTGATCCGCGGCGGCGAGAACGTGTACCCGCGCGAGATCGAGGAGTTCCTCTACACCCACCCCGCGATCGCCGACGTCCAGGTGATCGGCGTCCCCGACCCCAAGTACGGCGAGGAGCTCTGCGCCTGGATCAAGCTCAAGGACGGCGCTCCCGAGCTGGACGCCGCCGCGGTCCGCGAGTTCGCCACCGGCAAGCTCGCCCACTACAAGATCCCGCGCTACGTCCTGCTCGTCGACGACTTCCCGATGACGGTCACCGGCAAGATCCGCAAGATCGAGATGCGCGAGAAGTCCGTCGAACTGTTGGGACTCACCAACTAATCATCCGCGGGGCGACTTGTCGACAAAACGCGTGCGCTGACTGCCCTGGCGGTCGTCCTTCGTCACCGGACGGCGGCCAGGGCCGCCGAGTCCTCGTCGCCGAAGTCGTCCTCGAGCTTCTCGGGGGAGTAGTCCAGGTCGATGCCGGACACGTCCGCGCCGACGGCGGACTCGATCGCGCCGAGGCGTCGGGTCGCGCGGTCGCCGGCGTACGTCATCAGGGCGGTCGGGTTGATCTCCGGCGGGAGCTCCGGCGAGTTCTCCAGCGCCCACTGGATCTGCACGAGCGCGTGCGGGAGCAGCTCCTCCATCGTGTCGGTGACGACCTTCCAGTTGGACTCGTCGGCCGCAACGTGGCGACGGCAGGTGAACGTGCCCCAGGCCATGTGGCGGCGCTCGTCGTCGCCGATGCGCCGGATCAGCTCCTGCATGCCGGGCAGGATGCCGCGGGCGGTGCAGAGCAGGTTCCAGGCGTGGTAGCCGGTGAGGGCCAGGGTGCCTTCCACCACGTGGTTGTACGTCACCGAGGCGCGCACCTGGTTGGCGGGCGACGGGTCGTCGGCCAGCGACTTGAGGGCCACCGGCAACGCTTCGTAGAAGATCGCCCGGTAGCCGGGGTTGTGCTCGACGTACCGGTGCAGGTCCTCGGTGACGCCGACCGCGTCCAGCCAGAGCCGGAAGACCGCGGTGTGCTTGGCCTCCTCGAAGCAGAACTGGGTCAGGTACATCTCGTCGCCGAACCGGCCCTCCGCGGCCATCGCCTGCAGGAACGGTTGCAGATCCTCGGTGACCGCTTCCTCGCCGGCGATGAACTGCGCACACAGCATCATCGCGTTGTCCTTCTCGTTCGGCGTCAGCCGCTGCCAGTCCTCGGCGTCCTGGCTGAAGTCGATGTCCCTCGGGTTCCAGAACTTGCGGTTGCCCTTGTCGAACAGCCGCAGCGGCAGCGCGTCCCAGTTGAAGCCGCCTTCGCGCAGCGAGTTGAAACCCTTGCGGTGCAGGGGATTCGTCATGCCGACCTCCTGAGGAACGGGCCCAGCACCTGAGCCACCTGGGACGCGACGACCGCGGGCGCGGCGCCGGGATTCACGATGTGACTCAGTACGACGCGCAGCGCGACGTCCACGCAGGTCGTTGCGTCCTGCGGCGACACCTCCGGCCAGTGCTCCCGGACGTGCGCGTCGAGCCGCTGGTGGCTCAGCTCCAGCACCTGCTGCCCCCGTGTGGTCAGCAGCTGACTGGCCTGGTCCGAGCCGGGCTGGCCGAGCGCGGCCTTCACCAGCGGGTTGTCCGCGGCCAGCGTCAGCGCCCGCTCGACCGCGGCCCGCAGCCCGTCGATCGGGTCGCCGTGCTCGCTCAGCGCCGCGTTCACCTCGACCAGGAACCGCTCGGTCTCCCGCGCCGCCACCGCCTGCAGCAGACCCCACCGATCCTTGAACTCGTTGTAGACCGTCTGCCGGGACACCCCGACCCGGCGACCGACCTCGGCCATCTTCAGCCCGTCGTACCCGCCGGCCACCAGCACGTCGTACGCCGCGTCGAGCAGTTCGTCGCGCAACCGCCGCTTGGTCCGCTCGGCGAAGGAGTCCATGCCGACCATGGTTTACAGATGAGCCCTGGATGTCAAGCAGCCGGACACCAACGGGTGTTATGTCAACCACGATGCAGACCGATCGGTGTCCTGGGGGTGCGGCGTCGTAGGGTTGGAGACGTGTCAACCGCCGAGATCCAGCCCAGTCCCACCACCACCGACGTCCCGGAGCTCGTGGTCGGGTTCGATCTGGACATGACGCTGATCGACTCGCGACCGGGGATCCAGGCGGTGTGGGACCTGCTGGCCGCCGAGACCGGTGCGGAGATCGACACCGACCTGGTGGTGAGCCGGCTCGGGCCGCCGCTGACCTGGGAGATGGCGCACTGGTTCCCCGCGGACCAGGTCGACGCGATGGTCGCGCGGTACCGCGAGGTCTACCCGGAGCACGCGATCACCGGCAGCCTCCCGCTGCCCGGTGTCGCCGAGTCGCTGGCCGCGATCCGCGCGCTGCGCGGGCGGTCCGTGGTGGTCTCGGCGAAGTACACCCCGAGCGTGAAGCTGCACCTGGACCACCTCGGCCTGGACGTCGACGAGCCGGTCGGTGACCTGCACGGCGCCGACAAGGGCATCGCCCTGCGCGAGCACAACGCGACGATCTACGTCGGCGACCACACCGCCGACATCGACGGCGCCCACGCGGCCGGAGCGGTCGCGGTGAGCGTGGCGACCGGGCCGTTCACCGCCGACGAGCTGCGGGCGTACGGGGCGGACGTCGTACTGAACGACCTGACCGAGTTCCCCGCCTGGCTCGACGCGTACGTGCTCGAGCAGCGACTCGAGGCGCTGATGGCCCGCCTGGCGACGTACCCGAGCCTGGTCGTCGCGTTCAGCGGCGGCGCCGACTCGGCCTTCCTGCTCGCGGCCGCGGCCCGCGCGATCGGCCCGGCCAACGTGGTCGCCGCGACGGCGGTCAGCCCGAGCCTGCCGGTCGCGGAGCTGGAGCCGGCCGCGCGCTTCGCCGACAGCCTCGGCGTCCGGCACGTCACCCCGCACACGCACGAGATGGACCGCGAGGGCTATCAGGCCAACGCCGGCGACCGGTGCTACTTCTGCAAGGCCGAGCTGGTCGAGACGTTGCAGCCGATCGCCGACGAGTTCGGCATCGCCGCGATCGCGACCGGGACGAACGCCGACGACGCGATCGCCGGGTTCCGGCCGGGGATCCGGGCCGCGTTCGAGCGCGGCGCGATCACGCCGCTGAAGGACGCCCGGCTGACCAAGGCGCAGATCCGCGAGGCGTCGCGCAGCTGGGGCCTGGAGACGTCGGACAAGCCGGCCGCGGCCTGCCTGTCGAGCCGGATCGCGTACGGCGTACGGATCACGCCGAACCTGCTGGCCCGGGTCGACCGGGCCGAGCAGGCCGTCCGCGCGCACCTGGCGCCGTACGGCGTGCAGAACGTCCGCGTTCGCGACCTCGGCCAGTCCGCGAGCATCGAGATCGACGCCGCGCTGCTCGGCGCGGTCGACAACTCGGCGCTGGTCGAGCTGGTCCGCGCCGAGGGCTTCCTGGCGGCCGCGGTCGACCCGCGTGGGTTCCGCTCGGGGTCGATGAACGAGCGGCTCAAGGAGCCCGAAAAGTATCGGTGAACCGAGCCGGTGCTCCGGTTGCCGGGGGATCGTTCCATCGGCGACCTGGTCGCAGCAGGTGGGGACCCGGAATTACGAGACCGGGGAGTGTGGAATCGGTGCCTGATCAGGTAGTTTTCCACAGGCGCGGTGCACCCGGTTCACGTACGCTGGGTAGCCGGCCCGGGCAGCCTGTCCGGTCGCCTTTTCCGTCCTGTTCCGTCGATCGACATCGAAGAGGTTCCCGTGCCTGTTGGCAAGGTCAAGTGGTATGACTCCGAGAAGGGGTTCGGCTTCCTCAGCAAGGAGGAGGGCGGGGACGTCTACGTGCGCGCGGAGGCCTTACCGGCCGGAGTGACCAGCCTCAAGCCGGGCCAGAAGGTCGAGTTCGGTGTCGTCGAGGGCCGCAAGGGCGAGCAGGCGCTGCAGGTCCGGCTGATCGACCCGCCGCCGTCGGTGGCCAAGGCGATGCGGCCGAAGCCGGAGGAGATGGCGCTGGTCGTCGAGGACCTGATCAAGCTGCTCGACAACCTCGGCGAGGGCTACCGCCGAGGCCGCCACCCGGATGGCAAAGCCGCCCGCCAGGTCGCGACCGTACTGCGCGGAGTGGCCGACCGCCTCGACATCTGAGTTCTACTTCTTACGCCGTTCGATCAGTTGCTGGATGCCGTCCAGGACGACGTCCAGCCCGTCCTGGAAGTCGTCCTCGAAGTCGATGTCCAGCTGGCCGGGCGACTGCAGGCTCGCGGCGATCGCCGGGAAGCGGTCCGGCGTCGCCAGCATCGCGAGCCGCCGCGCGTAGAGCTGGTCGGCGCTGTCGTCGGTCCGCAGGTGAGCGGTCAGCTGCGCCGTACCGCGCACGTAGATGTTGACCAGCATCATCGACGACAGCTGATCGTTCGGCGTCAGCGGCGTGCCGTCGAACGCGCGCAGCGCCGCCTCCATCCAGTCCAGCTGCTGCGGTGACAGCGGCGCCTCGAACAGCGGCACCTGCAGCACCCACGGGTGCCGGACGAGCGCGTCCCGGAGCTGCTCGGCCCACGCGGTGATCCGGCCCCGCCAGTCGAGCGCCTCGTCGACCGGCGCCGGCTTGCCGAAGGCCTCGTCCAGCATCACGACGTACAGGTCGTCCTTGGCCTCGACGTACCGGTAGAGCGACATCGTGGTGAAGCCGAGCTCGGCCGCCACCTTGCTCATCGAGACCGCGCCGAGCCCGCCCGCGTCGGCCAGCCGGACCGCGGCCGCGCCGATCTCGCTGATGTGGAACGTCGGCTTCGGCCCCGGCCGGGCCGGCCCTTCCCGTCCCCACAGCTGCTGCAGCACCCTCGGCAGCTCGACCTCGTTCGTCTCCATGGCCGCAGTCTATCTGTTTACAACATAGACAGATAGCGGCTATGGTCTGCGTACGCCGCACACAGTGTGCGCCATACACAGATCACCTGGAGGGGTCATGACCGAACGCGCCGGCCGGAAGGAGTGGATCGCGCTGGGGGTGCTCGCGCTGCCGCTGCTGCTGGTCTCGATGGACGTGTCGGTGCTCTACTTCGCCGTCCCCTTCATCTCGGCCGACCTCGGGGTCTCGGCGACCGAGCAGCTGTGGATCTTCGACATCTACGGTTTCGTGCTGGCCGGGATGCTGATCACGATGGGCGCGCTCGGCGACCGGATCGGCCGGCGCCGGCTGCTGCTGCTCGGCGCGGTCGCGTTCGGGCTGGCGTCGGTGGCGGCGGCGTACGCGCAGACCCCGGAGCAGCTGATCGCCGCCCGCGCGGCGCTCGGGATCGGCGGCGCGACGCTGATGCCGTCGACGCTGGCGCTGATCCGCAACATGTTCCACGACGCCGGCCAGCGGCAGAAGGCGATCGCGTTCTGGAGCGCGGTGATGCTCGGCGGGATCTCGCTCGGTCCGGTGCTCGGTGGAGTGTTGCTCGAGCACTTCTGGTGGGGCTCGGTGTTCCTGATCAACACGCCCGCGATGGTGCTGCTGCTGGTGATCGCGCCGGTGCTGCTGCCGGAGTTCAAGGCGCCCGCTCTCGGCCGGTTCGACCTGCTCGGGTCGGTACTGTCGCTGGCCGCGGTGCTGCCGGTGATCTGGGGGATCAAGGAGATCGCGGCGCACGGCGTGGACGCGCTGCCGGTGGTCGCGATCGTGGTCGGGCTGCTGATGGGCGTGGCGTTCCTGCAGCGGCAGCGCACTGCGGCGTACCCGATGGTGGAGCTGGGGATGTTCCGCAACCGGGCGTTCAGTGGCGCGTTGGCCGCCAACACGATCGGCGCGCTGGCGCTGGTCGGCAACGCGGTCTTCATGACGCAGTACCTGCAGTTGGTCCTCGGGCTCAGCCCTCTGAAGGCGGCGCTGTGGGCGCTCGTCCCGTCGATCGCCGTCGGCGCCGCTGCCCCGCTGTCGACCGTCCTCGCTGCTCGCATCGACCGTGCCTACGTGCTCGGTGGGGCCTTTCTCTTGTCGGCCGGCGGCTTCGTCGTCCTCACCCAGATCGAGGTCACCTCGGGTTTGTGGGTCCTTCTCACCGGCTCGGGTCTGCTGGCCGCGGGCCTGGTCATGGTGATGGCCCTGGTCACCGAAGCCGTAGTCGGCGCCGTGGCCCCCGAACGCGCCGGCTCGGCCTCCGCCCTGATGGAGACCTGCAGCGAATTCGGCGGCGCCTTGGGCATCGCCGTCCTCGGCAGCATCGGTACGGCGGCCTACCGCTCCGACCTCCAACTGCCGGCCGACCTCCCAGCCGGTGCTTTGGCGCGGGCCCAGGAGGGACTCCCTGCCGCCACCGCCGTAGCCGCGCAACTCCCGGCGCAACTCCATGACGCAGTGCTGGCCGCGGCCCGCCACGCCTTCAACCACAGCCTCAACACCGTGGCCGTCGTCGGAGCAGCCCTCCTGATCGCCACGGCCGTCACCATCACGGCGGTACTCCGAGGAACCACGGAGAAGAAAGCCGCCGAACCCGCCAAGCTCGCCTAGACGACCAGGGCTGCCGCCTGCAGCCACTCGACGCCAACCAGCCGAACAGGACTCGGCCGAAGCCGTACGCCTCCGACTCCGACGCCCACCACTGATCAACCGCGCCGAACACGCCCCGGCCGACTTCGCCGCCGCGGGGCAAGGCGCCGGCGGGAGGGTTGATCAGTGGTGGGCGTCGGTCGTCTGCGGACCTGCACCGCTCAGCAACCGTCGCGCCGCAGGGTGGTTGAGCGGGGCGTCTGGTGCGGCGCAGGCGTTGAGTGGAGGTTGGTGAGTGGTGGGAGTCCGCTGCTGCGGGAAGGCTCGGTCGGGGTCTCCGGTGCGGGGGCCGAGATCGCCGCGGTCGGGGCCAAGGTCGCGGCGACGGCCGCCGCGCCGCGCGGAGATGGTAGGTATGCCGCCGGGGTGGCGGTGAGTGCCGGCAGGGCCTGGCGCCAGCGGGTGGCGCCGTAGCGGATCACCGCAGGGGCGGCGCACACCTAGCTCGCCCTAGATCAGTGCGGATAACGGCGAGGGGACGGGCGACGGGGCGGCGACGGGCGAGGGGAGACGGCACCGGGGGATCGCGACGGTGTCTGGCGGCGGCGACTGGTCAGCGGGGGCGGCGGCGGCGGAAGAGGCCGGGGCGGGGTTCGACGCGGGTTTCGTCGTCCGGCCGGGTGCTGTTGGATCGGCGGTCCGACGAGGCGCTGCGGCGGGTCGACGGGTCGGCGTCAGCGCCGCGGCGGTGGGAGGCGGGTTGTTCGGCGGTGCGTTCGACGGTTGGTTCTTCGGCCCAGGGGGCTGGTTCGGCGACGGTTTCGTCGTCTTCGGGTTGGCCGCTCCACCAGCCGCCGGGGGTCGCCGGGGCGCCGGTGCTCGGGGTGGGCCGCGATCCGGCGGGGGAGGTGGTGCCGGGGGCCGAGCGAGGAGCGTCGTGATCTGCTGCGCGGGCGCCGGGCTCGCGCCGGCCGTCACCAGCGTTGATGCGGAGTTCGACGGTGGGTTCGGTCGTGCGGGACGTGTCGGTGCGGGGGCCCTCGGCTCGGCGTTCGCTGATGCGGGTGGTCGGGGGCTCGCTGGTCATCACCGTGCGGGTGGTGCCGTCGGCACGGGGGACCGGGCGGGTGTCGGCGTGCGGCGCGGGAGTGCGCGGGGCTGACGGGGTGGTCGCCGTACGGGGTTGCGGGGCGGGCTTGTGGCGGATGACCAGGAAGATCACGACGAGCAGGACGGCGGCGAGGAAGCCGAAGCCGAGGCGGGGGATGAGGGGGAGGACGATGCCGCAGCCGCCGCCGATCACCCAGGAGAGTTGGAGGACGGTTTCGGAGCGGGCGAAGACCGACGTCCGGACGGTTTCGGGGACGTCGCGCTGGATCATCGCGTCGAGGGACAGCTTGCCGAGCGAGCTGCACAGGCCGGCGACCAGGCCGAGCAGGATGAGGGTCGGGAAGCCGTAGAAGATCGCGACGGTGACGGCGATCGCGGCGTCCGCGAGCAGGACGACGAGGACGACGGCCTCGGGTTTTCTTGCCTTGAGCAACGATCCGGTCAGGGTCCCCAGGCTGTTGCCGAGGCCGGCGGCGGCGATCACGGCGCCGGCCGCGACCGCGCCGTCGAGGCCGCTGATCGGTTTGTCGCGGAGCAGGAACGCCAGGTACATGGTCAGGAAGCCCGAGACGAACCGCAGCCCAAGATTGCACCGGATGCCCCGCGACACCGCCGCGGTGATCGCGCGGCGCCGCGCCTCGCGTCCGGCCGAGCCGGTCATCTCCTCGCCGGCGGGCGAGTCCACGCGGCTGGGCAGGCGGATCGCGAGGATCAGGCCGACGGTGTAGACGACGGCGGCCCAGCGCAGCGACCACTCCGGCCCGATCGCCGCGAACGCGCCGGCGATACCGGCGCCGACCGTCGCACCGGCCACGCCCGCCAGCGAGATCCGCGAGTTGGCGGTGACGAGGGTGATCTCCTTCGGCAGCAGGCGCGGTACGGCGGACGCCCGCGTCACGCCGTACGCCTTGGAAGCGACCAGGCAGCCGAGCGCCGCCGGGTAGAGCCAGGTCGAGCTGTCGTGGATCGACGCGGCCAGGCTCCAGACCAGGAAGCCGCGCAGCCCGAGGGTCGCGCCGATCGCCCAGCGGCGGCCGTGCCGGAACCGGTCCAGGATCGGGCCGATCAGCGGAGCCATCAGCGCGAACGGCGCCATCGTCAGCAGCAGGAACAGCGCGACGCGGTCGCGCGCCTGCTCACTCGGTACGGCGAAGAACACCGTGCCCGCCAAAGAAACCGCAAAGGCAGTGTCACCCGCGGCGTTCACCGCGCCGAGCTCGATCAGCCGCGACAGCCCGGACTCGCGCGCACCCTGCGCGCCGGTCAGTCCCTGGATCCGCCGCCCGGTCGCCTTGCCCACCCGCCCGGTGACGCCGGCGGTCTTCTTCGAGATCGACGCGAACCCGGTGGCACCGACCTTCGAGGCGTGCCCGACCTTCTTGCTCGCACTCCCGAGCCGCTGCCCGGCCGTCCCCAACCGCTCACCGGCGGACTTCTTGGCGGAACCCGATCCGGGGTGGGAGTTGGAGCCGGCGCGCGTCCCCGGGCCGGAGTCGCCTGGCGGCTTCCCCGAGCCGGCGCCGACGCCGCCGCGGCCGCTCGAGCGCGAGCCGCGCTCGCCCGGCGGACCGGCGGAACCGGTGTTCGTCGGGTCGGGAGTCTCCATGCACCCATCCTGCCTTGTGCGGGGGACAGAGCGCAGGCGCGGCACGGTTCGGATTCCTTGGGGAGGGCGTGCGAGAATGACCGACTGTGACTCCCGTCAAAGCTCCGGAACCGGTCCGCGCCAAGCCCGACGCCGTCTGCGTCGCGGCGGTGGAACCTGCCCGCGACGCCGCGATCGAGGAAGCCGGCGCCGCGCAGGTCGGGGAACACCTCGGCTACACGGTCGAGGGCGAGCGCCTCGTCACGCACTACTTCGCCTCCACCCACCCCGGCTACAAGGGCTGGCGCTGGGCGGTCACGGTCACCCGCGCGTCGCGCGCGAAGACCGTCACCATCAACGAGGTCGTGATGCTGCCGGGCGACGTCGCGATCGTCGCGCCCGAGTGGGTGCCGTGGTCGGAGCGCGTCCAGCCGGGCGACCTGCGGCCGGGCGACCTGTTCCCGACGCTGCCGGAGGACCCGCGGCTCGAGCCCGGGTACACCGACACCACCGGCGCGCCCGACGAGGTGCTCACGGTCGTCGAGGAGCTCGGTCTGGGACGCGAGCGGGTGCTGTCGCCGATCGGTCGTGAGGACGCGGCCGAGCGCTGGTACGCCGGGGACTTCGGCCCGGCCTCACCGATCGCGCAGGCCGTGCCCTTCAAGTGCCACTCCTGCGGGTACTGGATCCGCCTGGCCGACCGCCTCGGCCAGGCCTTCGGCGCGTGCGCGAACGAGATGGCTCCGGGCGAGGGGCGCGTCGTCGCCTACGACTACGGCTGCGGAGCGCACTCCGACGTCGTGATCGACGCCCCGGACCACCCGTCGACCGAGCACGCGTTCGACACCACCGGGTACGACGAGCTGGCGATGCCGGTCGACCCGACGCCGGCCGAGGCCGACGACGAGCTCGCGGAAGCGGACGCCGTCCAGGCCGAGGTCGAGGCCGCGGCCGAGCCCGCGTCGGACGACGAGGTCGTGGACCTCGCCGAGGCCGTCGAAGAGAGCGTCGACCAGGACTGACCGGTCGTTCGGCTCAGAAGCAGCCGCGCAGACGGGGAGGGTCCGGCGCCTGGACGCCGTGTCGGAGTGGGCGTGCTGGCCTGCGCGTCGTACGGAAGCTCAGTCCTCGTGGGCCGGCGTGCCGTGCCCGGCCTGGATGCTCGACCAGCGCCGCTTGCAGTACGCGAGCCCGATCCACCCGAGGCCGAAGCCGGCGACCGTGACCCACAACCACCACTCGTCGCCGGACCGCTTCAGGTCGTCGTGGAAGATCAGCACCACCACGAACGCCAGCGCCCAGGCGACGATCCCGGCGATCACGGTCGGGATGCCGGACAGGTCGAGCGGCTTGACCTCGGCGTGCACCAGCTCACCGCGGGCCAGCTGACTGGTCGGGTCGTTGCGCTTCTTCGACGCCGGCACCGGCTGTTCGTCTGCCACGTGATCACCTTAACGCGTCGGCTCCGCCGGATCGCTCGCGCAGGCCCGCCCGGAACTGGCACGATGCGGTCATGAGCGAGCGCCCGGCTGTTGCCTCCCGCCCCGGTTTCCTGGACTCCTTCTTCAAGATCACCGATCGCGGCTCGACCGTTCCCCGGGAGATCCGCGGCGGGCTGGTGACCTTCTTCACGATGGCCTACATCGTCGTGCTGAACCCGTTGATCATCGGCACCGTCAAGGACGGCTCCGGCCAGTACGTCGGTGGCGGCACCGACCCGACCGCCTCGATCGCGAAGGTCGCCGTCGCGACCGCGCTGATCGCGGGCGTGATCACGATCCTGATGGGCCTGGTCGCGAACTTCCCGCTCGCGCTGGCCACCGGCCTCGGCCTGAACGCCTTCCTGGCCTACTCGGTCGCCTCGAAGATGACCTGGGCCGACGCGATGGGCCTGGTGGTGCTCGAGGGCATCATCATCCTGCTCCTGGTGCTCACCGGCTTCCGCCGAGCCGTCTTCGAAGCCGTACCACGGCAGCTCAAGATCGCGATCAGCGTCGGCATCGGCCTGTTCATCGCGTTCATCGGCGTGATCGACGCCGGCTTCGTACGCCGGCCCGCCGCACCCACCGGTCCGCCGGTCGAGCTCGGCGTCGGCGGCAGCCTGCGCGGCTGGCCGGTGCTGATCTTCGTGGTCGGCCTGGTCCTGATCGTCACGCTGTACGCGCGCAAGGTGAAGGGCGCGATCCTGATCGGCATCCTGGCCGCGACCGTGCTGGCGATCGTCGTCGAGGCGATCACGAACGTCGGCGCCCGCACCACCGACAACCCCGGCGGCTGGGGCCTGAGCGTGCCGGCGCTGCCGGACAACTGGTTCAGCAAGCCCGACCTCGACCTGCTCGGCGAGTTCAACCTGTTCGGTTCGTTCGAGAAGATCGGCGCGGTCTCGGCGATCCTGCTGATCTTCACGCTGATGCTGGCCGACTTCTTCGACACGATGGGCACGATGACCGCGATCGGCGCCGAGGCGAACCTGCTGGACGCCGACGGCAACCCGCCGAACGCGCAGCGGATCCTGATCGTGGACAGCGTCGCCGCGGCCGCCGGTGGTGCCGCGTCGGTGTCGAGCAACACGTCGTACATCGAGTCGGCCTCGGGTGTCGGCGAAGGGGCCCGGACCGGACTGGCCAGCGTGGTCACCGGGATCTGCTTCCTGATCTCGATGGTGGTCGCGCCGCTGGTCACGCTGGTCCCGTACGAGGCCGCGACGCCGGCGCTGGTGCTGGTCGGGTTCCTGATGATGACCCAGGTCAAGGGCATCGACTTCGACGACCTCGAGGTCGCCATCCCGGCGTTCCTGACCATCATCCTGATGCCGTTCACGTACTCGATCTCGGCCGGCATCGGCGCCGGGTTCGTCTCGTACACGCTGCTCAAGGTGGTCCGTGGCAAGGCCGGTCAGGTGCACCCGCTGATGTGGATCGTGTCGGCGCTGTTTGTGGTGTACTTCGCGATCGGCCCGCTGGGCGACTGGCTGACCTGAGGGCTTCCCCCGGCCCGGACGGGCCGGGGGAAGGTCCAGTACTACGCCTTGCGCCAGACCGCCGTGAGCGCGACGGCTCCGCGCGTGGTGGTGTGCAGCACGGTCGCGCCGTTCTTGTAGACGTAGGCCTTCCAGCCGCTCGGCTGGTGGCCCGCGGCGTACCAGCCGGTCTTGCTGGTGTCCTTCGGGTTCTGGTAGCGGGTCTTGTCGTCGCTGGACCGCTTCGCGGTCCAGCCGGCGAAGGTGTAACCGGCGCGGGTGAAGGTGTTCTTGCGCAGTGCCGTCGACCGGTCGTAGAGCACGATCGTCGGCGCCATCGATCCGGTGCCACCGTTCTTGGCGTAGGTCACCGTGAACTGGAAGCCGTCGAGGCGGTAGAGCCGGCCCGCGCCGATGTTGAAGCCCAGGTAGTAGGTGCCGCGCTGGTGGGTGAGGTGCTCGCTCTCCGAGCCGGAGGCGTACTCGTAGGTGCGGACCAGCTTGAACGCCCAGGTGTAGACGAAGATGCGGTTGGTCTTCTGGGCGCCCTTGGGGCTGGTGATGACGTAGACGTAGCTCTGGTCGCAATCGATGCCCTGGCCGGTGCCGGTCATCGCCAGCTTCGCCGACTTGCCGGTCTCCTTGAACGCGCTGTTGTAGGCGTAGTACTGGTTCAGCACACCGCCGGCGTACCGGTTGTTGACCGCGTCGTAGCACAGGCCGGTCGTCGTGTGCGGCAGCGTGACGGTCTTCTCGATCGCCAGCGTGCCAGGGTTGACGATGCGGACGGCCCGCGCCTGGGTCGCGCCCTGGACCGAGTCGTCGTTGGTCCAGGCGGGGATCAGCAGCCGGTTGGTGTCGGCGTTGTAGGCGATGTCGTTGCCGTGCCCGAGCAGGTTCGTGTGGTGACCGGAGCGGATCCGGAAGGTCGCGACCTTGGTCGGCTTGGCGGCGTACAGCTTGGTCTTGATCAGCTGGGTGGAGTCGTACGTCTTGGTGCCGGACTTGGCGTGCTCGGACACGACGCTGTACCAGTACGTCCCGTCCGTGACCCCGCCGTTGAGCGCCGTGTACTTGGTGGAGGTCGGTGTGGCCGTGCCGGCCAGGGTCGGACCGGTGACCCTCGGCAAGGCGGCGCTCGCGGTCACTGTGCCGCCGATCGTGAGCGCGGTGGCGGCGCCGAGCGCGACCACGGTCCGCGCTGCGCGGCCGATTCCGGAACGAGTCAGCATGAAGCCCCCTTCGCTGCGTGCGATGCCTCCCTGCGAAGCCGCACTGGTCCGCACGATAGGGGCCGAGGGAGGTCAAGGGAGGCGCCTCGGGTCCTGGTCGGTTCCTGTCGGCTGGTAGACTGCCGGTGTCTTCGGGCTCTCCGATTCGAGAAGTGTCTCCGTAAAAATCCCCTTTCCGCGGTTGCTGGTACGACGCCAAGACTCTCGGTTATGGACAACTACCTCGAGACCTATCCCGCCTCATCGGCCCGCACCCAACGCTTCACCCTCGGCCTGCCGAAGGCTTTCGCCGCCTCCCCGGACGGTGAGCGCGTGCTGTTCCTGCGCACCCGCGGCCCCGAGGACCGCACCAGCTGCCTGTGGATGCTGGACGGTGACGAGGAGCGGCTGCTGGTCGCTCCCGAGCAGCTCGGCGCCGACGGCCCGATCCCCGAGGCCGAGAGGATCCGCCGCGAACGCACCCGGGAACGCAGCAGCGGCATCGTCGCCTTCTCCGCCGACGAGCAACTGACGGTCGCCGTCTTCCCGGTCAGCGGCAAGCTCTGGCACCTCGAGCTGCAGACGGGCGCGCTCCGCGCCCTGGACACCCCGGGCACAGTCGTCGACCCACGGCTCGATCCGACCGGCCACCGTGTCGCCTACGTGACCGACGGCAGCCTGCACGTTCTGGAGCTTGCCGATGGCAACGATCGGCAGCTGGCCGCCGCCGATGGTCCCGACGTGTTCTGGGGCCTCGCCGAGCACGTCGCCTCCGAGTCGATGCACCGCACCCGCGGTCACTGGTGGTCGCCCGACGGCACCCGCCTGCTCGCCACTCGGGTGGACCAGACCCAGGTCCAGCGCTGGTGGATCGCCGATCCGGCCAACCCCGCGACGCGTCCTCGCGAGATCGCCTACCCGGCGGCCGGTACGCCGAACGCCGTGGTCACCCTGCACGTCCTCGACCTCGACGGCGGACGGGTCGACATCGAGCAGGGCGACCTCGAGTACCTGCCCACGGCGGCCTGGGACGCGCACGGCGTACTGCTCAGCGTCCAGTCCCGCGACCAGAAGACCGTACGGGTCCTCGCCGCCGACCCGTCCACAGGCCGAACCGAGCTCCTCCACGAGCAGCGCGACGACGCGTGGGTCGAGCTCGTCCCCGGCACACCGGCCCGGACCGCCTCCGGCAAGCTCGTGGTCGCCGACGACACCCCCTCCACCCGCCGCCTCCTGGTGGACGGCCGGCCAGTGACTCCCGAGGGCCTCCAGCTCCGGGCGGTCCTGGAGGTCACCGGTGAGTCCGTTCTCTTCCAGGCGAACGACGAGCCGACCGAGCGCCACCTGTGGCTGCACGACCCCGCCGGGCTCCACCAGTTGACCACCAGCCCAGGTGTCCACACCGCCGCCGGTGGCGTGGTCGTCTCCAACACCGAGACCGGCCAGACGTTCGCCGTACGACGTACTGGTCGCCAGATCCAGTCCCTGGCGGCCCGGCCGGCTCTGCAGCCACGCATCACCTGGCTGCGCGCCGGCGAGCTGCAACTCCGGACCGCGCTCGTCCTGCCCACCTGGTACGAGCCGGGGACCACACTGCCCGTCCTGATGACCCCGTACGCCGGTCCGGCGCTCCAGGTCGCGGTCCGCGCCACCACTCCGCTGTGGCCGACCGCCCAGTGGTACGCCGAAGCAGGCTTCGCGGTGATCATCGCCGACGGCCGCGGTACGCCGGGCCGCGGTCCGGCCTGGGACAAGACCGTGTACGGCGACACCCTGTCGCTGCCGCTCGAGGACCAGGTCACCGCACTGCACGCCGCCGCGGAGCACTGCCCCGACCTGGACCTGACGCGCGTCGGCATCACCGGCTGGAGCTACGGCGGCATCCTGTCGACCATCGCCGTACTGCGTCGGCCGGACGTCTTCCACGCCGCTGTCGCCGGTGCCGGTCCGAGCGACCCGAGGCTGTACGACACGCACTGGCGTGAGCGCTTCCTCGGCCACCCGGACGACAACCCGGAGGCCTACGACCGCAGCTCACCTCTCCCGGAGGCCGCACGGCTGTCCCGCCCGCTGCTGCTGGTGCACGGCCTGGCCGACGACAACGTGGTCGCTGCTCACACCCTCCGCATGTCAGCCGCGCTCCTGGCGGCCGGTCGGCCGCACCAGGTGCTGCCGCTGTCCGGTGCGACGCACATGCCCACCGACGTGGCGACCGCCGAGGGGCTGCTCCGCCATCAGCTCAACTTTCTGCGGGAAGCACTCGGGATCGCAGCTCCAGGTACTCCGCCCGTGCGGTGAACAGGGTGCGCAGCTCGTCGGTGACGTTGTCGAGGAACTCGGTGCGGTAGGTGGCGTCCGTCATCAGTGAGATCGAGTAGTACAGCCCGGTGAAGTTCGCGATCCCGACCGCGACCTTCACCAGGGCCGCGCTGATCAGCACCGGGTGGCCGAGCAGGTCGAACGTGTACGACCACGAGCCGGTCTCGACACCCCAGCCGGTGTAGATCTTCTCGCTGATCGCGAGCATGCCGAAGGCAACGAAGAAGGCGCCGACGCCGGCGCTGACCACCAGGACCTGCATCCACTGCCGGACCACCAGGCTGATGCTCAGGTTCAGCCGCTGGATCCGGCGCAGCGGTGGGCCGGTACCGGCGTCGCGCTCGATCTTGTCCAGCTCCTGCGGCAGGCGCAGGACCAGGAACAGGTCGCTGAGCAGGGCGAACGCGATCGCGGAGAGCACGATGAACGCGATCGGCATGCCCGCGAAGACCTGCCACATCTCGGTGTTCACGAACAGCACGAGGGAGAACACGAGCAGCAGCGGCAGCGCCCGGATCAGGCTGGCCAGCGAGTTCGCCAGCTCGCTCGCGAGGCGTCGTACGCCCCAGATCGTCGTACCGATCAGGCCGTAGCCGACCACGACGTACACGAGGCCGAGCAGGACCAGGTTGCTGACCGCGACGCCCAGGAACTGCTTCCACTGGAAGTGCGAGACCACGGGCAGCAGCGCGGGCAGGAGCACGAACACGGCCAGCTCGGGCGTCCCGAACCGGGTCGGGAACGACCAGAACGGCCGTCCGCGCATCCCGTTCAGCAGGCCGAAGCCGCCGATCAGGACGGCCAGCCCGCCGAGCACGGCCAGAGCGTTCTGCCACCAGTGCCAGGTCAGTTCGATCGCGCCGAGCACCTCGGCGAGGAAGACCAGCGCCAGCACCGGCGTGGCCCGGGCGAAGATGTCGTGCGTCGGCGAGAAGTCCTCGATGAACAGCGGCAGCCCGGCCCGCCGGAACCGTTGCTCGTACTTCACCAGCTCGACCGGAGTCCCCATGGCGGCTCACCCTAGCCGCCGGCGGTGTCGCGCCGCCCGGACCACCGGGCGGAATGTCCGGAAACTCTTTTTCGTTAGCAAAGGTAATGAGTTATGCTAATGACATGCCCGAGATCGTAGCCCAGCAGGTGAAGAGCGACGTCGGGCTGGCCAGCGCGCTGCGGTCGTCCACCCTGCGGCTGTCCCGCCAGCTCCGGCGGCAGCGCGAGGACGGGCACGACCTGACCGCGAACCAGCTCGGCGTCCTCGGTGCGCTCGGCAAGCACGACGCGATGACCGTCGGTGAGCTGGCCGCGCACGAGCAGGTCAAGCCCCCGTCGATGACGCGCATCGTGTCGAACATGGAGGAGGCGGGTCTGGTCGTCCGCCGCCCGCACGCGACGGACAAGCGCCAGATCGTGGTCGAGCTGACCGACGCCGCCCATGCCCTGCTGCGCGCCAACCGGCGCCGCCGCGACGAGTGGCTGCAGACCAAGCTGAAGAAACTGACTCCCGAGGAGCGCGACATCCTGCGCAAGGCAGCACCTGTTCTCGAACGACTGGCGGGCTCGTGAGCCCGACCTTCCGGGCCTTCAAGGTCCGCAACTTCCGTCTCTACGCCTCCGGCGCGATCATCTCCAACACCGGCACCTGGATGCAGCGGGTCGCCCAGGACTGGCTGGTCCTCGAGCTGACCCACTCCGGGACGGCGCTCGGCATCGTCACCGGCCTGCAGTTCCTGCCGGCCCTGCTGCTGTCGCCGTACGCCGGTCTGGTGGCCGACCGCTTCCCGAAGCGCCGGGTGCTGACCATCACCCAGCTGGCGATGGGCTCCGTCGCGCTCGTGCTCGGCACGCTCGCCGTCACCGGCGTCGTGCAGGCCTGGCACGTCTTCGCGCTGGCCTTCCTGTTCGGCGTCGGCACCGCCTTCGACGCCCCGACCCGGCAGGCCTTCGTGGTCGAGATGGTCGGCAAGGACGACCTGCAGAACGCGGTCGGCCTGAACTCGGCGTCCTTCAACGCCGCCCGGCTGATCGGCCCCGGCCTGGCCGGCCTGCTGATCGCCTGGATCGGGACCGGTCCGGTGATCATCATCAACGGCCTGAGCTACGCCGCGGTGATCCTGTCGCTGTGGCTGATGGTGCCCGACGAGCTGCACACGCCGAAGATGGCGGCCCGGGACAAGGGCATGATCCGCGACGGCATGCGCTACCTGTGGCGCCGGCCGGACCTGATGATGGTGCTGGTCGCGGTGTTCTTCGCCGGGACCTTCGGGCTGAACTTCCAGATGACGTCGGCCCTGATGGCCACCAGCGCGTTCCACAAGGGCGCGGGGGAGTACGGCATCCTCGGCTCGATCCTCGCCATCGGCTCGCTGATCGGAGCCCTGCTGGCGGCCCGCCGGGTCCGGACCAGGGGCCGGCTGGTGATCGGCGCCGCGCTGGCCTTCGGGGTGATGGACGTGGTCAGCGGCCTGATGCCGACCTACCTGTCGTTCGCCGCGGTGCTGCCGCTGGTCGGGTTCACCGCGCTGACGATGCTGACCGCGGCCAACGCGACCATGCAGCTCGGCATCGAGCCGACCATGCGCGGCCGGGTGATGGCGCTCTACATGACCGTCCTGATGGGCGGTACGCCGATCGGCTCGCCGTTCATCGGCTGGATCGGCCAGGAGTTCGGCGCCCGCTGGTCGCTGGTCGTGGGCGGTGGACTCACCATTCTCGGCACGGTCGGTTCGGTGCTGTACTTCTCCCGCCGCCAGGGCCTGGCCATCCGGCCTCACCTGCTCCCGCGGCCCCGCCTGGAGGTACTGCCGCAGAGCGAACTGCTCGCCGACAAGGCGACGGTGGACACCAGCCCCAAGGTCGCCTGACCTTTCGGCCCGCGAACGGCCGCCGGGGGTGGCGGGCCGGCGTTTGATGACAGGGTCAGAATGGGGTGTGACTCATTACGACCTGGCGATCATCGGCACCGGCTCGGGCAACTCGATCCTCGACGGGCGGTTCGCGGACCTCAAGACGGCGATCGTCGAGCGCGGCACCTTCGGCGGGACCTGCCTGAACGTCGGCTGCATCCCGACCAAGATGTTCGTGCACACCGCCGACCTGGCCAAGACGCCGTCGTACAGCTCCCGCTTCGGCGTCGACGAGGACCTCACCGGCGTCCGCTGGCCGGACATCCGGGACCGCATCTTCGGGCGGATCGACCCGATCGCGGCCGGCGGCGAGGAGTACCGCGAGCACCACGCCGACAACGCGAACGTGACCGTGTACCACGGCACCGGCCGCTTCACCGGGACCAAGGAGCTGTCGATCACGGCGGCCGACGGGTCGGTCCGGGTGATCACCGCCGACCGCATCGTGCTCGCCGCCGGCAGCCGCCCGAACGTCCCGTTCGTTCCGGGCCTGGCCGAGGTCGGCTACCACACGTCGGACACGATCATGCGGCTCGGCGAGCTGCCGGCCCGGCTCGGGATCATCGGCAGCGGGTTCGTCGCCGCCGAGTTCGCGCACGTGTTCGCGTCGCTCGGCGTCGAGGTCACGCTGATCGCGCGCTCCGGCCTGCTGCTGCGCCACGAGGACACCGAGATCGCGACCCGCTACACCGAGCTCGCGTCCGCGGCGTACGACGTCCGGCTGAACCACGACACGGTCAGTGCTTGCCGCCTGGACGACGGCTCGATCGGGCTGGAGACCCTGAGCCCGGGCGGCCGCGACGAGATCGCCGTCGACGAGGTCCTGGTCGCGATCGGCCGCCGCCCGAACTCCGACCTGCTGGACCCGGCCGCGACCGGCGTGACCCTCGACGAGGACGAGCGGGTCGTCGTCGACGCCCACCAGCAGACGGTCGTCGACGGCATCTACGCGCTGGGCGACCTGTCGTCGAAGTACCAGCTCAAGCACGTCGCGAACCACGAGGCCCGGGTCGTCCAGCACAACCTGCTGCACCCCGACGAGCAGATCGAGTCCGACCACCGCTACGTCCCGTCCGCCGTGTTCGGCTCGCCGCAGATCGCGTCGGTCGGGCTCACCGAGGAGGAGGCCGTCGAACAGGGCGTCCAGTACGTCGTGGGCCGCGCCGAGTACGCCGGGATCGCGTACGGCTGGGCGATGGAGAACACGACCGGCTTCGCCAAGCTCCTCGCCGATCCGAAGACCGGCCTGCTGCTCGGCGCCCACATCATCGGCCCTCAGGCCAGCGCGATCCTCCAGCCGATCATCCAGGCGATGAGCTTCGGCCTCGACGCCCACACGATGGCGCGCGGCCAGTACTGGATCCACCCGGCGCTGCCCGAACTGATCGAGAACGCCCTCCTCGACCTCCCGCTCGCGAAGGGCTAACGGAAGGCGGCGATCACCTCGCCCGCGGTGTCCAGCGGGCCGAGGTCGTCGTCCAGGGCGGGCAGGCTGAACATCACCTCGGCCGCGCCCGCCTCCGCGAGCTCGCGGAAGCGGCTGACCTGGTCGGCGACCGTGCCCGCGTTCACGGCCGCGGCGTACTTGGCGGGGTCCTGGTTGCGCGGCCGCAAATGGTTGACCAAGGCATCGACCTCCCGCTGGTCACGACCGATCAGCGTCGTCGACAGGTGGGTGAGCTCGATCTGCCGCGGCCGGCCTTTCAGGTACTCAGCCTTCTCGCGCACTTGATCAGCACCGCCGAACACGTTGGCCGCGTCGGCGTACCGGGCAGCCAAGCGCAGAGTTCTCAGGCCGCTTCCACCCACCAGCAAGGGGACTCGCTCCTGCAACGGGCGCGGATAGCAGGTGGTGTCCGGTACGTCGAGAACCTTGCCCCTGAAGGGTTTGTTGCCCGCTCCCCACATCGCCGGCAGCAACTGCAGCGCGTCCTCAAGCAGGGCGTACCGCTCACCGACCGCCGGAAACTCCCACCCGTACGCCTTGTGCTCGGCCTCGAACCACCCCAGCCCGACGCCGCACACCGCGCGCCCGCCGCTCAGCACGTCCAGCGTGGCCGCGATCTTCCCCAGATGCGCGACGTTCCGGTAGGTGATCCCACTGACCAGCGTCCCCAACCGAACCCGCTCCGTGCACGCCGCCAGATAAGCGAGCGTCGTCCAACTCTCCAGGAAGTCCTCCCAGGCCCGCCCGACCTGCGGGATCTGCCGGAAGTGATCCATCACGTACACCGCGTCGAACCCCGCGGCCTCCGCCCGTACGCCGACCTGCCGGATCCACTCGCCCGTCGTCTTCCGCCCGCCCTTGTGCGTGTAGCTGCTCACCTGCAGCCCGAACCGCAACCCCGACGGCGCCTCCTCCTGTCGCCGTACCGCCGCTTCCGCCTGGACGAACGCCTCCGGCACCACCCGGACCTCGGTCGCCGCCTGCAGCACCTCGTCGAACCCGTCGCCCGGCAGCTCTTTCTTCACCGCGCCCCACGTCTTCAACTGCGCCGTCAGCACGTCCGCCGGAATCCGCTTCGCCCGCTCCCGGTTCCGCCGCCGGCACTCGGCGGCCGGCGTGTCGAAGGCCACCGCCACACACGGCACGCCGTGCTCCCGAGCCAACGCCAACCACCCGAGCCGCCGCTCCCGATCCATCCCCAACGTGTCGATGACGGTCGTCAACCGCCGCCCGATCCGCTGCCGCACCACCTGCTCCAGCAACGCGAACGCATCCGCACTCGCCGCCAGATCGTCCTCCCCGGCCCCCACCAGCGCCCGCAGCCGATCACTCGACACCACCAGCTCCGTCGCAAACCGCGCCGCCGCCCACGTCGACTTCCCCGCCGCCCCCGGTCCCACCAGCACCACCACACACGGCGAAGGCAACTTCCGCTCGTCCATACCTCAGTGTGCGGTCTCTATCCTGTGGGGATGCGATTGTTCGTGGCCGTGGTGCCGCCGGTGGAGGTTGTCGAGCATCTGAGTGAGTACGTGGAACCGCGCAGGTCGCACCCGGACGAGGACGTCCGGTGGGCCAGTGACGAGACCTGGCACATCACCCTCGCGTTCCTGGGTGAGGTGCCGGAGTGGAAGACCGATGAACTGGGGGAGGGGCTGGAACGGGCCGCCGCCCGGCAGAAGCCGTTCGATCTGAGCCTGGGCCGGGCGGGCGCTTTTCCCGGCGTACCGAATGCCCGGGTGCTGTGGACGGGCGTGCGGGACGAGACCGAGGCGCTCAAGCACCTCGCGATGACGACGCGGGCGGCGGCCAACAAGGCCGGTGTCACCGTCGACGGCCGGAAGTTCACGCCGCACCTGACGCTGGCCCGGATGCGGCGGCCGATGGACGTGGTGAAGTACGTCCGGGTCCTCGACGAGTACCAGGGACCGACCTGGACCGCGGACCGGCTGCAGCTGATCTCGTCCCGCCTGGGCGAGGGGCCGGGCCACGGTGCGGCGTACGACACAGTGGGCGAATGGGAATTCTTAGGCTAACCTTCCGAAGGTTAGACAACCCTAAGCTCCAGGAGTACCGCCATGCTCGCCAACTACCTCATCGGCCTCCGTGAGGGACTGGAAGCATCCCTGGTGGTCAGCATCCTGGCCACCTTCCTGGTCAAGTCGGGTCACAAGGACCGGCTCAAACTGGTCTGGGCCGGCGTGGCCGCGGCGGTCGCCGTCGCGGTCGCCGGCTGGGCGCTGCTGCAGTTCATCACCTCGCTGACCGCCAAGTCCTTCACCGCCCAGGAGACGATCGGCGGCGTGATGTCGATCGTCGCGGTCGGCTTCGTCACCTGGATGATCTTCTGGATGCGCAAGGCGTCCCGCAGCATCGCCCGGGAGCTGCGCGAGCGGATGGGGGCCGCCCTCGAGGTCGGCCCGGCCGCCGTCGTGCTGCTCGCCTTCCTGGCCGTCTTCCGGGAAGGCATCGAGACCGCCTTCATCGTCTACGCCTCGGCCGCGACGGCGACCACCGCGACGCCGTTCGTCGGCGTACTGCTCGGTCTGGCCACCGCCGTCGGGCTCGGCTTCCTGATCTACCGCGGCGCGGTCAAGATCAACCTGGGCGTCTTCTTCAACTGGACCGGCGCCCTGCTGATCCTGGTCGCGGCCGGCATCTTCGCGTACGGCTTCCACGACCTGCAGGAAGCCGGCATCCTGCCCGGCCTGCAGACGCTCGCCTTCGACATCTCCCACGTGATCCCGCCGGACAGCTGGTACGGCGTGGTGCTGAAGGGGATCTTCAACTTCAACCCGTCGCCGACCGTGATCGAGCTGACCGCCTGGCTGGTCTACCTGATCCCGGTCCTGGTGCTGTACTTCCGTCCGGTCAAGCACACACCGGCCCCCGCGGTTCCCGCCCAAGCCTGAACCACAGCCCGAACGACCCGTCCGTCGACAAGGAACACCATGAACCCGATCACCACCCGCCGAGGCCTCGCTGCCGGCTCCGTACTGCTGCTGGCCGCTCTGGCCGGCTGTGCCGAGGACACCCCGGAGGCCGCGCCCGGTGACACCACCGGTCCGGTCGCGGTGAAGGCTTCCGACGACGGCTGCGACCTCAGCCGCCGGGACGTGAAGTCCGGGACCAGCACCTTCTCGGTCTCCAACGGCGGCAGCAAGGTCACCGAGTTCTACGTGTACGCCGAGGGCGACCGCGTGATGGGCGAGGTCGAGAACATCGGCCCGGGCCTCAAGCGCGACCTGATCGTGGAGCTGCCGACCGGCAAGTACCAGGCGGTCTGCAAGCCGGGCATGATCGGCGACGGCATCCGCGGCGACCTGACCGTCACCGGCGACGCGGCCGCGCAGGTCGACGGCGACACAGCGCTGAAGGACGCCACGGTTTCCTACCAGCGGTACGTGAACTCCCAGGCGATCGCGCTGGAGGAGAAGACCACCGAGTTCGTCACCGCGGTCAAGGCCGGTGACGTCGCCAAGGCCAAGGCGCTGTTCCCGGTCTCGCGCACGTACTGGGAGCGGATCGAGCCGGTCGCGGAGTCGTTCGGCGACCTGGACCCGAAGATCGACGCCCGCGTGAACGACGTCGAGCCGGGCACGGAGTGGACCGGGTACCACCGCATCGAGCAGGCGCTGTGGGAGAAGAACACGACCGCCGGGATGGCCAAGTACGCCGACCAGCTGCTCGTGGACGTCAAGACCGTGGTGAGCAAGGCCAAGACCGTTCAGCTGAACCCGCTCCAGCTGGCCAACGGCGCCAAGGAACTGCTCGACGAGGTCGCCACCGGCAAGATCACCGGTGAGGAAGACCGCTACTCCCACACCGACCTGTGGGACTTCCAGGCCAACGTCGAGGGCTCGCAGGCCGCGATCCAGGCCCTGCGCCCGGCGCTGCAGCAGCGCGACGCCGCCCTGGTCGCCACCCTGGACACCAACTTCAAGGCCGTCTTCGCGGCGGTCGACAAGTACCGCGTGGGCGACGGCTTCAAGCCGTACCAGCCGACGGCCGACGAGCGCAAGCAGCTCGGCATCGTCGTCGACGCGCTGGCCGAGCCGGTCAGCAAGGTCGCCGGGGTCATCGCCAAGAAATGAGTGAGCCGAAGAAGAAGGGCATCTCCCGCCGCAGCCTGTTCGGTGCGGCGGGGGCAGCTGTTGCCACCGGTGTTGCCGGGTACACCGCCCACTCCGTCATCAGCGGCGAGGAGTCGCAGGCCGCCGACAGCACCGGCCCGGTCGAGTTCCACGGCGCGCACCAGGCCGGGATCGTCACCCCGGCCCAGGACCGGCTGCACTTCGCGACCTTCGACGTCACCACCGACAAGCGCGACGCCGTCATCGCGCTCCTCAAGGAGTGGACGGCCGCCGCCGCGCTGATGACCGCCGGCCGCGACATCGGCCAGTACGGCGCGGTGAACGGCCCGGCCGAAGCCCCGCCGGAGGACACCGGCGAAGCCGTCGGCCTGCCGCCGGCCCGGCTCACCCTGACGATCGGCTTCGGGCCCAGCTTCTTCCAAGATGCCAAGGGCAACGACCGCTTCGGCCTCAAGGGCAAGCGGCCGGAGGCACTCGTCGACCTGCCGCACTTCATCGGCGACAACCTCGACCCCGCCCGCAGCGGCGGCGACATCGCCGTACAGGCGTGCTCCGACGACCCGCAGGTCGCCGTGCACGCGATCCGCAACCTTGCCCGGATCGGCTTCGGTACGACGGCCGTGCGCTACTCCCAGCTCGGCTTCGGCCGGACGTCGTCGACGTCGCGCGCGCAGACCACGCCGCGCAACCTGTTCGGCTTCAAGGACGGCACCAACAACCTGAAGCTCGAGGACACCGCCAAGCTCGAGGAACAGCTCTGGGTGCAGCCCGAGGACGGGCCCGAGTGGATGGTCGGTGGCTCCTACCTGGTGTCGCGCCGGATCCGGATGACCATCGAGACCTGGGACCGGACGTCGCTCAGCGAGCAGGAGACCATCGTCGGCCGCGGCAAGGGCACCGGCGCCCCGCTCGGCAAGTCCGACGAGTTCGACCCGATCGACTTCACCGCCAAGACCGCCGACGGCGAGCTCAAGGTCGCCAAGGACGCGCACATCCGGCTGGCCCACCCGCAGTTCAACAACGGCGCCGAGCTGCTCCGCCGCGGCTACAACTTCGTCGACGGCTCCGACGGACTCGGCCGCCTCGACGCGGGCCTGTTCTTCCTGGCCTACCAGCGCGACCCGCGCAAGCAGTTCATCCCGATCCAGAACCAGCTCGCCCGCTCCGACGTCATGAACGAGTACATCCGGCACGTCGGCTCCGGCATCTTCGCCTGCCCGGGCGGCGTACCGGCCGGCTCGTACTGGGGCGAGAAGCTGTTCAGCTGAAGGCCGATGCCTGCGGCAACGAACAACGCGCCGGAAGTCCAACCTTTCGACCAGGACGCAAATGATCCGGCGCGACCCTAGAGTGCGTTCCGTGGCCAATCACTACGGACAACCAGGACCTCAGTACGGGGGCTACCCGCCGCCACCTCAGCCGCCGCCCAGGAAGTCGCGGGCCGGACTGGTCGTGGTCGGCATCGTGGCGGCGCTGGCGATCGCCGGGACCGGCATCATCCTTGCCACTGGCAACGGTGACGACAGCGCCGGTGCTCCGACCGCGACCCGGCCGGTGGACGACAAGCCGACGGAGCCGGCGGGCAGCCCCACGCCCGGCGGCAGCCCGACGGCCGCCGACAGTCCCAGTGCGAAGGTCAGCCCGAGCGCCCCGCCGGCCTGCAAAGGCTGCTTCCCCGGGGTGACGGTCAGCGGGCTCGTGAACACGCTGAAGTCCAAGGGCTACCGGTGCACCGAGGACCGCATCCTCGGGATCGAGTGCGACAAGGGCAACCTCGAGATCGGCATCGACCGTGCCCTGTCCGACAAGAACTCCGTCGAGAGCGTCGACTTCGGCGGTCGCGCCACCGGCAAGGGCGAGTTCCCGCAGGGACCGGACCGGGCGTTCGCGACGCTGAAGGCCGGTCTGCCGGGCGTGCTCCCGCTGGCGGTCCACGACGCGGCGGTCCGGCAGCAGATCACGGCCTTCACCACGCAGCACGCCGGACAGGCGAACGGCGGTCCGAGCACGGTGAAGGAGGCCAGGTTCGGCGTCTTCCGGCTCTCGATCCACGGGGTCAGCGGAGCGACGGTGGGCCGGGGTGCTCGCGCCAGCTCCAGCTTCTCCACGTCGGTAACCGTCTACGCCGCGTCGGCGTTCGAATGACACGACGCGCCCGGCCCCGATGAAAGGGGCCGGGCGCAACGACGTACGGCGTGCTACTTGACCGCGCCCGCGGTGACGCCCGCGACGAAGTGCCGCTGGGCGAGCAGGAAGCCGATGACCACGGGGACGCTGACCACCAGAGCGGCGGCCATGATCTGGTTCCAGTAGATGTTGGTCTGGGTCGAGTACTGCCGCAGACCCACCGACAACGTCCGGTTGGCCTCGGTCGTCATCACCGACGCGAACAGCACTTCTCCCCAGGCCGTCATGAACGAGTAGATCGCGACCGCGATCACGCCCGGCCGGGCGGCCGGCAGCACGACGCGCCACAGGGCGCCCATCGGACCGCACCCGTCGACCATCGCGGCCTCGTCCAGCTCCCGCGGGATGCTGTCGAAGTACCCGGCCAGCATCCAGATCGAGAACGGCAGGCTGAACGTCAGGTAGGTGATGATCAGCCCGAGCCGCGTCCCGACCAGCTGCACGCCGAGCCCGTTGTTGATGTTCACGAAGATCAGGAACAACGGCAGCAGGAACAGCACGCCGGGGAACATCTGGGTGGACAGCACCGTGGTGGTGAACACCGTCCGCCCGCGGAACTTGAACCGCGACACCGCGAACGCGGCCAGGATCGCCAGCACCACCGAGAACACCGTCGCGGCCACCGACACGATCGTGCTGTTCACGAAGTACCGGGCCAGCGGCACGGTCTTCCACATGTCGATGAACGGGTCGATGGTCAGGTTCGACGGCCACCAGGTGAACGCGCCCTGCACGTCCTTCAGCGGCTTGAGCGACGACGTGACCATGACGTACAGCGGGACCAGCACGAACAGGCCGAGCACGACCAGCACGACCCCGCGGTAGACCTTGAAGCCCTGGGTCTCACGCACGACGCGACCTCCTTCCGGTGACGAACAGGTAGATGCCGGTGACGATCATCAGGAAGATCAGCAGCAGCACGGACATCGCGGCGCCGGTGCCGAAGTTCCAGGTCAGGAACGACGCGTTGTAGATGTGGAACGTGATCAGGTCACCGGCCGGCGGCTGCGCCGTACCGAACAGCACGTACGGCGTGTTGAAGTCGCTGAACGTCCACAGGAACAGCACCAGCACGAGCACCAGGTTGACCGGCCGCAGCGACGGCAGCGTGATGTTGCGCCACTGCCGGATGTTGCCGGCGCCGTCCACCGAGGCGGCCTCGTACAGGTCGCCGGGGATGCTCTGCAGCCCGGCCATCAGCGTCAGGAAGGCGAACGTCCACAGCTTCCAGGTCGCCACCACGATCAGCGAGACCAGCGCGTTGCCGCCGATCAGCCAGAACGTCGTACCGTCGCTGAGGTGCAGCTGCTCCAGCACGTGGTTCACCGCGCCGGTGTCGCGCTGGAGCATGAAGTTCCAGGTCAGGATCCCGGCGTACGCCGGCAGCGCGTACGGCACCAGGAACATCGTCCGGAGCAGGCCCCGGCCGCGGAACGGCGGCTGCAGCGCGACCGCCGCGGCCATCCCGAGCACCCAGGACAGACCCACGGTGACGAGCGAGAAGACCACGGTGACGCCGAACGACTTCAGCAGGCCCTCGCCGACCGCGTTGTTGAAGTCGAGCGCCACCTTGTAGTTGCCGAGCCCGGCGGAGGGCGCGGCGGACCAGTTCGAGATGAAGAACTTGGTCAGTTTCACGAAGCTCATCCAGATCCCGACGATCATCGGGATGATGTGGATCAGCAGTTCGGCCAGCACGGCGGGTGCCAGCAGCAGATACGGAAGCCACCGGTTCAGACCGGGCCGGTGCTCGAGGCCGCGCTTGGACTTCTTCTTCGCAGGCTTCGCGGCGGCCGGCGTCGCTTCCTGTGTGGCGACGGACATCCTGGAGGTCGCCTCCTGTCTTCTGGGTGCTGATGGGCTGACGCGGGGCAGTGGCCCGGACGACGTCGCCCGGGCCACTGTCGCACGGTCAGCTGCTCGCGGCCACCTGGTCCTGGGCGGTCTGCAGGGCCGCCTTGACCTCGTCGGCGGTCACGGTGCCACCGGTGGCGATCTTGGCGAACATGCTGTTCATCGCCTTGCCCACGGTGGACTCGAACTGGTCCTCGGCCGGCACCAGCGGCAGCGGCTTGGACTTGGTGTTGTAGACGTCCTGGAACGTCGCCGCCTCGGCCGCGTCGGTGGTGAAGACCGGCTTCGCGTCCTTCAGCACCGGCAGCGAGGAGAACGGCTTGCCCAGCGTGGTCTGGGTCTGCGCGTCGGTCATGTACTTGACGAACTTCAGCGCGGCGTCCTTGTTCTTGGTGTTCTTGAAGACCGACAGGTTGATGCCGGCCACGTGGCTGGCCACCTGCTCGCCACCGCTCGGCGACGGGAACGGCACGACGCCGTACTCGCCGGCCTTCATGCCGTTGGCGACGATCGAGGAGTCGGCGTTGTTCTGGTTGATCACCATCGCGACCTTCTTGGTCGCGAAGTCGTTCACCGACTTGGTGCCGTTGTCGTACTGGGCGTTCGACGGGTTGGCGACCTTGTCCTTCTGCATCAGGTCGAGGTAGCGCAGCACACCCTGCACGTTGCCGTCACCGGTGAAGGTCGGCTTGCCGTCGGCGTCGAACCAGTCGGCCTTGTTCTGCGCGGCGTTGATGAACGCGAAGTGCACGTTCTCGGTGTAGCTGCCGGCCGCGAGAGCCATGCCCCACTGCTTCTTGGCGGGGACGGTCAGCTTCTGCGCGGCGGTGACCATCTCCTCCCAGGTCTTCGGCGGCTGCAGGCCGGCCGCGGCGAACATCGCCTTGTTGTAGTACAGGCCGTAGGCCAGACCGTAGAGCGGGACCGACGTCGGGTCGGTGCCTTCCTTGCCGCCGGTCGCCAGAGCCGTCGGCACGAACTTGTCCTTCCCGCCGATCGCCGTCATCGCGTCGCCGTCGAACGGCAGGAACGCGTCGGTCGCCTGCAGCGAGGCGGCCCAGGTGTTGCCGATGTTCACCACGTCGGGCGCCTGGCCGGAGGTGATCGCGGTCTGGATCCGCGTCTGCAGGTCGTTCCAGCCGATCACCTCCAGGTTGACCTTCACGCCGGTCTCCTGGGTGAACTTCTCCAGCACCGGGGTCAGGACCTGCTTGTCGTTGTCCAGGCTGGTGCCCTGGTTGCTGGCCCAGTAGGTCAGCGTGGCGTCTCCGCCACCACCGCCAGAAGAATCACCGGAGTCACTGCCACCACAGGCGGCCAGGCTGATTCCCAGGGCGGACACCGCTACTGCGGCTACAAGCGAACGCAGTCTCACGTCGGACTCCCTCGTCCCATCGAGCCTCCGGCAGGGAGCGGAGGCTGGTTGTTAGGGCCCAGAGTGGCCTAACCGGTTAAGTTGGTAAACCCTAACCGGTTCAGTCGGGTCAAGTTCGTTACTGCTCCGTGACCAGAACGGAACCGTCTGCGGGTTATCCGCAGCTTTGCGCACGAGTGCGCAAGGTGCGGTTGCGGCGGTGTTGCGGTTTGGGACTAGTGCGGCGCGCGAGCGCTGGACTCCCGGGCCCGCAGTACCCCGGCGGGAGCTTCCACATGCAGCTGAGGGTCGCCGGCCGCGATCCGGAACAGCAGATCGGCCGCCGCTCGGCCGCGTTCCATCGTCTGCTGGTCGACCGCCGTGATGCCCGGCCGGGCCAGCTCGCACAGGGGTGAGTCGTCCCAGGCGACGATCGACAGCTCGTCCGGTACGACGGTGCCGAGCTCCGTGGCCACCCGCAACGCGGCCACGGCCATCAGGTCGTTGCCGAGCACCAGCGCGGTCGGCCGGTCGCTGCCGGTGAGGATCTGGCGAGTGAGGTCGGCGCCGTCCTCGTACCGGTAGCTGCCCTCGTAGTGCCGGACCCGGATCCCACGCCGTACGGCGTGCTCCTGGAGCAGCTGCACCCGGAGCTTCTCGTGCACGAAGTGGAACGGCCCGCTGACGTGGGCAATGTCCCGGTGGCCCAGCTCGATCAGGTGGTCGAGCAGGAGCAGCACGGTCTCCTCCGGCGAGCTGATCAGCCGGCCGACACCGTCCGGTGGCGCGTTCGAGCTGACCACGACGCTGGGAACACCCAGCTCCTTCAGCAGCGTGATGCGCGGGTCCTCGTGGTGCTCGTCGAACAGGATGAACCCGTCGACCCGGCCCTGCCGGCTCCAGCGTCGCAGGACGTCCAGGTCCTCGCCGTGCTCGCCGGTCAGCCGCAGCAGCAGCGACGAGTCGACCTCGTTCAGGTACTGCTCGATGCCGACCAGCGTGCGCATGTAGAACGCTTCGGTGGAGATCAGCGCCGGGTCGCGGGCGATCACGATGCCGATCGTCCGGGTGCGGCTCGCGGACAGCGCGACGGCGGCCGAGTTCGGGTGGAAGCCGAGCTCCTCGGCCAGCTCGAGCACGCGCCGCCGGGTCTCTTCGCTGACGCCGGACCGGCCGTTCAGCGCGTAGGAGACCGAGGCCTTGGAGATGTCCAGCCGGCGGGCGAGGTCGCTGATCGTGACCCGCCGGCCAGGGCGTGCGGCAGCGCCGGCCGGGGTGTCGCCGACGGTCTGCTCGCCGTCCGAGGACCCGGTGTCGATCATCTGTGTCTCCCGCCCCACATGTTCCGGAGAGTAGCAGCGCGTCTCAGCGACTGGCCGCCGTGAGGCGCGCGTCACGAGTTGCGGATAGCGTTATCCCATGGTCGATCGCCTGGATTTCCTGCCCTGGGAGTACGCCCGCACCGCCACCGCCGAGCAGCGTGCCGAGCAGGCCGAACGGCACCGGGACCTGGCCGGCAAGGTCGAGCTCGCCGACGACGTGTACGTCGCGTCGACGGCGGCCGTGTTCTGTGACGAACTCCGCATGGGCGAGCGCTCGTACCTGGCCGCGCACAGCTACGTGACCGGCGAGATCAGCATCGGCTCGGACTCCACGGTCAACCCGTACGCCGTGGTTCGCGGCAAGATCACCATCGGCGACGGGGTCCGGATCGGCGCGCACACGTCGTTGCTGGCCTTCAACCATGGCAGCAGCCGGACCGACCAGCCGATCTTCCGCCAGCCGCACACCGCGCTCGGGATCACCGTCGGCGACGACGTCTGGATCGGCTCGAACGCGATCATCCTGGACGGTGTGACGATCGGTCCGCACAGCATCATCGGCGCGGGCGCGGTGGTCACCAAGGACGTCCCGGCCTGGTCGATCGCGGCCGGCAACCCGGCTCGCGTGCTGCGCGACCGCCGTGAGCCGGCCGCGGCCCGCTCCGCCGCCGCCGCTCGCCCGACCGCCGCTGCCGACCTGCCCGAGCGGCTGGCTGCCTTCGCCTCCCGCGCCCGTGACCAGGTCGGCGACGTACTGGCCCGCTCGTACGACGGCGAACGCTTCATCGACCGCCCCGGCGTCGACGCCGAACCCGCGATCCGCCCCTGGTGCGACGCCATCGAGATCTCCGACCTGCTCGTCCGCCGTACGCCGGAAGGCCACACCGCCGACGACCTGATCCGCCGCCTCCGCTCCCGCCAGGACCCGGCGACCGGCCTGATGGCACCGGGCGACCTGGCCGGCGACGACAAGCCCGACTTCACCGGCCTCTCGGTCCTGCAGGGTCCCGCCAGCTACCACATCCTCTGCGCCGGCTACGCCCTCCAGATCCTCGGCAGCGGCTTCGAGCACCCGATCGCCCTGCCGACCGATCTGCCGGCCAAGCTCGACGCGTTGCCGTGGGCAAGGAACTCCTGGAGTGCCGGCAGCGGACTCGATGCCCTGGGCACCGCCATGGCCCGGAACATCCTTGACCACAACGAAGATCCGGGCGACGCGTTCTTCACCACCTTCGGCTGGCTGACCGCCCGGGCCGATCCGGAAACCGGTGCCTGGGGCAACCATCACCCCGACGACGGCTGGCTGCAGGTCGTCAACGGGTTCTACCGGCTGACCCGCGGCACGTACGCCCAGTTCGGCCTGCCGCTGCCGTACCCCGAGCAGGCAATCAAGACCGTGCTCACCCACGCCCAGGACCACGCGGTCTTCACCGGCGACGGCTACAACTCCTGCAACGTGCTCGACGTGATCCACCCCCTCTGGCTGGCCGGCAAGCAGACGTCGTACGGGCGGGCCGAAGGCGAGCGCTGGGCCCGGGAGATGCTGGACGGCCTCCTGACCCGCTGGGTCGACGGCCAGGGATTCGCGTTCGCTCCGGACGGCACCGACGACCGGTCGATCCCAGGGCTCCAGGGCACCGAGATGTGGCTGTCCGTCATCTGGCTGCTCGCCGACTACCTCGGCACCGCGGAGCCCCTCGGCTACGAGCCCCGCGGTGTGCACCGGCCCGACCCGCTGGTCACGCCGCCCGGAGGTCATCTACTAGCCTGAGCCGGTGGACCCCCGGACCCGACGGCTCGTCACCTCTGTCGTACTGCTGGCCCTCGTCGCCATCGTGGTGGTCGCCTCGCTCACCCGCTAACCTGGCGCGCCATGAGCACGCCGACGCGGTCGCCGTATCTGATGAGGGCGGGGCTGGTCCGCAACGTCCGCAGCGGCGAGCACCTGACCACGTTCGTGGTCTCCGGTGTCACGACCGTGCTGATCACGCGGCTGATCCTGCAGCTCAGCGGGTACCCGCAGATCGGTGGCAAGGGGCTGCACATCGCCCACGTACTGCCCGGCGGCCTGCTGATGCTGGTCAGCATCGTCCTGCTGCTCGCGTACGTCGGTCCGGTGGTCAGGCCGGCCGCTGCCCTGGTCGGCGGGATCGGCTTCGGCCTGTTCATCGACGAGGTCGGCAAGTTCGTCACGTCGGACAACAACTACTTCTACCAACCCACCGCCGCGATCGTGTACGTCGTGTTCGTGCTGATCGTGCTGGGCAGCCGGTTCGTCACCACCCGGCGGCCGATCGACCCGCGCGAGCAGCTGGCCAACGTGGTCGACCACGCCGTCGAGGGGGTCGCTGGTGGGCTGTCGCGGCGCCGGCTGGCGCAGGCGTCGGAGCAGTTGCGGCAGGTCGGGCCGGACGTTCGCGGACGTCGCGAGACACGCGCACTGCTCGCTGCGGTCGAGCCGGACGAGGTGGAGCTGGCCGCGCCCGTCGACGCAGCCTGGCGGACCCTGAAGCGGGGCTTCGACCGGCTGGCCACGCATCCTCTCGCGCCGACCGTTGCTGTCGGCGTACTGGTCGTGCAGGCCCTCGGCGCACCGGCGATCGCGGCCGGCATCCGCTTCGACCGGGGCCAGCTGCTGACCGACTTCCCCGTACTGGGAGTGGCTGCCGGGAGCGTGCTGTCGGCCACCTTCACCGTACGAGGGGCGCTACGGCTACGGGTGGGGGACCGGGCTCGGGCGGTGCGGCTGTTCGAGCTCGCCGTACTGGTGTCGCTGCTGGTGACTCAGGTGTTCCAGTTCGCCGGGACGCAGTTCGCCGCGGTGGGCGGGATGCTGCTCGACCTCGTGCTGCTCGGTCTGCTCGGAGCCGAGCGTGACCGGCTGCGACGCGAGGCCGAGCCCAGTGTGACTACGACTGCGATGAAGCGGCTGCCACCTGATGGTCCGTTGTTTCCGGAGGATCCGAACTCGGATTAGCGTGCCGTCCGGATTGGCGGCCGCCCCAGTTCTCGCCGCGGCCGAAGACGAGTGGTGACGTCGTGGCGACGAAGTAGACGGCACCCGCGGCGAGCAGCGCCGGAGCCATGCCGATCCCGGCGATGGCCGCACCGGCGACCACACCACCCAGCGGTACGCCGGTCCAGGCCAGGGCGTCGCCGAGGGAGTTGACCCGGCCCAGGAGCGGGCGGGGGATCCGCTCGATGAACAGGGCGCCGAGCACGGGGTTGATGAAGCCCGCACCGACCCCGGCGACGGCGCAGACCACCATCAGGCTCCACAGCGGGCTGTCGAACGCCATCACGAGGAAGCGCGGGGCGCCGCAGATCAGGAACGCCGCGGTGAAGACCAGCTTGCGCGGGACCCGCTCGCCGATCGCCGCGGCGACCAGGGCGAACAGCGTGGCCGACAGGCTGAAGACGGCCAGGACGAGGCTGAAGTGCTCGGGCCCGTAGCCGTGGTCCCTGATCCAGACGGGGAGCAGGACCACGGAGAAGGCCGCGTCCAGCAGGTTGGTGACGGCGATCATGATGATCAGGGACAGCAGCAGCTTGTCGCTTCTGAGGAACTGCCAGCCCTGGCGCAGGCGCTCCAGGTAGGTGCCTTCGGCCGCTTCGCTGTCCTTCTGGGTGTCTTCCTGGATCTGTCGCTTGGGGATCCAGCGCTGGATCAGCAGGGCGCAGAGTCCGAACGAGAGCGCGTCGATGATCAGCGCGTTGGCCTCGCCCACCAGTGCGATCAGTGCGCCGGCCAGCGCGAACGCGATGAACCCGGCGAGCCGCTCCGTCGTACTCTCCAGCCCGGTCACCCGCTCCAGCGGAGTCCTGGCGGCGGCTGCGATGTCGGGGATCAGCGTGCCCTTCGCTGCATCGCCAGGGCCTCGCAGCGCACCCGCCACGGCGACCAGGATCAGGAGGATTGGGAAACTCAGCGCCTGCAGGTGGTGCAGCAGCGGGATGAGTGCGACGACGACCAGGCTGGCCGTGTCGGTGGTGACGCTGACCCGCTTGGGTCCGATCCGGTCGATCAGCGGGCCGCCGAGCGCCTTGCTGAGTACCAGCGGCAGCATCTCCGCCAGCGCGACGACACCGGTCTTCACCGGCGATCCCGTGCTCATCAGCACGAACCAGGGGATCGCGATCGTGCTGACGCGGGTGCCGCAGATCGACACCACGTTGGCGATCAGGAACGCGATCAGCGGCGCCCGGTACGGCGTACCGGCTTGCTGGGGGCTCATTCGTGCTCCCAGGGGAAGGTCTGGATCTGGACGGTGACCTTCTCGGTGCCGGCGGGTCTCGGCTGGGTCAGGTCTGTCCGGTACTTGTCGAACACGGCGATGAGGTCCTCGTTCAGCGCCTTGGCCTGCTCCGCGGTCAGGTGGAAGGCCCAGTCGGACAGCATCGTCGCCTCGCGCCACTCCGGCTCCAGCGTCTGCCAGCCGTTGATCGCGCGGAACATGTTCTCGGCGTAGGTCTGGCCGATGCCGTGCAGGAAGCCCATCGTCAGCTCCGGCTCGGTCTGCAGCAGGGAGGCGGCGTCGAAGTCCGTCCCCTGGTGCGACGCCTTCCACCACCGGTCCCGGGCGTTGCCGCGGGTCTCGTCCTCCTCAACCAGCCCGGCCTCGGCGAGCTGACGCAGGTGGTAGCTCGTGGCGCCGGTGTTGACCCCGAGCCGCCCGGCCAGCGTGGTCGCGGTCTGCGGGCCGTGGATCCGCAGCAGGCCCACGATGCGGTTACGCATCGGGTGGGCCAGCGCCCGCAGCACCCGGCCGTCCAGCTGGACGATGTCGTCCTTGTCCTCACTCATGCCTCTGACTGTAGAACTGCAAAGCGCGTTTGCAAAGAGGGTTTGCAGAATCTCTTTGCAATCGCTGTGGGCGGTTGTCCACAGGTCGCGAAGTTCTTGGGGGACTTGCGCGAGATCGCGGCACCTTCTTCACGAGAGCCCAACACCACCTGGAGGTAGGAACCATGCTGCGAGTGATGCTCGAGGACGCCGACTACTGCGACGTCCCGGCCGACCTGATGACCTTCGACGACGGCGTGGTCGTCTTCTGGCGCGAGGGCGAGGAGGTCGGCCGGCATCGCCAGCGCCGGATCCGGTCGCTGGAGGTGATCAGCGCCCGGTCGATGACCCGCAAGATCGAGGAGGCCCGCAAGGCCCACCCGAACGCGTTCCGCGTCTGGACCGAGGACCAGGAGGAGCTGCTGACGAAGATGTGGCACGAGAAGGCAACCCTGGAAGAGCTCGTGGCCGCGCTGGGCCGCCAGCCGGGCGGAATCGCGACCCGCCTGAGAGCCCTCGGCCTGCTCGGGGAGGACGAGAAGATCAGCTGACGGCGACCCGCCGGACAGCGGCCGAACGAGACCCTTTTGTGACTCGGGGAAGTGGTCGGAGACAATGGCCCGATGCGTACCGAGCTGGAGCCGGTCTCGACCCCGGACATGGACCCGGAGGCGGCGGACGACGAGTCCGGGCCACTGGGGGCGATCCGGGGTGCCCTGCTCGGCCGGGAGACCCTGGTCCGCGCGATCGGATCCGGGCGGCGCCGGGGTGCGGAAGCGCCGGCGTACCACCGCGTCGAGCTGCGGTACGTCGACCTCAAGGGCGGCCGTCACCTGCAGGTCACCGAGTTCGACGAGCGGCAGTCGCACACCCGCAACGCACCCGCCGACACCGCGGAGGCGGGCGTGGTGGTCGACGAGCTGCTGCGGGCGCCGTACGGGAACTGGCACGTGGAGACGACCGGCGAGACGCTGCGGCTGCGGTACACGAAGAAGGGCAAGCTGCTGCTGCACCGCGAGCAGGACGCTCGCGAGCAGTGGACCGACCACGACCGGACCAAGCAGCGGGTGCTCGACCCGGCCGCGCCGTTCCTGGTCGAGCTCGGGATCAGCGACCACCACGGCAAGGTCAAGCCGTCGCGGCAGTCGAAGTACAAGCAGATCGAGGAGTTCTGCAAGCTGCTCGCGCCGGCCCTCGACGAGGCGATCGCGGCGGGCCGGATCGCGACCGGCCGGCCGATGCAGGTGGTCGACCTGGGCTGCGGGAACGCATACCTGACGCTCGCGGCGTACCACCTGCTGACGGCAGCCGGCCACGACGTGCGGATGACCGGGATCGACCACAACCCGGCAGCCCGCGCCCGCAACACCAAGCGGGTGGCGGCGCTCGGCTGGCAGGACCACCTGCGGTTCGTCGACGCGACCATCGCCGACGCCCAGCTGGAGGTCCGGCCGGACGTCGTACTCGCGCTGCACGCCTGCGACACGGCGACCGACGACGCGCTCGCCAGAGCGGTCGGCTGGGAGGCGCCGCTGGTTCTCGCGGCACCTTGCTGCCACCACGACATCCAAAAGCAGCTGAAGAGCGTCGTACCACCGGCGCCTTACGCCTTGATGACGAGGTATGGCATCGTTCGGGAGCGGCTCGCCGACATGCTGACGGACTCGTTGCGTGCGGCGGTGCTGCGACAGGTCGGCTACCGGGTGGAGGTGGTGCAGTTCGTGGACAGTGAGCACACGCCGCGGAACCTGCTCCTGCGCGCCGCCCGGACCGGAGCGACCGCAGGACCCGAGGTCCGGGCGGAGTACGAGGAGCTCGTCGGCGCGTGGCAGGTCACACCGCGCCTGGCCACGCTGCTCCAGGATCTCGACCGCGAGGCGGTGTCGTGAGCGCGCTGCGCACAGTCCTGACCGTGACAGCAGCAAGCCTGCTCACCCTGACCGGCACAGCCCTCCCCGCAGGAGCTGCCGACGCCGCGACACCGGCGACCTCCGGCGTGATCCGCCCCGCGAGCGCCGGCCTCGCACCGGCCGGCCTCCGCGCCGCTGCCCCCGCCGCGTTCGTCGCGCCCGCGGCCGGTTCCTCGCTCGAGGCGGACCCGCCGCCCGCGCCGAAGCGGCGGTTCACGATCAGGGACGACCGGGTGGACCAGACCTCGGGGCTGGCCAGGAGCCAGAACTACGATGGCATCTGGTGGACGGTGAACGACTCCGGCGACAAGCTGGAGGTGATCGGCGTCGACAAGGAGGGCAAGGTCCGGGCGGTGCTCGGCCTGAAGGCCCCGGTGAAGGACGTCGAGGCGATCGCGGTCGACCACGACGGCACGATCTACATCGCCGACATCGGTGACAACAAGAAGAACCGCGACATGATCGAGGTCTTCACGATCCCCGAGCCGAGCAACCTCGAGGACAGCGAGAGCGTGAAGTTCCACCGCTACGACTTCGAGTACCCCGACGGCGCGCACGACGCCGAGACGCTGCTGATCGATCCCGAGTCCAAGCGCCTGTTCTTCGTCACCAAGGTCAGCTCCGGCAAGGCCGGCATCTACGCCGCCCCCGAGCAGGCCTCCATCGAAGGCACCAACGACCTCACCAAGATCGCCGACGCCCCCGCCGGCGTCACCGACGGCGTCTTCGTCCCCGACGGCAGCCTGGCCGTCCTGCGCAGCATGACCGACGTCGCCACCGTCGAGTGGTCCGACGAGCCCAACGTCATCGCCCGCACCGCCACCCCCACCGCCGAAGGCGAGTCCATCGCCCTCAGCGACTCCGGCAACTCGGTCCTGATCGGCAGCAAGACCTCAGCCGTCTACGACCTGGCCGTCCCCTCCCGCAAACCGGCCGCGACCCCCACCACCCCCAAGGCCACCCCCGCCCCCGCAGCCGACGCCGCCGACTCCGGCACCACCAAGAAGTCCCACAACCTCCGCTGGATCCTCATCGGCGCCGCCCTCTTTGCCATCGTCATCACCTTCCTCACCTTCCCCCCAGGCCGCCGCGAACGACTCGACCGCATGGCCGAAAACGCCCGCCTCACCGGCCAACCCCCACCAGACCCCCACGGCCGCCGCCGAGCCGCCTGACCCGCGACTACCCCGCCTCATCAAGGCCGCCGCACCGGCGGACCCGCGGCTGCCCGCTTTACCCACGACCGCCGCGCCGACTGACCCGCCGCCCCTTTACCCACGGCCGTCGCGCTGCCTCACGCCCGCCACGCCTTACCCGCGGCCACCACGCACCCACCAAGCCGCCGCCCTGGCGCCAGCCGCACGGCGTCCCCATCCCCGAGCATCCCGGCCCCCGGCCGGCCGGCCCAGCCTGCCCCAACGCCAACCCGAGTCGTCCGTGCGGCACAGCACCAAGCAGCCGCACACCCCGTCCCACCGCGCAGCAAGCCCCACCCCCGGCACACCCCTCCGCCGCGCAACGACCCGCCCGGGCCGTCTCTGCGGTATGGCCAAGCAACCGCACACTCGCGCCACGTCACCGCGGTGAGCTGCCTCGCGTCCTGCGCGTCCCGGCCTCCGCGGCATTCCGCTCTGCGCCCACCCGAGCCATCCCCGCGGCGGGCGCCAAGCAACCGGACACTCGCCCCGCACCACCGCGCCGAGCTGCCTCACCGTCCGCGCTGCCCCGCCTCCGGCATCCCCGGCGCTTACCCGAGCCGCCCCTGTGGCGGGCGCCAAGCAACTGCACACTCGCCCCGCGCCACAGCGCTGAGCTGCCTCGCGTCCCGCGCGTGCCCGGTCACCGCGTCGAGCTGCCTCACGGAACGCGCTGCCTGGTCGCGGCGGCATTCGGTCTGCGCCTACCCGAGCCGACCCGTGGCGGCGCCAAGCAATCGCACCCCTACTCCGCGCCGACGCGGAGTTCCTGCTCGTCTCGCGGGCTCGGGTTCATGACACCGCGCGGAGTTGGCCCACACCTCGCGCTGGTTCGGCCGGGGACACCGCGCCGAGCTTCCGCACGCAGGCAGGAGCTGCCCTGCGCGGCACCTGGCTGTGCTGGCCAAGGAATGCTGACGCGGTGCGTGGGCGGTACGGCCCCGCCCAGCGCGACGACGACGGCTCCCGCGCCAGTACGGCGTACCGCCCCATCCCGAGCCGATCGGCCTGGTGCAGACCCGGCTGCATCGGTCAGGTTGGGGTCGCGCGGAGACCGTCGGTGATGACCGCGGCGACCTGTTGTGCTGAGACTCCGTCGCGTGAGGCCGACGCACTCGCCGCGGAGACGAGCGCGAGCAGATCCTCCAGGCCGAGGTCGCCTCGTACGGCGCCGGTCTCCTGTGCTCGTGCGAGTAGATCGCCGATGCGCTGCCGGAACCGGGTCGAGGCTTCGGAGATGTCGTCCGCGCTCGTGTAGCCGGCTGCTTCGAGCGCGACGACGAGGTCGTGTTTGCGGCGGGATCCCGTGATCGCGTCTCTGACGAATCGCAGGACCGCCTCGGCGGCATCGCCGTCGCTCTCCACGGGTTGCGTCGCGAGCTCGTCGAGTTGCTGGGCGACCAGTGCGCTGAGCAGGGCCGTCTTGGTCGGGAAGTTCCGGTAGAACGTCCCGGTCCCGACGCCGGCCCGGGCGGCGGCCTCATCGACCGAGAACGCGGCCCCTTTCTCCTCGAAGAGCTGCGCCGCGGCCGCCAGCAGTCGCTCGCGATTTCTGCGCGCGTCGATCCGCAGGGCCGGACTGGGCGTCGACAAGCGGAACCCTCCCTCCGTATGGTGATGCGGAACCAGCGTTCCGCTACTGATCCTAGGAGTTCTTCATGTCCGAAGCCACCGAAGCCGCGCAGCGCTTCATCGAGGCGACCGTGACCGATCTGAACCGGCTCGCCGATGTCTACGCGGACCGGGTGGTGATCGAGATGCCGTTCGCGGCTCCGCTCTTCCCCGTTGTGCGTGAGATGACCCGCGATGAGTTGCGCACCCAGTTCACTCGCGCGGGCAGGCCGCGGTATACGGGAGTGAGCGACGTCCGCCTCCATGAGACCGCCGCGGCCAACACCGCCGTTCTGGAGTACCGCCTGCACGGTGTCACGGCTGAAGACGAACGGGAGTTCACGCTCGACTACGTCATGGTGATCACGACGCGCGACGGTCAGATCGTGCACTCTCGCGACTACTCGAACCTCGTCCAGGCTGCGCAGGCCATGGGAACGACCGAGCAGCTGATCGCGGCCCTCAGCTCCACCAACTGACTACCTTGCAACCGCGTGAACGCAACTGTTGACCGCAACGCGACCGCTACCAGCAAGAGACTAGTCAGAGCAACGCCCAACCCGCGCCGCCGTGCCAGTGGCGGCCGGCGTTCAGGTGGTCGGCGATGGCTCGTTCGAGGGTTGTACGGCGGGGGAGATCACCGCGATCGGCGCGCGGCCCACCCACCACGAACCTCAGCATCGTCTCGTTGTCGGGCTCCGGTTGGTAGGCCACCTGGAAACGCCGCTGGAACTGGAGGATGTTCGCGTCGGCGGGCAGATACTCGCCGAGTTGCTCGTCCAGCAGCCAGGAATTGCAGACCGCGACGCGGTAGGTCTCCTCGGGGAAGTGGCGCGCGAAGAATTCCCGGGCGGCGGCGAAGGATCGCGAGCACGCCTCAGGGCTCAAAGGCCCGTGGCGCCCGGGGACATGGACCGACAGCGCCGGGTCGCCTGGTCCGTAGGGATGCCCCGCGGCGGACACCGCGCGGCCGGTGCGGTTGCCCAGTCGGGCCCGCTGAAATTGCAGCCGGCCCAGCTGATAGATCTCCCCGCTGAAGTGCAGCGTCAGCCAGGACGTCAGCTCGGCATCGAGACCGCCTTCGCCGTGCCGACCGCGGTGGTCGGCGAGGACTCGGCCCAAATCGGTCAAGGTGTGCCAGGAGATTTCGTCGGAGACTCCGCGTGCGTGGTGGAACGCCGTGACGTGGGGGTACGCCGCCAAGAAGACGTAGACGGGGAAACAGGCCGGCGGGATGGTCGACCCGGCCGGCAGCTCGGGCCGGACCGGAGGGCCGGCGACCTGGCCAAGGTTCTGCACCAGCAACCGGGTGCACCGCTCCAGTTCGCGCCACGACGGAGAATCCCTGGCCGGCAGGTGCGCGATCAGCGGATCGATGTCCTCGTGCGACACCGCCAGCTTCAGCAACAGCGCCGGAAGCTCCTCGGGCGTGGGGAGTACGACGTCCAGCTCTTCAGCGGCCATCAGCCGAGTATGGCGTTGATCGCGCACCGCTGAGCGGATCGGTGACGGTACCGAGTCCATTGCGCGTGGGGCAGCGGCAGCAAGAAGCCCCCGACCGGAGTGGTCGGGGGCTTCTCGGGGGATCAGCGCAGGGCGTCGACGGTGAAGTCGATGGCCTGGGTGAGCTTTTCCACGTCGTCGGGGTCGACGGCGGGGAACATGGCGACGCGGAGCTGGTTGCGGCCGAGCTTGCGGTAGGGCTCGGTGTCGACGATGCCGTTGGCGCGCAGGGTCTTGGCGACCGCGGCGGCGTCGATGGAGTCGTCGAGGTCGATGGTGCCGATCACCAGCGAGCGGGCGTCGGCGTCCTCGACGTACGGCGTGGCGTAGTCGGACTTCTCGGCCCAGGTGTACAGCCGGTTGCTGGAGTCGGTGGTGCGGGCGACGCTCCACTCCAGGCCGCCCTGGCTGTTGATCCAGTCGGTCTGCTCGGCCATCAGGAACAGCGTGGACAGCGACGGCGTGTTGTAGGTCTGGTTCTTGCTGGAGTTGTCGATCGCGGTGGCCAGGTCCAGGAACGCCGGGATCCAGCGGCCGCTCGCGGTGATCTCCTCGACCCGGGCCAGCGCGGCCGGCGACAGGATCGCGATCCACAGGCCGCCGTCGGAGGCGAAGCACTTCTGCGGGGCGAAGTAGTACGCGTCGACCTCGTTCAGGTCGACCGGCAGACCGCCCGCGCCGGAGGTCGCGTCGATGGCGACCAGCGCGCCCTCGTCGGCACCCTCGACCCGCTTGACCGGCGCCATCACACCGGTGGAGGTCTCGTTGTGCGGCCAGGCGTACAGGTCGACGCCGGCCTCGGCGACCGCGACCGGACGGGTGCCCGGGTCGGCCTTGATCACCGACGGCTCGCCCAGGTGCGGCGCCTGCTGGGACGCCTTGGCGAACTTCGAGGAGAACTCACCGAAGCTCAGGTGCTGGCTCTTCTCCCGGATCAGCGCGAACGTCGCGATGTCCCAGAACGCGGTCGAGCCGCCGTTGCCGAGCACCACCTGGTACCCGTCGGGCAGCTGGAACAGGTCGGCCACGCCGTCCTGCACGCGCTTGACCAGGTTCTTCACCGGGGCCTGGCGGTGCGAGGTGCCGAGCAGCTTCGCGCCCTCGGTCGCCAGCGCGGCGACAGCCTCGGGGCGGACCTTCGACGGCCCGGCGCCGAACCGTCCGTCGGCGGGCTTGAGCTCTGCGGGAATGACAATGTCGCTGGTCACCAGCGGTGTCCCTTCGTCGTCTGGCTGGTTCTCGCCGACGACGCTGTCAGCACTTTCCAGTGTTCCACACCGCCGACACGCGCCTCCACCCACCCCAGATCCCGGACAGCTCACTTCGTCGTACGCCGAAACAACCGCGGCTTACCGTGCAGGCATGAGACAAGAGGCGGTACGACGGCGGTATCTGGAGATCAACGGCACCCACCCGATGACGGAAACGGACGACGCGTACGTCACCCGCCAGTACAGGGTGCTGGATGAGCTGTGCCACGAGACCGGCCGCGACGTGGACGAGGTTCGCGGCTGGATGCTGGACGGGCGGCTGCCGATGCCGAGCTACCTGCGCTCGGACGGCGCGGAGATGGTGCCGGCGGATCTGTTCGAGCCGGCGGCCAAGTTCGGGCTCGACCACGTGCGCGAGTGGTTCGTGGCGCACTGGCAGGATCCCGCCGCGGGCCAGGAGGAGTGGGAGTCGTACCTCAGCGGCCAGTACGTGTGTCTGCACTCGGTCACGCCGGCGACGATCCAGCGCAAGGCCGAGCTCGTCCAGGCCATCGACCGGACGACCGATCCGATCCAGCTCGCGCCGCTGGTGGAAGAGCTGGATGCGCTGGAGCCGGAGTTCACCGGCTACGACCGCCTGCGATTCGGCGGTCCGGTCTCCCGGGACACCCACATCACCGCCGTACGGCAACGCCTGGCGTGACCCGCTGCGGAGCGGTCCATGAGGGCTCCGCGCCCTAGAGTTGGTGGATGGTGTTCTTCGGTGGGCTGCTCGCGTTGATCGGGCTGGTGACGCTGGTCTTCAGGGACGGCGACGTCGCCGGCGTACCGGCGGTCGGCCTCGGGGTCGCGCTGCTGGTGATCGGCGCGGTTGCGGTGGGGCTCGGGGTGTGGCGGAAGAAGGTCGTACGGCGACGCCGGCGCGAGCGTGGTGAGCCGGAGCCGGTGGGGGACGTGTTCGAGCGGGCGAAGGCGTTGCCGCGGTTGATCCGGGCGGCTCGGCGAGGGGAGTACCCCGGGCTGCCGACGAGCCGGATGGCGCTCTGGGGATTCGCGCTGCTGTACCTGGTGTCGCCGATCGACGTACTGCCTGAGCTGCTGCCGATCATCGGGGTGGCCGACGACGCCGGTGTTGCCGCGTGGTTGTTCACCAGCGTGTCGACGGCCGCCGGCCTGTACCTGCGGCACGAGCGGGATCAGCAGAAGGGCCTTCGTCCCTGACCTACTCGTGCTTGCGGCTGATCGACTCGGTGCCCGTCAGTACGGCGACCGGCCCGTCGTCGGTCTCGATCCACTCGCCGCAGGAGCCGCCGCCTTCCGAGACGCCGAGCTCCAGCGCCGTACCGTCCATCCGCAGCGCCGGGTGGTAGTACTCCGCGACCTGCTCGGCCTCGCCCTGGATGTAGTGGCCGATCAACGCGCGGCGGAAGCGGTCCTCGGTGACGTTCGGCGCGCTGCCGTGGACGAGCGCGCCGTGGAAGAACAGCACGTCGCCCGGCTCCATCTCGACCGGTATGGCGGCGTCCGGCGCGGGCAGCGGCACGGTGACGTCGGTGAAGCTGACCTTCGTGTCCGCCTTCTCCGTGCACAGGATCGGCCAGCGGTGACTGCCGGGCACGACCTGCAGGCACCCGTTCGCGACGTCGACGCGGTCGAGCGCCATCCACGCCGCGACACACGTCCCCGGCTCGGCCTTGAGGTAGAAGTTGTCCTGGTGCAGGGCTTGCCCGCGCGAGCCGGGCGGCTTGAAGTAGATCATCGTCTGCACCGCGTACGGCGACCGCCCGAGGATCGCGGTCATCACCCGGTCGAGCCGGTCGTCGATCATCCACTGCAGCGAGAGCTCGTCCCAGCGGTGCATCTGCGCCATCCGCGGGTACCGCTTCAGCGGGTCGCGGCTGCCGGCGTCCACGCCGACGACGTCGTTGGCGTACCGGTCGCGCTTGCGCAGGACCATGTAGTGCTCGCGCAGCTGCTCGACCTCCGCGGCGCCGAACAGCCCGCGGGCCAGCGTGTACCCGTCGCGCTCGAACTCGTCCTTGAACGAATCGCTCATCCCAACCTCCTCGGTTGCCTTTAGTCTGTAAACCGGTAACGCGAACGGCGATGCACGAACGACGCAAGAGGTTGAACTTTTGACGCAACCGATCGGGCTCAGGAGCAGCGTGCGTCTGCTGTCGCCGCCGACCTTCTGGCGGTGCGAGCCGAGCTGGACGTGGGTGTCGCGACCCCTGGGCGACCACCTGCTGTGGTGCGTGCTGGACGGGATCGGCCGGCTGGAGCTGGACGGCCGGGTGAAGGAGCTGACGCCGGGAAGCTGCGCGGTGTTCGCGCCGGGCGACGCACCGACAGCCGGCCACGACCCGAAGCGCCGGCTGCTGGTCTTCGGCATGCACTTCGAGCCAGTGGACAAGGCCTGGCGTACGGCGGACGTCGTGCCGGTAATCCGATGGGGAGAGGTGCAGGACCGAGTACTGCTCGGCGCACTCGCCAAAGCCGCTGATGCGGCGTACAGACGGCAGGACGCTCTGGGCACCCGGCAAGCGGAACTTTGCCTGGAGCAACTACTCGCCACCGTCTGGGAAGCCGCGCACGACAGCGGACGGACAGCCGGCGACCAGACGGTCGACGACGTCGCGCAGGCGATTCGCCAGGACCCCGGAAAGGACTGGTCGGTCGCCGAGATGGCGCAGGCAGCGGCTTTGTCACGCGCGCAGTTCACCCGCCGGTTCGTCGCGAGGCACGGCAGGGCGCCGGCGCAGTTCCTGATCCAGGCGAGGATCGACCGCGCTCACCAGTTGCTGGCCGAGAGCGGGATGACCGTTACGCAGACCGCCGCAGCGCTGGGCTACACGGACGTTCCGTACTTCAGCAGGCAGTATAAGCAACGCACCGGCCGGTCGCCGAGCGACGACCGACCGGTGCGATGAACGACTGTGCGGACGACCGGGTCCTAGCGGCCAGCAGGCTGCTGTGGCTGATCGAGCTGGCTGACGGGGAAACTGCGCCGCCGCCCGCCGCCCCGTTCTTCCATGTTGAGGATACAAGCGGTGGGCTGCTGACGACCGAAGTTATCCACAGGCGTCCCCGGAGCCAGCGTGCGCGAATGCAACTGCTGTCGTCAGCAGGAACTGCTAGGCGTCACGCCGCGAGTTCACTCAGGCCCAGTTGTTGTTCCAGCCTTCGATTTCTGTGGCGGGGCGGGTGGCCGGGCCCGAGTAGATCGCCGACGGGCGGATCAGGCGGCCGGTGCGCTTCTGCTCGAGGACGTGGGCGCTCCAGCCTGCCGTCCGGGCGCAGGTGAACATCGACGTGAACATGTGCGGCGGGACCTCTGCGAAGTCGAGGACGATCGCGGCCCAGAACTCCACGTTCGTCTCGAGGACGCGGTCGGGGCGGCGTTCGCGGAGTTCGGCGAGGGCGGCCTTCTCCAGGGCCTCGGCGACCTCGTAGCGGGGCGCGTCGAGCTCGCGGGCGGTACGGCGAAGTACGCGGGCGCGCGGGTCCTCGGCGCGGTAGACGCGGTGGCCGAAGCCCATCAGGCGTTCGCCGTCGTCGAGCAGGCCCTTCACGTACGCGCGGGCGTCGCCGCTCTTCTCGACGCCCTCGATCATCGTCAGCACCCGGGCCGGCGCGCCGCCGTGCAGCGGGCCGGACATGGCGCCGACCGCGCCGGACAGTGCCGCGGCCACGTCCGCACCAGTGGACGCGATCACGCGGGCGGTGAACGTCGAGGCGTTCATGCCGTGCTCGGCGGCAGAGGTCCAGTACGCGTCGACGGCCTTGACGTGCTTGGGGTCGGGCTCGCCGCGCCAGCGGATCATGAACCGCTCGGTGATCGTCGTGGCCTTGTCGACCTCGCGCTGCGGGACCATCGGCTGGCCGATGCCGCGCGCGGCCTGTGCGACGTACGACAGCGCCATCACCGCGGCGCGGGACAGGTCGTCGCGGGCCTGGACGTCGTCGATGTCGTACAGCGGCCGCAGGCCCCAGGCGGGAGCGAGCATCGCCAGCGCGGACTGGACGTCGACGCGGACGTCACCGGTGTGCACCGGCAGCGGGAACGGCTCGGCCGGCGGCAGGCCGGGCGTGAAGGCGCCGTCGACCAGCAGGCCCCAGACGTTCTCGAACGGCACCCGGCCGACCAGATCCTCGATGTCCACGCCGCGGTAGCGCAGCGCCGACCCTTCCTTGTCCGGCTCGGCGATCTGAGTGTCGAACGCGACGACTCCCTCGAGGCCGTGCTGGACTTCGGTCTTCGGATCTGACATCAGCCTGTGACTCCCTTGTCTCGATAGGCGCTCCGGCAGCATAGTTCGCCGCCTCGCCGCGCGGACAGATCTGTGACCGGTTCGGCGCCTAGGCTCGAAAGATGAACCCCAAGGCGTTGATCGGCGTGGTGGCCGGGATCCTGCTCGGCTGGTTGATGGTGGCACTCGGCTCGTACGCCGGGACCGAGCTGTACACGCGGCGGCTGCAACGGTTCGACGACGCGCAGTCCGAGACGCTGCCCTGGCTGCTCCTGCTGATCGCGATCGGGTTGGTGCTGGGCGGCCTGATGGCGATCCGGTCGTTCGGCGCGGGCGTGATGGCCGGCACGGGTCTGCTGATGACGGTCGCCGGGGTCGCGGTCCAGGTGCTGCCGATCAGGTCGGTGATCGACCTGATCAAGCTGTTCGAGCTGCCGGGCGTGAGATACCGCGGCGGAGGGGGTCTCCTGCTGGTGGACGGCGCGCTGGTGGTGCTCGGGATCGTGCTGCTTGTGGTCGGCGTACGGCGGATGGCGACCGACTCCAAGCGGGAGATGCCGCGGGCCTACCTGGACAGCCAGGCTCGGCCAGGCCTCCACCCGGGCCAGTACCAGCCAGGTCAGTACCAGCCCGGCCAGCAGCCGCAGGGCCAGTACCACCCCGGCCAGCAGCCACCGAGCGAGTACCAACCCGGCCAGTACCACCCGGGCCAGCAGCCCCCGGGCCAGACCTTCCCGAGCCAGCAGGACCGCCCGCACTAGTCTCAGCTGTGTGGACCTAGCAGAGATGCGGCAGACCTACGGCCTCGGTGAACTGATCGAGGACCAGGTCGACGCCGATCCGATCAAGCAGTTCGGCCTCTGGCTCGCCCAGGCGACCGAGGCCGGGCTGGCCGAGCCCAACGCGATGGTGCTCGCCACAGTCAGCGGTGACGGCCGTCCGTCGGCGCGGACCGTGCTGCTGAAGGGCCTGGACGAGCGCGGCTTCGTCTTCTACACCAACCAGCAGTCCCGCAAGGCCGACGACCTCGCCGCCAACCCGGCCTGCGCGCTGGTCTTCCCGTGGCACGCGATGGAGCGCCAGGTCCGCGTCGAGGGCACTGCGACCAAGCTCCCCGCCGAAGAAGTCGACCCGTACTTCGCCAGCCGCCCGCGCGGCTCGCAGCTCGGGGCCTGGGCCTCCCAGCAGTCGCAGCCGGTCGAGTCCCGCGAGGAGCTGGACCTGCAGTACGCGTCGTACGAGCGGCAGTGGCCCGAGGGCACCGAGATCGCCACCCCGTACTTCTGGGGCGGCTACCGGATCGAGCCGACCGCCTTCGAGTTCTGGCAGGGCCGGACCGGTCGCCTGCACGACCGCCTGGCCTACCGCCGGAACGAACAGACCTGGGACCTGGTCCGGCTCCAGCCCTGACAGCGGAGTCGGCGGCGCCGAGCTCGGTCTCGGGCTGAGCCGCGCTACCGGTTGGCGAACTCCGGCTGGGCCGGCTCAACAGCAGCCGGTTCCTCCCGGAAGCCGTGCCGCTGCCACCACCTGGCCAGCGGCGCCGGCGCCCACCAGTTCGCCTTGCCCAGCAGGCGCATCGTGGCCGGCACCAGCAAAGCCCGGACGACGGTCGCGTCCAGCAGGATCGCGATCACCAGCCCGACGCCGATCATTTTGACGAACACGATCCCCGACGTCGCGAACGCCGCGACCACGATGATCAGCAGCAGCGCGGCGCTGGTGATGATCCCGCCGGTGCGCTGCAGCCCGAGCGCGACCGCCTGCGTGTTGTCACCGGTCCGGTCGTACTCCTCCCGGATCCGGCTCAGCAGGAACACCTCGTAGTCCATCGACAGCCCGAACAGTACGGCGAACAGCAGCACCGGGTTGGTCGCGTCGAGGAAGCCCGCCGGGGTGAAGTCGAGCAGCCCCGACAGGTTGCCGTCCTGGAAGATCCAGACCATCGCGCCGAACGACGCCGACAGCGACAGCACGTTCATCAGCAGCGCCTTGGCCGGCAGCACCAAGGAGCCGAAGGCAACGAACAGCAGCACGAACGTGACCAGCACGATGAACCCGGCCATCCACGGCGCCCGCTCGGCCAACACGTCCAGCAGGTCAACCAGCGCAGCGGTCTCGCCACCAACCTCCACCGACGTACCCGGCGGCGCGGCGACAGCACGAACCCCGTGCACCACGTCCCGAGCCGGCAGCTCCTGAGCCGTGTAGTGCGTGTGCACCACCACCGATGCCACCCCGTCGGCGTACCCGCCGACCCGGGCACTGTCCACGTCATCGATCTGCTGCAACGAGGAGACATACCCACTCAGCGCGGCAGCAGGATCGGCAGGCGGCGAAGCGAACCGCACAGCCACCAGTACGTCGGACCCGCCGGCCCCCGCGAAGTCGCGCTGCAGGGTCTCCGTCACCTCGCGGCTCGACGCGCCGTCCGGCAGCGCCCGGTGGTCGACCCCGCCCAGTTGCGCCTGCAGGAAGGGAATCCCGAGCACCAGCATCAGCGGCACCAGGACGACGACGTACCGCACCGGACGCCGCATCACGCTCCGCGCGAGCCGGTACCAGGCGCCGTGGTCCGAGACGCCGACGTGGCGACGGAAGATCGGCAGCCGCAACTTGTTCACCCGATGTCCCAGTACGCCGAGCAGCGCGGGCAACGCGGTCAGCGCCGCGATCATCGCGACCGCGACGGCCGCCGCGCCGCCGTACGCCATCGAGCGCAGGAACATCACCGGGAACAGCACCAGGCTCGAGATCGCCACTCCCACGGTGATCCCGGAGAACGCGACCGTCCGCCCGGCCGTGCCCATCGTCCGGACCAGCGCCGCCTCGACGTCGTCACCGGCCGCGAGCTGCTCGCGGAACCGCGTCACCACGAACAACGCGTAGTCGATCGCGAGCCCGAAGCCGATCATCGTCACGATGTTGATCGAGAACACCGACACGTCGGTGACCAGGCTCAGCCCGCGCAGCACCACGAACGCGCCGAGGATCGACAGCCCGCCGACGAACAGCGGCAGGCTCGCCGCGACCAGACCGCCGAAGACCACCACCAGCAGCACCAGCACGATCGGCAGCGAGATGGTCTCGGCCTGGACGATGTCGTGCTCGGTCTGGGTGTTCACCTCGTCGAACACCGCGGTCTCGCCGCCGACCTGCACGTCCAGCCCGGCCGGAGCCGTCCGGACCGCGGCGGCGATCTTGTGGAAGGACTCGAGTCGCTGCTCGGGATCCGCCCCGGCCAGCGTCAGTACGGCGTACGTCGTCCGCCGGTCTGATGCGACGAAGGCCGGTGAACGAGTCGACCAGTACGTCGCACTGCTGACCACGTCCTCCCGCGGCAGCCCGTTCAGGTGCTTCTCGACGCTCTGCCGGTACGCCGGGTCGGCGACCGTCAGGTCAGCGCTGCGGTAGAGCACGATCACGTCGGTCCCGGTCCGCCCGACGGTCTGCTCGATCGTCTTCACCGCCCGGGCCGCCTCGGTGTCCGGGGCCTCGAACCCGCCGTTGGCCAGCGAGCCGAAGACGCCGGTGCCCCAGACCAGGGCCGCCAGCACGAACACGCTGGTCAGCGCCAGGATCAGGCGGCGGCGCCGATACGTGAGCCGTCCGAGCGTCTCGAACACAGGACCCCTCCCGAGGGCGTACATTGAACAGTGGTCGCGATGGTGAACACCGTTAACTGTTAACGGTGTTAGCTGCGTTGTCAAGGGAGTCGGGTGTGGAAACGAGACGGGATCGCCAGCGGGCCGCGACGGTCGCCGAGATCAAGGCGGCCGCCCGCAAGCTGCTGGTCGCCGGTGGCGTGAGCGCGGTCGGCCTGCGCGCGGTCGCCCGCGAACTGGGCCTCAGCGCGCCGGCCCTCTACCGGTACTTCGCGAGCCACGAGGACCTGATCTCGGCCGTCGTCGCCGACCTGTACGACGAGCTGACGGCGTACCTGGTCGCCGAACGCGACACCAGCGGCGACCTCGGCGAGCAGCTGTTCCTGGTCGCGGGCGGGCTCCGGACCTGGGCGCTCGAGCACCCGGCCGAGTTCGGGCTGCTGTTCGGGGCGCCGGTCCCGAACCCGAACGCCGACGACCACGAGCTGACGCCCGGTCACCAGGCGGCGATGCGGTTCGGGGCCGTGTTCAAGGACCTGGTCGCGAAGGTCTACCGGCAGCAGCCGTTCCCGAGTCCGCCGGAGGAGTTGCTCGGTGCGGAGCTGGTCGCGCAGCTGACCCAGAAGTCGGAGTTCTTCGACGGGATGCCGCCGGGCGCGGTCTACTTGTCGCTGACCTACTGGACCAGGCTGTACGGCCTGATCTGCATGGAGGTCTTCGGCCAGCTGCACTGGGCGCTGGACGACGCCGGAGCGTACTTCGACGCGCAGCTCCGGGAGATCGGCGAAGCGCTGGGGCTCGACTGCCCGCCCGCAGAATGAAAAAGACCCGCAGACACTTCCGAACGACCCGACCGGGTGGCCGGACGCTGGGCCAGGCGGACTTTCCTGGCTGTCTGCGGGTCCGGTGGCAGGCGTTGGATTGCCTGACCACATAGCCCACGTACTGCTAGTGGTTGACGGTCAGACCGCCGCCACCTCACGAGTCCGGTTGCAATTCATGCGTTGGACCACCTCCCTTCGCGTGTACTCAGAACCTACGTCGCGATCGACCGCCGTTCAACCACTTTTCGTGATCCCATGAGGGCATGGTTTTCAGGCTCGGACTGCCCGTACTGATCCTGCTCGTCGGAACCGCCTGGTTCGCCTGGGCGTCGTACCGCCGGGCCACCCTCGCGGAGCGCTCCGTGATCGAACTGACCGGCGAGACCAAGGCGCTGGTGCAGGAGGTCCGGGCGCTCGAGAAGGCGGTCGCGGCGGCGGAGCAGGGCCTGCGTACGCTCAGCTCCCACCCGTCGGTGCCGCGCGATGTCGCGGTCACCGCAGACCTGACGCTCGCCGACATCCGGCGGCTGACCGAACGCAAGGAGCTCGACACCTGATGGCCAAGCTGGGGACCACCACCGTCACGAAGAAGGGCGGCGTCGCGGGCAAGCTGGTCGGCGGAGGCATCGTCCTCGTCCTGCTGATCATCGTGCTCGCCAACCTGTTCAACTTCGCCGACACCGACGCCAACAAGATCGGTCTGCACTACGGCGGCGGCGTGGTCGAGGACAAGAAGTTCAAGTCGATCATCCCGCCGGGTGCGACGAACAAGCTGATCGGCCCCGGCGACACGGTCTACAGCTACCCGATCGACCAGCGCTCGTACATCATCGGCGGGGCCGGCGCGGACACCGACAACGCCGACGAGGTGACCGTCGTCAGCAAGGACAACGTCCGGCTCGGCGTCCGGGTCCAGGTCTACTTCACGCTGAACCGCGAGCAGGCGGTCCTGCAGTCGTTCCACGAGCGGATCGGCCTGAAGACCGAGGCGTACGAGGACCACGGCTGGAACGACATGCTGCAGTCGTACTTCCGGCCCCAGATCGACCGGGCGCTGGCCGCGGTCGGCACGAACTACAACTGGGCCGAGCTGTACAACAACGAGGCGAAGAAGTCCGCCTTCCAGACCGCCGCGGCCAAGGAGTTCACCCGGCTGCTGCCGGCCGCCGTCGGGGGCGACTACTTCTGCGGCCCGTCGTACACCGGCAACAACGCCTGCGGCGAGCTGTCGTTCACGATCCAGAAGCCGAACCCGCTGGACAAGGGCATCATCGACGGCCTCGAGGCCAAGCAGCGCGCCGAGCTGGCCAAGCAGGCCCAGGAGCAGAAGAACCAGCAGGTCAACGTCGAGCTGCAGTCGGTCAAGCAGCAGGTCGCGATGCTGGGATCGAACGGCTACCTGCTGAAAACCGCGATCGAATCGGGCAAGATCCAGTTCATGGTGATCCCGCAGAACGGCAACGTCAGCATCCCGGTGCCGACGCCGACCGCGCCGACCCCGCGCTGACCCGATGTCCGCGCTGCCGTCCCACCTCGAGCTCGTCCAGGGCGTCGTACTGCCGAAACCGGTCGGTGCGGATCCCGTCCTGGACTTCCTCAACACGCGGTCGGACTGGACCGACCGGGGGCCGGCCCGCACGGAGTGGCTGACCAGCTTCGAGACGCTGGTGATCTGGACCGGGTACGTCGGCCTGCTCTCCGACGCCGGAGTGTTCCGGCTGATCGAGCAGGCCGCCGGCCGCCCGACCGACGCGGCCCGGCGGTTCGACGCGGCCCTGGAGTTCAGGGCCGACCTGTACGACGTACTGACCGACTCCACCGCGACGTCGTCGTTCGCCGCGGTGGAGCGGGTGATCGCCCGGGCCGCCGCGCACCGGCGGCTGCTGCCGATGCCGACCCTGCACGGCCTCAGCGCGAACTGGGACCTCCCGGAGGATCTCAACCTCCCGCTGGATCACCTGGCCCTGCTGGCCGCCGACCTGCTCACCGGCTCGTCGCGGGCCCACGTCCGGCGTTGCCCGGGCGACGCGTGCGGCTGGCTGTTCCTCGACGCCCGCGGCCGCCGCCGGTGGTGCTCGATGGCCACCTGCGGCAACCGCGCCAAGGTCCGCGCGCACGCCGCCCGCACGCGCTAGGGACGCCCGTAGGTCTCCAGCAGGCGCAGCCAGATCTCGTTCACCGTCGGGTACGCCGGTACGGCGTGCCAGAGCCGGTCCAGCGGGACCTCGCCGACCACCGCGACCGTCGCGGCCTGCAGCAGGTCGCTGACCTCGGGCCCGACGAACGTGACGCCGAGGATCACCTTGCGGTTCTCGTCGACGATCATCCGCGCCTTGCCCTTGTAGCCGTCCTGCCGGACGCTCGCGCCGGCCACGTTGCCGATGTCGTAGTCGACCGTCCGGGTGGTGTAGCCGGCCTCGCGCGCGGACTTCTCGGTGTGCCCGATCGACGCGACCTCGGGGTCGGTGAACGTCACCTGCGGCACCGCCTCGTGGTCGGCCGTCGAGACGTGGGTGCCCCACGGCTTGTCCGACACCGGCTTGCCGTTGGCCCGGGCCGCGATCACGTCGCCGGCGGCGCGCGCCTGGTACTTGCCCTGGTGCGTGAGCAGCGCGCGGTGGGTCACGTCGCCGACCGCGTAGAGCCAGTCGAACCCCTCGACCAGCATCGTGTCGTCGGTCGTCAGCCAGTCGCCGGGCTTCAGCCCGATCGTGTCGATGCCCAGGTCGTCGGTCCGCGGCTTGCGCCCGGTCGCGACGACGATCTCGTCGGCCTCGATCGTCTTGCCGTCCGCGGTCTCCACGGTCACCGTGTCGCCGGACCGCGTGACCTTGCTGGTGGTGGTGTCGAGCAGCACGGTCGCACCGAGCTCCCGCAACGACTCCACGACCATCTCGCCCGCGAACGGCTCCAGCTGGGACAGCACCTTCCCGCGCACGATCACCGTCACCTCGGAGCCGAACCCGGCGTACGCGGTCGCCATCTCCACGGCGACCGTTCCACCGCCGATGATCACCAGCCGGTCGGGCACCGACTTCGCGCTGGTGACCTCGCGGCTGGCCCACGGGTTCGCCTCGGCCAGGCCCTCGATGTCCGGGATCACCGGGTCGGACCCGGTCGCCACGGTCACCGCGTGCCGGGCCGTCAGCACCGTCGTCCCGCCGTCGGGTCCGGTCACCGTGACCTGCTTGGGCCCGCTGAACCGCGCGTGGCCGCGGACCAGCGTGATGCCGGCCCCCTCGACCCACTCGACCTGCCCGGCGTCGTCCCAGTTGCTCGCGAACGAGTTCCGGCGGTCCAGCACCGCCTGGACGTCGAGCTTGCCGGTCACCGCCTGAGCCGCGCCCGCGACGTTCTGCGCGGCGCGCAGCGCCTGGCCCGGCCGAAGCAGCGCCTTCGACGGCATACAGGCCCAGTACGAGCACTCGCCCCCGACCAGCTCACTCTCGACCAGCGCGACCGTCAGCCCACCCTGCACGGCGCGGTCCGCCACGTTCTCGCCCACAGCTCCGGCGCCCAGCACGATCAGGTCGTAGTCCGTCGTCTCCATGGCTCCTGCATATCACCCGCCCGCAGCGCCGATCGGTAACTTCCGCCTGCCCGGCTGCATCTAGTTCGTAACCGGTAATCCAAGAGGGGTGTGTCCCGTGAGAAGTGTCGCCACGGCCGTAGTGGCCGGACTGGTCCTGACGCTCGGCCTGGCGAGTCCCGCGGCCGCCGCCGACCCCGCACCGACGAACGTGAAGGTGGCGTGGTCCAGCACCGCGCACACCCACGTCCGGGTCACCTGGAACGAGGTGGGGTCGCTGCCCAACCGGGTGTTCCCGCAGTACCCGTCCGGCCTCGGCACCGAGACGGCGAGCACCGCGGCCGCACCGAACCAGGTGGACCTGCCGGTCGGGCTGTTCAGCAGCCAGCCGTCGGTCCGGATCGCGGTGTACGCCGGTACGGCGGCCGGGGGCTCCACCAGCCCGGCCGGCCTGTCGGTTCCCTTCGACACCCTGGCCACGAACGCCCCGGTGGTCGACCAGGTCATCGCCGGAGCGGACAACCACTTCGCCATGACGTGGCACGCCGGCCCCGCCAAGACGGACCCCAACGCCGGTGACCCGCTCGACCTGCCCACCGCGCCGCACACCTTCCAGGTCTACGCGAGCCTGGCGACCGTGACGATCTGGGACGTCGTGGTGCCCTGGACGACCGCGACCACGGTGACCTTCCGGACCACCGACAAGCCGCCGATCACCGTCAACGTGTACGAGCGCAACGAGTGGATGGTGACGTCGCCCGGAACCTCGCTCGCCTTCGACACCGAGCGGTTCGGCGCCGTGACCGTCCCCGCCTCGACTACGTACGGGCAGCCGACGGTGATCAGCGGCGTGATCGAGCGGCTGAGCCGGTTCTGCGACCCGGGGCCGTGCTGGGCGGACCGTGTTGGTGAGGCGCCTCGGCCGGTCGTCCTGCAGGCGCGGGCGAACGCCGCTTCGCCCTGGTACGCCGTCGGCACGGTCCAGAGCGGGACAGACGGCCGGTTCCGGTTCGCGCCGGTGGCCTACGGAACGCGGGACTACCGGATCGCCGTACCGGACAAGCTCGGCGCCGACAGCTTCGGTCTCGGCGTCATCGGTCCGGCGTACACCACGCTCACCCGGCCGAAGGTGCTCGCTTCGTTCGCCGATCCGACCGTGACGCTCGGTCAGCCGGCCCGGGCGCGGATCTCCGTCTCGCCCGCGGCGAACGTCAGAACCACCCTGCAGCGCTGGGACGGCACGGCCTGGCGTGACCTCAAGTGGGTCGACCTGACGAGCGGCTGGGGCGACTACACGTTCGTCGCGACCCAGCGCGGCTCACACGCGTACCGGTTCCTCGTGCCGTCCTTCACGTACGGCGGCCGCCCCTTGGCCTGGCAGGTGTCGCCGACCTTCGTCCTGACTGCTAGTTGAACAAGGCCGGGTCGACAGCGATCCAGGTGTGCCGGGCGCGGGCCAGGATGCGGCCGTCGGAGTCGTACAGCGTGGTCGCGGTGAAGGTCTTGCGGCCGGACTCGCCGAGGTTGCGGCCCATGATCACGCACGGTTCACCGAGCTGCGGCTGGGCGTCGACGCAGGCGGTCATCCGGCCCAGCACCGAAGGCCGCCCGTCGAGGTCGATGCTCCAGCCGCCCGGACAGTCGAGGGCCGCCCACAGGTGCACGGGCGCCACCAGGTCGTCCTCGGCCGCGGCCAGGTCGGCGGCAGGCGTCCACGTGCACGCCGTCCGGCCGTCCTCAAGCGCACCCGGCCGGAGCCGCAGCCCGGCTTCGTTCTCCGGCCCGCACACGAAGCATCCGGGGAACGGGTGGTTCCGCAGCCCCCGGTACGACGACTCGGCGGCGCGCGCTTCGTCGTACCGGACCGGGTCGATCGCCGCGTCGCCCAGGACGTCGGCGGGCACCGGCTCGGCCTCCGCGACCACGGTGTCGCCCGGCGCTCGCAGGAACGCGCTGCCGTCGCCGGTGCTCAGGCCGAGGTCGGTCTCGAGCGGCGGCGGCATCCGCAGGGTCACCTGCGGGACGGTCTCACCGGATCCGCCCAGTCGAGTCCCGACCAGACCGGCCGTGTAGCCGCCGTTCGCGGACTTGTCCGGACCCCGGAACCGCCGCTCGATCCGCAGCAACTCGTGCGTCGTCATGCCCACCGATCCTACGTGCGGCACCGCGCCGCCCGACCGCGGCCGGGTCGGCACCCGCCGCACACCGAAGCGTCCTGACGGGTCAGGAAACGTAGCGCCGGGCCTTGCTGTGCAGCTGCATCTCCTCCAGCAGGCGGTATCCGCGCTCGACGTCGTCCGGTACGACGTCCCGCTCGCGCAGCACCCAGGGCACACCCCGGACGGCGTCGGCGAGCGCCAGGGCGGTGACGCGGTCCCGCGGCAACTGTCGGACGAGCCGCACCGTACGGCGGGTCGCGCTGCCGGCCGGCCGCCGCAGCCAGGTGAACCAGAGCGTGTTGCGGATCCCGTGCCGTCGCCGGAGGTGGGGATCGCGCAGCGTCGAGGCCCGGTGGTGCGCGACGACCTCGGGCACGTACGCCATCCGCCAGCCCCGGCGGGCGAGGTCCGAGGCCAGCAACTCCTCCTCGCCGCCCAGCCACAGCCGTTCCGAGAACCCGCCGACCTCGACGAAGGCACTCCGGCGGACGATCGACACTCCGGCCAGGAAGCTGAGCAGCGGATGCCCGGGCAGACCGTCCGGCCGGTCCAGCGGGCTGGCTGCCATCTCCTCGCAGATCGCGTCGAGCGTTCCGCGCGGTTCCACCACGATGCCGGCGTTGACCACGGCCAGCGTGGGGTGGCGGTCGAGCAGGTCCGCGGCCAGCGACAGCGCGCCCTCGTCGTACCAGGTGTCGTCGTCGCAGAACGCGACGTACTTGGTCGTCGTCGCGCGGACGCCGAGGTTGCGGCCGACCGCGCCCAGGTTCCGGCCTGGTGAGATCAGCGTGGCGGCGGGGTGCCGCTCCCGGACCATCGCCGACGTGCCGTCGACCGAACCGTTGTCGACGGCAACAATCGGTGGCTTCTCCGGCAAGCGTTCCAGCGCGGTCAGTGAGCGGTCCAGCTCGGCGCACCGGTTGTAGCTGATCACGACCACGGAGATCCGGTCGTCCCCGGCCGCGGGTGAGCGGTTCATGCCTGCCACCACTCGAGCAGTCGGAGCTGGGTCTCCACCTCGGCGGGCACCCGGCGCCGGGCCTGCAGTGCGGCAGGGATGCGTGGCAGCGCCGACGCGACGGCGCCGGCACCACCGGGCGCCGTCAATGTGCCCGTGGCCTGCTTCAGTACGACGGGCCAAGGACGCCGCATCACCGCGGTCAGGATCGCGTTCCGCGCGATCAAGGCCGTCCGGCCGTTGCGGCGCCGCTGGGTGGACGGGTGGTGATGCACCACCAGTTCGGGCACGTACCGCATCGCCCAGCCCTCGGCCGCGAGGTCCAGCGCCACCCTGGCTTCCTCGCCGGCGAAGAAGATCACCTCGTCGAAGCCGCCGACGGCCAGGAACGTCTCCCGCCGTACGACGGCGCCGCAGGCCGCGAACCCGAGGATCGGCCGCCCCGGCAGCTCGTCGTCCCCGGCGAGCGGGGACAGCGCCATCACCGCGCAGAGCGGGTCCTCGACCTCTTCCGCGCGCAGCAGGATCCGCCCGGCCAGCAACCCGATCCTCGGGTGCGTGTCGAGGATCTGCTGGGCGGTTGCCAACGCGCCGGGCGCCCACCACGAGTCGTCGTCGGCGAACGCGACGTACGGCGTCCGCGCCCGCTCGACGCCGAGGTTGCGCGCCTGCGCGCCGGCGTTGGCGGGCAGCGCGACCAGGTCGACGTCCGGGTGGTCACGAGCCACCATCTCGGCCGTGCCGTCGGTCGACCCGTTGTCGACCAGCACGACCGGCCGCTGGTGGCGCGGCAGGCTCGCGCGCAGTTCCTCCTTGCGGTTACGGCTGATCACGACGGTCGTCACCGCCGCCGCCTTCGCCGGATCTGAAATGGCCATGGGAAGAGGTACCCGAGCACCGGGGGCAGCAATCGGCCGCGAGAACCCTGGACCGCCGCTGCGATCACCGGCCGTACGCATGGCGTGACCCTTCCGGTGGGTACCGGGGGAACACCTCAACAGCGCGTACCGAAGGAGTTGCCATGAAGAGCCGGGCTCGCGCGATGGGCCACGCGGTCCATCCGGTGATGATCGTCTTTCCGCTGGGACTGCTGAGCACCGCCGTGGTCTTCGACATCCTGCACCTGATCACCGATCGGGCCGGCTTCGCGCTGGCGTCGGGGTACCTGATCGCCGCCGGCGTCATCGGTGGACTCCTGGCCGCGCTGCCGGGCACCGTCGACTATCTCGCGATCCCGTCGGGCACCCGCGCCAAGCGCGTCGGCGCGCTGCACGGGATCGGCAACGTCGTGGTGCTGCTGCTCTTCGCCGTCAGTTGGCTGCTGCGCAAGGGCGCCGACCAGTGGGATCCGCCGGTCTTCGCCGTCGTGCTCGGGTTCGCCGGTGTCGCGCTGGCCGGTGCCACCGGTTGGCTCGGCGGTGAGCTGGTCGAACGCCTGGGGATCGGCGTCGACGAAGGCGCTCATCCTGACGCTCCCAGCTCGCTGTCGCGGTCCGAGGTCCGCCCGACGAGCTGAAAACACGTCCGCAGAACTGCACCATCAAGGGTTTTCCCGCGTTCCCAGAGATTTACTGCTCCGAGCACTCTCATTCAAACGTCCGTTTGAACTATGCTGACTGCAGGCTACGGCGCGTAAGCAGGTGGGGTGCCTGCGCGAGCGGTGGCCGGGGGGAAGGAGAACTCTGTGGAAACACCACCCGTGGAATCGACCCGGGAGCGGTTGCTCAACATCGCCGAGCAGCGGTTCGGCGAGGGCGGCTACGAAGGGACCTCGCTGCGCGCGATCACGGTCGCGGCAGCCGCCAACATCGCGGCGGTGAACTACCACTTCGGCTCGAAGGAGGCACTGCTCCGGGCCGCGGTGGCGCGCGCGATGGCACCGGTCAACACCGAACGCCGGCGCCGGCTCGACCAGCTGGAGGCGGCCGGGCAGCCGACCGCCGAGCAGCTGATCAGGGCGTTCATCGAGCCCGGGCTGGACCTCGTCCTGCGCCGGGGGGAGCGGGGCGCGATCGTGGCCCGGTTCATCGGCCGGGTCGCGTTCGACCCGAGCCGGCGGATCCGCGAGCTGTACGCCGCGGAGGCGGACCCGGTCGAGGCCCGCTACCTGGCGGCGCTGCAGCAGGCGCTGCCGAGAGCGGCACCGGAGTCGGTCGCGTTCGGCTACGTCAACATGCTCGGTCTGCTCGCGCTGCACCAGTCGCAGGCGCTGTCGCGGGCCCCGGGCACCGAGGACGTCGACGACGCCAGTAGGTTGGCCGAGAACCTGATCGCCTTCCTGGTGGCCGCTTTCGACCGCGGCCTGCGCGCCTGACGCGACGTACCGTGTCCGACAGGCCCGTCGCAGCCTTCGAAGCGGCGGGCCAGTAGGTCAACTGGTCTGGCGAATACTGTCCACCGATTGCTCACGGATGTTCGAACCCCTGGGTAACGCTGCATAATGGCGCTCCGTGGAGCCCTGTGAAGTCGTGGTTGCCGTCGATCTCGGTGGAACCCGGATGAAGTGCGGCCTGGTCGCCGCCGACGGTGCCGTGCTGCACCGCGAGACCAGGTCGACGCCCCGGGCTCTGCCGCCCTCCGGAGGCGGTGGCCGCGCGGTGCTGGACGCGCTGCTGGAGACCGTCGTCGAGCTGAGCCAGAAGGCCGCTGCCGACGGGCACCGGGTCCGCGCGGTCGGCGTCGTCGTACCGGGCATCATCGACGCCGAGCAGGGCACGGTCAGCGCCGAGAACCTGCTCTGGGTGAACACCCCGGTCCGCGCCGAGATCCAGGCCGCGCTCGGCCCCGACCACCAGGTCCACCTCGCCCACGACGTCCGCGCCGGCGGTTACGCCGAGCTGCGCCAGGGCGCCCTGCGCGGCACCACGAACTCGCTCTTCCTCCCGCTCGGCACCGGCATCGCGGCCGCGATGGTCGTCGACGGTTCCCTGGTCAGCGGCGACGGGTACGCCGGTGAGCTCGGCCACACCCGCTTCGTGCACGGCGAGGCCGCCGAGCTGTGCGCCTGCGGCCAGTACGGCTGCCTGGAGACGGTCGCCTCCGCGGCCGCGCTCGCCCGCCGGTACGGCGCTCGCACCGGTCGCGTCGTCGACGGCGCCCGCGAGGTCCTGGAGCTGCTGGCCGAAGGCGACGCCGACGCCGCGATCGTGTGGGACGAGGCGCTGACCGCGCTGATCGACGCGCTGGTGCTCTACACGACGCTGGTCGCGCCGACCCGGATCGCGATCGGCGGCGGACTGGTCGGAGCCGGGGAGACCCTGCTCGCGCCGTTGCGCGCCGGCGTGCACGAGCGGCTGACGTTCCAGCGCGAGCCGGAGATCGTCGCCGCGGAGCTCGGCGAGGAGGCCGGCTGTCTGGGCGCCGCCTTGCTGGCGTGGGATCGGGTGACTGTGGACGAGAGCGGAGAGCAGACCGAATGACGACGTACAAGGTGGGCCGGCTGGTGACGCCGGACGACGTCCTGGAGAGCGCCTGGCTCCAGATCGAGGACGGCGACATCCTCGCCTTCGGCCGCCGGTCCGAGGGGATGCCGGCCGACGGGCAGCGCCCGCAGGACCTCGGCGACGCCACCGTCGTCCCCGGGTTCGTCGACATCCACACCCACGGTGGCGGCGGTTCGACGTACTCGACGACCGACCCCGAGGAGGCGCGCAAGGTCGCGGCCTTCCACGCCCGGCACGGGACCACGACGACGATGGCCAGCCTGGTCACCGGGCCGCTCGACGAGCTCGTGTCGCAGACCGCGTGCCTGGCCGACCTGGTCACCGACGGCGTGATCGCGGGCGTCCACCTGGAGGGCCCGTTCCTGTCCGAGGCGCGCTGCGGGGCGCACGAGCCGACCTTGCTGCGCGACCCGGTCGAGGGTGACGTCGCCAAGGTGCTCAGCGACGCGGTGAAGATGGTGACGATCGCGCCGGAGCTGGAGCACGGGCTGGACGCGATCCGTCAGGTCGTCGACGCCGGCGTGGTCGCCGCGCTCGGGCACACCGACGCGACGTACGAGCAGATGATCGCGGGGGCGGACGCCGGGGCGACGGTCGCGACCCACCTGTTCAACGGGATGCGGCCGTTCCACCACCGCGACCCCGGTCCGGTCGGTGCCGCGCTCAACGATCCGCGGCTGCTGCTCGAGGTGATCAACGACGGCATGCACCTGGACCCGCAGGTGGTCCGGGTCGCGCTGGCCGCCGCCGGGGTGAACCGGATCGCACTGATCACCGACGCGATGGTCGCCACCGGCATGCCGAACGGGCGGTACAACCTCGGCAGCCTCGAGGTCGACGTGAAGGACGGGCTGGCCACGCTCGCCCACGGCTCGCACTCGATCGCGGGCAGCACGCTGACCATGGATGTTGCCTATCGCAACGCCGTGAACGCCGGAGTCTCGCTGGTGGACGCGTCGCGGATGGCGTCGACGACGCCGGCCGAGGCGTTCGGGTGGTACAACGTCGGGGGCATCGAGACCGGCAAGCGTGCCGACCTGGTCGTGCTCGACGACGACTACACCGTCCAGAAGGTGATGCGCCGCGGCGAGTGGCTCGAGACGTCGTGATCGGCACCGTCACGCTCAACCTCGCGCTCGACGTCACGTACGCCGTCGACGAGCTCGTGGTCGGCGCCAGTCACCGGGTCGACGCCGTGCGGACACGGGCCGGCGGCAAGGGAGTCAACGTCGCCAGGGTCGCCGCCACGCTCGGCCACCAGGTGCTGGTGCTCGGCTTCGTCGGCGGAGTCACCGGCGAGCAGGTCGCCGAGGAACTCTTCGACGCCGGACTGACCTCGCTGCTCACCCCGATCAAGGGCGAGACCCGGCGCACCGTTGCCATCGTCAACGGTGTCGACGGCGACGCGACGATCTTCAACGAGACCGGCCCGGCGGTCGCGGCCGACGAGTGGCGCGCGCTGACCGAGCGGATGCCGTGGCAGCGGCTCGGCGTACTGGCCTGCTCGGGCAGTTTGCCGCCCGGTCTGCCGGCCAACGCCTACTCGGAGCTCGCGACGCTCGCCTGGCAACGCGACGTACGGACCGTCATCGACACCGGTGGGCAGGCCTTGCTCGCCGCGGCCGAGGCCGGCGCGGTCGTCCGGTCGAACGCGGCCGAGCTGCACGAAGCCCTCGGCGACGACATGACCGTCGAGGACGGCGCGCGCCGGCTGGTCGACTTCGGCGCCACCGCCGCCGTGATCACCGACGGCCCGCGCGGCATGGTCGCCGCGAGCCGGACCGGCGTCTGGCGCGCCGACCCGGTCGAGCGGGTGGCCGGAAACCCGACCGGTGCAGGGGATGCGTGCACCGCCGTCGTCGCCGCCGCGATCGCCGAGTCGGCCCAGCCGGACTGGTCGCTGGTGCTCAAGTCCGCGGTGGCCGCGTCGGCCGCCGCCGTCCTCACACCGGTTGCCGGTGACATCGATCTTGCGGCGTACCGGCGGTGGCAGCCGCAGGTCGTCGTCCGATAAGGAGAAGCTCATGCCGTTGGTGTCCGGAGCCGAGGTCGTGCTGGCCGCAGCCCAGGCGGGCCGTGGAGTCGGCGCGTTCAACGTGATCCAGCTGGAGCACGCGACCGCGCTGATCGCCGGGGCCGAGCAGGTCGGCGCACCGGTGATCCTGCAGATCAGCGAGAACGCCGTGAAGTACCACGGCGCGCTCAAGCCGATCGGCGTCGCCACCCTGGCGGCCGCGGCCGCGGCGAGCGTGCCGGTCGTCGTGCACCTCGATCACGCGATGGACCGCGACCTGGTCACCGAGGCGGTGTCGCTCGGCTTCACCTCGGTGATGTTCGACGCGTCCAAGCTCGAGTACGCCGACAACGTCACCGCGACCAGCGAGGTGACCGCGTACTGCCACGAGCACGGCGTGTTCGTCGAGGCCGAGATCGGTGAGGTCGGCGGCAAGGACGGCGTGCATGCGCCCGGCGCCCGGACCAGGCCCGACGAGGCGCTCGCCTTCGCCGAGGCGACCGGCGTCGACGCGCTCGCGGTGGCGGTCGGCTCGTCGCACGCGATGACCGAGCGGACCGCGGAGCTGGACTTCACGCTGATCGGTGAGCTGCGGGCCGCCGTACCGGTTCCCCTGGTGCTGCACGGTTCGTCCGGTGTCGCCGACGAGGACCTGACCCGCGCGGTCGAGGCCGGGATGACCAAGGTGAACATCGCGACGCACCTCAACAACGTGTTCACCGGGGTCGTCCGCGAGATCCTCGCCGACCAGCCGACGCTCGTCGACACCCGCAAGTACCTCGGCCCCGCCCGTACGGCGGTCGCGTCCGAGGTCGCGCGGCTGCTGACGATCCTGAAGGCGGTCTAGCCAGGTCGCGGCGGCGCTCGCCTTCCATCGCCCGGGCTCAGAGCGAGGCGTTGCCGCGGACCCAGCCACGGCGGAGTTCGTCGTGCGCGGTCTGGGCGCGGGCGCGGGCCGCCGGGTCCGGGACCTCGAAGTCCTCGAGCAATCGGCGCAGCGCGAGCTCGAGCGCCGCCACCACGGCCTGCTCCTCGGTCACCGGGGACTCGCAGACGCCGGCCACGCCTTCCGCCAGCGCCGCCAGCGCGGTCGCCTCCGGCCCGGTGAGCTGGAGCCGGACCTCGGTTCGTGATTCCACCTGGACCTCCTGGTGCCTTGGTACAGTCATCGTGGATGCAACGCCGGCGTTTCACAAGGGGCCCGGTAGTGAGGAGTGCGGCGCGATGACGGTCACGGTCGACGAGACGCTGCGGGCGGCGACGGTCGCGGTGCTGGCCGAGCACGGCTGGGACGGTGTCACGCTGGAGCGCGTGGCCGAGCAGGTCGGCCGGTCCCGGGTCACGCTGTGGCGGCAGGGCTTCACGGTGGAGGCGCTGCTGAACTCGCTGCTCGACGCGCTGGCGACCGACTACCGCGACGCGATGTGGCCGGTGCTGACCGCCACCGGGTCCGGCCGGCAAGGCCTGGTCAAGGCGCTGAACGCCTTGTTCGACGTACTGGATCGGCATCTTCCGCTGATGATGTCGTCGGACCTGGTCTTCCACCGGGAGCAGGAACGCAACGGCTCGGTGGTCTACCTGGAACCGTTCGAGCGGTTCCTGCGCGAGGGCGCGGACGACGGTTCGCTGCACCCGCGGGGCCGGGTCGACGACGTCGCGGAGATCGTGATGGTGAGCGCGACGACCACCTACGTGCACATGCGCGGCCGGCACCACTGGTCCAAGGCGCGGGTCCGCGGACTGACCCTGGACCTGATCCTGCGCGGCCTGGTCGAACCGTGAGCGTGCAACAAGGCTGTTGCAATTTCTGCAACAGAGGCGTTACATGGAGATCGACCTGACCATGCTGCCGAGGGGAACCGCCATGACACTGCCGTACGCCGAACCGCTCACCCGGCTGACGCCCGGACCGCGGGTGATCCCCGAGCCGCCGCGCGTCGGTGAGCCCGGCGGAGCTCCCTGCGGGCTCTGCGCCTGGATCGCCGACCCGGCCGCGTCCGGCCATGAACCGCCGTTGTGGCAGAACGACGACTGGGTGCTGTGCCGGGCGACCGAGGTCACCATCCCGGGCATCGTCTGGCTGACCACGCGGGAGCACCACGACTCGTTCGCCGATCTGCCCGACCGGGTCGCCGCCGGGTACGGCGGTGTGGTCGCCCGGATCGAGCGGGCCATCCTCGCGCTCGGCGACATCGCGCGGGTGCACGTCTACCGCTGGGGCGACGGCTCGTCGCACTTCCACATCTGGTTCTACCCCCGCCCGCTCGGGATGCTCGAAGCCCGTCGCGAGATGCTTCCGCTCTGGGCGGACCTGATGCCGGCGGCCCCGGCTGCTGTCGCGGCCGAGGCCGAACAGAAGATCGCCGCGGCCTTGAGAGCGGGCGACCCGCAGACATGAAGTCCACGGAGCAGCAGGTATGAACCCGGACGAGCCGACGCCGAGCGCGGGTGACCCGCAGCCGGGCCTGGTGCGCGGGCTCGGGGTGACGGACGCGGTGGTCATCGGGCTGGGCTCGATGGTGGGCGCCGGCGTGTTCGCCGTCTGGGCGCCGGCTGCCCAGGCCGCCGGCGGCGCGCTGCTCGTCGGCCTGGTGATCGCCGCGATCGTTGCCTACTGCAACGCGGCGTCCTCGGCCCAGCTGGCGGCGCAGTACCCGGTGTCCGGTGGTGCCTACGTCTACGGCCGCGAGCGGCTCTCACCCACCGTCGGCTTCCTGGCGGGCTCCTGCTTCGTCCTCGGGAAGACCGCTTCGTGCGCGGCCATGGCGCTGACCTTCGCCACCTACGCGGTCCCGGATCCCGGCTGGCTGCGCCGCGGCGTCGCGCTGCTCGCGGTGATCCTGCTGGCGGCGGTGAACTACCGCGGCGTCACCCGGACAGCGCGCCTGACCCGCGTCCTGGTCGTCTGCTCGTTGGCCGTCCTCGCCCTGGTCCTGGTGCTCCTGCAAGCCTCGGCCGGCACCGATCCGCTTCCGTCGGTGTGGCCCGGGGGAACCAGTGTGTACGGCGTGCTCCAGGCGGCCGGCCTGCTGTTCTTCGCCTTCGCCGGGTACGCACGGATCGCGACGATGGGGGAGGAGGTCCGCGACCCGGCCCGGACCATCCCGCGCGCCGTCTCGATCGCGCTGCTGATTGCCGTAGGCATCTACTTCGTGATCGGCCTGATGCTGCTGAGGTCCGTCGGAGCCCCCGGCCTGGCGGCTTCCGGCGCGCCGCTGACGACAGCGGTCCGCGCCGCCGAGGCCGCGTGGGCGGTCCCGATCGTCCGGGTCGGCGCCGCGCTGGCCAGCCTGGGTGCGTTGCTGGCGTTGATCGCCGGGATCAGCCGGACCGCCTTGGCGATGGCTCGCAACGGCGACCTACCGGGCTGGCTCGCGGCAGTTCATCCACGCTTCCGTGTCCCGCACCACGCCGAGGTGGCGCTCGCCGTCGTGGTCGGCGTCCTGGTGCTGACCGTCGACTTGCGCGGCGTGATCGGCTTCTCGTCGTTCGGTGTCCTGCTGTACTACGCGGTCGCCAACGCGGCCGCTTTCACCCAGACCCGGGACCAGCGTCGCTGGCCCCGGGCTGTCAATGTCCTCGGACTGCTGGGATGTGTCGTACTCGCCTTCACCTTGCCGCCCGCCTCGGCGATCGCCGCCGCCGTCGTACTGGCGGTGGCGCTGCTGGCGCGGTGGCTGATCAGGTCAGGTCGCGTCGGATCCGCCAGAAGCTGAAGCCGGTCAGGCCGAGCGCGAGCAGCAGGAACAGCCCGAACTCGCGCCACTGCAGGCCCCAGAAGTGACTGGCCGGGTGGTAGCTGATCTGCTGCCGGTACCCGTCGTCCGCGAGGCGCTGGAAGCAGGCACTCAACGGCTGCCGGCTCCTGGCTTCCTCCTCGGTGGCGTTCGGTGGAGGCGGCCCGCACTCGGCGACGTAGCTGGGCAGGGTCTTCTGGACCTGCCCGGCCGAGTTGACCGTGTTCTCGGACAGCTTCCAGTTGCCCTCGCCGGGGATCTTTGCCTCGACGCGCATCACGACCGCGTTCTCCTCCGGACCTGACAGCTGCAGCCCGCGCATGTTCTCCGGCGTGACGACGACGGTGGTCTCGACCGGCGTCATCAGGTGCGGCCGGATCAGGATCGGCGACAGGATCTGGATCGCGATCACCCCGGCCAGGGTGATCGCGATCGCGACCACACTGCGCCGGACGAGCAGGCCGACCGCGACCCCGAGCGCGAAGGCGAACGCCGCGTAGCCGATCGGCACGACCCCTCGCGCGCCGAAGACCGCGGGCAGCAGCCGGGGAACGTTGTAGACGCCGGCCGCCTGGCCCGTGTCGATCGCGTCGTCGATCGGGTCGGACCACCACGAGACCGCGAGGCTGAGCAGGCCGGTGACGACCATCGCGCCGACCCCGGTGATCAGCAGTTTCGCGACCAGCCAGCGGGTCCGGGTGATGCTCTGGTTCCAGACCAGCCGATGGGTTCCCGCCTCCAGCTCACGGGCGATCAGGGGCGCGCCCCAGAAGGCGCCGATCACCGGCGGAGCGGCGTACACGAGTGCTTGGCCGGCGATGTACAGGTACTGGTTGATCCGGTCGAACTGGATCTGCTTGAGGAACTCGTCGGGCCTGAGCTTGTAGGTGTCCAGCAGCCCGGGCCCGGTCACGGCCAGGAAGACGCCGAGCAGCACGATCGCGCCGACGACCACCAGCGCCTGCAGGCGGAACTGCCGCCAGGTCAGCCAGATCATCGCTGCACCTCCAGGACGGGTCGGTCGTTGGACTTGTGCTTCGTCGCCGCCGAGCGGCCCATGTAGGCCAGGACGATGTCCTCGAGGGTGAGCTGCGAGACCGACCAGGCCGGGTCGAGGACCGGTTCGTCGGTCCGGATCAGGAACGTGGACTGGCGATCGGTGTGACTCGCCGAGATCACGTACTGGTTCTGCGGCATCGACTTCTCGTCGCGCCGCGGACCGACCAGCCGGTAGTGCGTGGCCAGCAGGGTCTCGATGTCACCGCTGATCTGCACCCGCGAGTCGACCAGGACGACCAGGTAGTCGCAGGACCGTTCGACGTCGGAGACCAGGTGCGAGGACAGGACGACGCTCAGCTCCTGCTCGGTGACGGCCTCCATCAGGTCCTGCAGGAACTCGCGCCGCGCGAGCGGGTCGAGTGCCGCGACGGGCTCGTCGAGGATCAGCAGCTCGGGTCGTTTCGCGATGCCCAGCGTGAGTGCGAGCTGTGCCCGCTGACCGCCGGACAGCCGGCCCGCCCGCTGCTTCGGGTCGAGGCCGAGGCGCTCGATCCGCTGCTGTGCAAGGGAGTCGTCCCAGCCCGGGTTGAGGTGCTTGCCGAGCTTGAGGTGGTCCGCGATCGACAACCGGCTGTACGTCGGGGTGTCCTGGGCGACGAACCCGATCCTGGCGAGCTGGGGCCCGCCGGTCGGCGCGTCCAGCACCTCGATGCTGCCGGTGGTCGGCGTCAGCATGCCGACGGCGAGGTTCAGCAAGGTGCTCTTGCCGGCGCCGTTCGGGCCGACCAGGCCGACGACGCGTCCGGCCGGGAGGTCGAGCGTGCAGTCGGTGAGCGCCCAGCGGCGCCCGTACTTCTTGCCCAGTCCCTGGGCTCTCAACGCGGCGGTCATGCTATGTCCTCCTGAGCGGCGGACCGAAACGTGGCCTTGAACAACGCCTCGATGCTCTCGTCGTCCAGTCCCGCTTTACGGGCCTTCGACAACCATCGCTGCAGGTCCGCACGCAGTGGACCGTGAGCGGCGAGGCTGTGGTCGGTCAACGTCCGCGTCACGAACGTCCCCCGCCCCGGCCGCGCCGCGACCAGTCCTTCGTGCTCCAGCTCGCGGTAGGCCTTCAGCACCGTGTTCGGGTTGATCGCGAGACTCGCCACCACGTCCTTCACCGTCGGCAGCTGATCCCCTTCGCGCAGCAGCCCGAGCCGCAACGCGTTGCGGACCTGCTGCACGACCTGCTGGTACGGCGAGACCCCCGACCGCCCGTCCAGATGGAACTCAATCATCTGTCACCCCATTGATCTAGTTACCTAGCACTATAGGGGTACAGGAGATCCGGCGGTCAAGGCCTTGGCGAACTACTTGATCGCGGCGTAGCGGCGCAGCGACTCCTGCCGGGCCTCGGCGTGGTCGACGATCGGCGCCGGGTAGCCCGCGGGCGGGTCCGGCAGCAGCCACGGCTCGTGGACCGCTTTCCCGGCGATCTCGGCCAGCTCGGGGACCCAGCGCCGGACGTACGCGCCGTCGGGGTCGAACTTCTTGCCCTGCGTCGTCGGGTTGAAGATCCGGAAGTACGGCGACGCGTCGGCGCCGCAGCCGGCGACCCACTGCCAGTTCAGGCTGTTCGACGCGAGGTCGCCGTCGCGCAGCCGCTGCATGAACCAGCGGGCGCCGTACTTCCAGTGGACGTGCAGATCCTTGACCAGGAAGGACGCGACGACCATCCGGATCCGGTTGTGCATGAAGCCGGACTCCGCGAGCTGGTGCATCCCGGCGTCGACGATCGGATAGCCGGTCCGGCCCTCGCGCCAGGCCGTGAAGGCGTCGCCCGGTTCGTCGTACGCCATCGTGGTGAACTCCTGGCGCAGCGGGTTCCAGGCCGCTTCCGGGTAGCGGGCCAGGAGGTCCGCGCAGAACTCGCGCCAGGCCAGCTCGCGCCGGTACGCCTCGGCGCCCTTGCTGCGCAGCCGGGCCAGGTCGGCCAGCATCGTGCGCGGGTGGATCTCGCCGTACTTCAGCGGGACCGACATCCGGGACGTGCTGTCCAGGTCCGGCCGGTCGCGCTCGTCGTCGTACGCCGCGACGCCCTCGAGCCACTCCTGCCAGTGCGCCCGGGCCGCGGCCTCGCCGGCCTCCTCGACGAGCGAGACCTTCGGCAGCGCGTCGCTCCGCTTGCCGACCCAGTCGACCTTCGCCGGCGCGTCGACCGGCTGCCGCCAGCCGTGCTCGAGCCAGGCCCGGAAGTACGGCGTGAACACCTGGTACGGATTGCCCTGTCCGTTCAGGACGCGGCCCGGCGCCACGGCGTACGGCGAACCGGTCGCCACCAGCGGGCAGTCGAGGGCCTTCTCCACCGCGGCGTCGCGGCGTCCGCCGTACGGGCCGTGGTCGGCCGAGACGTGCACGCTCGCCGCGTCGATCTCGGCGGCCAGGGCGGGTACGACGTCCGCCGGGTCGCCACGGCGTACGACGAGCTTGCCGCCCATCGCGTCGGACAGGCTCTTCAGCGAGCTGACCAGGTGGTCGCGCCGCGGGTCGCCGGCCGCGTCCCACAGCGCCGGGTCGAGCACGAACAGCCCAGCGACCTTGCCGTCGCCCGCCGCCACCGCGTCGAGCAGCGCGGGGTTGTCCGTCAGCCTCAGATCACGTCTGAACCACATCACCGCAGTCATCCGGCCCAGTCTTGCCGATGAACAACTTCGAAGTGAGCTCGAACCCTCAACGACCAGATCGGCCCGCCGATTGGGTAAGGCTTGCCTGAGTAGGCGAGAATGGTTGTCGTGAGCGAGCTGATCGATACCACCGAGATGTACCTGCGGACCATCTACGAACTGGAAGAAGAGGGCATCCTGCCCCTGCGCGCGCGGATCGCCGAGCGCCTGCACCAGTCCGGACCGACGGTCAGCCAGACGGTGGCGCGGATGGAACGCGACGGCCTGGTCACGGTCGAGGGCGACCGCCACCTCGAGCTCACCGACGTCGGCCGGATGCAGGCCACCCGCGTGATGCGCAAGCACCGGCTGGCCGAGCGGCTGCTGGTCGACGTGATCGGCCTCGAGTGGGAGGACGTGCACGCCGAGGCCTGCCGCTGGGAGCACGTGATGAGCGACGCCGTCGAGCTCCGGCTGATGAAGATCCTGGACAACCCGACCGAGTCGCCGTACGGCAACCCGATCCCGGGCCTGGAGGAGTTGCAGAAGGACAGCCTGGCGACGCCGATCGGCGAGTTCCGCGACGGGGTCGAGCCGCTGGACAAGGTGCTCGACCAGTCGACCGGCACGGCCGTGCGGGTCCTGGTCCGGCGGATCGCCGAGCCGGTGCAGACCGACGACTTCGCGATGTCCGTACTGCGCCGGGCCGGCGCGCTGCCGGGCCGCGAGGTGGACTCGATGCTGGACGCCGAGGGGGTCCTGGTCGGCAGCCGAGACGCCGGCGGTGTGATCAGCGACGAGACCGCGGGCCACATCTTCGTCAGCCTGGTCTGAATCCGGGCACGCCGGATCAGTTTCGCGTCAAGTTTGCGGCCACTGCCTGCGCTCGATGATGTACGGGCAGTGGCCACGGGGTAACGTCTGTCCGCGATGTCAGAGAACCAGATCGACTGGCCCGGGTACCTGCGGGAGTTCCACTCCGCCACCCCGGGCAGTACCGAAGCCCTGCTGTCCCGGGCGGTAGCAGGCGACCACACGCCGTACCGCTGGCTTGTCCGTGCCGTCTCCGGCGAGGCCAAGCGGGTGCTGGACCTCGCCTGCGGCAACGGCCCGGTCGCCCGCGAGCTGTACGGGCGCTGGGTGGTCGGCGTCGACAGCAACGCGATCCAGCTCGACGGCGCACCCGGTCCGAAGGTGCAGGCGGACGCGCTGCACCTGCCGTTCGCGAACGAGGCCTTCGACGTCGTCACCTGCTCGATGGGCCTGATGGTGCTGCAGCCGTTGCCCGACGTACTGGCCGAGGCTGCTCGCGTTCTACGGCGTGGGGGAGTGCTGGCCGCGACGATCCCGGCGGTGCGCCCGCTGCGTCGTGGCGACCTGCGGACGCTGACCGGGCTCACCACGCGGCTGCGGTCGCGGCCGCAGTTCCCGGCCGGTGGGGAGATCACCGGACTGAAGGAGCAGTTGCGCGGGGCCGGCTTCATCGTGATGGAGAGCCAGCGCGAGCGGTACGTCTACACGGTCCGCAGCATCGACGACGCCCGGCGGATGGTCGGCGCGCTCTACCTGCCCGGTACGTCGGAGAAGCGGCGCGAGCACGCCGCCGCCTGGATGGCGCAGCGCGCCCACGACCGCGACGGCCTGGAGGTCGCGATCCCGATCCGCCGCATCACCGCGATGCGCACCACGCTCGCGCTGAGCTGAGAGCTCCGCCCGCGCCCCCGCGTCCGCCCGGGCATCTCCGCGGCGAGACCGGGCCGCGGTCGGCCGGGCGAGTAGGTACCGTTCTGCTGTGCCCGCTCTGACCTGGTCCGTTCGCTCGGTCGACCACGCGCTCGGTGGCGAGTCGGTCTACCGGGAGCTGTTCGCCGCCGAGCCGGTGGCGTTCTGGCTCGACGGGAGCCTCACCGACCGGTCGCTGCGGCGGATCTCCGTGCTCGGGACGAGCGCCGGGCCGGACGCCGAGGTGATCGTCCGGGACGTCGACGACGGTGACTTGTTCGCCGAGCTCCAGGCCCGTCTCGCCGCCCGCCGGACCGATGGACCGGCCGAGCTCGCCGAGGTCTTCAACGGCGGCTATGTCGGCTACTTCGGCTACGAGCTCAAATCCCTCACCGGCGGCGTCGCGGCTCACGCAGCGCAGACTCCGGACGCCTTGTGGATCTGGGCCAACCGGTTCGTGGTGATCGACCACGACCAGGATCGCTCGTACCTGGTCGCCGTCCACACCGCTGACGACACCGGTGCGCTCAACTGGCTCGACGAGGCAGAAGCGACGACGGCGTCGTGGTGGATGGGCTGGGTGGATCCGCCGGCAATCTCGCTGCTGGACGTCGAGCAGCACCTGGAGCAGGACCGCGCGACGTACCTGGCCGGCATCGACGCCTGCATGGCCGCGCTCGAGGCCGGCGAGACCTACGAGGTCTGCCTGACGAACCGGGTCCGCCTCCCACCGGTCCCGGAGCCGCTCGACTTCTACCTGTGGCAGCGCGCGACCAACCCCGCGCCGTACTCGGCCTTCCTGCGGTACGGCGAGCTCGCGATCGCCAGTTCGTCGCCGGAGCGGTTCCTCGCGGTCGACGGTGACGGGTGGGCCGAGTGCCGGCCGATCAAGGGCACCGCGCCGCGGTCCGACGACCCCGCGCAGGACAAGCTGGTCGCGAAGGCGCTGGCCGAGGACGAGAAGACCCGCGCCGAGAACCTGATGATCGTCGACCTGATTCGCAACGACCTCGGCCGGGTCAGCGAACCGGGGACGGTCCAGGTCCCGCGGCTGATGGTTGTCGAGAGCTACCAAACCGTGCACCAGCTCGTCACCACCGTGCGCGGGAAGCTGCGCGACGGCGTGGACGCGGTGGCCGCCGTGCGGGCGTGCTTCCCGCCGGGATCGATGACCGGGGCACCGAAGATCCGCACGATGGAGATCCTCGACGCCTTGGAGTCGAGTGCGCGCGGGGTCTACTCGGGCGCGCTGGGCTACCTGACCGTCGACGGTCGCGCGGACCTGAGCGTGGTGATCCGGACCGCCGTCCTGACGCCGCACGAGACCGTGATCGGCGCGGGCGGGGCGATCGTGCTCGACTCGGATCCCGCCGACGAGTACGACGAGATGGTGCTGAAGGCCGCTGCAACGCTGGGAAGGTCGGGGTGAACTCCGTGCTGGTCGCCGATTCGTTTCTCGTGCACAACGGGCAGGTCCGGGGTCTGGAACTGCACCGGGAGCGGTTCACCGCGTCGTGCGCCGCGCTGGGGGCGTCCGGAGCGGGAGCGTTCTTCGACGACCACGTCGGCCGGTTCCCCGGCTTCGGGCGGTGGTTCCCTCGCTTCGAGCTGTCCGGCTCCGGCCTGTCCGTGCAGTTGCGCCCGGCCCCTACCCAAGGCGGCCGGATCCGCGTCGCCGTCCACAGCGGTGCTGATCCGCGCACGCAGCCGTTCGTCAAAGGGCCCGACCTGGAAGCCCTCGGGGCCCTGAAGGCCGAGGCCGCAGCCGACTGCGGAGCCGATGAGGTGCTGCTGATGGACGCCGACGGCATCGCCGTCGAAGCGGCGTACTCGGCACTGGCCTGGTGGGAAGGTGACACCCTGCACTTCCCGCCGTCCGGCCGGCCGTTCCTCCCCTCGGTCACCGCTCGCCTGATCCGGCAGTTGGCCGCGACCCGAGGCGTCGAGGTGGCCGAAACCGCCCGCCGCCCCGAGGACCTCGCCGAGGTCGACGAGCTCTGGCTCCTCAACGCGCTGCACGGCATCCGCCCCGTCCACGCCTGGCACGACGGCCCGATCGACCCGCTCCCGGCGTCGGTCGCCGGCGACTGGCAACAAGCCCTCACGGGGTTGGCCCGCCCGATCAGCTGACCCCGCCCCTCACGTAGTCCCTCTCGCAGCCTCGTCGGTCCGATCCGTGCTTTCAAAAACTGATATCACTATGCTACCTTCGAGACATCGAATCCCGGAGGAGCTGGATGATGACTGCTGACGTTGACGTGATGGTGGAGATGCCCAAGCCGAAGGTGACCGAGCGGTCGGCCCGGGACCTGAACGGCTGGCCCGTCCTGGGGCTGTCGCTGGTGCTGGTGATCGCCGCGGTGGTGCTGTTCATCGTGGGAGTCACCCAGGAGAACCTCGCGCTGATCATCGTGTCGTCGGTCCTGTTCGTCGCCGGCGTGATCCTCGCGGCGGGGCTGACGCCGGTGTCGCCCGGACGGGCGCGGGTGCTGCAGGTCCTCGGCCGGTACGCCGGAACGATCCGCACCGACGGCCTGCGCTGGGTGAACCCGATCTCCGTCCGGCAGCCGGTCTCGACCCGGATCCGCAACCACGAGACGGCCGTTGCCAAGGTCAACGATGCCGACGGCAACCCGATCGAGATCGCCGCGGTGGTGGTCTGGCAGGTCGAGGACACCGCGCAGGCGCTGTTCGAGGTGGACGACTTCGTCGAGTTCGTCGCGATCCAGACCGAGACCGCGGTCCGGCACATCGCCAACTCCTACCCGTACGACGTGCACACCGACGAGGGTGGCCTGTCGCTGCGGGACAGTACGGACGAGATCACCGAGACCCTGTCGGCCGAGATCGGCGTCCGGGTGCAGGCGGCCGGCGTGCACGTGATCGAGTCGCGGATCACCCACCTGGCGTACGCGCCGGAGATCGCCCAGGCGATGCTGCGCCGCCAGCAGGCCGGCGCGGTCGTCGCCGCCCGGCAGCGGATCGTCGAAGGTGCGGTCGGCATGGTCGAGCTGGCGCTGGACCGGCTGTCGGAGAACAACGTCGTCGACCTCGACGAGGAGCGCAAGGCGACCATGGTCAGCAACCTGCTGGTGGTGCTGTGCGGTGACCGTGACGCGCAGCCGGTCGTGAACACCGGCTCCCTGTACCAGTAACTCCGATGGCCACCGAACGCAAGAAGATCCTGCTCCGGCTGGATCCCGTGGTGCACGACGCGCTGGCTCGTTGGGCCTCCGACGAGCTGCGCAGCACCAACGCCCAGATCGAGTTCCTGCTCCGGCGTGCGCTCGCGGACGCCGGCCGGCTGCCCGGGGAGGTCGGCAAGATGCGCCGCCCGGGCCGCCCCCGCAAGGAGGAATCATGAACGCTCGCCTCGACCGCCGTCCCGGTACGCCGGCTGCCGGCACCCCTCGCCCTCGCCCCGAGCGACCCCGTGCGGTCGTTGCCCTCAGCAAGGGTGCACCGCCCGAAGGTCTGCCCGAACGCCTTTACCTGCTGGCTTTCGACCCCACCACCGGCAAGCTGGGCAGCCGTTCGCGCCTCGGTCTCACGCTCCGCGCCGCGGCCCTCGCCGACCTCCACCTCGCCGGCCGCCTCACCGACGACGACGGCCGCGTGGTCGCCACCGTCGGCCCGACCCGGTCCCCGCTCGCCGAGCACGTCCTCACCGAGATCGACACCGGTCCCCGCAAGCGCTGGAAGTACTGGATCGAACGCCGTGCCCGCCACGCGCTCCCGATGGTCCGCGACGAGCTCGAGCGCAACCACCTGATCAAGGTCGAGCCCTACCGCCGCTTCCTCGTCTTCCCCGCCGAGCGGATCACCCTGCGCCAGCCGCTCGTACGCCGTCAACTGCTGCAGGCCGCCACCGACACCCTCCGCCCGGCCCGCCTGGTCACCCGCGTCGACCTCCGCGACGCCGCGCTCGTCGTTCTGGCCGCGACCGGCGAGCTCAAGCCGGTGCTGTCCAAGGACCAGCGCAAGCAGCACAAGGACCGCCTCGCCCAGCTCACCATCCGCGTCGGTCCGGTCGGCCCGGCCCTGCGCAAGGCGGTCCAGGCGCAGAACGCCGCCGCGAGCTCGGGCGGCTAGCCGGACGGGGGCTCGACCTCAGGGCTTGACGTCAGGGGGTTCGTCGGTGCTACGGTTCATTAGTTAAGTAATGAACCTACGAACCGCGCTACCCTGACGTTCGCCCACGACCCGGAGAGATGAGGGACCACGATGTTCGACGATCGCAGCCCGATCTACCTCCAGATCGCGGAGCAGATCAAGAACGACATCGTCACGGGTGCCCTCGCCGAGGACGAGCAGGTCATGTCGACGAACCAGTACGCCGCGTTCTACCGGATCAATCCCGCCACCGCCGCCAAGGGTTTCGCCCAGCTGGTCGACGAGGGCGTGCTCTACAAGAAGCGCGGGATCGGGATGTTCGTCAGCCCGAACGCCCGCGACCTGCTGCGCGGCGGCCGCCGGGAGGCGTTCTTCTCCGACGTGGTCGACCCGATGATCGCCGAGGCCAAGGCGATCGGCGTCCCGCTCCCCGAGATCGTCCGGCACATCCAGAAGGAGGAGCAGTGAACGCCCTGGAATTGCGGACCGAGAACCTCACCGTCCGGTTCGGCGGAGTTCCCGCCGTGGACGGCCTCGACCTCCGGCTGGCGCCGGGCAAGATCCACGGGCTGCTGGGCCGGAACGGATCCGGCAAGAGCACGCTGGCCGCCCTCCTGGCCGGCTTCCGCAAGCCCGACGAGGGCCGGGTGCTGATCAGCGGCGGCGACCTCGGCGCGGCACGTACGCCGTACGAGGACGCTGTCGTGACGAGCCGCATCTGCCTGATCCGGGAGTCCGGCGACCTGGTCGACCAGGTCCGGGTCAAGCAGGTCCTGGACTACGCCGCGAGCCTGCGGCCGTACTGGGACCACGACCTGGCGGGCGAGCTGCTGGACAAGTTCGAGGTACCGACCGGCAAGAAGGTGCAGAAGCTGTCCCGGGGCAAGCGGTCCGCGCTGGGCGTCGTGCTCGGCATGGCCAGCCGGGCGCCGCTGACGATCTTCGACGAGAGCTACCTGGGGATGGACGTCCCGTCCCGGGAACTGTTCTACGACGTCCTGCTGGCCGACTACACCGAGGTCCCGCGGACGATCCTGCTGTCCACCCATCTGGTCAGCGAGGTCAGTGCGCTGCTCGAGGAGGTCGTGATCCTCGATCGCGGCCGGCTCGTCACCCAGGCGCCGGTCGACACGCTGCGCGGACGGGGAGCGTCGCTGGTCGGTCCGGCGGCCGTGGTCGACGAGCTCACCGCGGGCCTCGACGTACTGGCCGAGCAGCGGCTGGGCGGGACCAAGTCGGTCACCGTGCTCGGAGACCTCGACGAGGCCCTGCTCACCAAGGCTCGCTCGGCCGGACTGGACGTCGGCCAGGTCGGCCTGCAGGACCTGTTCGTCCACCTGACCACACCGGCTCCGTCGAAGGAGGCACGGCGATGAGCGCCACCACCAGCCCGGCCGCGACCCTGCCGAACGGGGTCACCTCCGGACAGCGCCTGCGCCGGGTGCTGCAGGCGATGCGCGTCGGGCTGACGCCGATGCTCGGCGGCTACTGGGTGATCATGGTGCTCGGGTTCCTGGTGGCCGGCCTGGTCATCCAGTTCCTCACCGACGGCGACAGCCACTCGATCTGGGACTACGGCACGCAGTCGCCGAAGTACTTCTCACTGGCCGTCGGCATCACGATCGGGCCGGCGTTCTTCACGCTGATGGTCTCGCTCGGCATCACCCGGCGGATGTTCTCGCTGGCCGCGACCATCTTCCTGGTCGGCGCCGCGACCGGTACGGCGCTGCTCTGGGTGCTGGTCTACCAGATCGAGCACGTCGTCTACGCCTGGCAGGGCTGGACGCAGACCCTGGCCAATCCGCACCTGTTCACCAAGACCTCGCAGGTCGGACTGATCTTCCTCGAGTTCTTCCTGCTGGTCCTGTCGCACGAGGTCGCCGGCTGGCTGACCGGCCTCGCCTTCATGCGGTTCGGTGCCTGGAAAGGACTCCTGCTGCTGCCGGTGACGTTGCTGCCGGCCGCCGCCGCGGAGTTCCTGCTGGTCGCGCAGTGGCTCGCCGAAGCGCTCGCCAACACCGGCTACCACCGTCCGGCCCTGGCCGTCGCGGTCCCGGGAGTGCTGGCGGTCAGCGCCCTCGGCCTGTACTTCGGCTACCTGATGATCCGCTCGTTCGGCGTCCGGCCGACCAAGGGCTGATCCCTCCGCACCCCTTCACCTCACCTCCACCTGTACGACGGAAGGCTTCGCCATGCCCGAAAACGCTGCTGCCGACGACCTGGTCGTGGTCCGCAACCTCCGCAAGACCTACGGCGCGACGGTCGCCGTCGACGACGTCTCGCTGACCGTCCACCCGGGGGAGATCTTCGGCATCCTCGGCCCGAACGGCGCCGGCAAGACCACCACGGTCGAGTCGATCGCCGGACTCCGTACGCCGGACGCCGGTTCCGTCCGCGTCGCCGGCCTCGACCCGCACACCAACCGCGGCGAGATCACCTCGCTGGTCGGCGTACAACTGCAGTCGAGCGAGCTGCCCGACAAGATCAAGGCCCGCGAGGCTCTGGAGCTGTACGCGTCGTTCTACCCGGCGCCGCGCGACCCGGCCGAACTGCTCGCGGAGCTCGGCCTGACGAAGGTGCAGAACACCGCCTTCGCGAAGCTGTCCGGCGGGCAGAAGCAGCGGCTCTCGATCGCGCTCGCCCTGGTCGGCAACCCGAAGGTCGCGATCCTCGACGAGCTCACCACCGGTCTGGACCCGCAGGCCCGGCGCGACACCTGGGAGCTGGTCCGCAAGATCCGCGACACCGGCGTGACGATCATCCTGGTCACCCACTTCATGGAGGAGGCCGAGCACCTCTGCGACCGGATCGCCATCATCGACGGCGGTCGCGTGGTCGCACTGGACACCCCGGCCGGGCTGGTCGAGGCAGCGCGGTCCGAGCAGCGGATCACCTTCCGGCTGCCCGCGCCGCTGACCGACCACGCGGTGCTGACCGCGCTGCCGGCGGTCAAGACCGTCGCCGTCGACAACGACCGGTTCGTTGTCACCGGCAACGACGACGTCCTGGTCGCCGTGGTCACCGAACTGGCCGCCCGCGGGCTGGCCCCGATCGACCTGCACACCGAGCAGACCACGCTGGACGACGCCTTCCTGCTGCTCGCCGGCAAGAACTTCGAAGGAGCGAACTGATGAGCCAGACCCTGACCCTGACCCGGATCGAGACCAAGCTGTTCGTCCGCGACCCCGCCGGGCTGTTCTTCGTCTTCGTGCTGCCGCTCGGGCTGCTGACGATCTTCTCGCTGATCAACGGCGACGACGCCCCCGGGGACGGGATCCCGGTCAGCTTCCTGCCCACGATGGCGATCGGGATCGGCATCGGGCTGCTCGGGTTCGCGACGCTGCCGATGATCCTGGCGGGCTACCGTGAGAAGGGCGTGCTGCGGCGGATGTCGACCACGCCGGTGAAACCGGTCAAGCTGCTGGTCGCGCAGCTGCTGCTGCACCTGATCGCCGCGGCGCTGGTGATCGGCCTGATCCTCGGAGCCGGCGCGGTGTTCTTCGACGCCGCCCTGCCGAGCGCGCCGTTGCCCTTCGCGGTCGCCGCGCTGCTCTACTCGATCGCTCAGTTGAGCATCGGACTGTTGATCGCCGGACTGGTCCCGACCGCGAAGGCGGCCAGCATCGTCGGGAACCTGCTGATCTTCCCGAGCATGTTCTTCGCGGGCGTCTGGACCCCCGGCGACCTGATGCCGGAGTCGATCCGCTGGCTGCGCGACGTCACGCCGATGGGCGCGGGGATGACCAGCCTGCAGGACGCGTGGTCCGGGCAGTGGCCCGGAACGGTCAGCCTGATCGCGCTCGTCGTCGCGATCGTCGCCTGTGTCGCCGCGGCCGCCCGGTTCTTCCGCTGGGAGTGACTTATGCACAGGGGGTGTGCATAACCGCAACGGTTTCTGTGGACGGGCGAGCACTCACTGTGGACGACACGCGGCAACTCGCGAACTCGCCGTACCAGCTTTCGGGAAAGGGTTGTGCCGCACGTGGTCGCGGCGGTAGAAAGGTCGACACGCTGTTCCATCCGGAACGGCGGGTCGAACGGAAACCGAGGCCCCTTGCGGTGGGGATCCCCACCGAGGTAGACCGGTGACGGGGTCTGCCGGACTCCACGGATCCGCTTCGGGAAGCTGGAGACGTCACCTTCCTTCAGCTCTGCTGGGCCCCTCCGACTCATACTCTGAGGGGCCCAGCTTCACGTTCTGCCTTACTTCACCGTGATTCTCACACTGGTCGAGGAGCCGTGGGCCGCGACCCTGACCTCGGTCCCGCGACTCGTGGTCACCACCTGGTACGAAGTGCTCCGGCCGTCGACCGAGACCTTCGCGACCTTCGCCCCGGCCGGCAGCACGGCGCCGATCGTGACGTCGGCGCGGACGCCCCTGACCTTCACATCGGTCCACAAGTCCTTGTGCACAAGGCGTGCGGACACGTCGACCGACCCGCGACCGACCTTGATGTTGCTGCCGGCCACTTTCTGCTGCCCGCCGGGAATCTGCGGTACGACGGCCAGCTTGCCGTGACCCAGGTCGGGGTCGACCCCGAGCTGCTGGTGCACGACCGGCCAGAGCACGCCGTACGCGCCCCAGGCCTGGAGCGCCATCGAGCGGTCGGTGAACGGCCGGTCGATGTTCGCCGGCGCGTCCGGCGACGGCGCGATCTCCGGCATCGCGCCGGGGGTCTCCCACACCTTCGGGTCGAGCTGGATCCGGGCGTTGCCGGTGGTGTAGACCTGCTGCTGGTTCCGGCCCAGCCGACCGAAGTTGCCCTCGGCAACGGCCATGATCGAGGTGTTGAGCGAGAAGATCGCGCGCTCGCTCTTCACCGCCGAGACGACGCTGTCGCAGGACGGCCCGGGGTTGCCGGCCGGGTCCGCGGTCGGACCGGTACCGGTGTGGAACAGGCCGAATTCGCCGGTGTAGCAGGCCTTCTCGCGCTGGTCGAGCGCGATCTTCGCGTGCTCGGGGGAGGCCAGGGGAGCGTCCGGCTTGCCCGGCTTCGTGAGCACGGCCTCCATCGGCGTGACGCCGGTCCAATGCCGCTGGAAGATCGGCTTGTTGTCGTTCGCGGGATCCGCCGGGTCGTCGATCGAGTCGGCGTACCCGAAGGCCTGCTGGACCCACCACTGGGACTCGAACCGCTTCTCGAGGTCCTCGGCCTTCGTGGTCGCCCACTGCTGCGTCTGCTGGTCGCGCTTCGACGCGGCCAGGTCGGCGAGGTCACGCAGCCCGCGAGCCAGGTAGACGGTGCTGTCCAGCTTCTCGGCGCCCATGCCGTTGCGCTCGACGTTGGCCAGGCCCTCGAGCCAGCCGTCGTTGTCCTTGTCGAGCTCGCGGTACACGTACTTCAGGTTGCGCACGCTGAAGTCGTACAGCTGGTCGCGGAACCGGTCGTCGCCGGTCCAGCGCCACAGCAGCGCGACGATGCTCGGGAACTTCACCGTCTCGTCGGTGTTGCCCGCGCTCTGGTTCGAGCCGAAGTAGACGTCACCGGTCGGCATCACCTCGTGCGCGACCTTGCCGCTGCGGTGGTTCAGGATGTCGCTGATCTCCTGCAGGGACTTCAGGTGCGCCTTGACCGTGTCGAACTGGCCGGCCGCGACCGCGGCGTACGCGGTGTACTCGCCGTCCGTCGCGAACAGCCAGGGATAGTCCGGGAAGCCGGCGCCGAACCAGCGGGCGCTGTCGACCGTGCCGGCCGGGGCGGGGTAGTCCTTGCCCTCGTTGACGTCGCGGATCTGCAGGTCGCGGGCTTCCTGGACGGAGTCGGCGAGGTTCTGCTTGCTCCACTCGACGCTCTGCTGCAGCAGCTTGTCGCCGGGAAGGTTGACGGCGGACTGGCCGGCGATCTGCTCGCGTGCCCTGGTCTTTGCCTTCAGCAACTTCTCCGGGTTGCCGATGGCGCGGCGGTACTCGCGGTACGCTGCCGCGGGGCCTTCGTCGGAGCCGGCCATGGCGAACCAGACCGTGGTCTGCTGGTTGGCCTTCAGCTTCACGCTGTACGTCAGGCGCCCGCCGGTGCCCTTGCCGACCGCCGAGTCGTCACAGCGCGCCGGGGGAGTGCCGTCCATCGGGCACACCACGGCGGGGTCCTGAGGGCCGCGGTGGTTGGCACCGAGTGCGTGCGCGGTCGGTCGGAGTGACGAGCCGACGAGCGCGTTGTAGTCGTGCTTCGTCGCGTTGGGGATGGGCGACGTGCCCTGGTCGCGGAACCGGAGCGTGCCGTCGGCGTACGAGCCGGTGTCCGGCAGGTTCGCCTGGCCGGCGTTGGGCGTGGTCCCGCCCCACGGGTAGGCCGGCATCAGCTCGGAGTGAGCGTCGACGTCGAGCTTGACGGTCTTGTCCTGCGGGCTCTTGAAGGTCAGCCCGACAACGGTCGCGCGGATCCCGTCCGGCACGAAGTCCGTCCGCTGAATCCCGTTCCCGTAGTCGATCCGCTGGTACCCGTGCCCACTGGTGTACTTGCTCGCCGGAAGCTGCTTCCCGAGCCAGCCCCCGTCGACCCCGAACCAGATCCCGTCCAGTAGCTTGATCGGCTGCGACCAGATCCCACCCATCTCGCCCCGGGTGTGCCACCCGGTCGCGGGGTAGAGCCCGTTCTCGTCGCCCATCGCGTAGGCCCGATCGCCGACCACCAGCGAACGCCGATCGGAGAGACGGGTGGTCTCGGAGAGTTCAGTCGCGCCGGCTCCGCGGGCCGCACTGCTTGCGGTGGAGCTGCGGTCCGCGCCGCTCGCGGTGGGTGGGGCGCCGGAGGCTTGGGTCGCCACACTCACCAGGAGAGCTGCGGCGATCAGTCCGGCGCCCGCCGTACGGGTTCGACGGCGGCCGGGTGGTTGGGAGGTTGTCGGGCGGGGTTCCATGACAGGATTCCTCCTTCTCGCGGCACTCTCGCGCACCGCGTCATCAGCCGGGGGCTGAGCTGCCCCTGACGATCAGTTCGGGTTGCAGCAGGCGTTCGGCCGGCGCCTCGGACTCGGCCGGACCAGTCAGGATGTCGATCAGTTCGTGGGCGATCAGGTCGATCGGCTGGCGCACCGTGGTCAGCGCGGGAGAAACGACCGAAGCCAGCGGCGAGTCGTCGAACCCGGTCACCGCGACATCCGTCCCGGCGGCCAGGCCACGCCGGTTCAGTTCCCGCATCGCACCCAGCGCCAGTACGTCGCTCAGGGCAACGATCGCGTCGACCGGTTCGGATGCGTCGAGCAACGAAGCGGCCCCCCGCGCACCCTCGTCGAAGGTGTCCTCGACGCAGTGCACCGCGAGCCCGTCCACCGGCAGTCCCAGCTCGACGCAGGTGTCACGCCACCCGGTGAGCCGGTCCTCCGCCAGCCCCGACGTCCGCGGCCACCCGAGGAACCCGATCCGCCGCCGCCCACCGTCGTACAGGTGCCGCGTCGCCATCGCACACCCACCGGCGCCGTCGACATCGACGTACGGGCCCGGCTGCGTGGACTCCTTCCACACCCGCCCGAACGACACGAACGGGATCGCCTGCTCCTTCAACCACCCGTGCCGCGGATCGTGCGTCTCGGTCTGCGACAGCACGAACCCGTCCACCAACCGCCGCGCGTGCAGGTCGTCGTACACCGACATCCCGTCGGCGCCGGAAGGGGCCGTGAACAACAAGATGTGCCGTCCGGTCGTCTCCGCCGCCGCGCACAAGGCGTGCAGGAACTGGTCCATCACCAGATGCGCCTGCCCACCGTGCCAGCTCGGCACGCAGTACCCGATCAGCTCGACCGCGCTGGTCCGCAACGACCGGGCGTTACGATTGGGCCGGTAGTTGAGCAGCTCGATCGACCGTGTCACCCGCTCGAGCGTGTCCGGCCGCAGCCGGTGCGGAGCGTTCAACGCATTGGAAACGGTCTGCACCGACACATCAGCATGCGCCGCCACCTGCTTGAGCGTAGCCACCAGGACCCCCTCACCAGCCGACCGTTTGAACGTTAAAATTCCCCCGCAGTCTCACCCGCCCGAACCTGAGTTGTCAACAGGTCACCGCCTGGAGACAGCTCGGCCGGGTCAGAGCTGTGGAGGGCCGGCGCGGAGGATCTGTTCGGCTTCGGCGAGCGGGCCGGGGGCGATCCAGCGGCCCCACCAGGTGGCGCCGGCTTCGGCGAAAGCCGCAGGATCGCCGCCGCTGACCTTGATGGCGAAGTCGTTGCCTCGTTCGGCCCTCAGGGCGCGGACGTCCTCGGGGAGGATCGGGAGCGAGGCCGTGGTCGGGCCTTTGTAGGCGCAGGAGCCGTCCCAGCGCAGGATTCTTCGGCGTACGGCGGGCAGCAGCAAGTTGCCGCCGATCCAGATCGGGATCCTGGGGCGCTGGATCGGGCGGGCGGTGAGTTGGGCGCCGTCGAGTTGGTAGTGCTTTCCCTGGTGGTGAACGGGCTCGCCCGACCACAGCGCGTCGATCACCTGCAGGCCTTCGTCGAGCATCTCGGCGAGCACCCGCGGATCGATCGTCTCCCCGACGCCGCCGAGGAACGGGCCCGCGGGATCGCCGATCCCGACGCCGAGGATCATTCGCCCGCCCGACAGGTGATCCAGCGCGACCGCCTCGGCCGCAACCTTCCACGGCCGCCGGCGGGGGAGCGGCGTCACCGTCGTACCCAATCGCACGCGGCTCGTCGCACAAGCCATCGCCGCCAGACAGATCCACGGGTCGTACGTCGGCAGCGAGGTGCCTTGGTAGGCGAGATAGTCCTCGAGAAACACCCCGTCCCACCCGGAGTCCTCGGCAATCCGGGCGAGATCCGCCAACCCCCGCGGATCCCGCCCGTCGCCCACCGCCCCGAAGGTCACCGAGAACTTCATCCGGTCACCGTAGACGGCTTCACCGACAGAGCGACCTCATGCAGCGTGGCCGCCGTCGATGGTGAGTTCGGTGCCGGTGATGTACGCCGCGCTGGGTCCGGCTAGATAAACGATCAAGGCCGCCACCTCCTCCGGAGTCCCGAAGCGCGGCAGTGCGAGCGCACCCCGCTGCGCTTCGGCGTACGGACCATCGGCCGGGTTCATCGCCGTGTCCGTCGGGCCAGGCTGTACGACGTTCGACGTGATCCCGCGCGGCCCCAGGTCCCGGGCGAGCCCCTTGCTCATCCCCACGACGGCCGACTTGCTCAGCGCGTACAGCGTCATCCCCGGCCCGGCGTTTCGCTCGGCGATCGTGCTGCCGACGTGGATCATCCGCCCGCCGTCCGCCAACCGCGCGGCAGCAGCCCGGGCAGCGACGTACGCCCCACGCACGTTGACCGCGATCACCCGATCCACCTCGTCCAGAGCAACCTCCGAGATCAGACCGCTCGTCCCGACGCCCGCGTTGTTCACCAGCACATCGAGCCCGCCCAGCGCGTCAACGGCTCGCCCGACCATCTCCTCAACCGCCGCGGCATCCCCAGCATCAGCCTGGAAGGCAAACCCCCGCCGCCCGGCCGCCTCGATCTGCTTCACCACATCCGCCGCGTCCGAAGCCGCGCTCTGGTAGGTGATCGCCACATCAGCCCCGGCCGCAGCGAGCGCGATCGCCGTAGCAGCGCCGATCCCGCGGCTCCCACCGGTCACCAGCGCCAGCTTGCCCGTCAGGTCGTTCATGATTCTCCTTCGTCGGAAGTCCTGTACGACGTCCACTCCACCGCCCCGCACCCCCGCCCGGCTGGCGAGAAAACGGCACCAGGACCTCACGTCGTTTTCCCGCCACACCTCGATGGCGCAAATCCGCTAGAAACTGTCGGCGCCGCCCGCGATGCTGGTCTGCGTGTACGAATGTGTCGAGCGGTGCGTGCGAGCGGTCCAGTCCAAGGACGCGCGGTTCGACGGCTGGTTCTTCACCGCCGTGCTGACCACGAAGATCTACTGCCGCCCGAGCTGCCCGGTGGTCCCGCCCAAGGTCGAGAACATGCGGTTCTACCCGAGCGCCGCCGCGGCCCAGCAGGCCGGCTTCCGCGCCTGCAAGCGCTGCCGCCCCGACGCCAGCCCGGGCTCCCCGGAGTGGAACGACCGCGCCGATCTGGTCGCTCGCGCGATGCGCCTGATCAGCGACGGCGTCGTCGACCGCGACGGCGTGCCAGGCCTCGCCACCCACCTCGGGTACAGCGTGCGCCAGGTGCAGCGTCAGCTCCAGGCCGAGCTCGGGGCCGGCCCGCTCGCCCTCGCGCGGGCGCAGCGGGCGCAGACCGCGCGGATGCTGATCGAGACCAGCGACCTGCAGATGGCCGACGTCGCGTTCGCCTCGGGGTTCTCCAGCGTCCGCACGTTCAACGAGACCGTCCAGGAAGTCTTCGCGCTGTCGCCGAGCGAGCTGCGCGGCCGGGCCAAGCGCGGCTCGCACCCGACCGCCCCGGGCACGATCTCGCTGCGACTGCCGTTCCGCGCGCCGCTCACCCCGGACAACCTGTTCGGCCACCTGATCGCCACCGGCGTACCGGGTGTCGAGGAGTGGTACGGCGGCGCCTACCGCCGGACCCTGCGACTTCCGCACGGCCACGGCGTCGTGTCGCTGCGGCCGATGCCCGACCACATCGCCTGCCAGCTGTCGCTGACCGACCAGCGCGACCTCGCGATCGCGATCAGCCGCTGCCGCCGGATGCTGGACCTGGACGCCGACCCGATCGCCGTCGACGAGCTGCTCGCCGAGGACCCGTTCCTCGCGCCGCTGATCGCGAAGGCGCCGGGCCGCCGCGTGCCGCGGACGGTCGACGGCGAGGAGTTCGCCGTCCGGGCGGTGCTCGGTCAGCAGGTGTCGACGGCCGCCGCGCGGACGCACGCGAGCCGTCTCGTCCAGGCGTACGGCGAACCGATCGACGACCCGGCCGGCGGCCTGACCCACCTGTTCCCGACGATGCAGGCGCTGGCCGGGCTCGACCCGGAGACGCTGGCGTTCCCGAAGTCACGCCGTACGACGTTGACCACGCTGATCGCGACCCTCGCGGCCGGCGAGATCGACCTCGGCGCGGGCAGCGACTGGGACCAGGCCCGCGCGCAGCTGGCCGCGCTGCCCGGCATCGGCCCGTGGACGGTCGAGTCGATCGCGATGCGCGCGCTCGGTGACCCGGACGCCTTCGTGGCTAGCGATCTGGGCATCCGGTACGCCGCCCGCGACCTCGGGTTGCCCGAGGCCCCCAAACCGCTGATCGAGCACGCCCGGGCCTGGCGGCCGTGGCGCGCGTACGCCGTCCAGTACCTGTGGGCGACCGGAGACCATGCCATCAACAAGATCCCGACGGAGTGAGATGACCGAGACCCTGAAGACCGACCGGCTCCTGCTCAGGCCCTTTCGCGACGCCGACCGCGAGCCGTTCGCGGCGCTGAACGCCGACCCGGCGGTGATGGAGCACTTCCCCGCGCCGATGACGCGCGAGGAGAGCGACGGGCTGGTCGACCGGATCATGACCCAGTACGACGCCTGGGGCTTCTGCCTGTGGGCCGTGGAGATCCAGGAGACCGGGAAGTTCATCGGCTTCACCGGGTTGTCCCGGCCGTCGTTCGACGCGCACTTCATGCCCGCGGTCGAGATCGGCTGGCGGCTGTCGAAGGATGCCTGGGGCAACGGTTACGCGACCGAGGCGGCGTTCGCCGCGCTCGACCACGGCTTCGGCCCGGCCGGGCTGGACGAGATCGTCTCCTTCACGGCGACGACGAACCTCCCGTCCCAGCGGGTGATGCAGAAGATCGGCATGACGCACGACGAGGCCGGCGACTTCGACCACCCGCGCCTGCCCGACGGCCACCGCCTGCAGCGGCACGTCCTCTACCGCATCGCCCGGCCCTGACATGCCGTACGCCGTACTGGAGAGCCCGATCGGCGACCTCACCCTCGTCGGCTCACCCGCCGACGAGCTGGTCGGCCTCTACCTGGAGCAGCACCGCCACCGCCCGGCCCTGGAAACGTTCGGCCTCCGCGACGACACGATCCTGCCCAAGGTCGTCGACCAGCTCACCGAGTACTTCGCCGGCGAGCGCACCACCTTCGACGTCCCGCTCGCTCCGGTCGGAACGCCTTTCCAGCAAGAGGTCTGGACCGCGCTGCTCGACATCCCGTACGGCACCACCACGACGTACGGCGAACTGGCCCTTGCCCTGGGCAAGCCGCTGACCGCGTCGAGGGCCGTCGGCCTCGCCAACGGCAAGAACCCGATCAGCATCATCGTCCCGTGCCACCGAGTCGTCGGCTCCACCGGCAGCCTCACCGGCTACGGCGGCGGCCTGCCCCGCAAACAGCAACTCCTCGACCTCGAACGCGGCGACGCCCTCTTCTAGGCGTATCTCCCTAGGCCCACGACTCGCTGAACAAGAGCGTCCCCTCCGGCACGCCGACCTCGTCGACCATCGCCTCGGCGGACACGTCGTCGTCCTCGCCGTCCTCGGCGCTGTCGACGAGGTCGCCCGGCTGCTCGTAGTCGTCCGGTGCGACGTAGAGGCGGGTCGCCGCGAGCAGGCCGGTGCCCGGCAGATCCAGCCACGGCTCGCCCGCCTCGTGCAGCAACGCGTACACCGCCTGGGCCTCGTCGTTGACTGCGACGAGCGCGTCCGCCGCGTTCTCCTCCGGCTGCAGCCTCCGATGCGCCGCCCGCCCGGCGGTCAGCAGCTCCTCGGTGTCGCGCACGCCGAGATCGACCCGAGTGACCAGCGTCAGTACGGCGACAGGCCCGTCGTCCTCCGGCTCGTCGTCGAAGTCGTCCTCGTCGTCACCGTCGGGCGACACCAAGGTGCCGGTGTGATCGAGGACGGCGTGGTCCCACGCGCCGAGCAGCTTGCCGAGGGCAGCGTTCTCGGTGAACAGGTCCTCCCTCTCGGCGCTGCCACCGCGCAGACCGAGCAGCACGTCGGCGTGCGCCCGCAGGCCCTCGATCAACTCGTCGGTGCGCAGCCGCAGCGCCGCGCGGCTCTCGTCGGAGTACTGCTCGACGTACTGCTCGCTGTCCGGTGTCTCATCCATGGCACCGATCATCCTCCGAAATAAGTGCTCATTGGGTGAGCACTTATCTGCGCGACAGTGGAATCAGACGGCAAGCGAGAGGACCCCGGAGATGAGCAGCACGGTGGCGAAGGTGGACATGTCGGACACGCTGGCGGTGCGGCCGGCGGACGTCGACGAGTGGCGGGCCTGGCTGGCGGCCCACGGCGAGACCGAGCGGTCGGTCTGGTTGGTCGTGGGGCGCGGCGCGGCGGACGTGGTCGACTACGTCGCGGCGGTCGAGCACGCGTTGTGCTTCGGGTGGGTGGACAGCAAGACGATCAAGCGCGACGACTCCACGACGTACCAGTGCTTCACCCCGCGGAACCCGCGCAGCACCTGGAGCAAGGTGAATCGTGAGCGCGTCGCCCGGCTCACGGCGGAAGGCCTGATGGCACCCGCCGGCGCCGCGGTGATCGAGCGGGCGAAGCAGACCGGCGTGTGGGACGTCCTCGCCGAGGCGCAGAACCTGGTCGTCCCAGCCGACCTCCAGACGGAGCTCGACCGGAACGACCAGGCAGGCAAGCACTTCGCCAAGTTCCCGCCGTCGTCCAAGCGCCTGATCCTCGAGTGGATCGCCCTCGCGAAGCGCCCCGACACCCGCGCCCGGCGCATCCAGCAGACGGTCGAGCTCGCCGAGCTCAACCAGCGCGCCAACCACCCGAGATAGTCAGCTCCCGGTGTTGGCCGGGTCGTCGAGACGCTCTTGGGCCGGCACCGCCGGGGAAGGCGCCGTCTTCCGCCGGCTCGACAGCTTCTTCGCGACCGGCTCGGTGTACCGCGCGGCGACCGGCCCGAGGATCACCAGGATCAGCACGTACGCCGTAGCCAACGGACCCAGCCGCGGCTCGACCCCGACGGCCAGCCCCGCGATCACGATCGAGAACTCACCGCGCGCGACCAACGTCCCGCCGGCTCGCCACCGCCCGGCGGTCTTGATTCCGGCGCGCCTGGCGGCGTACCAGCCGGTGAGGATCTTGGTCAGTCCGGTGAACACTGCCAGCGCCAGCGCGACGCCGAGCACCGGCGGGATGTCCGCCGGGTCCGTGCTCAACCCGAAGAACACGAAGAACACCGCCGCGAACAGGTCGCGCAGCGGACTCAGCAGGTTCCGCGCGCCGTGCGCGACCTCGCCCGAGAGCGCGATCCCGACCAGGAACGCACCGACCGCCGCCGAGACCTGCAGCTTCGCCGCGATGCCCGCGACGAGCAGCGTCAGCCCCAGTACGACGAGCAGCAGCATCTCCGGGTTGTCCGAGGAGACCGCCCGGCTGATCATCCGCCCGTACCGCAGTGCGACGAACAGCACGATGCTCACCGTGCCGAGCGAGATCAGCAGCGTGATGCTCCCACCGGCCAGCCCGACGCCGGCCAGCAGCGCGGTCAGGATCGGCAGGTAGACCGCCATCGACAGGTCCTCGAGCACCAGGATCCCGAGAATCACCGGCGTCTCGCGGTTGCCCAGCCGACCCAGATCGCCGACCACCTTCGCGATCACGCCCGACGACGAGATCCAGGTGACACCGGCCAGCGCGACCGCCGCGACCGGACCCCAGCCGAGCATCAGCGCCACCGCCGCGCCCGGCAGGGCGTTCAGGACGAAGTCGACGACGCCGGACAGGTACTGCGTCTTCAGCGTGCTGACCAGATCGGCGGCCGTGTACTCCAGCCCGAGCAGCAACAGCAGCAGGATCACGCCGATCTCGGCGCCGGTGGCAACGAACTCCTCGCTCGCGTCGAGCGGCAGGAGGCCGCCGTGGCCGAAGGCGAGCCCGGCCAGCAGGTAGAGCGGGATCGGCGAGAAGCCGACCCGCCCGGCGATCCGGCCGAGGATGCCCAGGGCAAGGATCACCGCACCGAGCTCGATCAACAGCATCGTCATGTCATGCACGTCAGCCTCCCGAGATCAGGTCGGCGACGGCGTCCACACCTTCACGCGTACCGACCACGACGAGCGTGTCGCCGACGGTGAACCGGAAGTCCGGTGTCGGCGACGGCGTCGCGCCGGTCCGCCGCAGCACGGCCACGATCGAGGCGCCGGTCCGGCTGCGGGCCTGGGTGTCGCCGAGCGTGCGGCCGGAGTACGGCGAACGGCCGGTGATCGGGATCTGCTCGGTGACCAGGTCGATCTCGAGGTCGTTGCGCAGCGGGTCGATCGGCGTCGGGATCAGCAACTGGGCCAGCGCGCCGGCCTCGGCCGCGTCGAGCGGGACCGAGTTCGTGCAGTTGTCGTCGTCGTCGGGATCGTGGAAGCCCAGGAACCGCCGGCCGTCCTCGTGGACGACGATCGACACGTGCTTGCCGCCCTCAGTGACGAGGTCGTAGCGGGTGCCGATCCCGGGCAGCGTGGTCCGGGTCGGGTGGGCGTGGTCCATCGCGGGGTCCTTCGGCTCGAGAGAGGGATCGGTAGTGACAACCATTCTTTCGTACCGGGTGTTCCGCCGCTGTGACGTGTGCTGCAATCAGGTGCAGTGCAACCAGTTGCATAGATACGCTGGCGGAGTCAGGAGGTGGTCGCGATGGCGCTCGAGCACGCGCTGCTGGTCTCGCTCAGCGAGCGGGAGGGGTCCGGGTACGAGCTGGCCCGCCGGTTCGACCGGTCGATCGGGTTCTTCTGGGCGGCGACGCACCAGCAGATCTACCGGGTGCTGCGGCGGATGGAAGAGGCCGGCTGGGTCACCCACACCGACGTCGCGCAGGAGGGCCGGCCCGACAAGAAGGTCTACCGGGTCGCCGACGCCGGGCGCGCCGAGCTCACCCGCTGGCTGGCCGAGCCGGTCGAGCCGACCATGCTGCGCGACGAGCTGGGCGTGAAGCTGCGCGGCGCGTCCCTGGGCGACCTGGACGCCGTACGGCGTGAGGTCGAGCGGCACCGCGACGAGCACGCCGCGCGGCTGGCGGCGTACCAGGCGATCCAGCGGCGTGACTTCCCGAAGCCCTCGACGCTGTCGGGGCGTGAACTGCATCAGTACCTCGTGCTTCGCGGTGGAATCCGCGCCGAGCAGTCGTTCACCGACTGGTGCGACGAGGTCCTCCAGGCCCTGCGATCGGAAGGCCCCCGATGAACGACTCCGCGTACCCGACGTTGCTGGCGCCGCTCGATCTCGGCCACGTGACGCTGCCCAACCGGGTGATCATGGGCTCGATGCACACCGGTCTCGAGGACCGGGCGCGCGACCTGCCGAAGCTCGCGGCGTACTTCGCCGAACGCGCGCGCGGCGGCGTCGGCCTGATCGTCACCGGCGGCTACGCCCCGAACCGGACCGGCTGGCTCACGCCCTTCGGCTCCCGGCTGACCTCGCGCCGGCAAGCGCGCAAGCACCGGATCGTGACCGACGCCGTGCACGCCGAGGGCGGCCGGATCGCGCTGCAGATCCTGCACGCCGGGCGCTACGCGTACCACCCGTTCAGCGTCTCCGCGTCCGCGCTGAAGGCGCCGATCAACCCGTTCCGCCCGCGCGCGCTGTCCGACCGCGGCGTCCGGAAGCAGATCGACGCGTACGTCGAGTGCGCGGCGCTCGCGCAGGAGGCCGGGTACGACGGCGTCGAGATCATGGGCTCCGAGGGCTACTTCATCAACCAGTTCCTTGCCGAGCGCACCAATCGGCGGACCGACCGCTGGGGCGGCTCGCCCGAGAACCGTCGCCGGCTGGCCGTCGAGATCGTCCGCCGTACGCGGGAACGGGTCGGGCCGTCGTTCCTGATCATCTACCGGCTCTCGATGGCCGATCTGGTCGAGGGCGGCCAGACCTGGGCCGAGGTGATTGCTCTGGGCAAGGAGATCGAAGCCGCCGGCGCGTCGATCATCAACACCGGCATCGGCTGGCACGAAGCGCGCGTCCCGACGATCGTCACGTCGGTCCCGCGGGCCGCCTTCACCCCCGTCACCGCCGCCTTCCGGCCGTACGTGAACATCCCGGTCGTCACCTCGAACCGGATCAACCTGCCGCAGGTCGCCGAGGAGGTCCTCGCCCGCGGCGACGCCGACCTGGTCAGCCTGGCCCGGCCTTTCCTGGCCGACCCGGAATGGGTGCTCAAGGCAACGCAGTCTCGCGCCGACGAGATCAACGTGTGCATCGCCTGCAACCAGGCCTGCCTGGACCACGTCTTCGCGAAGAAGCCGGCCAGCTGCATGGTCAACCCCCGCGCGGCCCGCGAGACTGAGCTGGTGCTGCTGCCAACCCGGCGTACGAAGAAGATCGCGGTCGTCGGCGCGGGCCCCGCGGGACTGTCGGCTGCCGTCACGGCCGCCGAGCGCGGGCACGCCGTCGAACTCTTCGAAGCCGACGACGAGATCGGCGGCCAGTTCGGCATCGCCCGCCGCATCCCCGGCAAGGAGGAGTTCGCCGAGACGATCCGCTACTACCGCCGCCGCCTCGACCTCACCGGCGTCAAACTCCACCTCGGCCACCGAGCCACCCCCGAAGACCTCGCAGGCTTCGACGAGGTGATCATCGCCACCGGCGTGGTCCCGCGCATCCCGGCGATCCCCGGCATCGACCACCCCAGCGTCCTCTCGTACGCCGAACTGGTCCGCGGCCAACGCCCGGTAGGCCGCTCGGTCGCCGTCATCGGCGCCGGCGGCATCGGCGTCGACGTCACCGAATTCCTCACCACGGACGCCTCACCCACCCTCGACCTGGCCCTGTGGAAGTCCGAGTGGGGCGTAGGCAACCCCGTCGAAGACCGAGCCGGCCTGATTGAAGCCCACCCCGACCCCTCGCCCCGAGAGGTCTACCTCCTCCAACGCAAACCCGGCAAGATCGGCACCGGCCTCGGCAAGACCACCGGCTGGGTCCACCGAGCCGCCCTGAAGAACAAACAGGTCACCCAACTCCGAGCCGTCAACTACGAACGCATCGACGACGAGGGCCTCCACATCACCTTCGGCCCCAAACACGAAAACCCCCGCACCCTCGCGGTAGACAACGTGGTGATCTGCGCCGGCCAGGAATCCGTCAACGACTTGGCCCAAGCCCTCAGCGCCCGCGGCCAATCGGTTCACGTCATCGGCGGCGCCGACGTAGCCGCAGAACTGGACGCCAAACGAGCCATAGAACAAGGCACCCGCCTGGCCGCCAAGCTGTAAGAGGTGCCTTGCTGTGCAGGCTTGATCACGGTCTGCGAAGCTGACAGGCTGGGTTAGGTAAGGCTATCCTCTGCTCCATGCGAGGGTCAGTGGGGCTGGCGGGCGCCGGGTTGCGGCTGGGGTACCACGGGCGACTGGTGGTGGACGACGCCGCGCTGGGGATCGAGCCGGCGGGGGTGACCGCGCTGGTGGGGCCCAACGGGAGTGGGAAGTCGACGCTGCTGCGGGCGATGGCTCGGCTGCACAAGCCGGACGCCGGGACCGTGCGGTTCGCCGACGGCGAGGACGCGCTCGCGCTGTCGCAGAAGGACTTCGCGCGGAAGGTGACCTTGCTCTCGCAGTCGCGGCCGACGCCGAACGGCGTGAGCGTGCGGGACGTGGTCGGCTACGGCCGGCACCCGTACCGCGGGCGCTGGCGCAACGACGACCCCGACGGCAACGCGGCGATAGAGCACGCGATGGACGTCACTGGTGTCACCGGCATGGCCGAGCGCGCCGTCGACGAACTGTCCGGTGGTGAGCTGCAGCGCGTGTGGCTGGCCACCTGCCTGGCGCAGGACACCGGCGTCCTGCTGCTCGACGAGCCGACCACCTTCCTCGACCTGCGCTACCAGATCGAGATCCTCGACCTGATGCGCGAGCTCGCCGACGAGCACGGCGTGGCCGTCGGCGTCGTACTGCACGACCTGAACCAGGCGGCCGACGTGGCCGACCGCATCGTCCTGCTCGACCGAGGGCGGGTCCGGTCCACCGGTACGCCGGCCGAGGTCCTGCAGGCGGACACGTTGACCGAGACCTACGGGATCCGGATCGACGTCAGCACCGACCCGGCCACCGGGCGGATCAGCACGCAGCCGGTCGGCAGGCACCTGCACCGGCACATCCTTCAAGACATCTGAGGACCCGATGAGAAGAGTCACCGTCCTGGCCGCGAGCCTGCTGCTCGCCCTGACCGCCTGCGGCACCAGTGAGCCGACCGAGCCGCAGGCCGCCGACCAGTCCGCCACTGCTCAGCCGGTCTCGATCACCGACGCGCGGAACAAGAAGATCGACCTGCCCAAGCCCGCGGCCAAGGTCGTCGGCCTGGAGTGGGGCGTGGTCGAGAACCTGATCACCCTCGGCGTCCAGCCGGTCGGCGTCGCCGACGTGAAGGGCTACACCACCTGGGTGACCGCGGCGAAACTCGATGCCGGAGTCAAGGACGTCGGGACCCGCGGTGAGTCCAGCGTCGACGCGATCGTTGCCCTCAACCCCGATCTGATCATCACCACCACCGACGAGGCCGCGAACACGATCATGCAGCTGGAGAAGGCCGCGCCGGTCCTCGTCGTCCGGGGCGCGGACGCCAAGAACGCGATCCCGCAGATGAAGAAGAACCTCGAGCTGGTCGGCGCCGCGATCGGCAAGTCCAAGGAGGCCGCCGAGGCGAACGCCGCATTCGACCAGGCCGTTGCCGACGGCAAGAAGAAGATCGCCGACGCGGGCAAGGCCGGCGAGGGCTTCACGATGGCCGACGGGTACAAGCAGGGCAGCACGATCTCGATCCGGATGTTCACCAAGGGATCGCTGCTCGGCGCGGTGGCCGGCGAGCTCGGCCTGAAGAACAACTGGACCGGTGAGGGCGACCCCGACTACGGCCTGGCGCAGACCGACGTCGAGGGCCTGACCAAGCTCGGCGACGGCAGCTTCCTGTACATCGCCTCGACCGCCGACGGCGGTGACGTGTTCGGCGGCGACCTGGCGAAGAACGCGATCTGGAAGAACCTGCCGTTCGTGAAGTCCAACAGCGTGCACCGCCTGTCCGACGGGATCTGGATGTTCGGCGGACCGAAGTCGACCGAGCAGTTCATCGACGCCACGGTGCAGGCAGTCACCTCTTGACCCAGCTCACCACCGAGCGGCCCCAGGTCGCCGAAGCGCTCCAGCCGGTACGACGGATCCGCGTCGCCGGGGTGTTCGTCATCGCGCTGGCCGCGGTCGTCGTCCTGGCCGGCGTGCACCTGACGCAGGGGACCTCGTCGGTCGGCGCCGGAGACCTGCTCCGGCTGGTGATCGGCCAGGGCAGCGACGACTCGGCCAACGTCCTGGTCGCGTCCCGGCTGCCGCGGCTGCTGGCCGGCGTACTGGTCGGCCTCGCGCTCGGCGTCGCCGGCGCGGGGCTGCAGTCGCTCGCGCGCAACCCGCTCGCGTCGCCGGACACGCTCGGCGTCAACGCCGGCGCGTACTTGGCCGTCGTGGTTGTCGCCGCGTTCGGGATCAACCTGCCGGTGCTGCCGGCGGGCGGGGTCGCGTTCGCGGGCGGGCTGGCGGCCGCCGTACTGGTGCTCGCTTTGTCTGCCGGTGGGACGTCCGGGCCGACGCGGTTGATTCTCGCCGGGTCCGCGGTGGCGATGGCGTTGTCGGGAGTGACGACGCTGCTGATGCTGCTGCGGCGCGAGGAGACGATCGGGACCTTCGCGTGGGGGAGTGGGACGCTCGTCCAGACCGATCTCGACGCCGTCGGCCAGATGGCGCCGATCGTCGCGATCAGTCTGGTCGCGGCGCTCTGGCTGGCGTCGCGGCTCGACATCCTGTCGTTGGGCGACGACACCGCGGCGGTCCTTGGAGTGCGCGTACGGCGTACTCGGGTGTTGATCACGCTCGTCACGGTGATGTTGTCGGCGGCCGCTGTGACGGTGGCCGGGCCGGTCGGCTTCGTCGGGTTGGTCGCGCCGGTGCTCGTGCGGCTGGTGGCGCCGTTGGTGCCGGGGCTGATGCGGCACCGGGTGCTGCTGCCGCTGTCCGGGCTGTCGGGGATCTTGGTGGTGCTCGCGGCGGACGTCGTACTGCGGGCTGTGCTCGGTGGGCAGGCCGGGGTCGAGATTCCGACCGGCATCATGACGATGCTCGTCGGCGCGATCGTGCTGGTGTGGCTGGCGCGTCGGTACCGCGACTCAGGCCCCAGCCGTACGCCGGCCGGCGCATCGTCCGGGCTGCGCAGCCTGCGGACGTTCTGGATCGTCGTTGGTGTGCTGGCCGTGCTGCTGGTCGGTGCGGTGGTGTTCGCGATGCTTTCCGGTGATGCGTTCCTGCGGACCGGCGATATCGCGAACTGGATCAACGGGCGGTCTGGCCGGGCAATCACTTACGTCCTCGATCAGCGTTTCCCGCGGGTGTTGTCGGCTGTCTTGTGTGGTGCGGCTCTGGCGATCGCTGGTGCGACCGTTCAGGCCGTGTGCCGCAATCCGCTGGCCGAGCCGGGCATCCTCGGCATCACCGGTGGTGCCGGCGTCGGCGCCGTCGTCACGCTGATGGTCGTGCCCACGGCCGGCATCTGGCTCCTGTCCGGCGTCGCCTCCGCGGCGGCGCTGGGCACTTTCGCGCTGGTCTATCTGGTCTCCTGGAGGGGTGGGCTCAGTTCCGACCGGCTGGTGCTGATCGGGGTCGGCGTCAGCTCGGCGACGACCGCGATCATCACCTTCGTCATCGTGTACACCAACCCGTGGAACATCACGATGGCGATGACGTGGTTGTCGGGCAGTACGTACGGCCGCACGCTTCCCCAGGTCATCCCGGTGACCGCGGCGCTGCTCGTTCTGACTCCGGTAGTCGTGCTGGCCCGCCGCGAGCTCGACCTCCTGTCTTTGGACGACGACGTCCCGAGAATCCTCGGCGTCCGCCTCGAACGCACCCGCCTGCTGGCGTTGGCCGCGTCCGCGTTGTTGACGTCAGCCGCGGTCTCAGCCATCGGAGTCGTCGGCTTCGTAGGCCTGGTCGCCCCGCACGCGGCCCGAGCTCTGGTCGGCGGCCGCCACTCGCGCCTCCTCCCAGTGGCAGCTCTCCTAGGCGCCGTCCTCGTCTCAGTAGCCGACAGCCTCGGCCGCACCCTGCTGGCCCCGGCACAGATTCCCGCGGGCCTACTCACCGCGATGATCGGCGCGCCGTACTTCGTGTACCTGCTGTGGAGAACGCGCACGACGAAGCCGTAGAAGTACAAAGAACAGTGTCTCTGGTTGCTGCTGGCTTTCTGGTGACCCTGTGCTGGTAGCTGAGGTAGGCGAGGCCCGACGCTGGTCAGGCAGATGCCGGGCTTCGCGACTTCTGGCACGTTACTGAGGTGCTGCACCGCCGTCCGTAGGCTTGCCGTGTGCAGATCTCCTTGGCGGATGCGTTGGGGCTGGTGGTTCGGGATCTGGAGCGGACGGGTGGGTTGACGCTGCGGGTGCTGGATGAGCCGGTGGACAACCTCTACGGGTACGAGTCGGTGTGGATGTTGTCCGGGCGCAGGGCGCGGACGGGGCTGTCGGCGCCCTTGGAGATGGGGTCGGCCGAGCGGGTGGTGCATGTGGCCGATCAGGTGCAGGAGTTTGTGCTGGAAGAGTTGGGGCGGTTGGGGCGGCCGGCGAGTTGGCCGGAGTGTGGGGAGCATCCGGGGTCGCATCCGTTGGAGGCGAGGCTCGCCGAGGGCGGTCCGGAGTGGGTGTGTCCTAAGTCAGGGCGCGCGGTGAGCGCGATTGGTGGGTTGCAGGGCTGACTCGTGTTCGTCGAGGAGGATTGCGGCGACGGACTCGGGGGACTCGTGCATGGCGTTGTGGGCGGTGGGGAGGTCGTGGACCTGCCACTCGGGATCTGCTTCGAGGCGGGTGCGGAGGGCGGCGAAGGGGGTGCGGTCCTCCCAGCCTGAGCAGTAGACGAACTCGCGTCGGGGGACTTGGGCGAAGGCGCCGGTGAGCCTGATCGTTTGCAGGAACGCGGCGAGGGGGTGGGGGCGGCGGCGGGGGTCGCCGCCGGCCGGGGGCTGGACGGCGTACCCGGTGGTCGCGGCGCCGGAAGCGAACACCTGCCGGAAGTGGTCGTTCGTCGCCGACCAGCACGACTCGCCGTCGCGCGGTACGTAGGCGTCGAGGTGCACCAGGCGGGAGATCCGGCCGCCGGCGCGGTCGGCGGCGGCGGCGATCACCATCCCGGCGTAGCTGTGGCCGACCAGGGTGACGTCGTCGAGCTGGTGGTGGTCGAGGTGCCGCAGTACGTCGTCCGCGTGCGTGTCGAGGTTGGCGGTCGCGACCGCCGCGGTGTCGTCGTCCGGCCGCAGACCGGTCAGGGTCAGTGCGTGGACGGCGTGACCGTCGCGCTCCAGCAATGGGACCACTGCGTCGAAGGCCCAGGAACCCTTCCAGGCGCCGGGGACGAGGACGTAGGTCGTCATGGTGTTCTCCTTCTGTCGCAAGCCGTGACCTGAAGTCTCGCCAGCTCGAGGCATGGCTCGCTACCGCTAAAATGCCAACTGATGCCTGTTCCCCGCCAATCTCAGGCCGCCGGTGCGACGTCAGAGATCTGGCCCTCCGGCGGTCGGCACCTGTGGCCGTCCGGCGGGACCAGCGCGGTGCAGTCCCACAGCAGGGGCCACCTGGTCTATGCAGCCGGCGGTGTCCTGGCAGTTCACACCGAGCGCGGTACGTCGATCGTTCCCGCGAACCGGGTCGCCTGGACCCCCGCCGGGTTCACGCACTACCACCGCGCTCACGGCGACACGGACATGCGGATCGTCTTCCTTGCGCCATCCATGGCCCGGCTCGTACCGGAGCATCCCGCCGTGTTCCAGACGTCCGGTCTCGCCCGCGAACTGCTGCTCGCGCTGACCGGCCCTCGCAATTACGACCACGCCACGCCTGGCTACAGCCAGACCGCGCGTGCTCGCCTGGTACGAGTGCTCGTCGACGAACTTCGCGAAGCACCCGAACAGCCGCTGCATCTGCCGGAGCCTCGCGACGACCGGCTGCAAGCCGTCACCCGGAGGCTGTACGAGACGCCGGCCGACAACGCCACGCTGGCTGAGCTCGGGACCTCGATCGGAGCGAGCAGCCGCACGCTCAGTCGGTTGTTCCACGCCGAACTCGGCATGACCTTCTACGAGTGGCGCACGCAGCTACGCATCTACCACGCGCTCGTACTGCTGGCCGACGGCCACGACACCACGCACACCGCGACCGCCTGCGGATGGGCCAACCCCAGCAGCTTCATCGCGGCGTTCACCGGCATCATCGGTACGACGCCGGGACGCTACCGAGCTGATCGCCGTACCGCAGCTCAACTCTGAGAGCTGACGTCAGCCGGCTGCTTTGGCTGCGGCCTTCTTGGCTTGCTTGTACTCGCGGACCTTGAGGAGCGAGTCGGCGTCCACCACGTCGGCGACCGAGCGGTAGCCGTCCAGGGCGTAGTCGCCGGCGGCGGCCTCCCAGCCGTCGGGCTTGACGCCGAGTTGCTTGGCGAGGAGGGCGACGAAGATCTGGGCCTTCTGCTTGCCGAAGCCGGGGAGTTCCTGGACTCGTTTGAGGAGTTCCTTGCCGGTGTCGGGCTCGGTCCACAGGCGGGTGACGTCGCCGTCGTACTTGGACTCGATCAGCGCGGCGAGCTCCTGCAGGCGGGCCGCCATCGAGCCGGGGAAGCGGTGGATCGCGGGCGGCGTGCTGCAGAGCGCCTTGAACTCCTCGGGGTCGGCGGCGGCGATCGCGGCCGGGTCGAGGTTGCCGAACCGGCTCAGCACCTTCCAGCCGCCGCGGAACGCGTGCTCCATGCCGTACTGCTGGTCCAGCATCATCCCGACGAGCACGGCGAACGGGTACTGGTCGAGGACGCGGTCGGCCTCGGGTTCGTTGGCGATCTGGAAGCCCATGGGGACCATGGTAGGACCCGCTGCTGGTGCACACTGGTGGTTCACGCTGCCGAGTCCGGAGGTCCCGATGAGCGAGCCTGTGAACGACTACCGCCGCCTCCCGGATGCGGTTCGCCTCGAGGACACGGTTACGTCCGTCCCGGGGACGCCTGCTGCGGACCCGGATGCCGGCCGCAACATCGACCAGGACCTCGCCGTTGGAGTTCGAGACCTCGGCTGAGGTTCTTCAGGCATTTCCTGTACGGCGTACTTGTGCGTCGTACGGGTTGGTTGTGCCCCTGAAGGTCCGTGGTGATGCGGCCGGTGAGGTCGCTGGGGGCTGAGGCCGCTGCGGCCGGAAAAGCGTGGGGTGACGAGTAGCAGCCGCGTCGGCGTGGGCTGTGGGCGCCCACCGCCGGTCGCCTGTCGCCCAGCGCCTGGCGCCACGGCCCGGCGCCCACCGCCTGTCGCCCACCGCCTGTCGCCCGGCACCTGGCGCCACGGCCCGGCGCCCACCGCGCGGCGCCTGTCGCCCAGCGCCCACCGCGCGGCGCCTGTCGCCCACCGCCTGTCGCCCACGGCCTGTCGCCCAGCGCCTGGCGCCACGGCCCGGCGCCCACCGCCCAGTGTCTGTCGCCCAGCGCCCAGCGCCCACCGCGCGGCGCCTGTCGCCCACCGCCTGTCGCCCAGCGCGAGGGCGCCCACCGCCGACTGCCCAGCGCCTGTCGCCCACCGCCTTTCGCTCACCGCATTTCGCCCAGCGTCCGGCGCCCACCGCCTTTCGCCCGGCGCCCGGCGCCCGTCGTGTTCGCGTGCGTGCGGGTTAACCCGTGGATCTGTGCCCGGTTTCGGGTCGGCGGGTGGGGGCGGGCCTATGCTCGGTCAGGCAGGTCGACGGGGAGGGAGCGCGGATGGACATCCGGGATCTGGATCGGCGGGCTGGTGCGGTGCTCGGCGAGGTGGTGATGCAGGTTCGGGCCGAGCAGCTGTGGTTTCCGACGCCTTGCCCGGACTGGACGGTGCGGGGGTTGCTGCGGCACATCGTGAGTGAGAACGAGGGGTTCGCGGCCGCGGCGGCGAACGGGTCGGCTCCTGTGCAGACGTGGAACGGTGGTCGGCTGGGGGACAACCCGGCGGGTGCCTACCGGCGGTCCAACGTGAAGGTCGCGGAGGCGTTCGCCGACGGTGGCGCGCTGGACCGGCCGATCGAGGTGCGCGAGTTCGGGACGTTCCCGCGGCGGGTGGCGCTGACCTTCCACCAGCTCGACTGCGTGGTGCACGCGTGGGACCTGGCGCGGGCGATCGACGTACCGTACGACCCGCCGGTCGACATGGTCGAGATGGCGCTCAGCCTGGCCCGCCGGATTCCTGACACCGACGCCAGTCGCGGCCCCGGCGCCGCCTTCGAGCGCGCGGTCAAGGTCCCCGGCGACGCCGGCGACTTCGAGACCCTGCTCGCCCTCCTCGGCCGCAACCCCGACTGGGTCTCCCCGCTCGACTAGACCCCCAGCTGCACCATCGGCAGCGACTTCGAGCCCGCGCAGCGCCGCGGGCCGACGTGCTGCACCGCTGGTGACCGACATCATCCTCGGGCCGCAGTGAGCCCGGCGTAGTCCGCGAGCTCGATCGCGTCCGGCTGGGCCGCGGCGGCCTTGGCCAGTACGCCGCGGAACGGCCGGGACGTCATCGTCGCGGTCATCAGGTCGCGCGCGCGAATCCCGAGTGCGGTCCGCGGCATCGCCATCGCGATCCCACCCGGCGGGAGCGCGCTGCGCTGGACGACGTACTCGCGCATCACCCGCTGGTACGCCGCGAACGCCCGCCGATGGACGCCCTCGGCAACCAGTTCCCCGGCGAGAACGTACGCGCCGACCAGCGACATCGCCGTACCGTGGCCAGCCATCGGCGAGCCGCAGTACCCGGCGTCGCCGAGCAGCACGACCCGGCCGCGCGACCACTCCGGTACGACGACCCGGCTGGTGCTGTCGAAGTAGAAGTCGTCGGCGGCAACCATCCCGTCGAGAATCTCCCGGGCGTGCCAGCCCGCGCCCTGGAACGTCTTGTGCAGCAGGGCTTTCTGCTCGGACACGTCACGCCGGTTGTAGCGGATCACCGGCGAGCGGAAGCTCAGCAGCGCGCGAGCGAACCGCGGGTCGTGATCGGGGCGCAGGCCGACCCAGCGGCCGCCGGGCGCGGTGTGGATCTTCATCCAGCCGTCGAGGTCCTCGGGCGCCGGGATCGTGAAGTACGAGCCGTAGCCGCCGAGGTGGTGCACGAACTCCTCCTCCGGCCCGAACGCGAGCGCGCGGACCCGCGAGTGCACGCCGTCGGCTCCGACGACGAGATCGAAGTCCCGCGTCGCTCCGCCGGTGAACGACACCCGGACGCCGTCGTCCGACTGCGTCAGGCCGCTGATCGAGTCGCCGTACAGGTACTCGACGTCCGGCGTCGCCGCGAGCAGCACCTCGGAGAGGTCGCCGCGCAGGATCTCGATCTCGGCGACCGGGCCGGCGCCGTCGAGCAGCTCGGCGGGCAGTGCGGCCGCGCGCTTGCCGTTGGCGCGCACGTAGGCGAGCCCTTTCTCGTGCAGCTGCCGGGCCTTGACCGCCGGCATCACGCCCATCCGCTCGACGACGTCCCGCGCGACGCCGCGGACGTCGACGGTCTGGCCGCCGGGACGCGGTCCGGGGGCGAGCTCGACCACGGTCGGGGTGAAGCCAGCGCGCTGCAGCCAGTACGCGAGGGCCGGTCCGGCGATGCCGGCTCCGCTGATCAGTACCTTCATCGTGTTCTCCCAGAGGGTAGTGCGCTGTACGGTGTACGCAGCAAGATGCCCGACCGGTTGAGCTGACGTCCACGTGCACTAGGGCACTCGAGGGAGAACGCATGACAGCGCCGTACCAGCTGATCGCCGCCGGGATCAGGGCGCGGATCAGCACCGGGGAGCTCGGCCAGGGCGAGCGCGTGCCGTCGACGCGCGAGCTGATGCGCGAGTACGGCGTCGCGATGGCGACCGCGACGAAGGCGCTCACCACCCTGCAGCAGGAAGGCCTCGTGCACTCCCGGCCAGGCGTCGGCACGGTCGTCGGACCCGCGAAGCGGACGCCGGTCCGGGCGGACGAGCCGGCGCTGAGCCGCGAAGAGGTGGTCCGGGTGGCGATCACGCTCGCCGACGCGGACGGGCTGGCCGCGTTGTCGATGCGGCGGATCGCGAGTGAGCTGGGGGTGTCGACGATGGGCCTTTACCGGCACGTCGGCGGCAAGGACGCGCTGGTGCTGCAGATGGTCGACCGGGCGATCGCGGACTTCCCGTTCCCGCCGAGCGAACCAGCCGGCTGGCGTGAGGGGATCGAGACGGCCGCGCGGTTGCAGTGGGCGGCGTACCGGAAGCATCTGTGGTTGCCGGGCGCGATCACGATCGGGCGGCCGCAGTTGCTGCCGAGTCTGTTGTCGCACACGGACGCCGTACTGCGTGCGGTCGGCAGCTTCGGAGTCGATCCGAGTACGGCGATGTACGCGGCGATCACGGTCTTCGGGTACGTGCGTGGAGTCGCGCTGAACCTGGAGCCGGAGGCGCTGGCCGAGCAGGACACCGGGCTGACCGCCGACGAGTGGGCGGAGGGGCAGGCCGACCGCCTCGCTGCGGTGGCACAAGGGCTGGCCGGGTTCGAGGCACTGCTGGACGGGTTCGATTTCGACTTCGACCTGGAGCAGTTGTTCGAGTTCGGGTTGCAACTGGTGCTCGACGGGTTGGGTGTCCGCCTCGAAACAGTGCGCTCGCGGCTACGCTGAGTGTCGTTCGTCGACGGTCGGGAGGTGGCGATGGATCCGGTGTTCGCGCCGGGGGTGCCGAACGAGGTACGCCGGTTGTTCGAGCGCAGGCCCGAGCTGTTCGTGCCCGCCGGTCAACCGCGGCCGAAGCGGCGTACGTCGTGGTCGGAGGCGCCCGGCAACACGTTCGGCACGATGCTGGTCTGGCTCGCCGTCTGCGTCGGCGGGTGGATCCTCGCGGTGATCGTGCTGGCGATCACGCTGCCGACCGCGGCCGCGGCCTGGGTCTCGCTCGCGCTGGCCGTGCTCGCGGTGGTCGCGACGGGCGGCATCGCCGTCCGGTCCGCGGTCGAGGACCGCGGGCGCAAGCAGGTCCGGATGCAGCACGGGAAGTACCTGCTGGCCGAGGACTTCGACGAGCCGTCGGCCAAGTTGCTCGGCCGGGCGCAGCGCGCGGTGAAAACGGTGCTCGAGGCAACGGTCACCCGGCGCGGCATGCTCGACGAGATGCAGAACGAGCTGGTCCTGCCCGAGCAGCTGTGGGACATCGGTCAGGTCCTGCACGAGCAGTCGGTGCTCCGGGCGCGGCAGCAGGAGGTCGCGCGCGGGATGGCGACGGCCGAGCTGGACGCCGTACTCGGTCCTCAGCGTCGTGCGCTGTCGCGCTCGGTCGACGCGATCAGGCGGAAGGTCGAGCTGCTCGAGCAGTACGCCGGACGTGTGCGCTCCGCCGATGCCGCGCTGCGTGCGGAGGCGGCGCTGGAGGACGGCGACCGCTACATCGAGCTGCTGGCCCGCACCGAGCCGGCCGGCGACACCGCCGTCGTCCAGGGCTTCGCCGACGAGGCCGCGGCGCTCAAGGACACCTTCACCCGATCCATCAAGGCGGCCCGAGACGCCGGCCGCACGCTGGCGCTGCCCGAGTAGGCTGTCGAGATGACGCGCACTGTGATTGTTGCCGGGGGCACCGGTGGGTTGGGTGGAGCGGTCACCGCCGAGCTGCTCGAGGGCGGTTGGCGGGTCGTCGTACCGGGTCGTGGTGAGCAGTCGCTGGCCGCGCTCGGGACACACGAGGCTCTGGCCCCGATCATCGCCGACCTCTCCGACCCGGCCGGCGCGGCGGACGTCGTCGCGTTGGCGACCTCCGACGAGAGCGCCCCGCTGCACGCGCTGGTCAACCTCGTCGGCGGCTTCGCCTCCGGCAAGCGCGTGCACGAGACCCCGGTCGAGGACTTCGAGCGCCAGCTCGCGGTCAACCTCCGCCCGCTGTACCTGATCACCCAGGCGGCGGTCCCGCACCTGATCGCCAACGGCGGCGGCGCGATCGTCTGTACGTCGAGCCAGAGCGCGCTCAAGCCCTTCCCCGGCGCGGCCGGTTACATCACCTCGAAGGCCGGCGTGATCGCCTTCGCCGACGCCCTGGCCGTCGAGTACGCCGCCGACCACATCCGGGTCAACACGATCCTCCCCGGCACCATCGACACCCCGACCAACCGCCAGGCCCGGCCGAACGCCGACACCAGCAACTGGACCCCGCCCAGCCGGATCGCCACCGCGATCCGCTTCCTGATCGACTCCGACGCGATCACCGGAGCGCACATTCCGGTCTAGCGCTGGTCGATCAGCAACTGGATGCCGTCCAGGATCCGATCCAGCCCGAACCGGAACGCGTGGTCGGCGTCCATCGCGGCCTGGAACTCCTCTCCGGTGGCCGTCCCGACGCGCCCAGCCACCGGGAACCGATCGGCCAGCCCCGCCATGTACCGATCGAGCAGCGGACCCGTCGTGAGCCACCACTCCTGATCCGTCAGCCCGCTCTCGCGCTGGGTCCGCAGGTGCTCGGCGGCCGCCCGCGCGGTCCCCTGCACATGGGTCAGGATCAGCGCCAGCGCCGAGTCCATCTCCACGTCGCCCAGCCCGAGCCCGTCCAGCGGCCGTAGCTCGGCCTCGTACTTGAACGTGATGTTCGGCCCGAGCGCGCTCCGGACGGCGGTAACCTCGTGGATCCAGGGGTGCGCCATCAGCACCTCCCAGTTCCGCCGTGCGACGAACTCCATCCCGGCCCGCCACCCGCCGGGCTGCTGAGCCGGCTCGTCGACGTCGGCGTACAGGTCGGCGTACACGGTGTCGAACATCAGGTCGGTCAGCTCGCCCTTGCCCGGGACGTGCGTGTAGAGCGACATCGTCCCCGCCTTCAGCTGCTCGGCGACCTGGCGCATCGAGACCGACTCCAGCCCGTGGGCGTCGGCCAGCTGGATCGCGGCGTCGACGATCGCGCGGACGGTCAGCCCGGAGCGGCCGGGCTTGCTGTGACTGCCCCAGAGCAGGGCCAGACTGCGCGCCGGATCAGGCGCCGCGGACTTCTTTCCACTCACCGGGAACAAACTCCAACCGCTCGTCGTTGACCCGATCGTACCGGAGCCGTACGGTGTACGGTACGCCGTACTGAAGTGTACGAACCGAAGAACGAGGTGGAAGTGGCTGCAGAACGCGTGATCGTCGCGGACGACGTGCGCAAGAACTACCCCGGCGGCACCGAGGGGGCGGGCCTGAACGGGTTCGACCTCGAGGTGACGGCCGGGTCGGTGGTGGGACTGCTGGGGCCGAACGGCGCCGGCAAGACCACCGCGGTCCGGATCCTGTCCACCCTGCTCGAGCTGGACTCCGGCCGGGCGAGCGTCGCCGGGTACGACGTCCGCCGGCAGGGCCAGGAAGTCAGAAAGCGGATCGGACTCGTCGGCCAGTACGCCGCGGTCGACGAGATCCTCACCGGCCGGCAGAACCTGGTGCTGTTCGGCCGGCTCAACCACCTGTCCCGCAAGGCGGCCCGCAGCAGGGCCGACGAGCTGCTCGAAAGGTTCTCCCTGCAAGGCGCCGCGGACCAGGCCGCGAGCAAGTACTCGGGCGGCATGCGCAGAAGGCTCGATCTGGCCGCCAGCCTGATCGTCGCCCCGGCACTGCTGTTCGTCGACGAACCGACCACTGGCCTGGACCCGGCTGGCCGGCGCGAGGTCTGGTCCGCCGTCCGGGACCTCGTGAAGTCCGGTACGACGGTGCTGCTGACCACGCAGTACCTGGAGGAGGCCGACCAGCTCGCCGACCGGATCTCGATGCTCAAGGACGGACGAGTCGTTGCCGAAGGCACCCCGGACCAGCTGAAGGCCCAGCTCGGCGGCGACTGGCTCGACCTCGTCCTGACCGACCCGGCGGACGTGCCGAAGGTCCGCTCGCTGGTCGACCGGTATGCCGACGGAGAGGTCCGGGTCGACGACCTGACCGTCAGCGTCCCGGTGCGGGACCGCACGAAGGCGCTGGTGGAAGTCGCCACCGCGCTGCACGCCGTACAGATCGAACCGGAGGACATCACGCTGAGACGACCGACGCTGGACGAAGTGTTCCTGCACCTGACCGGAGCGGGGGTGGCCGCATGAGGTGGGCGCTGGCCGACGGGTGGACGATCGCCCTGCGCACGTTGACGCACTGGCGGATGCAGCCCGGGGTGGTGATCTTCGGGTGGTTCTTCCCGGTGCTGATGCTGCTGATGTTCGGCGCGTTGCTCGGGGGAGCGATGGAGATGCCGGGCGGGACGTCGTACTACGAACTGCTGGTGCCGGGGATCTTCGCGCTGTCGATGCTCTTCGGGCTGGAGGGCACGATGACCGCGATCACAACCGACGCGGCGAAGGGGGTGACGGACCGGTTCCGGTCGCTGCCGATGAGCTCGGCGGCCGTCGTCCTGGGTCGGTGCATCGCGGACATGCTCGACTCGGTGGTCACGCTGATCGTGCTGGCCGCGACCGGGCTCGCGCTCGGGTGGCGGTGGCACGGGTCGCTGCTGGAGGCGTTGGCGGCGTTCGGGCTGCTTCTGCTGCTGCGATTCGCGCTGCTCTGGGTCGGGATCTTCATCGGGCTGTCGGTCCGCAACGCGCAGTCGGTGACCGCGATCCAGGTCGCGGTCTGGCCGGTCGGGTTCCTGTCCAGCGCCTTCGTGAACACGGCGACGATGCCGGACTGGCTCGGCGCGGTCGCGCAGTGGAACCCGATGTCGTCCACGGCGACCGCGGCCCGCGCGCTGTTCGACAACCCGGGTGGCTCGGCCGGGTCGTGGATCGGTGAGCACGCGCTGGCCGGCGCGGTGATCTGGCCGCTACTCCTGGTGGTCGTCTTCCTGCCGCTGTCGGCCCGCAAGTTCCGGAACCTGTCCCGCTAAACCGTCGCGGGTGGCGCGTGAGCCAGTAGACTTTGCATCGAGGTAAACCGATCGATCCCGCCCAACGTCTGACCAAGTGTGCGGCTTGGGTACCTGCTTCCCAGGCCACGGGGCATCGACAGGGGAACCATGGGTCGTCGTTCACGCGCCACCCGCGCGCAGGGGACAGGGACCGGCACGCCCGACGGGCGGCACAGCCGGGCCAGAACCGTGCCCCGATCACTCGGTCTGACGCTGATCAGCGCGCTCCTGCCCGGAAGCGGGCTGATCCTCGGCGGCCGTCGCCGGATCGGCGCGTTCGTGCTCACGCTGACCCTCGGACTGATCGGCTTCGGCCTGTACGTCGGGTTCTGGCGCCGCGACGACGTCGTCGAGTCCAGCGTCGTCCCGAACCGGCTGCTCGGGGCCGCGATCGCGATCGGCGCGCTCGCGCTCGGCTGGGTGATCGTGATCGTCGCCTCGCACCGGTTGTTGCGCCCGGCAACGGGTGGGCCGGCCGGCCGGGCCACCGGGGCGGTCTTCGTCGGGCTGCTCTGCTTCGCGATCACCGCGCCGGCGGCGGTCGGCGTACAGAGTGTGCTCGCGCAGCGCGATCTGGTCACCAACGTGTTCGTCTCGCAGGGCGACAGCAAGAGCGCGACGCGGCCCGAGACGGTGAACGTGAAGGACCCGTGGGAGGACAAGCCGCGGCTCAACCTGCTGCTGCTCGGTGGTGACGACGGCAAGGGACGGGTCGGCGTACGGACCGACACCGTGATCGTCGCGAGCATCGACACCAGGACCGGGGACACCGCGCTGATCTCGCTGCCGCGGCAGCTGACGTTCATGCCGTTCCCGAAGGACTCGCCGCTGCACAAGTTCTACCCGAACGGCTTCGGCAAGGAAGGGCTCAGCCTGACCGGCCGGCTGGAGTGGATGCTGACGGCGATGTACCAGAACATCCCCGAAGCGCATCCGGGAATCCTCGGTCCGTCCGACAACGAGGGCGCCGACGTGGTCAAGCAGTCCGTCGGCGAGGCGACCGGGCTCGACATCGACTACTACCTGCAGGTGAACCTGCAGGGCTTCGACCAGATCGTCGACGCGCTCGGCGGGATCACCGTGAACGTCAACGAGCGGGTCGCGATGGGTGGCATCAGCAGCTCGCACATCCCGCCCGGCCAGTGGCTCGAGCCCGGCCCGAACCAGCACCTGGACGGCTTCAAGGCGCTGTGGTTCGCCCGCGGCCGGTACGGCGCCGACGACGACCAGCGCCAGATCCGCCAGCGCTGCGCGATCAAGGGCATCGTCGACGCCGCCGACCCGAAGACGCTGGCCACGAAGTACCAGGCGATCGCGAAGGCCGGCAGGAACCTGCTCCGGACCGACATCCCGCAGGAACTGCTGCCGGCACTGGTCCAGCTCGCGCTGAAGGTGAAGTCCGGGACGGTGTCGAACGTCGCGCTGGACCAGTCGAAGCTGAAGCTGAAGTACCTGCACCCCGACTACGACGGCCTGCGCGAGACGATCGAGAAGGCCCTCGACCACGAGCCGGTCGCCACGACGCAGCCGCCGACCACTCCGCCGACCGGCAAGCTCAACCGGCCGGCCACGCCGCCGCCTGGCCCGACCGAGGATCTTCGCGACGCCTGCGCCTACCACCCGACGGGCGACGTGCCTTAGTCCTCTGCAGGGATGGGGATCGGGCGGCCGAAGAGGGCTTCGCCGACGGTGGCGAGGTGGGGCAGCAGGTCCTGCTCGGTCGCCTTGGCCAGCGTCGGCGTGCCGACGGCGGTGCGGAGAATGCCGATGCCGAGCAGCCAGGCGGCGAACAGCTCGGTCCGCAGCTCGGCGTCATCGTTGCCGTCGGCAAGTTCTTTGAGGACGCCGAGGTAGCCGTTGCAGACCTGCTCGCGGACGCGGTCGCGCATGTCCTCGTGACCCGCTGAGCGGAGCATCGCGATCAGCGGATGCTCGCCGGCGTACTCGGCCCAGTCCTCGAAGACGAGGTCGCGCAGGAGCTTCGCGGGGAGCTCGTCGACCGGGCCGTCGGGCAGGACGACGGGCGCGGACGAGGTCGCCATCGCCTCGGTGAACAGCTTCGACTTCGAGCCGAAGTAGCGGAACACCAGCGCCGGGTCGACGCCCACGTCCCCGGCCACGTCGCGCACGCTCGCGCCGTCGTACCCGTCTCTCGCGAAGCGGACGCGGGCGCAGTCCAGCAGTCGCGCGCGGGTCGCCTCACGGTCGCGTTTGTGCGCCATCCGGTCCTCCGACGGGGTCAAGTCATCGATCGTTGACATGGTAGCGCGGGAGTGTCTAGTCTCATGGCCAGGTAAGTCATCGATCGATGACTTAGGGATGGAGGCTGGGATGAAGAACGTCGTGGTGGCCGGCGGGACGACCGGGATGGGCCGCGTGATCGCACTGCACCACCTGCGGCAGGGCGCCCGGGTGACGGTGATCGGCAGTACGCCGGCGCGCGGCGAGCAGTTCCTCGCCGACGCGGTCGCGCTGGGGGCGGGGGAGCGGGCCGGGTTCGTCCGCGCGGATCTGCGCTCGGTGGCGGAGAACCACCGGGTCGTGGAGGAGATCGAGGCGCGTCACGATGCGCTGGACGGCTTGGTGCTGACTCAGCTGATGCCGTTCGTGAAGCGGCACGAGACGGTCGACGGGTTCGAGGGGGTGTTCTCGCTGTACTACGTGAGCCGGTTCATCCTGAGCTACCGGCTGACCGAGCTGCTCGAACGCGGAGACACCCCGATGGTCGTCAGCGTGGGCGCGACCGGCCTCACGAAGGGCGCGGTGAACTGGGCCGACCCGCAGTTCACTTCGCAGTACGGGATGGTGAAGGCGATGGTCAGCGCCGGCCGGGCCAACGACCTGCTCGGCGTGCACTACGTGCAGAACCACCCGGACGGGCGGACGAAGTACCTGCAGCTGCGCCCGTCGTACACCAACAGCGGCACCAACCACCTGCCGCAGCCCCATCGGACGCTGGCTCGGGCGCTCGGCAAGGTCTTCGCCAAGTCCCCCGAGGACAGCATCCGCGGCACCATCGCCCTGATGGACGACCAGCCCGCCGAGCGCCTCATCCTGCGCGCACTCGACAAGCCGGTCGATCCGTCGCTGCCGACCTTCGATCCCGCGGACGCCCAGCGACTCTACGAGCTGACCAAGGGCGTACTGACGGTCAGTTGAACAGGTCCGAGTCCGGGCCGAAGTCGGCCTCGTCGACGACCCGCCGGACCTCGACCTCGTCGTCCAGAGCCTCGGCAAGCCGCGCGGCCCACTCGATCGCCTCGTCCTTGCTGCGCACGTCGACGATGATGATGCCGCCGATCAGCTCCTTGGTCTCGGCGAACGGCCCGTCGGTGACCGTGCGCTTGCCCCCGCTCACCTTCACCCGCGCGCCAAGCGCACTGCGGTGCACCCCCTCAGCCACCAGCAGCACACCGGCCTTGGACAGATCCTCGACCAGCGCGCCGACATTCGCGGCCACCTCGTCACTCACCATCCGCCCGGCCTCGCTGGCTTCGTCGGCCTTGTTGATGATCATGAAACGCATCTGCTGCCACTCCCTCGTTCGTCGGACGATCACTTACTCTCACGTCGACCGGGTCACCAACAGATCGACACACCCGTACAAAACATTTCCGGTACGCCGGTACGCCGGTGAAGCGGGCCGCGGGTTGCCGGTCGGTTCATCGGCGAACAGGATCCGCAGGCGGGCAGGCGAGAGCCCGTCGTACCGGCGAGCCCGCCGTACCGGCAAGCCCGTCGTACCGGCGAGCCCGTCGTGCCCGCTCACCCGGCGTACCGGCTTGCTCTGACCCTGTGGGTGCTGTTCTATCGGTCGGGTGACGGTGACGGACACGCACGGGGCGATTGACGCGGTCTGGCGGATCGAGTCGGCCAGGATCGTGGCGGGGGTGGCGCGGATCGTGCGCGACGTCGGGCTGGCCGAGGAGTTGGCGCAGGACGCGCTGGTCGCGGCGCTCGAGCAGTGGCCGGAGTCCGGCGTGCCGCGGAACCCCGGCGCCTGGTTGATGGCGATCGCCAAACGCCGCGCGATCGACCTGATCCGGCGCAAGGAGACCTACCAGCGCAAGCTCGCCGAGATGGGGCACGAGCTGGAGATCGACGGTGAGTCGGTCGAGGACGACGTCGAGGCGATCCTCGAGGACACCATCGAGGACGACCTGCTGCGGCTGGTGTTCACCGCGTGCCACCCGGTGATCACCACCGACGCGCGGGTCAGCCTGACGCTGCGGCTGCTCGGCGGGCTGAAGACCGACGAGATCGCCCGCGCGTTCCTGGCGCCCGAGGCAACGATCGCGCAGCGGATCGTCCGCGCGAAGAAGAACCTGGCCAAAGCCGAGGTCGGCTTCGAGGTCCCGACCGGCGACGAGCTGTTGAGCCGCCTCGGATCCGTGCTCGAGGTCGTCTACCTGATCTACAACGAGGGCTACTCCGCGACCGCGGGCGACGACTGGATGCGCCCGACGCTGTGCAACGAGGCGATCCGGCTCGGCCGGCTGCTCGCCCAGCTGATGCCGCAGGAGCCCGAGGTGCACGGCCTGCTCGCATTGATGGAGCTGCAGTCGTCGCGTTCCAAGGCCCGCGTCGGTCCGAACGGTGAGCCGGTGCTGCTGCTGGACCAGGACCGCCGCCGCTGGGACCGCCTGCTGATCCGCCGCGGCCTGGAGAGCATCGACCGCGCTTGGGCCCTGGGCGGTGAGCCCGGTCCGTACCTGTTGCAGGCAGCCATCGCCGCCTGTCATGCGCGAGCCGCCGAGGCCGACGACACCGACTGGGCGCGGATCGCCGGCCTGTACGCCGTACTGGCTGCTGTCGTGCCGTCGCCCGTCGTCGAGCTGAACCGCGCGGTCGCGATCTCGATGGCGTTCGGGCCGGAGAACGGGCTGATCGCGGTGGACGCGCTGCTCGACGAGCCGGCGCTGAAGGACTACCACCTGCTGCCGAGCGTGCGAGGCGATCTACTGTTCAAGCTCGGGCGGCTGGAGGAGGCGCGCGCGGAGTTCGAGCGGGCCGCCTCGCTGACCCGGAACGAGCGGGAGCGAGCGCTGCTGCTGGACCGCGCCGCCGCCTGCTGAAACTTTCTCCGGGATCGTGTCGATCTCGGGCCGACGTGTTCGACGCAGTGGTGTGAGGCCGAGATCGCGGCCCGATGAGCGCTAGGAGAACACCCATGGACAAGGTCACCTCGGCCGACGGTACGACGATCGCCTACGACCGGCTCGGCGCGGGATCCGCGGTGGTTCTGGTTTGCGGAGGCTCGGTCGACCGGATGTCGAACGCGCCGCTGGCCGCGCTGCTGGCGGAGAACTTCACCGTGTACAACTACGACCGCCGCGGCCGCGGCGACTCCGGCGACGCGGCCGAGTACGCCGTCGAGCGGGAGTTCGAGGACCTCGACGCGATCTTCGCGGCGGCCGGCGGATCGGCGTGCTTGTACGGTACGTCGTCCGGCGCGGCGCTGGCGTTGCTGGCGACGGCGTCCGGGCGGCCGGTCTCGCGGCTGGCGCTGTGGGAGCCGCCGTACATCCTCGAAGGCGGCCGGCCGCGGCCGCCCGCGAACACCGCCGAGATCTTCCGGGACTTCGTCGCGGCCGGGCGGCGGGACGCGGCGGCGGAGTACTTCATGGCCGAGATCGTGGGGCTGCCGCCGGAGTTCGTGGAGATGGCGAAGGCGTCGCCGTGGTGGCCGGCGCAGGAGGCGATCGCGCACACGCTCGCGTACGACGCGACGGTGATGGGCGACTACTCGGTATCGGTCGACGCGGTCGCCAAGGTGAGCGTGCCGACGCGGGTGCTCACCGGCGGGGCGTCGTGGCAGTGGATGGTCGACGGCAACCAGGCGGTCGTCGCCGGGCTGTCGGACGGCAGTCACCGTACGCTCGACGGGCAGGAGCACAACGTCGACCCGGCCGTGATGGCTGCCGCGCTGAAGGAGTTCTTCGGATGAAGTTCCGGACGGTCCTGATCGGGACGACGAAGGTCGGCATCGAGGTGCCGCCGGAGATCGTCCAGTCCTTCGGCGCAGGCAAGAAGCCGGCCGTGCAGGTGACGATCGGCAGCCACACCTACCGCAGCACGGTCGCGGTGATGGGCGGCGCGTACATGGTCGGCGTCAGCGCCGAGAACCGGGCCGCCGCGGGCGTTCAAGGTGGTGACGAGGTCGAGGTCACGCTGGAGCTGGACACAGCACCCCGCGAGGTCGCCGTACCAGCAGACTTCGCCGAAGCTCTGGCGGCCAGCCCGAAGGCCAAGACCTTCTTCGAGACACTCTCCTACAGTCAACGCCGCTGGTTCGTCCTCGGCATCGAAGAGGCCAAGAAACCGGAAACCCGCGCCAACCGCATCGAGAAAGCGGTCGACCGACTGGCGTCGGGGCGCGGGCAGAGATGACCTGCGGTGCGTCCGGAGCCGTGTGCTCCGGACGCTGCAGGTGTTTCGGCTAGCCGACGGTGATCAGGCCGCCGGCGTTGGTGCGGGCGGCGTCGAAGCGGGCCTGGGCGTCGGCCCAGTTCACCACGTTCCACCACGCCTTGACGTAGTCCGGCTTGACGTTCTTGTACTGCAGGTAGAAGGCGTGCTCCCACATGTCCAGCATCACCAGCGGGATCTGGCCGGCCGGCAGGTTGCCCTGCTGGTCGTACAGTTGGTGGATCAGCAGCTGACCCTGCAGCGCGTCCCAGCCGAGGATGGCCCAGCCGGACCCCTGGATGGTGGTCGCCGCCGCGGTGAAGTGCGCCTGGAACGCGTCGAACGAGCCGAACGACTCGTCGATCGCGGCCGCCAGCTCACCGTCCGGCTTGTCGCCACCCTCCGGGGACAGGTTCTTCCAGAAGATCGAGTGGTTGACGTGCCCGCCCAGGTTGAAGGCGAGGGTCTTCTCCAGCCCGACGATCGAACCGAAGTCACCGCTCTCGCGGGCCGCGGCCAGCTTCTCGAGCGTGTCGTTCAGACCCTTCACGTAGGTCGCGTGGTGCTTGGAGTGGTGCAGCTCCATGATCTCCCCGGCGATGTGCGGCGCCAGTGCGCCGTAGTCGTAGGAAAGGTCGGGAAGCGTGTACGTGGTCAACTCTGCTCCTTCGTCAGGGCCCGCGCGGGGGCCGGTATTCCGATGTCCTGTGGCAGCTACACCAGCTTGAAACTTCAACCACGGTTGAGGTCAAGTCACCACGCGGGGCGGCGTGATTCCTTCACCTGTGCCCGGTGCGCAGCCGTTCACACAGGACGCGCCGGTCGCCTCCAGCTTCACATACTCCGGCCGCGCACCCACGCCGGAGGTCTCCCAGTCTCATCACAGCCCTCCGCGTCAGAGCCGCCACCTCTCGAACCACCCTCCGCAGCCCGGTCCTCACCTACCACCGCCAGACACCGAGCCAGTACGACGGGAGCCGCGCCCGCCACCACCACCGCGAGCGCTCCCGGGATCAGCAGCGCGACCGGCAGCCCGGCCTGCCCGGCGACAGCCCCGATCAGCGCGGGCCCGACCAGCCCACCGCCGTAGCTGATCGTCGTCACTGTCGACAGCCGCCGCCCAGACGCCCCGGAGCTGCCGAGCGCGCTCACCACCACCGGCCACACGACCGCCATTCCGGCGCCGGCCAGGATCCACCCAGCCATCGCCGTACCGACGCGAGCGGTCCCGATCACGCTCGCCAGCAGCACCAGCCCGTAGCCGAGCGTCGCCGTTGCCCCGGCGTACCGGATGGTCGCCGTCGCCCCGAGCCGGGCCCGTACCGGATCGCCGATGAACCGCACGACCGTCATCGCGACGAAGAAGGCGGTGTAGACGAGCGACCCGACCGCCGGATCGGCACCCAGCACCCGGGTCGCGTGAACGCCGGCCCAGTCCGTCGCCGCGCCTTCGGTCAGGAGCGCCGCCGCCCCGACGACCCCGAGGCCCACCACCAGACCGACCTGGCGCCGCTCGGCCGGCTCGTCGCTTTGCAGCTCAGCCTCCGATCCGTCGTGCGCTCGGCTCGTGCTCGGCAGGTTTCGACTGATCGCAACACCCGCGACCACCAGCACGGTTGCGAAGAGCACCAGCACCAGCTGCACGCTCAACCCAGCCTGAAGCCCCGCGGTCACCAGCGCCCCGCCGAGCACAGCCCCCAACGTCCACGTCCCATGCATCCCGGCCATCACCGGCCGTCCACTCGCGCGCTCGACCTCCACCGCCTGCAGGCTCAGCGCCACATTCAGCCCACCCGACAACACCCCGAACACGATCGCCGTACCGATCAGCACCTCACCCGAGGGTGCCGCCGCGAACAACACCGGCGCCGGCGCGGCCGCCCGTAGCGTCCACACCAGCAACCGGCGCGCGCCCCACCGATCAGCCGCCCGCCCGGCCAGCGGCATCGCGACCAAAGCGCCAACGGCCAAAGCCATCAGCAGTACGCCGAGCCGCCCGGCCCCCAGATCGAGCCGGGCGTCGGTCGCCGGCAGCGTCGCCCCCCACGCCGCATTCAGTACGCCGGTCAGCCCGTAGCAGCTCGCGATCCGAAGTCTCATGCCTCGACCATCGGCCGGAGAGCCGCCCGGACTCCAACACCTGTTCGGCGCTCATTCACACACCCACGGTGTAAGTCGCCCGAGCAGCGCCGCCGCGACTCTCGCGGCTAGTTGATCGTGTCGAGCACCAGCTTCCCCCTCGTCCGCCCCGACGCCATCCGCTGCTGCGCCTCGGCGGCCTCCGCGAGCGGGTACACCTGCTCGACCTCCACCTTCACCGCCCCGGCCTCGACCAGCCGCGCGATCTCCCCGAGCGCGTGCCCGTCCGGCTCGACCAGGAAGCCAGTGGCATGCACCCCAGCAGCCCGCGCCTTCTCGACCAAGTCCGCCGACGTCCCAGACGGTACGGCGACCAACCGCCCACCCGGCTTCAGCACCTTGATCGCCTGATCCAGCGTCGTCTCGCTCCCGATCAGATCGACCACCACATCCAGCTCCGACACGACCTCATCAACCGCAGTGCTCTGGTAGTCGACCAGTTCATCCGCGCCGAGCCCGCGCAGCCACTCGTGCTTCCCGGCGCTCGCCGTACCGACGACGTACGCCCCGAGGTGCTTCGCGAACTGCACCGCCAGATGCCCGACGCCACCCGCGGCCGCCGTGATCAGCACCCGCTGACCCGCCTCGACGTGCGCGGCCGCGGTGAGGATCTGCCACGCGGTCAGCCCGGCCAGCGGCAGCGCCGCCGCCTCGGCGTACGACAAGTTCGCCGGCTTGCGCGCGAACTGCCGCGACGGCGCGGTGACGTACTCGGCGTACGCCGACGCCGCCCGCGGGAACCACGGCATCCCGTAGACCTCGTCGCCGACCTCCAGCGTGTGCACCCCGTGCCCGACCTGCTCGACGACGCCCGCGACGTCCCACCCGAGCACGAACGGCGGCTTGCCGAGTACGCCGGCCATCCCGCTGCCCTCGCGGGTCTTGTGGTCGACCGGGTTCACCCCGGCCGCGTGCACCCGTACGAGCACCTCGGTCGGCAACGGCTCCGGCCGCTCCACCTCGACGAGCCGCAGCACCTCCGGCCCACCGAACTCGTCCTGGCTGATCGCCCTCATCCCGCTCCTTCCACCGTCCTGGTTCCTGACGCCGGAAGCTATCTTCTGGACCGTACTTTCCCGCAAGGACTGCTACTATCCATCGGGAAGTACTACCGCGACGGAGGGTTCGATGACCGCCAGCTGTGCCACCGGCCAGCACGACAAGCACGACGTGTACGCCGCCCAGTGCCCGTGCCGCGACGTCCTCGACCTGCTCGCGAACAAGTGGGCCGCCCTCGCGATCGGTGCCCTCGAGTCCGGCCCGCTCCGCTTCGGCGAGCTCCAGCGCCGCCTCGAAGGCATCAGCCCCAAGGTCCTCACCCAGACCCTGCGCCGCCTGGAGGACGCCGGCTTCCTGCACCGCGAGATCTTCCCCGCCGTACCGCTCCACGTCGAGTACTCCCTGACCGACCTCGGCCACAGCGTCTCCGTCCCGCTGGCTTCCCTCCGCACCTGGGTCGAGTCCCACCTCCACGAGATCACCTAGTCCGAACGCCCGGGCGGCGCTCCGGAGGCGCTGGGTGGTCGGTCGGTGACGCGTGGCGCGAGCACGCGGTGGGGGCTAATAGACTTCGGAGGTCGATCCCGGTGGCGAGCCCGGCCATCAGGGTCTTGAGATCCCCATACCGAACCCGAGGTTGTTGTCGTGCTCACCATGCAGGACGCGCTGCTCGCGCTGACGAAGTACTGGACCGACCGGGGCTGCATGGTGGTGCAGCCGTTCAACACCGAGGTGGGAGCCGGCACGCTGAACCCGGCCACCATCCTGCGGGTGCTGGGTCCCGAGCCGTGGCGGGTCGCGTACGTCGAGCCGAGTGTGCGCCCCGACGACAGCCGCTACGGCGAGAACCCGAACCGCCTGCAGACGCACACCCAGTTCCAGGTCGTGCTCAAGCCGGATCCGGGCAACCCACAGGAACTGTTCCTGGCCAGCCTGGAAGTGCTCGGCATCGACATCCACGCCCACGACGTGCGGTTCGTCGAGGACAACTGGGCCAACCCGGCGACCGGTTCCTGGGGACTCGGCTGGGAGGTCTGGCTGGACGGCCTGGAGATCACCCAGTTCACCTACTTCCAGCAGGCCGGCGGGATGACGCTGGACCCGGTGTCGGTGGAGATCACCTACGGCATCGAGCGGATCATGATGGCGCTGCAGGGCGTCTCGCACTTCAAGGACATCGCCTACGCGCCGGGCATCTCGTACGGCGAGGCGTTCGGCCAGGCCGAGTACGAGATGAGCCGGTACTACCTCGACGACGCCGACGTGGAGTCGCAGAAGCGGCTCTTCGAGGAGTACGCCGCGGAAGCGCGCCGGATGCTCGACGCGCGCCTGCCGGTGCCGGCGCACATCAACGTGCTGCGCTGCTCGCACACCTTCAACGTGCTCGACGCCCGCGGCGCGGTCAGTACGACGGAACGCGCGAAGGCGTTCGGCCGGATGCGCACGCTGGCGCGCGAGGTCGCGCAGCTGTGGGCCGAACGGCGGACCGAGCTGGAGTACCCGCTGGGCCAGGCCGAGCTGCCGGCCGCGGCGCCGGTGCCGACCGAGTTCCCGAAGGTCACCGGGACCCGTCAGCTGCTGTTCGAGATCGGTACCGAGGAGATGCCGCCGTCGGAGGTCGCGAAGACCGCCGAGTCGGTGCGCAAGGCCCTCACCGAGAAACTGGCCGCGACGCGGCTCGGCCACGGCAAGGTGACCACGTACGCGACGCCGCGGCGCGTCGTGGCCTTCGTCACCGAGGTGCAGGCGTTCGAGCCGGACGCCGAGAAGGTTGCCCGCGGCCCGAAGAAGGCCGCGGCATTCGATGCCGAGGGCAACGTTACGAAGGCGGCGGCCGGGTTCGCCCGCGGCCAGGGCGTGGACGCGTCCGAGCTGCACGAGCTGGACGTCGACGGTGTCACGTACGTCGCGGTGACCAAGCCCGACCCGGGCCGCGGTGCCGCCGAGGTGCTGAGCGGCGTACTGAGTGAGATCGTCACCGGTCTGCGCTCGGACAAGAACATGCGCTGGAACGACTCCAAGCTGTCGTTCACCCGGCCGGTGCGCTGGCTGGTCGCGCTGCTCGGTGACCAGGTCGTCCCGGTCGCCGCGTCGACGCTCACCGCCGGGCGCGTCACCCGCGTGCACCGGACGGCGGCCCAGCCGACCGTCGAGATCGCGGCCGCCGAGGGGTACCTGGACCTGCTCCGGATCCACGGCATCGAGGCCGACCCGGCTCGCCGGCGTGCGCAGATCGTCGAGGCCGCGCAGGAGTTGGCGGCAACGGTCGGTGGCAGCGTCGACGTCGAGGGCGAGTCGGCGCTGATCGACCAGATCGTCAACCTGGTCGAGGAGCCGACCGCGATCCTCGGTGGGTTCGAACCGGCGTACCTGGACCTGCCGGCCGAGATCCTGACCACGGTGATGCGCAAGCACCAGCGCTACCTGCCGGTGCGTGGCGCCGACGGCAAGCTCCTCCCGCACTTCGTTGCCGTAGCCAACGGTGCGGTCAAGCCGGACGTCGTCCGGGCCGGCAACGAAGGCGTCCTGCGCGCCCGGTACGAGGACGCCAGCTTCTTCTGGCGGGCCGATCTGCAGACCACGCCGGAGACGATGAAGGGCGAGTTGGACAAGCTGGCCTTCGAGCAGAAGCTCGGCTCGATGGCGCAGCGGGCCGGCCGGATCGGTCGGATCGCGCAGTCGCTGGCCTCTGTTGTCGAGCTGAGCGGCGACGACCTGGCCACCCTGAACCGTGCCGCCGAGCTGGCGAAGTTCGACCTCGGTTCGCAGATGGTCGTCGAGCTGACCAGCCTGGCCGGGACGATGGCGCGCGAGTACGCGCGTCGCGCCGGTGAGACCGAGGCGGTCGCGCAGGCGCTGTACGACATGGAGCTGCCGCGCTCGGCCGGTGATCCAGTCCCCGCGACGATTCCGGGTGCGCTGCTCGCGCTGGCCGACCGGTTCGACCTGCTGGCCGGGCTGTTCGCGGTCGGCGCGAAGCCGACCGGGAGCTCCGATCCGTTCGCGCTGCGCCGGGCCGCGGCCGGTGTGGTCGCGATCCTGCGCGAGCACCCGCAGCTGCGGGCGATCACGCTGCCCGTGGGTCTGGCGGCGGCCGCCGAGCAGATCGGTGCCCAGGGCATCGACGTACCGGCCGATTCGCTGGCCGAGGTGTCGGAGTTCTCCGTACGCCGGTACGAGCAGCAGCTGATCGACCGCGGCGACGACCACCTCCAGGTCGCCGCGGTCCTCCCGCTGGCGGAGGCGCCGGCCACCGCCGACGAGACCCTGGCCGAGCTCCAGCGCCAGGTCGCGACGGACGGCTTCGCCGAGCTGGTCGCCGTACTCCAGCGCGCCCGCCGGATCGTCCCGCCGGACACCGCCCCGACGTACGACCCGAGCAAGCTGACCGAGCCCGCGGAGGTCGTCCTGCACGAGGCCGTCCAGAAGGTCACCCCGGCCCCGACGACGCTGGCCGAGTTCGTCCCCGCGGCGAGCGTCCTGGTCGAGCCGATCACCAACTTCTTCGAGGAGATCCTGGTGATGGCCGAGGACCCGGAGGTCAAGGCGGCCCGCCTCGGCCTCCTCGCCACCATCCGCGACCTCGCCGCCCCGGTCCTCGACTGGCAGGCCCTGGGCACGAGCCTGAACTGACCGGCACAACCCACGAACGGGGTGTCCAGCCAACCGGCCGGACACCCCGTTCGCGTTCGAACCAGAAGAAGAACAGACCGCAAGAAACCGTCCTCGGCTTCGACTGGGGAGTGTTCGGGTGTCCTAGGTGTGGAGGTTGTTGTGCGGAGTGACGTGTTGGCGGTTCCTGGTGCGGAGTTGTACTACGAGGTGCGTGGGGACGGGCCGGTCTTGCTGTTCGTCTGCGGGGGTGTGTACGACGCGGAGGCGTTTGCGCCGTTGGCGGAGGTGTTTGCTGAGCGGTACACGGTGGTGACGTACGACCGGCGGGGGAACTCCCGGAGTCCGTTGGACGGGGAACCGGAGGCGCAGACGATCGAGACTCATGCCGAGGATGCTCGGCGGTTGTTGGAGGTCGTTTCTCCGGGGGAGCGGGCTGAGGTGTTCGGGAACAGCTCGGGGGCGATGATTGCGCTCGACTTGGCGGCTCGGTGGCCGGAGCTGGTGCGGACGGTGGTGGCGCATGAGCCGCCGTTGTTTCATCTGCTGCCGGATCACGCGCACTGGAGCACGTTGATGGACGACGTGGAGAGGACGTTTCAGGCGGAGGGGCCGTGGGCTGCGCTGGAAGTGTTCAATGCTGGGTTCGGTGGTGAGGAGACGGCTGCGGCTGAAGGGGACGAGCTGGGGCCGGGGTCCATTGCTGAGCCGGATGCCGAGGTTCAGGGGCGGATGCAGGAGAACTTCGGGTTCTTCATCGGGTACGAGGTGCCGTCGTTCGGGCGGTACCGGGTTGAGCTCGAGCGACTGCGCCACGTGCGGGTGGTGGTGGGGGTCGGGGACCTGTCGGCGGCTGAGCCGCCGGGGCGGGCGGCGGTGGCTTTGGCTGCGGGGTTGGGGCAGACGGCGGTGGTGTTTCCGGGGGACCACGGTGGGTTCGGGAGTGCGGCTGAAGGGTTTGCCGTCGTGCTGGACCGGGTGCTCAGAGAGGGAGCGTGAGCAGCGGGGCCAGGCGGTCGGCGATGAGGCGGTAACCCTCGGGGCCGGGGTGGAGGTCGTCGGCGTACAGGGCCTTGGCTTCTTCGGGGGTGAGGACTGTGCGGCCGTCGATCAGTTGGAGGTCGGGATCGGCCAGGGAGCGGGCGCCCAGTTCGACGCAGGCTCGGACGTCGTCGAGGGTGAGGCCTACCTCGTTGGGTTTGCCTTCGTGCTCGGGGGCCACGATCGGGGTGATCACGACGATCGGGGTGTGCGGGTGGCCGTCGCGGACGGTGTGGAGGAAGGACTCGACCTGGCCGGGGAGGGTGCGGCCGCTGAAGGTGGCGCCGCCGTAGATGTTGATGCCCAGGCAGAGGGAGATCAGGCGGGCGGGAGTGTCGCGGATGGTGCGGGCGGCGATCGGGTCGAGGTGGCACTCGCCGGCGAAGCCCATCGCGGTCAGGTCCCAGCCGTGGCGGCGGGCGACCAAGGCCGGCCAGGTTTCGGAGGGGCCGTAGGCGCCGGTGCACTGGGTGATCGAGCTGCCGTACGTGAGCCAGCGGGGGCCCGTCGGCGGTGAGGGGATGGCCTCGCCGGTGAAGTCGACAGCCCGTACGTCGATGGCGCCGGATTGGGGGAGCCAGATGGTCAGGTCGACCTCGGTGCCGGGGAGGTCGACGGTGAGTTGCTGTTCGCCGGTCTCCAGCTGGCACCGCCGGTACAGCTCGCCGTCGACGAGGAAGTCGACCGGCGCGAGTTTGGTGTAGATGCCGAGGGCGGCTCGGATCTCGAGGCGTACTTCGGTTGCCGTGGTACGCCAGGAGGCTCGTACGCCGGCCGGCGTCGCGGCGCGGGACCACAGCCGGTGGCCGGGACGGTCGGGGCGGCCGTGCCAGTCGTGCAGGCCGGGCGCCTGGCCGCGAGGGTCGAGGCGCCAGAAGGTCGACCAGCCGTCGGCGTCGACTTCACGGAACCGGTAGCCGGTCCAGAGGGCATCAGACATGGGTGTCTTCTGACGTGGTGAGGCGGGAGGCGGCTCGGGCGCCGAGGCTGGCGTCCACGTGGGCGAGCATGACGGCGGCCGCGGTCTCGCTGTCGCGGGCGGCGATGGCTTCGACCAGGGCGTGGTGGTCGGCGCGGGTGCGTTCCAGGTCTTCCTCGGAGCGGCCGTTCTCCAGGGCGAGGCGGCGGTAGCGATCGGCCTTGTCCCACAGGCCGTCCAGGGTCTGGATGAGCAGGTGGTTGTGGGACGCCTGGTAGATCGCGGCGTGGAAGCGCCGGTGCGTGTCCAGCTCGTACGACGCCGGGTCGGCTCGCAGGGGCAGCAACTCGGCGGCCGTCGCCCGGATGGCGTCCAGCTCGGCCCGCGTACGGCGCTCGGCGGCGAGCCCCGCGGCCAGCGGATCGAGTGAGCGGCGGATCTCCAGGAGGTCGCGCGCCTCCTCGGCGGTCAGCGCGGTCACGCGGGCGTCGCGATGCGCGTCGAGCTCGACGAGCCCGTCGCTCATCAACCGGCGCAGCGCCTCGCGCAGCGGCGTCGTACTGATGCCCAGGTCGCGGGCCAGCGCGCCCTGCTGGATCACCGCGCCGGCGACCAGCTCGCCGCTCAGGATCCGCGCGCGGACCAGCCCGTACGCAGCCTCCGCCTTGGTCGGGCGGCTCCCGTTCTGCTCGTCCATCGCACCTCCCTCCGACCGGGGCTCAAACTTATCGCAAGCCTACTTGCGCAGCTCGTTATAACGAGAATCCTGAGAATAACCCACGATTCCAACGGGTGAGATCAGCTCAGTCGATCTCTTGACGCATCAGGTTATAACGAAGCACAGTAGGCGCCACCACCTCGGAGAGGAACCCAGCGTGAACCCCACCCCCCGCAGCTACCGGCTCGGCATCCTGCTCGGCGACGGCATCGGCCCGGAGATCGTCCCGGCCGCGGTCGAGGTGATGGACGCGGCCGTCGCCGCGGCCGGCGCCGCTCCGATCGAGTGGGTCACGTTGCCGCTGGGCGCCGCGGCGATCGAGACGCACGGCAGCGCGCTGCCGCCCGCGACGCTGGAGACCCTGGGTGAGCTCGACGGCTGGCTGCTCGGCCCGCACGACAGCGCGGCGTACCCGGAACCGCACCGCTCCGAGCTGAACCCGAGCGGTGCGATCCGCAAGCACTTCGACCTGTACGCGAACATCCGGCCGGCCCGGTCGTTCGACGACCGTGGCACCGACCTGGTGGTGGTGCGGGAGAACACCGAGGGGTTCTACGCCGACCGCAACACGTTCGCCGGCACGGGTGAGTACATGCCGACCAAGGACGTCGCGATTGCGATGGGGGTCTTCACCCGGCCTGCGATCGAGCGGATCGCGCGGGAGGCGTTCGAGCTGGCGAAGCGGCGGCGCAAGCACCTGACCGTGGTGCACAAGGCGAACGTGCTGCGGGTGTCGACCGGGATGTTCCTCGCGATCTGCCGGGAGATCGCGGCGGAGTACCCCGAGGTCGAGGTCGACGACTTCCACATCGACGCGATGACCGTGCACCTGGTACGCCGGGCCGCCGACTTCGACGTCCTCGTGACGGAGAACATGTTCGGCGACATCCTGTCCGACCTCGCGGGCGAGCTGGCCGGGTCGCTCGGCATCGCGCCGTCGGTGAACGCGTCGGCCGAACGCGCGATGGCGCAGGCGGCGCACGGCTCCGCCCCGGACATCGCCGGGCGCGACCTGGCCAACCCGACCGCGATGATCGGCTCCGGCGGCATGCTGCTCGACTGGCTCGGCCGCCGCTGCGACGACCCCGCCGCGACCAAGGCCGCCCAGCTGGTCGACGAGGCACTCTTCACCACGATCCGCTCGGGAGTTTGCACCCGAGACCTCGGCGGCACCGCCGGTACGGCGGAGTTCGGCTCCGCCGTCGCCAAGGCGATCGTGAGTGGGGGTGGGGAAAGCGGAGCGGCCCCCGAAGCGGCTGGCTTCGCCGCCGCGAATGCGAGCGTGAGCGAGTCTGTCGCCGCGGCATCGGCTGGCTCCGCTGTCGCTGACGCGAGTACCGGCGGATCGGCCGGAGCGGTCTGATGATCGCTCCCGATTACCAACCTTTGCGGTGGTCGGCGCCCGATCATCTGCCGCGGACGCTGCGGATCCTGCTGGAGAACGCCCTGCGGCACGGGACCGCCAGTGACGGGCTCGTGAACTGGGTGCCGGGGGCAACCGGTGAGATTGAGGTGTATCCGTCGCGGGTGTTCCTGCACGACACCAACGGCGTTCCCGTGCTGGCCGATCTGGCGGCGATGCGGGACGCGATGGTGGAGCTCGGTGGGGATCCGGCGCGGGTGGATGCGTTGGTGCCGGCCGAGTTGGTGGTGGATCACTCGGTGATCGCCGATGTGTTCGGGCGGCCGGACGCGCTGGAGCGGAACGTCGAGCTGGAGTACCGGCGGAACGGGGAGCGGTACCGGTTCCTGCGGTGGGGGCAGCAGGCGTTCGAGCGGTTGAAGGTGGTGCCGCCGGGGGCGGGGATCATGCACCAGGTCAACCTGGAGAAGCTCGCGCGGGTGGTCGAGGTGCGCGACGGGCAGGCGTTCCCGGATCTGTGCCTGGGGACCGACTCGCACACGACGATGGTGAACGGGCTGGGCGTGCTGGGCTGGGGGATCGGCGGGATCGAGGCCGAGGCGGCGATGCTCGGGCAGTCGATCTCGATGGTGATTCCGAAGGTGGTCGGCGTTCGCCTGGTCGGTGCGCTGCAGGCGGGGTCGACAGCGACGGATCTGGTGCTGACGATCACCGAGCGGCTGCGGGCGCACGGGGTCGTGGGGAAGCTCGTCGAGTTCCACGGTCCTGCGCTGGCCGAGCTGCCGGTGCCGGATCGGGCGACGATCGCGAACATGAGCCCGGAGTTCGGGTCGACGGTGGCGTGGTTCCCGATCGACGAGCAGACGCTGGAGTATCTCCGCTTCACAGGCCGGGATCACGTCGACCTCGTCGAGAACTACGCCAAGGAACAGGGTCTTTGGCACGACACCACACAACTTCTGTACGACGAGGAGCTGACGATCGACCTGGGCGACGTGGTTGCCTCGATCGCCGGCCCGAACCGCCCGAACCAGCGCATCCCGCTGTCCGAGGTGGCCTCCGGAAAGTCATCGGTAGAAGGACTTTCTGATGACTCCGTGGTGATCGCGGCGATCACCTCTTGCACCAACACCTCCAACCCCAGCGTGATGGTCGCCGCCGGGCTGGTGGCGAAGAAGGCGGTGGAACTCGGCCTGGAGACCAAGCCCTGGGTGAAGACCACGCTCTCGCCTGGGTCCCGCGTGGTGATGGACTACTACGCCGCGGCCGGGCTCACGCCGTACCTCGAGAAGCTGGGCTTCCACCTCGCCGGCTTCGGGTGCATGACGTGCATCGGGGCGTCCGGTGGGCTGGCCGACGGCGTGGCCGAGAAGGTCAGGAGCGAGAACCTCTCGGTGGCCGCCGTGCTCTCGGGGAACCGGAACTTCGAGAGCAGGATCCAGCCCGATGTCCGGCAGAACTACTTGGCGTCCCCGCCGCTCGTCGTCGCGTACGCGCTGGCGGGACGGCTCGGGATCGACCTCACGAGCGAGCCGATCGCGGACGGCGTCTACCTGAAGGATCTCTGGCCGACCCAGGCGGAGATCGACGCGGTGATCCAGAGTGCGCTCAGGCCGGAGATGTTCACCAGCGCGTACGCCGACGTGTTCGCCGGCGACGCGCGGTGGAAGAACCTCGACGTCGAACCGAGCGAGACCTACCGCTGGGAAGACGAGTCGACCTACCTGCGGCGACCTCCGTGGCTGGAAACGAAAGCACCGGGCGATCTGAGAAACGCCCGGGCCCTCGTGAGGTTGGGCGACTCGGTGACCACCGACCACCTGTCGCCGGCCGGAGCGATCCCTCCGGACAGCGTGGCCGGAAGGTACTTGCGCGAGCTGGGCGTCAAGGAGCTCAACACCTACGCGTCCCGGCGCGGCAACCACCTGGTGATGATGCGCGGCGCGTTCGCCAACCTGAGGCTCCGCAACGCGCTGGCCAAAGGACGGGAGGGCGGCTTCACCACCAAGGACGGCGAGCTGCTGTCCGTGTACGACGCCGCCGAAGCGTACCGAGCGGACAACACGCCCGTGGTCGTTGTCGCGGGCAAGGACTACGGCACCGGCTCGTCCCGCGACTGGGCGGCGAAAGGACCGGCGCTCCTCGGCGTACGAGCTGTCCTCGCCCAGTCCTTCGAGCGGATCCACCGCTCCAACCTCGTCGGGATGGGCATCCTCCCGCTCGAGTTCCAGCCCGGCGAAGGCGACGACCTGACCGGCGAGCACCCGATCGACATCACCCTCGGCGACGACGGGTTCGCGACCGTCGAGTCCGGCGGCCGCAGCTACCGGCTGCGGATCCGCCTGGACACCCCGCGGGAGTCCGAGTACTACCGGCACGGCGGCGTCCTGCCCTACGTACTGCAGCGTCTGAAGGCAGGAGAGCTCTGAGATGATCCGTTCCGTCAACCCGGCCACCGGCGAGCAGTTGGCCTCGTTCGAGCCCGACTCCGACCAGTCGGTCGACGAGCGCCTGACCACTGCGACCACAGCGCAAAGTGCCTGGCGTCAGACCCCCATCGGTGAACGCACCGAACTGCTCCGCCGGATCGCGAAGACCCTGCGGGGCAAGTCCACGGACCTCGCCCTGCTGATCTCCCAGGAGATGGGCAAGCCGCTGACCGAGGCACGCGCCGAGATCGAGAAGTGCGCGATCACGTGCGAGTACTACGCGACCAACGCGATCGGCTTCCTGGCCGACGAGCCGGTTCGCAGCAGCGCGAGCCAGAGCCGGATCGTCTACGACCCGCTCGGTGTCGTGCTCGCGGTGATGCCGTGGAACTACCCGTTCTGGCAGTTCTTCCGGTTCGCCGCCCCGGCGCTTGCCGCCGGCAACGGAATCGTGCTCAAGCACGCCAACTCCGTCCCGCAGTCCGCGCTCGCGATCGCCGCCGTGCTCCACGCCGCCGGTACGCCGGAAGGCCTGGTCCAGGTCCTCCTGGTCGAGACCGGGAAGGTCGCCGAGCTGATCGCCGACGACCGGATCGCCGCCGTCACGTTCACCGGGTCGACCGAGGTCGGCACGGTCATCGCGGCCCAGGCCGGCGCCGCGCTGAAGAAGCAGGTGCTCGAGCTGGGCGGTTCCGACCCGTTCGTCGTCCTGGCCGACGCCGACGTCCAGGCCGCGGCCGAGACCGCGGTGAAGGCGCGGTTCATCAACGTCGGGCAGAGCTGCGTCAACGCGAAGCGGTTCATCGTCGAGGAGGCGGTCGCGGACGAGTTCGTCGACGCGTTCTGCGCGGCGACCGATCGCCTGGTCGTCGGCGATCCACTCGACGCCGAAACCACCATCGGCCCGCTGGCGCGTGCTGATCTCCGCGTCACGCTGCACGAGCAGACCCGCCGCTCGGTCGAGGCCGGGGCCAAGCTGCTGCGGGGCGGCGCGTCGGTCGACCGCCCCGGCTACTACTACCAGCCGACGGTGCTCGACCACGTCGTACCGGGGATGGCCGCGTTCGACGAGGAGACGTTCGGCCCGCTCGCGGCGATCACTCGCGCCGCGAACGCCGACGAGGCGATCCGCCTCGCGAACCAGACCGAGTTCGGACTCGGCGCGGCGCTGTGGACCAGCGATCCCGTGAAGGCCGAGCACTACAGCCGTCAGCTCGACGCCGGCGCGGTCTTCGTCAACGGGATGGTCGCCTCGGACGCCCGCTTGCCGTTCGGCGGGATCAAGCGGTCCGGGTACGGCCGGGAGCTCGGGCCGCACGGCATGCGGGAGTTCATGAACGTCAAGACGGTCTGGGTGGGCCCGGCGACCACGCCGGAGTCGGAGTGTCTCGTGATCAGGCCGGACGAGACGGACGTCTTCGACCGCGGCAACGGGGTCGTCACCACGCCGTACGTCGGGAGCTGGAACAGTGCCCACAATGGCGTGACCACCGGGACGACGACCTTCAAGGTCGGCACGCAGATCCCGCTGCACTCCCACAACGTGGAGGAGTCGGTGCTGATCCTGCGCGGCAGTGCGGTCGCGGTGATCGGCGGCGAGCGGGTCGAGCTGAAGGCCGGTGACGCGACGTGGGTGCCGGCCGGCGTACCGCACCACTTCATCAACGTGGGCGACGACGAGATGACCATCTACTGGGTGTACGGCGGCCGCGCGGTGACGCGGACGCTGACCGAGAGCGGCATCACCGTCGCGCACCTGTCGGACGGCGACCGCGGAGCCGTGGCCAGCCGCTAGGCCATTGCCAGGCGTTGTAATAGACACTACGGTAAATGCAGATCTTGTAACGAATGGAGTCAAGCGCGTGACGCAGTTGCAGACCATCGACCTCACCGCGGCCGCCCCGCGGGAGCGGGGCACCCAGTACGGCGAGGCCGCCCGCGCGCCGATCGAGCGCTCGCTCGCCTTCTACTCCGAGTCGGTGGCGCGCAAGACCGGCCTGCCGTGGGCCGAGGTGACCGCCCGGTCGACGCAGTGGGTGCCGCTGATCGAGGGCTTCGCACCTGACCTGCTCGAGGAGATCCGCGGGATCGCGCTCGGCGCGAACCGCAGCCTGGAGGAGATCCTCACGCTGAACGTGCGCGGCGAGCTGCTCCGCGGCGACGTGTTCGGCACCGCGACGAACAACAACGACGACGACGGTTGTACGTCGTTCGCGCTGCTGCCGGCCGCCAACCCGCTCGGCCGCGTGTACGCCGGCCAGAACTGGGACCTGTACTCCGGCGTCGCCGACACCGTCGTCGTCCTGCGGATCACGCAGCCCGGCAAGCCCACGATCATCGGCCACGTCGAGGCCGGCCAGGTCGCGCGCCACGGCGCGAACTCGGCCGGGATCGCGCTGAACGCCAACGGCCTCGGTGCCGGGTTCGGTCCGGGCGCGGGCATTCCGGGCACGGTCGTTCGTCGTACGGTGCTGGAGTGCTGGGACTTCCACGACGCGTTGCAGGTCATCTTCGACGCCAAGCAGAGCCTGTCCAGCAACCTGCTGCTCACCCACCGGGACGGCTTCGCGATCGACATCGAGACCACGCCCGGCCGCAACAACTGGATGTACCCGACCGACGGGCTGCTCGTGCACGGCAACCACTTCCAGTCGTTCGTCCCCGAGCAGGTCAACGACAGCTACAAGCCGTTCTCGGTCGACTCGCTCTACCGGTTGCCGCGGGTCGAGGAAGGCCTGGCCCGGCTCCGCGCCGACGGGACCAGCGAGGAAGCGGTCGCGCGGATCGTCCAGGCCACGATGAGCGACCACTTCGGCCACCCGAACGCCGTCTGCGAGCACTCCGACCCGCGCCGCCACGAGCTCGACCGCAACGAGACGATCGTGTCCAGCCTGGTCGACCTGACCACCGGCAGCTACCGGCTCACCCCGGGCCTGCCGTGCAGCAACAGCTACCAGCAGGTGCCCTGGAACCTGTACGACGGCCCGGGCCCCGAGGACCGGCCGGACGTCCCGGCGCCGACCGCCGTCCTCGCCGGTCGCGGCTGAACCGAATCCAGGCCGCAACCACCGTCCAGACAGGGAGATCCGCATGACCGAAGCACCGATCGCTGCACCGACCCCGGCCGAGATCGCGGCCCGGTCCGAGCGGGTCGCGCCGAAGCTCCGCAAGCACCTGCCGGTCACGCCGCTGGTCCGCTACGACGCGTTCAGCGAGGAGCTCGGGGCCGAGGTGCTGGTCAAGTGCGAGCACCAGCAGCGCACCGGGTCGTTCAAGGCGCGCGGGTCGATGGCGAAGATCCTCACGCTGACCGACGAGCAGCGCGAGCGCGGCGTGGTCACGGCGTCGACCGGCAACCACGGGCTCGGGGTCGGCAACGCGCTCGCGACGCTGGGCGGTCGCGGCATCGTCTACCTGCCGGAGAACGCGGCGCCGGGCAAGGTCGCCGCGCTGCGCCGGTTCGGGCTGGAGCTGCGGGCCGAGGGGTTCGACTCCGGCGTACTGGAGCCGAAGGCCCGGGCGTACGCCGCTGAGCACGAGCTCGTCTACGTGTCGCCGTACAACGACCCGGACACGATCGCCGGGCAGGGCACGGTCGGGGTGGAGATCCTCGAACAGCTGGCCGGTGAGCAGCTGGACGCGGTCGTCGTCGCAGTCGGCGGCGGTGGACTGGTCAGCGGAATCGCGTCGGTGCTGAAGAAGCACCGGCCGGGCCTGCAGGTGATCGGCGCGTCGCCGGTCCGCGAGGCGCCGATGGCGGCATCGATGGTGGCCGGGGAGATCGTCCAGGTCGAGCCGCAGGAGAGCCTCTCCGACGGTACGGCGGGCAGCGTCGAACCGGGCAGCATCACGTTCCCGCTGTGCCGCGAGCTGGTGGACGACTGGGTGCTGGTCAGCGAGGACGCGATCGCCGCCGCGCTGCGGATGGTGATCGACACCGAGCACCAGCTGATCGAGGGCTCGGCCGCGATGGCGTTCGCCGCCGCGCGCGCCCGGCGTACCGAGCTGGAGGGCAAGCGCGTCGCGGTCGTGTCCTGCGGCGGCAACATCTCGGCGAGCACGCTCGTCACGGCGCTGGGCTGACCAGAGCCACCAAGACCAGCAGCGCCCCGCGCCGCGTGCTCATACACCGCGGGGCGCTGCTGCTCCACCTCGACCAGGAGACCCGATGCCGACCGTGACCGCTCTGCTCAACGGCTACTCGTTGTCGACCGACCAGGGCAATCCGGCGTTCTGCTCGATCGTGCTGGTCGAGAGCGAGGGCCGGCGCCTGGTGTTCGACTTCGGGCACGTCGGCCGGCGCCGGGCTCTGCGTCGGGTGCTGGCCGAGCGAGGCCTCGAGCCCGCCGACATCGACACCGTCGTGCTGTCGCACGGGCACTGGGACCACATCCAGAACATCGACCTGTTCGATCAGAGCCGGGTGCTCGTGCATCCCGCCGAGCTGACGTTCCTGGCGAACCCGGCCGGGCCGCACACACCGCGCTGGACGAGCTCGGTGCTGGCCGGGCTGACGATCAGCGAGACCGCCGAGGGCGAGGAAGTGCTGCCCGGCGTCCGCGTGATCGAGCTGCCCGGACACACGCCCGGATCGATCGGGCTCACCGTTGCCACCGACGAGGGGACCGTCGTCCTGACCGGCGACGCCGTACCGACGCTGGACGTGCTGCGGTCCGGCCAGGCGTCCGGGCGGCCGACCGATCCGGAGCAGGCGAACGCGTCGATCGCGCGGGTCGCCGCTCTGGCGGACTTCGTCCAGCCGGGACACGATCAGTTCCTCCGGCGGAACGCCGCCGGAGACTTCGAGACAGCGCAGGCGCGGACGCCGTTGGTGTTCAGCGGCGCCGGCGGCGTGAAGGAGCGAGTGTGACGACAGCGGCCGGGCAGACGCCGAGCATGATCGAGGATCCGCCCGAGGTGGACATCGCCGCGGCGACGGAGCTGCTGCGGTCGGCGTACGGGATCAGCGCGGAGCTGCGGATGCTGCGCAGCGAGCGCGACCGCAACTTCCTGGCCGTGGCCGACGACGTGCGCGAGCTGGTGCTGAAGATCTCCAACACCGGCGACGACCCGGCGCAGATCGCGATGGAGAGCGCGGCGATGCGGCACGTCGAGGAGACCGATCCCGGCCTCCCGATCCCGCGGCTGCTCGCGGCGCTCGACGGCAGCTCGGTCGTCCTGGCGGAGGCCGGGGACGGCCGCCAGCACCTTTCCCGGCTGATGACGGTGATGCCCGGTCAGGTCGGCGACCTGGTCCGGCTGCCGAGCTGGTTCGCGTCCTCGTTCGGCACGGTCTGCGCCCGGTTGGTCAAAGCCCTGCAGGGCTTCGGTGACCCGGCCGCGCACCGCCGCCTGGACTGGGATCCGCGGATCGTCTCGTCGCTTCGTCCGTACGCCGAACGCCTGCCCGACGAGCGTCGCCGGGCGCCGATGCAGCGGCTGCTCGACCGCTTCGAATCCTTGCCTGCGGCAACGGACAGGCTGCCCGGCTTCGTCCTGCACGGTGACGTGACGTTGAGCAACGTGCTGCTCGGAGCCGACGGGATCGACGGGGTGATCGACTTCGGCGACATGCACCACACCGCACGGGTCGCGGACCTGGCGATCAGCCTGACCTCGTTGCTGCGCGAGTCCGACGACCCGTGGCCTGCCGCGCGGGAGTTCCTCGACGCGTACCAGCGGGTGCTTCCGCTGGAGCCGGAGGAGGTCGAGCTGATCGGTGAGCTGGTGCTCGCGCGGTGCGCGGCGAGCACACTGATCTCGGCCTGGCGGGCGCCGCTGTACCCGGGGAACGAGGAGTACCTGACCAGTCTCGTGGCGGGCAGTTGGCATGTGCTCGACCTGTGGGCCGACCTGGATCCGCGGGAGCTGGCGGACCGGTTCCACCGGATCTGTGGCACGTCGCGGGTGGCTGTTGCGGGAGATCCCGCCGCGCTGCTCGCGCGGCGGGACTCGGTGTTCGGTGGGCGGACGTTGTCGCCGCTGTTCTACCGCAAGCCGCTGCAGGTGGTCCGGGCCGAAGGCGCCTGGATCGAAGGGGCCGACGGCAAGCGGTACCTCGATGCCTACAACAACGTTCCGGTCGTCGGGCACGCGCATCCCGCCGTGGTGCAGGCGATCGCGCGGCAGTCCGCCGTACTGAACGTGCACTCGCGGTACCTGCACCCGCACGCGATCGAGCTGGCCGAGCGGCTGACCGCGTCGATGCCGGACGGCCTGGACACCTGCGTGTTCATGAACTCCGGCAGCGAGGCCAACGACCTGGCCTGGCGGATGGCGCGGATCGTCACCGGGCGGTCCGGGGCGATGGCCGCGGACCTCGCGTACCACGGCGTCAGTGAGGCGACGACGGCGTTCTCGACCAACACGTACCCGCCGTCCGCGCGACCGGCGCACGTCGGGACGTTCGAGGCGCCGCGGGTCGACGCCGACGGGCGGCAGCCGACCGAGCAGGACGCCAGGCAGCGGGTTCGCGAAGGACGCGAGCAACTGCAGGGTCACGACGTCGCGCTGCTCGCGGTCGACTCGGTGTTCAGCAGCGCGGGCATCCTGACGCCGACCGGCGAGTTCATGCGCGGGCTGCAGGACGAGGTCCACGCGGCCGGTGGGCTGTTCCTCGCCGACGAGGTGCAGGCCGGGTTCGGTCGTGGCGGGCGGCACCTGTGGCGGTTCGAGGACTACGGGCTGACGCCGGACTTCGTCACGCTCGGCAAGCCGATGGGCAACGGGCACCCGGTCGCCGCGCTGATCACCCGGCGCGAGATCGCCGAGCAGTTCGCCGGCGTGGACGAGTTCTTCAGCACCTTCGGCGGCAACCCGGTTTCCTGCGTCGCGGCCAACACGGTGCTCGACGTGATCGAGGAGTCGGACCTGGTCGCGCGCTCCGGCGAGGTCGGCGCTCAGCTGGCCGCGGGGCTGGCCGAGCTCGCACCCTCGATCCACCCGGCCGCTCGCGTGCGCGGTCAGGGGCTGATGGTCGGCGTCGAGATCCCCGACGAGGCCGGGGTCACCGCGGCCGACCTGGCCGAGCGGCTGCGCGACCTCGGCGTACTGGTCGGCACGACCGGTCCTGGTGGTCAGGTGCTCAAGATCCGTCCGCCGTTGATCTGGCAGACGCAGCACGTCGAGATCTTCCTGAAGGCGTTCGCACTACTGTGAGGGCGTGCGCGAACTAGTTGTGCTGGGCACCGGCAGCCAGGTGGCGTCGCGAGAGCGGAACCAGAACGGCTACTTCCTGCGGTGGGACTCCGAGGGGTTCCTGTTCGATCCGGGCGAGGGCACCCAGCGGCAGATGCTGTACGCCGGGGTCGCGGCCGGCGCGATCACGCGGTTGTGCGTCACGCACTTCCACGGCGACCACTGCCTCGGCGTACCGGGCGTGGTGCAACGGCTGTCGCTCGACGGCGTGCCGCATCCGGTGCACGCGCACTACCCGGCGTCCGGGCAGGAGTACTTCACGCGGCTCCGGTACGCGGCGTCGTTCTTCGAGCGGGCCGAGCTGCGCGAGGAGCCGATCGACGAGGAAGGCCTGCTGTCGGTCGGCTCGTTCGGGCAGCTCTGGGTACGACGGCTCGAGCACCCGGTCGAGGCCTTCGGGTACCAACTGATCGAGCCCGACGGCCGCCGCATGCTGCCGGAGCAGTTGGCGGCGTACGGCGTGAGTGGTCCCGCGGTCGGTCGCCTGCAGGCGGCCGGGTCGCTGGTGGTCGACGGTCGCACGGTGACGATCGAGCAGGTCAGCGAGCCGCGGCGCGGGCAGCGGTTCGCGTTCGTGATGGACACGCGGTTGTGCGAGGGCGTCTTCCGGCTGGCCGACGGCGCGGACCTGCTGGTGATCGAGTCGACGTACCTGTCCACGGAGGCGACGCTGGCCCGCAACTTCGGGCACCTGACCGCCCGGCAGGCCGCTCGCGTCGCGCAGGAGTGCGGCGTGCGGACGCTGGTGCTGACGCACTTCTCGCAGCGCTACACCGACATGAAGCCGTTCGAGGAGGAGGCGCGGGCGGAGTTCGACGGCGAGGTCGTGATCGCTGCCGACCTGATGCGGGTGCCGGTCCCGCCGCGCCGCTGAGTCCGGGAATCTTCTCCCCGGGCTTATGGTTGAGCGCGTTATACCCGCGTAAGCAAGGAGATGGCATGGCTGAGCAGCTGTACGGCGACGCGCACGTGAAGGCGTACGAGGACACCGACGGTGCGACCGGTTACGAGTGGGGCGATCACGGCGCGACGATCCTGGTGCTGACCACGATCGGCGCGAAGTCCGGCGAGGAGCGCAAGAACGCGCTGATCTACCGCCAGGTGGACGAGGGCTACGCGATCGTGGCGTCCAAGGGCGGCGCCCCGGTGCACCCGGGCTGGTTCCACAACCTGCAGGCCAACCCGGACGTGAAGGTGCAGATCAAGGGTGACCGGTTCGCCGCGCACGCCCGGGTCGCCACGGCCGAGGAGCGGGCCCGGATCTGGCCGCAGATGGTCGAGGTGTGGCCGGACTACGACACCTACACGACCCGCACCGACCGCGAGATCCCGATCGTCATCCTCGAACGGTCCTGAAGAACTCCCTGACGTCGGCGAGCAGGAGCTCCGGCTCCTCCAGGGCGGCGAAGTGGCCGCCCTGGTCGACGTCGGTCCAGCGCACGATCGTGTGCTCCTCCTCGGCGTACCGCCGGACGGAGACGTCGTGCGCGAAGACGATCGCGGCGGTCGGGACACCGGAGTTCTCCAGCTTCGGGCCCCAGGTGCCGCCCCCCGCGTAGCCGACGTACGCCGAACTTCCGGCCGAGCCGGTCAGCCAGTAGATCATCACGTTGGTGAGCAGCTTGTCCCGGCTGATGATCTGGTCCGGCAGCGTCGTCCGCGGGTAGGTCCACTCGCGGAACTTGTCCATGATCCAGGCCAGCTGCCCGACCGGTGAGTCGACGAGCCCGTACGCCAGCGCCTGCGGCCGGGTCGACTGGATCGCGATGTAGCCGAACTGCTCCTGCATGAACTCGCCGACCCGGGCGACCCGGTCCTGCTCCAGCGGCGTCAGCGTCGCGAGCTCCTCGTCCGGCAGCGGGTACGGCGGCAGCGAAGGCCCGCCGTTCACGTGCACGCCGACGACGCGGTCGCGATCCACCCGGGCGACAGCCGGCGACACGGCTCCACCAAGGTCACCACCCTGTACGCCGTACCGCTGGTACCCCAGCCGGCTCATCAGCTCGGCCCACGCCCGCGCGGTCCGCTCGATCGTCCAGCCGTTGCTCGAGATCGGCGTGGAGTAGCCGAAGCCCGGGAGCGACGGAACGACCACGTGGAAGGCGTCCTCGCCCTTGCCGCCGTGCGCGACCGGGTCGGTCAGCGGACCGATCAGGTCGACGAACTCGACGAACGAGCCGGGCCAGCCGTGGGTCAGCACCAGCGGCAACGCGTCCGCCTCGGCCGATCGGACGTGCAGGAAGTGGATCTGCTGACCGTCGATCTCGGTCGTGTACTGCGGGAACTCGTTGAGCTGCTGCTCGACCTTGCGCCAGTCGTACTCGGTACGCCAGTAGTCGACCAGCTCGCTCAGCCAGCTGACCGGTACGCCGGTGTCCCAGTCGTCGCCCGGCAGCGGCGCGGGCAGCCGGGCGTCGGTGAGCCGGCGCTGCAGGTCGTCGAGCGTGGTCTGCGGAACGTCGATGCGGAACGGTGTGATCGTCATGTCGTCGAGTCTTCCAACCAGTTAGGACAGCTTCGGTCCTAGCTGGGTGGCAGACTTCCGGACATGCTGGAAACCTCGGCGCGGCTGCTCAAGCTGCTCTCCCTGTTGCAGACTCCGCGCGACTGGTCGGGTACGACGCTGGCCGGCGAGCTGGGCGTCGGCGTCCGGACGGTCCGGCGGGACGTCGACAAGCTGCGCAACCTCGGCTACCCGGTCGAAGCGGTTCCCGGCGTCGCGGGCTACCGACTCGGAGCCGGGGCGTCGCTGCCGCCGTTGCTGCTGGACGACGAAGAGGCTGTCGCTGTGGCGATCGGGCTGCGCGGCTCGGCGGCCGGGGGAGTGGCCGGGCTGGAGGAGTCGTCGGTGCGCGCGCTGACCAAGCTGGAACAGGTGCTGCCGTCGCGGCTGCGGCATCGGGTCCGCCTGCTGCAGTCGGTCGCCGTACCGGCTGCTCAGGGTGCTGTGGTCGACCCGGAGGTGCTGCTGGCCGTGGCCGCGGTGTGCCGGGATCATCAGCGGCTGCGCTTCGACTACCAGTCGCACGACGGTACGGCGAGTGTGCGGACGACCGAGCCGCATCGGCTCGTGCACACCGGACGGCGCTGGTACCTGACCGCATGGGATCTCGATCGCGAGGACTGGCGGACCTATCGGCTCGACCGGATGACGCCGCGGATCCCGACCGGGCCGCGGTTCACGCCGCGCGAGGTACCCGAGCTCTCCTTGGTCGGCGCCGGGATCGCTTCGGGTGGCTATCGCTACCAAGCCGTCTTCCGGATGCAGGCGCCTGCTGTCGAGGTGGCCGACCGGCTGGCGTCGTCGGTGGCCACCGTGGAGGCCGTCGACGAGTCGACCTGCCTGGTGCGGACCGGCTCGAACTCCCTGGACGAGCTCGTCCTCCACATGGGGTTGCTGGGCTGGGCCTTCGAGGTCGTCTCGCCACCTGAAGTCGCCGACCATGCCCGTTCGGTAGCGGCGCGCCTGGCCGGGGCTTAGGGTCCCTCGCATGGAGGACCAGTACGTCGAGACGGTGCTCGGGCGGATTCGGCTCCGGGTCGGGGGCGACGGCCCGGCGATGGTGTGCTGGCCGAGCCTGCTGATGGACGGGACGCTGTGGGACGCACAGGCGGAGTACTTCGTTGACCGGTTCCGCGTCGTACTCGTGGATCCGCCGGGGCACGGTGGCAGCAGCCCGTTGACGCGGGGGTTCAGCTTCACCGAGTGCGCCCAGGTGGTGGTGCAGATTCTCGATGCCCTGGGCATCGACCGGGCGCACCTGGTCGGCAACTCGTGGGGCGGGATGATCGGCGGCACGTTCGCCGCGCTGCACCCGGACCGGGTCGATCGCGCGGTGCTGATGAACGCGACCGCTTCCCCCGCGGGCTTGCGGCACAAGGTCGAGTACCCGCTGCTGGTCGCCACCGCGCGACTGCTGGGCGGGATGCGCGGGCCGTTGGTGGGGCCGGTCCGCGATGCGTTCCTGGGGCCGACCAGCAAGGGCGAGCGTCCCGCAGTTGTTGCCTACGTCAACGAGTTGGCATCGCGGGCCGACGTCGCCTCGGTGCGGCACGCGGTGACGAGCGTGGTCCCGCGCCGGCCCGACCAGCGCGAGCTGTTCGGTTCGATCGCGGCTCCGGTGCTGGTCGTGGCCGGGCGGGAGGACGCGACGTTCCCGGTCGCGGAGACGAAAGCGATGGCCGACGCGATCCCGGGCGCGAGGTTCGCCGTACTGGAGAAGACCGCTCATCTCGCCGCGCTGGAGAACCCGGTCGAGGTGAACGCGCTGCTGGAGGACTTCCTGGTTCGGCCGGCTCGGCGGCCGGAGTAGTTGCCGTCGGCGTGTGTTGTGGGGCACACCGGATTCTCAGGTGATTCCTCTGTTGGTCCGATGGCGTTCTCAGGTCCGCGAGGTCTACTCGATCTCAGGAAGGAACAGCCTGAGGAGGCGCAGGGACGATGGACCAGCAGGGGCAGCACAATCAGCAGCAGCAGGGTTACCCGCCGCACGGCTACGTGTCGTACGGGTACCCGCAGCCGGGGCCGTGGCAGCCGCCGTACCAGCCGCAGCCGCCGAAGCGGCGCCGCCGGGTGCCGGCGATGATCGGCGCGTTGGGTCTGGCCGCCGCGCTGGTGGGCGGGTCGGTGGCGTGGGGCATCGACCAGCACGTCACGAAGTCCTCGCAGCTGGCCCAGGTGCTCAGCCCGTCCGGCGTCGCCGCGAAGGTGTCGCCCGGACTGGTGAACGTCAACACCGTGCTCGGGTTCGAGGGAGCGCGCGCCGCCGGGACCGGGATCGTGCTGACGCCGGACGGTGAGGTGCTGACCAACCACCACGTCGTCCAGGGCGCGACGCAGATCAGCGTGGTCGACGTCGGGAACGGCAAGACGTACCAGGCCGGCGTCGTCGGGTACGACGACGACCACGACATCGCCGTCCTGAAGCTGAAGGACGCCTCCGGGCTGGAGACGGCGAAGATCGGCGACTCCTCGTCGGTCAAGGTTGGCGACGACGTGGTCGGGATCGGCAACGCCGGCGGCAAGGGCGGTACGCCGAGCTACGCGGCCGGTGAGGTGACCGCGCTGAACCAGGCGATCACGGCGACCGACGAGTCGGGGCAGAACCCGGAGAACCTGACCGGTCTGATCGCGACCGACGCGAACATCCAGGCCGGCGACTCCGGCGGCCCGCTGGCGAACTCGGCCGGCGAGGTGATCGGCGTCGACACCGCCGGCTCCGGGAGCAACGGCAACCAGAGCACGCCCGGGCAGACGGCCTTCGACCCGACGGCTCCTGGCTTCGGCAACGACCCGGGGTTCGGCGGGTTCGGCGGTGGGTTCGGCGACGGCCAGGGCCAGGGCGATCAGGGCCAGGGTGACGGTCAGGGCCAGCAGGGCAACGGCCAGGGCGACCAGGGCAACGGCGCCGGCCAGACCCAGGGCTTCGCGATCCCGATCAACCAGGCGATGGCGATCGCCGACCAGATCGAGGCCGGTCAGTCCTCGGCCGACGTCCACATCGGCAACTCCCCGATGCTCGGCATCACCGTCCTGAACGACGGCGCCCAGGGCGCGGTCGTCAACGACGTGATCGCGAACGGCAAGGCGGACGAGGCGGGTCTGTCCGCCGGCGACGTGATCACCGCCCTCGGCGGTAAGACGGTCGACTCACCCGAGACGCTCGCCACCGCGCTCAACCAGCATCACCCGGGGGACAAGGTCTCCGTCACCTGGATCGACCAGACCGGTCAGAAGCACACCGCCGACATCGAACTGACCACCGGACCGGTCCGCTGACGCCCCCCACCCAGCGGACCGAACAAACCGGGCCCGGCCCGGCGCCTCCCCCCTCAGGCGCCGCCGGGCCCGGCTGCTGTCTGCGCGAACCCGTCTCGCCAGGACCTGTGCAGCGGAGTCCACTCCAGGTCCTCACGAGCAAAGGAGTTGTCGGCTCCCCGAGCCCAACCGTTCCGTTCCCCCTCGACGACCTCCGGCACCGGCGAACCCATGGCCCGCGCGAACGCCGGCGCCCACTCGCTGGCCGGAGCCGGTACGTCGTCCATCACGTTGACCACACCGGTCGGCCACGCGAGCGCCTCGACCGCAGCGCCCGCCGCGTCCTCGACGTGCAGGAAGCTGCTCACGTCAGCGTTGGCCACCAGCTTCCCGGGCTCGGTCATCAGCCCGCCGGGTGAGTACCAGGTCCCGGGGCCGTAGAGCAGGCCGTACCGAAGCACCACCCACTCCGGCAGCTTCGCCGCGAGCTCCTCCATCGTCGCCACCGACTCGACCGTCCCACGCCGGGTCTCCGACTGCGCCGCCAGATCGAGCGGTGTTCGCTCGTCGGCCGGTTCAGCGCCGGGTTCGTAGACCCACGCGATGCTCTGCACGACCATTCGCCGTACGCCGGCCGCCAGCGCCGCGTCGACGAGGTTGCGCGTCCCGGCCTTCCGGATCCGCGCGTTCGCCGCGAAGTCGAGGCCGCCGAGATCGGTCAGCTGGTGCATCACGACCTCGGGCTCGGCGGCGGCGACCGCCGTCCGCAGCCCGTCGGCGTCGAACACGTCTCCGACCACCGCCTCGACTCCCTGGGCCCACAGTCGTGCTGCGTCCGCCGTACGGCGGGTCAGTGCGGTCACCTGGTGCCCGTCGGCGACCAGCTTCGGGAGCAACTGGCGGCCGACGGCTCCGGTCGCGCCGGCCAGGAAGATCCGGCTCATCGGGGACCTCGCAGTAGTGACGGGGGATTCAGTCGGTGATCGGTCACCCCGCCACAGTAGGGACGCGGCGGCCCAGGGGCACGGGCCATTTCGGGCGTGGTTCGGCGGGCCACCGGCCGCCAGGCGGAACCGGGTCGCCTCGATGGTGAACACTTGTTTACCCTGGAGGTGAACGTTTCTCCTCTGCCCCCAGTGAGGACCCCGAGAGTGACCGTCCGGCCCACCGCCCATCCCCGCCTGATCCTGTCCGCCCTCGCGTCCTGCGGCGTGCTCGTCTCGGTGATGCAGACCATCGTCGTACCGCTGCTGCCCGAGCTGCCCGGCCTGACGCACAGCAAGCCCGCCGATGTCAGCTGGCTGGTGACGGTCGCGTTGCTGACCGGTGCGGTCTTCACGCCGCTGCTCGGACGGGCCGGTGACATGTACGGCAAGCGCCGGGTGCTGCTGGTCGCGCTGGTCTCGATGGTTCTCGGATCGTTGCTCTGCGCAACGAGTTCGGTGTTGCCGGTGCTGGTGGCCGGGCGCGCGTTCCAGGGGGCCGCCGTCGCTGTGGTGCCGCTCGGCATCAGCATCCTGCGCGACGAGCTGCCGGCCGAGCGGGTGATCCCGTCGATCGCGATCATGAGCTCGACGCTCGGCGTCGGCGCCGCGTTCGGGATTCCGGCCGCGACGCTGGTGGTCGAGTACGCCAACTGGCACACGATGTTCTGGATCTGCGCGGGGCTCGGCCTGCTCGACATCGCCGTCGTGCTGCTGATCGTGCCCGAGTCGAAGCTGCGGACCAGCGGGCGGTTCGACGTACTGGGTGCTCTGGGGCTGAGCGCGTTCCTGGTCTGCCTGCTGCTCGCGGTGTCGAAGGGCAGTGCGTGGGGCTGGGGATCGCTCGCGACGGTCGCGACCTTCGCCGGTGCGCTGGTGATCGTGCCGCTGTGGGCGTTCTTCGAGCTCCGTACGACGAGCCCGCTGGTCGATCTGCGGGTTTCCGCGCGACCCGCGGTCCTGTTCACGAACCTGGCCGCGTTGCTGATCGGCTTCGCCTTCTACGCCAACTCGTTGTCCACCGCGCAGCTCGTCCAGGAACCCGCCTCGACCGGCTACGGGCTCGGTGCCTCGATCGTGGTCAGCGGTCTGTGCCTGCTCCCGGGTGGGGTCGCGATGGTCCTGCTCTCGCCCGTGTCGGCCCGGATCTCCGCCGCACGCGGCCCGCGGTTCACGCTCGCGGTCGCCGCGGCGGTGATGGCGGTCGGGTACGTCGTGCGGTTGTTCACCAGTCAGAACCTGATCGCGATCGTGGCCGGCGCGACCGTCGTGTCGGCCGGGACCGCGGTCGCGTATTCGGCATTGCCCGCCCTGATCATGCATGCTGTGCCGGTGACCGAAACGGCCGCGGCGAACGGCCTCAACACGTTGATGCGCACGATCGGCCAGGCCGTCTGCAGCGCGGTCGTCGCGACAGTGCTGACCACGGTGGTGGCCACGAACGCCGGCCGCACGGCCCCGACGCTGGGTGCGTACCTGATCGTCTTCGTGGTCGCCGGTGCGGCGGCGTTGGTCGCGGTCGGCTTCGCCCTGCTGATCCCGGCCCGCCGCTCGGTCCGAGTATTAGCTCCAGCAGGTAGTACGCCGTGAACGATGCCGGGCGGAAGGCGATCGTCAAAGCCGCGCGGCGGGCGTTCGCGCGGCAGCCGTACGCGGCGGTGACGTTGCGGGGGATCGCCGCCGACGCAGGCGTCAGCGCGTCGTTGATCGTCAAGCACTTCGGTGGCAAGGACCAGCTGTTCGACGTGGTGGCCGACTTCAGTGACGCGGGTGAGCTCCTGCTGGCCGCGCCGAACGAGTCGCTGGGCAGGCATGCCGTGCTCACGCTGGTCCGCTGGCGGCGCGAGAACGAGAGCGACCTGCTGGTCCGGGTCGTGTTCGCCGCAGGCGGGGGCGACGAGCGGGCGATGATGCGGGACCGCTTCCGCGACCAGGTCGTCCAGGCCTTCGCCGATCGTCTCGACGGCGACGACAAGGAGCTCCGGGCCGACCTGATCGTCGCGCACCTGCTCGGCCTCGGCGCGCTGCTCGCCGTACGGAAGGACGGGCCCGCCGCGAGCGCCGATCCGGAGCTGATCGCGGACCTCTACGGACCGGCCCTGCAGATCCTCATCACGGAAAATGGACGATAGTCTCAATATCCGGACATTTTGTGCTGGTCTGAGCGCTCAACGCCAGTACGATCGTCCCTTGGGCCGAGAGGCGCTGCAACGGGCCGGAGGCCCGCCACGCTCGTCCTGAGTTACCACTGCAAGGGCGCCTCCGGGAATCTTCTGGAGGCAAAGGGTGACCACAAGCTCGTTGCGAGACCTGCTCGACCAGCGCATCGCCGTGCTGGACGGTGCGTGGGGCACGATGCTGCAGGGCGCGAAGCTGACCCCCGAGGACTACAAGGGCGACCGGTTCGTCGACCACACCCACGACGTCACCGGTGACCCGGACCTGCTCAACATCATGCGGCCCGACGTCATCCTCGACGTCCACCGGCAGTACCTGAACGCCGGCGCCGACATCACCACCACCAACACCTTCACCGCGACCAGCATCGGCCAGGCCGACTACGGCCTGGAGTCGCTGGTCCGCGAGATGAACCTGGCTGGCGCCCGGTTGGCGCGCCAGGCCGCCGACGAGGCCGGCGGCAAGTTCGTGGCCGGCTCGATCGGCCCGCTGAACGTCACGCTGTCGCTGTCGCCGCGCGTGGAGGACCCGTCGTACCGGGCGGTGACGTTCGAGCAGGTCAAGGACGCGTACGCCGAGCAGATCGCCGCGCTGCGCGACGGCGGCGTCGACCTGCTGCTGATCGAGACGATCTTCGACACCCTGAACTGCAAGGCCGCGATCGCCGCCGCCCGCGAGGTCGCCCCCGAGCTGCCGCTGTGGATCTCGGTGACGATCGTCGACCTGAGCGGGCGGACGCTGTCCGGCCAGACCGTCGAGGCGTTCTGGAGCTCGATCGAGCACGCCAAGCCGCTGGTCGTCGGCGTGAACTGCTCGCTCGGCGCGCGGGAGATGCGCCCGCACGTCGCCGACCTGGCCCGGTTCGCCGACACCTACGTCGCCTCGCACCCGAACGCCGGACTGCCCAACGCCTTCGGCGGGTACGACGAGACGCCCGAGGAGACCGCCGGGATGATCGGCGAGTTCGCCGAGTCCGGCCTGGTCAACATCGTCGGCGGCTGCTGCGGGACGACGCCAGCCCACATCGCCAAGATCGCCGAGTCGGTCCGCGGCCAGAAGCCGCGCGACCTGGCCCCGGCCGAGACCCGGACCCGGTTCAGCGGGCTGGAGCCGTTCAAGATCGGCGCCGACACCGGCTTCGTGATGATCGGCGAGCGGACCAACGTGACCGGCTCGGCGAAGTTCCGCCGGCTGATCGAGTCCGGCAACCACCAGGCCGCGGTCGACGTGGCGCTGGAGCAGGTCCGCGGCGGCGCGAACCTGCTGGACGTGAACATGGACGCCGACCTGCTGGACAGCGAGCAGGCGATGACCACGTTCCTGAACCTGATCGCGACCGAGCCCGAGGTGGCCCGGATCCCGATCATGATCGACAGCTCGAAGTGGACCGTGCTCGAGGCGGGCCTGAAGTGCGTGCAGGGCAAGGGCGTGGTCAACTCGATCAGCCTCAAGGAGGGCGAGGAGGAGTTCCTCGAGCGGGCCCGCCGGATCATGGACTTCGGCGCCGGCGCGGTGGTGATGGCCTTCGACGAGCAGGGCCAGGCCGACACCGTCGAGCGCAAGGTCGACATCTGCGGCCGGGCGTACGACCTGCTGACCGGGATCGGCTTCCCGGCCGAGGACATCATCTTCGACCCGAACGTGCTGGCCGTCGCGACCGGCATGTCCGAGCACAACGGCTACGCGCTGAACTTCATCGAGGCGCTGCCGCTGATCAAACAGCGCTGTCCGGGCGTCCACATCAGCGGCGGCATCTCGAACCTGTCGTTCTCGTTCCGCGGCAACGACATCGTCCGCGAGGCGATGCACTCGTCGTTCCTGTACCACGCCGGCAAGGTCGGCCTGGACATGGGCATCGTGAACGCCGGTCAGCTGGCGGTCTACGAGGACATCCCGAAGGACCTGCTCGAGCTGGTCGAGGACGTCATCTTCAACCGGCGCGACGACGCCACCGACCGCCTGGTCGCCTTCGCCGAGAACGTGAAGGGCAAGGGGACCCAGCGCGAGGTCGACCTGTCCTGGCGCGAGGGCACCGTCCAGGAGCGGCTGTCGCACGCGCTCGTGCACGGCATCGTGGACTTCATCGAGGACGACACCGAGGAGGCCCGCCTGCTGTACCCGCGGCCGCTGCAGGTGATCGAGGGCCCGCTGATGGACGGGATGAAGATCGTCGGCGACCTGTTCGGGGCCGGCAAGATGTTCCTGCCGCAGGTGGTGAAGAGCGCCCGGGTGATGAAGCGCTCGGTCGCCTACCTGGAGCCGTTCATGGAGGCCGAGAAGGAACTGGCTCGCCAGGAAGGCCGCGCCGAGGACGTCCGCGGCCAGGGCAAGGTCGTGCTGGCCACGGTCAAGGGCGACGTGCACGACATCGGCAAGAACATCGTCGGCGTGGTGCTCGGCTGCAACAACTACGAGGTGATCGACCTCGGCGTGATGGTCCCGGCCGGCAAGATCCTGGACACCGCGATCGAGGTCGGCGCGGACGCGGTCGGCCTGTCCGGGCTGATCACCCCGTCGCTGGACGAGATGGTCACGGTCGCCGAGGAGATGCAGCGGCGCGGGATGAAGTTGCCCCTGCTGGTTGGTGGCGCGACGACGTCGAAGCAGCACACCGCCGTCCGGATCGCACCGGCGTACGACCGGACCACCGTGCACGTGCTGGACGCGTCGCGGGTGGTCGGCGTGGTCTCCGACCTGCTCGACGACGACCGTTCCGCGGCCCTTGACATCAGCAACCGTGAGGACCAGGACCGGCTGCGCGAGCAGCACGCGAACAAGCACCGCGCACCCCTGCTGACCATCGAGCAGGCCAGGGCCAACGCCGAGCCGGTCGAGTACGGCGAGCTGCCGGTGCCCGCGTTCACCGGGCTGCGGCGGGAGACGCCGAGCCTGGAGACGCTGCGGGAGATGATCGACTGGCAGTTCCTGTTCCTGGCCTGGGAGCTGAAGGGCAAGTACCCGGCGATCCTGGAGAACGAGGTCGCCCGGGAGCTGTTCGACGACGCGAACACGCTGCTGGACGAGATCATCGCGAACAAGTCGTTCACCGCGCAGGGCGCGTACGGGTTCTGGCCCGCGCACCGCGAGGGCGACGACATCGTGCTGGACGACCGCGGCATCTCGTTCCCGATGCTGCGGCAGCAGACCGAGAAGCCGGCCGGCCGGCACAACCGCTGCCTGGCCGACTACATCGCACCCGCCGGCGACCACCTCGGTGGCTTCGGGGTCGCGATCCACGGTGCCGAGGAGCTGGCGGCGTCGTACGAGGCGAAGAACGACGACTACCGGGCGATCATGGTCAAGGCGCTGGCCGACCGGCTGGCCGAGGCGTTCGCCGAGTGGATCCACCTGGAGGCTCGCAAGGCCTGGTTCGAGCCGGACGTCGAGCCGGTGCTGGCGGACCTGCACGCCGAGCGGTTCCGCGGGATCCGGCCGGCGCTCGGGTACCCGGCGAGCCCGGACCACAGCGAGAAGAAGGAACTGTTCGAGCTGATCGAGGCCGAGAAGCTGGGCCTCGGCCTGACCGAGTCGTACGCGATGACTCCGGCCGCCGCGGTCTCCGGCCTGATCTTCGCCAGCGAGTCCGCGCGGTACTTCAGCGTCGGCCGGCTCGGCAAGGACCAGGTCGAGGACTACGCCAAGCGCCGCGGGCTGGAACTGGCCGAGATCGAGCGCTGGCTGCGGCCGAACCTGGCGTACGACCCGCAGTAGGTGGGACGGTGGGGCGCATGCTCAACGATCTCGGCGCCGGGTTGCGCCCCGCCACCCCTGCCGACGCCGACGCCGTGGCCGCGATCTGGTACACCGGCTGGCACGACGGCCACGACGGCAACGTCCCCGAGGAACTGACGGCTGTCCGCACCAAGGACACCTTCTGGACCCGCGCGGCGGAACGAGTCGCGGAAACGACGGTGGCCACTGTCGGGCAAGCCGTCGCCGGGTTCGTGATCGTCTCCGGCGACGAGGTCGAGCAGGTCTACGTCTCGACCGACCACCGAGGCTCGGGCATCGCCGGCGTCCTGCTGACCGAGGCCGAACGACAGGTCGCCGAGGCCGGCCACCCCGCCGCCTGGCTGGCAGTTGCCACCGGCAACGGTCGTGCCCGCCGGTTCTACGAACGCTCCGGCTGGACCGACGACGGCCCGTTCGACTACCAGGCCGCGGTGGACGGCGGCACGATCGCCGTCCCGTGCCACCGCTACGTCAAGAAGTTCACCGCACCCGCAGCCGCCGAGTAGCCGGTACGACGAGCAGCAGCGCCGCGCAGAACAGCCCGAGGATCGAGGCGAACACCATCAACGGCACCTCGCCCGTGACCCCCGCGAGCGGGCCCGCGACGGTCCGGCCGAGCGCCATCGTGACCAGCGACCCGGCGACGTCGTACGCGTAGACGCGGTTGAGCAGCTCGGGCGGGACCTGGGTCTGGACGGTGGTCGACCAGAGCACCGACCAGAACGCGATGCCCGCGCCCGCGATCGACCAGCCGATCATCAGGACCGTCAGGTTCGGGTGCAGCGCCGGGACCAGCGGGTAGATCGCGAACAGTGCCCAGCCGATCGCGCCGACTGCCAGCGGACGCCGCGGGCGGAAGCGAATCGCGAGCGTGCCGCCGATCGCGCCACCGGCGCCGAACGCCGCCAGCCCGAGTCCGAGCGCGGTCGAGTCGAGATGTCCGATCACGAGCTCGGCGCCGATCGGCAACGACGTACCGACCACGAAGCAGCCGTACAGGCCGAAGATCGCGATCACCGACCACAGCCAGGTCCGCGCCCGGAAGGCCTGCCAGCCCTCGACCAGCTCCGTGACGAAGGATGCGCCGCCAGCGGCCTTCGCCGTGTCCAGCTTCAGGCCCAGCAGACACAGACCGCTGACGGCGTACGTCGCCGCGTAGATCGCGAAGACGACCGCGGGCCCCGAAACGCTCACCAGCACACCGGCCAGGGCCGGGCCGAGCACGCCGGCCATCGACTCCGCGATCCGCAGCGTCCCGTTGGCCTTCTGCACGTCGTTGGCGACCTGCGGCACCATGCTCGCCACACCCGGCTGGAACATCGCGGTCGCCGCTCCGCTGAGGAACTGCAGCACCACGATCAGCACCAGCGACGGCGAACCGGCCAGGAACGCGACGGCGGTGATCGCCTGCAGCGCGAACCGCGCGAAGTCGGCCAGCACCATCATCCGCCGGGCGGTGAACCGGTCGGCCAGCACGCCGCCGAACAGCATGCACAACGCCACCGCCGCCAGCCAGGCGCCGAGCGCGTAGCCGACGCCGGTCGCGCCGTACCCCGCGTCCAGGACGCCGACCGACAACGCGACGGGGATCATCGCGTCCCCCAGCAAGGAGGTCGTCCGCGCCGCGAAGTACAACCGGAAGTTGGCCGGCCGCAGGGCCCGCGCCGGAGCCACCTCAGCAACGCACGTCATCAGCCATCCTTAAGAAGACTCCTGTCGGAAGCTGAAATCTAAACCAGTTCGCCGCCGGCCGTCCGGGTGTCTCACCTGCCGGATCGCGTGCGGGTTTACCCCACATCCTTCGCCGGACCCGCGCCGGCGGGGTTAGTTTGCATTGGCAGGCAATCCATTCCTGGAAGAGGGTCATCATGTTCAAGCGTTCCTGGCGCCGGCCGATGCTGGTCGGTGCCGCGGCTGTTGCGATCGCGTCCGTCGCGGGAGGGGTCGCCTACTCGGCCGGCGTCGCCGCGCAGCAGCCGGCGATCCAGACGTCGACACCGCGGACCGAGAAGCAGGTCACCAACATCGACGTCCTGCGGCAGCAGCTGCGCAACTACTACGGCGACCCGCTCGGTACCGGCACGTTCGCGGCGGACAGCAACTACGCCAAGGAGGCCCGCGGGGTCGCTGCCGACGGCAAGCGCTGGATTTCGACGCGGCACCACACCCGCGGGACGAAGGCGATCCTGCTCGACGTCGACGACACCGCGCTGGCCACCTGGAACTACGAGCTGGCCAGCAACTGGGCGTTCAACCCGACCACCAACGGGCAGTTCGTGACCGAGCAGAAGTTCCCCGCCGTACCGGGCATGGTGGATCTGGTGAAGACGGCCGAGCGTGAGGGCTACGCCGTGTTCTTCCTGACCGGTCGCGGTGCGGCGCAGGAGCAGGCGACGCTCGGCAACCTGACCGCGGACGGCGTCGGCGTCGACGCGGGCTACCCGAAGCCGACCACGCTGCGCGGCGGCGAGGACGGCCTGTTCACCAAGCCGGCCGTCGCCGACTACCCGGCGTACCTGAAGACGGCCTGCGCGGCCGACCCGAACGGCTCCTGCACGACGATCCACTACAAGTCGGCGACCCGCGCGCACATCGAGTCGCTCGGCTACGACATCGTCGCGAACTTCGGCGACCAGTTCAGCGACCTCAAGGGCGGGTACGCCGACCGCACGTTCAAGCTTCCGAACCCGAACTACTACTTGCCCTAGGCAACAGTCCGAACAGCAGGCCGTCCAGGGTGCTCCGCAGTGCGGGCTCGAACTCGACCCGCAGTGCGGAGAGCTCCGGCGCGGCCTCGTACGCCGCCAAGATGGCCGCCGACGGCCGGGAGTGCGTCCAGATCGCCCCGGCCAGCAGCACGGCGGCCGCGATGAAACGCGCTGCGCCCTCCGCGCCGAGCTCCGGTACGGCGACCGAGATCATCGCGACCATCCGCCGGTATCCCGCGATGGTCGACCGCTTGTAGTTCAGCGCGATCTCGGTCGAGACGTTGTGCTCCAGGACGGCGGCCTGTGCGCTGTTGAGCTCGCACAGCATCGGCCGCGCGGTCATCGTCGCCACCACCGCCTGGGCCAGTGCCTCTGCGCGGTCGGCCACCGGGAGGTCCGGGTCGACTGCGCCGAGCGCGGCTTCCAGATCGTTCAACCAGGCTGCCGTCTCGGTGTTCATCAGCTCGAGCAGCACGGCCTCGCGCGACTCGAAGTAGTTCAGCACGTTCGACTTCGCGAGGCCGACGCGGCGGGCCAGCTCGTTGAGCGTGAGCTGGGCGACCGGCTGCTCGGCCAGCATCGCGGTCGCGGTCGCCAGGATCGCCCGCCGGCGTTCGGCCCGCTGCTCGTCGCTGCGCGCTCGCTGGAAAGTCATGCTCACAGTCTACAGACCACCGGTCTGTTGTCATCAGACCGATGGTCTGTTAACGTCGAAGACAACAGACCGGCAGTCTCTTAAGGAGCGCACCATGTACGACGTCCCCGATCAGACCGGCAAGTACGCCGTCGTCACCGGCGCCAACAGCGGGACCGGCAAGGAGACCGCTCGGCGGCTGGCCGCGGCCGGTGCCCACGTGGTGATGGCCGTTCGCACGGTCGCCAAGGGCGAGGCGGCCCGGGCCGAGATCCTGGCCGAGCATCCCGGCGCGCTGCTCGACGTACGGCGGGTGGATCTGGCCGACCTCGCGTCGGTGCGGGAGTTCGCCGACGGGCTGATCGCGGACGGCGTACCGCTGGATCTGCTGGTCAACAACGCCGGCGTGATGGTGCCGCCGCAGCGGATGACGACGGCCGACGGGTTCGAGCTGCAGCTCGGCAGCAACTTCCTGGGTCCGTTCGCGCTGACCGTGCGGCTCCTGCCGCTGCTGCTGAAGGCTCCGGCGCCGCGGGTCGCGACGATGAGCAGCGGGGTGGCGACCCGCGGGAAGATCAACTTCGACGACCTGAACTGGGAGCGGCGGTACCGTCCGGCGGCGGCGTACGCGCAGTCGAAGCTGGCCGACCTGATGATGGGCCGGCACCTCGCGACGATCGCTGCCGAGCGTGGCTGGCCGTTGCTGAGCACGATCGCCCACCCCGGCTACACCCGTACCAACCTGCAGACCGCCGGCGCGAGTCTCGGCCGGGAGCGGCCCTCGTTGGTGAACCGGCTCCTTTTCAAGCTGCCGCTTCCTTCGCAGGGCGTTGAGCAGGGTGCGGAGCCGTTGCTGGTCGCGGCGGTGAGCCCGGACGCCAAGCCACGCGAGTACTACGGACCGTCGGACTGGTTCGGTCTGGTCGGTCCGGCCGAGCTCGCCAAGACACCGCGGAGTGCGCTGGACGACGAGGTCGCGGCCCGGCTGTGGAAGACCGCCGAGCAGCTGACCGGCGTAACGCTTCCCACTGTTGCTGCTTGAGCTCTAGCCTGCGGGGATGGAGCGATGGGCCAGTGGGGAGCAGTACGAGCCGTACGTCGGGCGCTGGAGCCGGCTGGTCGCGACGGAGTTCGTGGACTGGCTGGACCAGCCCGCCGAGCGTCGGTGGCTCGATGTCGGGTGCGGAACGGGAGCGTTGACCAGCACGATCGTGCGGGACGCTTCGCCGGCGTACGTGCTGGGGGTTGATCGTTCGGAAGGGTTTCTCGAGTACGCGCGGCGGACGGTGCCGGAGGCGTCGTTCGAGGTGCGGGACGCTTCCGACCTTCCCGATGGTTCGTTCGATGTCGTGGTGTCGGGGCTGGTGCTCAACTTCGTGGCGGACCGCGACGCGTTGCTGCGAAGGCTCGGGGAGCTCGGTGGCGTGGTCGCGGCGTACGTGTGGGACTACGCCGAGGGCATGCAGCTGATGAAGTACTTCTGGGAGGTCGCGGGGGAGGTCGATCCGTCGCGGCGCGATCTGGACGAGGGGACGCGGTTCCCGTTCTGCAACCCGGCCGGCCTGGAGGAGATGTTCGCGGCGGCCGGGCTCGCGGACGTCGCGAGCCGCGGGATCGTCGTACCGACGGTGTTCACGTCGTTCGAGGACTACTGGACGCCGTTCCTCGGCGGGCAGGGCGCGGCGCCGGCGTACCTGAGCACGGTCGACGACACCACCCGCGACCGGATCCGGGACGCCTTGCGGGAAAGGCTTCCGGCCGAGCCCGACGGCACGATCGCGTTGACCGCGCGGGCGTGGGCCGTGCGGGGGACTAGGGCTTAGGCCAGGCCGGGTGCAGGCGGCCGAAGAGCAGGTCGTCGGTCCACTCGCCCTTCCACCAGCTCGCGGCGCGGCGCAGTCCTTCGCGCTCGAAGCCGAGCCGCTCGAGCAGTCGCGCGGAGGGTTCGTTGCGCGCGTCGCACTCGGCCGAGACGCGGTGCAGGTTCCGTTCGAGGAACAGGTGGTCGAGCAACGCGCCGACCGCCTCGGCGGCGTACCCCTGACCTTGGTACGCCGGCGCGAGCGTGAACCCGACGTCGGCCTGCCGGAGGTTGTCGGCGAGGTTGAGGCCGATGTCGCCGATCAGTACGCCGTCCAGGTCGATCGCGTACTGGAACCAGCCGGCCCGCTCGGGATCGCCGTCGGCGAACGATCGGACGGCCTCGGTCGCCTGCTCCAGCGAGTACGGCGCGTCCCACGACTGGTACCGCGCGACCTCCGGCACGGACCGGTACGCCGACAACGCCGCGGCGTCATCGTCCGAGAACCTGCGGAGCGTCAGCCGTTCGGTCGACAAGATCATGGGGTGATGATGTCAAAATCCGCGGTCCGGCACCGTCTGGTGAGTGACACCACCTGACGATCGGAGCCGCTTGTGAAGTACCTGGTGATCCTGCATGCCGCCGACCAGCTCCAGCCGTTGGACCACGCACGCTTTCGCCGTACGGCGGAGGAGGCGGGCGAACTGGTCGACGGGCAACTCCTCGCCGACCCTTCGCTCGGCACGCGGCTCGGGACTTGTGGTGCTCCGATCCACGCCTACTACCTGCTCGACGTCGAGTCCTCGGCGCGCGCCGTCGAGCTCGCGCGACTGCTGCCCGAGGCGACGCAGGAGGGTGCCGGTGTCGACGTCCGGCCGGTGATGTTCGCGGCTGCCGCCGACTACTGACCGATCGCCTGCTGTGCACCTGAAGTCATCGCCGCGGACGGTCAACTTCGGCGCCGGGCACAGCATCTAACAGGTGTCTCTAAGGGGGGACACATCATGAGTGGTATCCGTATTCGAACCAACCGAACCAACCGTCCGTCGATCCGCACGCTCGTCGCGATCATGGCCGTCGCCGCAGTTCCGGTGGGCGCGGTCGCTGTACCGGCGGTCGCCGGAACGTCCACCAGCGCTGCCTGCTCCACCGCGTGGGGATCGTTGCCCGAGGCAAGCAGCTTCCGCGGCACCGGTACCCTGACCAACGTCCGGACCGGCCGGCACGACTGCTTCGACCGCGTCGTCTTCGACGTCAAGGGTGCGCCGTCGTGGTTCCGCGTGGAGTACGTGAAGTCGATCGGCACGGTGGGCCAGGGCCTGCCCGTGCCGCTGCGCGGGGGCGCCAAGCTGCAGATCGTGCTCTCGGTCCCGTCGTACGACGACGAAGGCCACAGCACGTACAACCCCGCGAACCCCAAGGAACTGTCCAACGTGACCGGCTACCGGACCTTCCGGCAGCTCGCCACCGCCGGCAGCTTCGAAGGCGAGACCACGATCGGCCTCGGCGTCCGCGCCCGCCTCCCGTTCCGCGTCTTCACCGTGGCCGGCCCCGGCACGACCAACCGCATCGTCGTCGACGTCGCCCACACCTGGTAGACCGCAACTTCGGTGCCCCCCGACGCATCTAGCAAGTGTCCTAAGGGGGGCATCGTGAATCTCGTTCACACCAACAGTCCAGCCGACCTCCACCTACCGACTTCATGACCACGCTCGTCGCACTGCCGGACGGTTGTACCGTTCGCTCGCCGGAACCTGGGGATGCCGAAGCGCTGTTCGCGATGCGGGCGGCGTTGACCACGGAGCTGATCGGCTGCCGTGACGAGACGATGGCCGACGTGGCCGAGGAGATCGTCGAACCGGGCTTCGACCGCCGTAGGGACGGGTTCCTCGTCGTCGGCGACGGGAACCGGCCGGTGGGCTACGGGATCACGTTCGGCAAGGGCGATCGCCAGGTCGTCGGCATCGAGGTGCGGTCCCGCGCACCTGAGGTCGCGACCTGGCTCCTCGAGCGGACGATGCACCGTGCCCGGGAGATGGGTCGGGAGTGCGGCCATGCCGAGATCACCGTCGACACCGACATCTACCGCGCCGACGAGGCGCAGCGCGCGCTGCTGGCCGAGTACGGCTTCAGGATCGGCACGACGTACCACCAGATGCGGATCGACCACAGCGGACCGGTCCCGATGCCGAAGACGCCGCCGGGCGTCGTGGTCCGGCGGGGTGCGTTGGACGACGCCGCCCGGTGGACCGCGCACGAGACCATCCTCGCGTGCTTCCGCGACCAGTTCGGCTTCGTCCCGCGGCCGCACGAGGAGTGGGTCGAGTACCGCAGTTCGTCGGCCACCTTCGACTGGTCACAGATGACGTTGCTCGAAGTCGACGGGCAGGCGGTGGCCCTGCGTGAGTGCACCGACGGGCACCTCGAGACCGACGACTGCGGATACGTCGCGACGCTGTGCGTGCTCGAGGCGTTCCGTGGCCGTGGGTTGGCGAAGTACCTGCTGCACGACGCGTTCGCGCTCGATGCGGCGGCGGGGCGGTCCGGCACGATTCTCAACGTCGACACCAACAACCCGACGCCCGCCCTCGCTCTCTACGAGTCGGTCGGCATGCGGCCGACGCTCGTCTCCGAGGGCTGGCGGCGCGTCGTACCGGTCACTTGAGCACCTTGAACCACAAGTTGTTCGCCTGCGGTACGGCGCTGTGGTGGATGCGTTCGAGCTGAACGGTCCGGCCGCGGAACAGGGGAGTGCCGTCGCCGAGCAGGACTGGCACCACGATGGTGAGGATCTCATCGAGGCGGCCGGCTTCGAGGGCCTGGCGGGCGATGTCCGCGCCCATGATGTTGACGTACTTGTCGCCGGCAGCGGCCTCGGCCTGGTCGAGACCCGTGAGCACGTCGGGGACGAAGAACAGGTTGTCGGCGGGGGTGCCCGGGTGGTGCGTGACGACGTACTGCGGGCCCTCCCAGCCGCCGCCGAACGCCTGGCCGGCGCCCTCGTCGTTCTTGTGCGGGTCGTCGCCGCCGTACGTCGTGGCGCCGACCAGGAGGGCGCCGATGTCGCCGAGCAGCTCACCGACCAGCGGGTTCGGGCCCAGGTGGTCGGTGAGCCAGGACATGTCGCCGCCGGGGCCGGCGATGAAGCCGTCGAGCGACATGGAGACGGAGTAGAGGGTCTTGGCCATGGGTGAGTTCCTTCCGGGGTTGCTGATCTGTTGTTGAGACGAGCGACCCCGGAGAAACTCATCGGTCAGGGTGCGGACGGGCCCACGTCGGCCGGCGTGAGCGGCCGGTTGCGCGGTACGGCGGTGCTGTACTCGTCGGCGCCGACGTCGGCCCGGGCCGCGCGCGGCTGACCGTCGAGGTCGCGGGTCACCGACGGGTAGGACCGGCTGGCCGCGTCGATCGCGGGGCTGCCCGCGGTCAGCCGCCGTACGCCGGACGTCGTGAGCTTGGGATCGACCCGACGGAATCCGCCCGCCGGGATGTTGCCGTTGCCGGCCGCGCCCCAGAGCAGGTTGCCCGACCACGTGATGCCCTGCTGGTACGGCATCGCGACGAGGTCCCCGGCGTCACCCACCAGAAGGTTGTCCGAGATCGTGCAACCCAACGGAGGCAGGGTCCGCTGGCTCTCGCCGCTGATCGCCGAGCCGGACGACAGCACGGTGTTCAGCGCGATCGTCACCCGGTCCGGTGCGTCGTTGCCGCGCCGGCTCTCCGGCGAGTCGGTCGCCAGGTGGTCGCGGACCGAACCGCTGCCCAGCACGATCCCCGCGCCGGCCACCCGCTCGACGTAGTTGTTCACGATCAGGTGGTCGTTGCCGTAGATCCGGATTCCGTTGCTTCCGGCAAGGATGAAGTTGCCCTCGACCCGCGATCGGTTGCCGTGCCGCAGCACGATCCCGCCCAGGCTGTCGCGGATCGTGTTGTCCCGGATCGTGTTCCCGCTGGACTTGACCGAGATCGCCTCCGGGTCGCCGTTCGCGCGCTCGAACAGGTTCTGCTCGACCAGCGCGCCGGCGTCGGCCAGCGACCGGCCGCTGAGCCCGAGCCGGATCGGTTCGCCGCCGTTGTCGCCGGTGAAGGTGTGGTCGGAGAAGTAGTTCCGCAGGATGTGCAGCCCGCGCGCCATCCCGTCGCCGCCCGGTCCCTCCACGCCGACGAACACCCCGAGGGTCGCCTTGCCGTGGAAGTGGTTCCGGTCCAGCTTGGTGTGGTCGGCCTTGACCAGCAGCCAGTTCAGCCCGTCCGAGTCGGTCAGCTGGACGTCGTTCCGGGTCAGTCGCAGGTGGTGGCAGCTGAGCGGCAGCTCGAGCGTCGAGCGCTGCTTGAAGACGAACCCGTTCACAGTCACGTACGACGAGTCGGCGAAGGTGAAGCCGCGCTGGCCGGTCAACACCGCTTTGCCGCGGTGTTCGGCCGCGATGGTGATCGGCGCGCCCGCCGTACCGCGCCGGCCGTTGACGGCGAGCGGACGGTCGGCCGGTACGTCGTACGTGCCGTCGGCGAGCGTGATGTACGCGCCCGGGCCGGCCGAGGCGATCTGGCTGCGAAGCTCGTCGAGCGTGCGGGCCCTGGTCGCGCGGGCCCTGGTCGTGGTCGAGCTGTGGGCCGGGCCGGCGGTCAGGCCCGCGACGGCCAGTGCGGCGGTCGAGGTCAGGAAGGTACGGCGGTGCATGGGCGGTCCTCCGGTACGTCGGGGCGGTTCCGGAACCGTGTTCCACGGACCCGGGGTGGCGCTCAGTCTGAGTCCCGCGCCGACGCCTGGCAAGCGCTTGCCGAGGAAGTGGTGGATGATTTCTGTGCACCGGAACGATCACATCCGGTCGTTCCGTCGGGCAGGAGGATGTTGGCCGCCATCGACCTGCGATAGCCTCGCCGACAATCCGGGTTTTCGGATTCCTTCGGTGCGGGTGGGGTGAGCGCGAGTGGTGGTGGACGGCAGCGGACGCTCCTTCCTGCCGGACGTGGGCACCAGCAGCCCGAACGCGGCCCGCCTCTACGACCTGCTGCTCGGCGGCAAGAACAGCTTCGAGGTCGACCGGCAGTTGCACGCCGAGCTGCTCAAGGTCGCGCCCGAGATCCCGAACCTGGTCCGCGAGAACCGCCGCTGGCTGGGCCGGATGATCGAGACGATGGTCCGCGACGCCGGCATCGACCAGTTCCTGGATCTCGGCTGCGGCCTGCCGACCACGGACAACACGCACGAGATCGTCCAGCGGCTCAACCCCCAGGCGACCGTGGTGTACGTCGACAACGACCCGACCGTCGTCACGCACGGGCTCGCCCTGCTCGCCGACGAGCGCACGGTCCACTTCGTCGACGCCGACCTGACCGACCCGGCCACTGTCCTGGCCGATCCGGTGGTCGCGAAGGTGCTCGACCTGAGCCGGCCGGTCGGCGTACTGCAGGGCCTGGTGCTGCACCACATCCCTGGGCAGGCCCGCGCGCGGAAAGCGGTCGACGGGTACCTATCGGCGATGGCGCCGGGGTCCCATCTCGCGATGACGCATCCGATCAATCCACGCGACGGCGGCCGGCTCGCGGAGTTCGCGACCGCGGTCGAGGACGCCCTGCGACCGGCGGTCTCGCCGATCGCCTTCCGGACGCCGGCCGAGGTGGCCGCGCTGGCCGAGGGGCTGGAGCTGCTGCCGCCCGGCCTGACCACGATCGCGGACTCGTGCCCCACGGGCGACCAGTCCGCCAAGCCCACCGGCGTCACCCGCCTGGTGATGGCAGTCCTCGCCCGCAAGTAACTGGTCCCCCCGGCAAGTAGTCACCCGGATCGGGCTTTCCCCAGCAAATAGTCGCCCCGCCGGGCGCAGGTCCAATCCCCCTCCGCCACCCCAGTCGCGGCTTTCCTTCCCTTGCACTCCCCACTTGCACCAGCGAGTGACGAACCGTTGACGAACAGGTGCACCACCTGCAAGCTTTGGCTACTACGGCGCAAGAAGTTAGCAACACAGCGCAAGTTACGTAGCTCAGACTGCAGTCCCCCGCCCAGACCTGAGGACGTCCATGAAACGGAGCCAGCCCCGCAGGCGGCTGATCAGCGGTCTGCTCTCCGCAGCCCTGATCCTCGCCGGTGCCACACCGGCCATCGCCTCCGCGACCGTCACCGCCCCGACCGCCCCGACCGCAGCCGCCGCCCCCGCGGCTGTGCTCCCGAAGACCCTGTCCGCGAGCAGCCAGCTGGGGGAGTACCCGGCGACCAACGCCGGCGACGGCAACCAGAACTCGTACTGGGAGAGCAACAACAGCCAGTTTCCGCAGTGGCTGCGGGCCGATCTCGGCGCCGCCAAGAGCGTCGACCGGGTCGTGCTCAAGCTGCCGGCGGCCTGGGGTGCGCGCACCCAGACACTGTCCGTCCAGGGCAGCACCGACGGCACGTCGTACAGCGACATCGTGACCAGCACCGGCTACAACTTCACACCGGCCAGTGCGAACACGGTGACGATCACCTTCCCGGCGCGAAGCGTGCGGTACGTCCGGCTGAACCTCACCGCGAACACGGGCTGGCCGGCCGGTCAGCTGTCCGAGTTCGAGGTGCACGGCCCGGACACCGGCGGCGACACCCAGGCCCCGACCGCGCCCGGCAACCTGACGCTGACCGAGCCCGGCACCGGCCAGATCCGGCTCGCCTGGTCGGCCGCGACGGACAACGTCGGCGTCACCGGGTACGTCGTGTACCGCAACAACACCGTGGTCACCACGGTGGCCGGCAACGTCCTCACCTACACCGACAACCAGCCGGCCTCCGCGACGGTCGAGTACTACGTCCACGCCCGCGACGCCGCCGGGAACGAGTCCGGTGACAGCAACCGGGTCCGCCGGGCGGGTCAGGGCGGCGGGACGAACCTCGCCACCGGCAAGCCGATCGAGGCGTCGTCCACGATCCACAGCTTCGTCGCCGCCAACGCCAACGACAACAACGTCACGACGTACTGGGAGTCCAACGGCTTCCCGGCCACGCTGACCGTCAAGCTCGGCTCGAACGCCGACGTCAGCTCGGTCGTCGTCAAGCTCAACCCGGACCAGGCGTGGGGCACCCGCACGCAGAACTTCGAGGTGCTCGGCCGCGAGCAGAACGCGACCGCCTTCACCTCGCTGGCCGGCCGCGCGGACCGCGTCTTCAACCCGTCCGCGCAGAACACCGTCGAGATCCCGGTCAGTGGCCGGATCGCCGACCTGCGGCTGCAGTTCTTCAGCAACACCGGAGCCCCCGGCGGCCAGGTCGCCGAGCTCCAGGTGATCGGTACGGCGGCGCCCAACCCGGACCTCGTCGTCAACGCGCTGTCCTGGACCCCGGCCGCACCGAGTGAGACCAGCCCGGTCACGCTGTCCGGCACCGTGCAGAACATCGGCTCGGCCGCGGCGCCCGCGACCACGGTCAACTTCACCCTCGGCGGCACCGTCGTCGGCAGCTCCCCGGTCGGTGCACTCGCCGCCGGCGCCTCGACCACCGTCACCTTCGCCGCGGGAACCCGCGCGCAGGGCTCGTACGCCGTCGGCGCGGTCGTCGACCCGACCAACACGGTCGTCGAGCAGAACAACGACAACAACGCCTTCACGGCGCCGACGCAACTGGTGATTGCGCAGGCGCCCGGCCCGGACCTCCAGGTCACCGGCGTGACGACCAACCCGGCCAACCCGGCGGTCGGTCAGGCGGTCGGCTTCACCGTTGCCGTCAACAACCGTGGCACTTCGGCGTCGGCCGCTTCGGTGACGCGTGTGGTCGTCGGCGGTACGACGCTGAACGGCGCCACCCCTGCCATCGCGGCCGGTGCCACCGGCAACGTTGCGATCAGCGGGACCTGGACGGCCACCAACGGTGGCGCGACGATCACGGCCACAGCCGACGCGACCGGAGTCGTTGCCGAGACCAACGAGACGAACAACGCGTTCACCCGGGCGATCGTGGTCGGCCGCGGCGCCGCCGTACCGTACACGTCGTACGAGGCGGAAGCCGCCAACTACACCGGTCAGCTGCTGGTCGCGGACCCGTTGCGCACCTTCGGCCACACCAACTTCGCCACCGAGTCATCGGGGAGAAGCTCGGTGCGGCTGAACAGCCAGGGCCAGTTCGTCGAGTTCACCTCGACCAACCCGTCGAACTCGATCGTGGTCCGCAACTCGATCCCCGACTCCGCCAACGGACAGGGGCTTGAGGCAACGATCAGCCTGTACGTGAACGGCACCTTCAGCCGCAAGCTGACGCTGTCGTCGCGGCACAGCTGGCTGTACGGGAACACCGACCAGCCGGAAGGGCTGACGAACACGCCGGGCGGTGACGCCCGCCGGCTGTTCGACGAGTCGAGCGCGCTGCTCGGTACGTCGTACCCGGCCGGAACGAAATTCAAGCTGCAGCGCGACGCCGGCGACACCGCGTCGTTCTACATCATCGACACGATCGACCTCGAGCAGGTCGCTCCCGCCGCGAGCCAGCCCGCCGGCTGTACGTCGATCACGCAGTACGGCGCCGTACCGAACGACGGGATCGACGACGCCGACGCGATCCAGCGCGCCGTCACCGACGACCAGAACGGCGTGATCTCCTGCGTCTGGATCCCGGCCGGCCAGTGGCGGCAGGAGAAGAAGATCCTCACCGACGACCCGTTGAACCGGGGTCAGTACAACCAGGTCGGGATCAGCAACGTCACCATTCGCGGTGCGGGGATGTGGTACTCGCAGCTGTACTCGACGATCGAGCCGCAGAACGCGGGCGGGATCAACCACCCGCACGAGGGCAACTTCGGGTTCGACATCGACAAGAACACCCAGATCTCGGACATCGCGATCTTCGGGTCGGGCCGGATCCGCGGTGGCGACGGCAACGCCGAGGGCGGCGTCGGCCTGAACGGCCGGTTCGGCGTCGGGACCAAGATCACCAATGTGTGGATCGAGCACGCCAACGTCGGGGTGTGGGTCGGCCGCGACTACGACAACATCCAGGAGCTGTGGGGCCCCGCCGACGGGCTGGAGTTCAGCGGCATGCGGATCCGGAACACCTACGCCGACGGGATCAACTTCAGCAACGGCACCCGGAACTCGAAGGTGTTCAACTCGTCGTTCCGCACCACCGGCGACGACGCGCTCGCGGTCTGGGCGAACAAGTACGTGAAGGACCAGTCGGTCGACATCGGTCACACCAACTCGTTCACCAACAACACCGTCCAGCTGCCCTGGCGCGCGAACGGCATCGCGATCTACGGCGGCTACGACAACAAGATCGAGAACAACGTGATCTATGACACGATGAACTACCCCGGCATCATGCTGGCCACCGACCACGACCCGCTGCCGTTCTCGGGTCAGACGCTGATCGCGAACAACGGCCTGTACCGCTGCGGCGGCGTGTTCTGGAACGAGGACCAGGAGTTCGGCGCGATCACGCTGTTCCCGCAGAACCTCCCGATCCCCGGCGTCACCATCCGCGACACCGAGATCCTGGATTCGACGTACGACGGCATCCAGTTCAAGACCGGCGGCGGCCTGATGCCGAACGTCGCCATCACGAACGTCCGCATCGACAAGTCGAACAACGGCTCCGGCATCCTCGCGATGGGCGGCGCCCGAGGAAACGCCACCCTCACCAGCACCACCATCACCAACTCCCGCGACGGCAACGTCCTGATCGAACCAGGCTCACAGTTCACCATCGCGGGCCAGTAGGCCCCACCTGAAAACCCTCGGGCCCGGCGCCACAGCGCCGGGCCCGAGGGACTTTTCGGAGCCGGACTCGCCGCTGTCGAGTTGCCCCGGTGTGGAGGTGGGGAGCCGGACGTGCACGCAGCCGGCGCGGCCTTGGGCGCCGACGGCGATCGGGCCCGGCAGGCGCGAAGCGCCTAGCCGTCGGGGGCGGCCGGCCTTACCTCTACCCCACCCACCTCTACCCGTCAGCTGCGCTGGTCGAGGTCGTTGACGATTTCTTCGGCGACGCGGCGGAGTTTGATGTTGTGGTCCTGGGACAGACGGGTCAGGAAGGCGAAGGCGCGTTCGTCGTTCAGCGTGTAACGCTCCATCACGATGCCGACGGCCTGACCGATCGTGCCGCGGGTGTGGATGGCCTGCTGGAGGTCGTTGATCTCCTGGGCGTAGGCGATCGCCGTCGCGGCCTGGTGGGTGAACAGGGCGCTGAGGGTCTCGAAGTCCTTGAAGGCGCCGACCGTCGTCGAGTAGAGGTTCAGCGCGCCCTGGGACTTCGGGGCGTCGAACAGGCGGATACCGGCCTGCGCGTTGATCCCCACCGACATCGCGACCCCGGCGTACCGGGGGAACCGCTCGTCGTTGGCCAGGTCCGACGAAACGACGTGGACAGTCTCGGTGGCAGCCTCGTAGCACGGGCCCTCGTGCATCTCGTACTGCGCGGCGTCGACCGTCAGCAGCACGTCGTCGGTGGGAGCCGCGGTCCCGAGCTTGCCGTCGCTGTGCAGGACCGTGATGCTCGCGAAGTCGACCATCGGCAGGACCTCCACCGCTGCCGTCGTGATCTGCCGCAGCGTGTGGTCGAGGTCACCTGGGGTGAGTGCCTTCGACAGCAACTGCGCGGTCTCGATCAAACGCGACTCTGTCATGCCATGCGCGGTACCCATATCAGGCCTGCGTGAACCCGTCAGCCGGCCCGCTCGACCTGGTGCGGAACGCGTTCGGAGCGGCGAAAGGCGGCCCGGTAGGCGTGCGGATTGGTGCCGACGACGCGCTTGAAGCGTTCGCGGAACGCGGTGGGGGAGCCGAAGCCGACCCGTCCGGCGATCCGGTCGACCGGCTGGCTGGTCGCCTCGAGCAGCGCCTGGGCGCGGCGGATCCTGGTGCGCAGCAACCATTGCAAGGGAGTCGTCCCGGTCTGCTCGCGGAAGCGGCGGTTGAGCGTACGGGTGCTCATGCCGGCCTGCGTGGCGATCGCGTCCAGGCTCAGGTCGCGGGCGCAGTGCTCCTCCATCCAGCGCAGCAGCGGCTCGAGCTCGGAGCCGCGCGGAGTCGGTGGCTGGTCGTGCACGATGAACTGCGCCTGACCGCCTTCCCGCTCCAGCGGCATCACCGCCGTCCGGGCGGCGTCGGCGGCGACGGCCGAGCCGTAGTCGCGGCGTACGACGTACAGGCAGAGATCCAGTCCCGCGGCCGCGCCGGCCGAGGTGAGGAACTGGCCGTTGTCGACGTACAGCACGTTCGGGTCGACCTCGATCGCCGGATGACGCTCGGCGAGCAGGTCGGCGGCGTACCAGTGCGTCGTCGCCCGGTGCCCGTCGAGCAGCCCGGTCGCGGCGAACACGAACGCGCCGACGCAGATCGACGCGATCCGTGTGCCCTGAGCGGCGGCCTCGCGGAGCGCGTCGACCACCGGCGCCGGAATCGGCCGGTCGAGATCGCGGCAGCCCGGCAGCACGATCGTGTCCGCCGCGGCGAGCGCCTCCAGCCCGTACGGCGGTTGCAGCGCGAACACGCCGGCCGAGACCGACAGCGCCGGACCGCAGACCTTCACCTCGTACGCCGCCCGGCCGTCGGGCAGCCGCGCCCAGCTGAACACCTCGATCGGCGTCGCCAGGTCGAACGGGATCACGTCGTCGAGAGCGAGCACGGCCACGGTGTGCATGGCTGGATCGTAGTTGCCCCGCCAGTTCCCGCCAACGCTTGCTGTCGACAAATCGCCTCTTGAAGCGGTTGGCCAGAATCCGTTGCTCTCTGGCTTTCCAGCCAGTTCCCGAGGCGTGGCGATGCCCACTACCGTCCACCCGTGACCAAGCTGCTGCTCTCGATCCACGTCATCGCGGCGATCATCGCCATCGGCCCCGTGGCAGTAGCCGCCAGCCGCTTCCCCGCGGCCACCCGCCGGCTGCTCGCGGACGGAGCCGAACGCGACGTCGCCGAGCTCCGGACGCTGCACAGGATCTGCAAGGCGTACGCCGTCGTCGGCATCGTCGTACCGGCGTTCGGTCTCGCGACCGCTCAGAGCCTCGGCGTGCTCGGGGACCCCTGGCTGATCATCTCGATCACGCTCACCGCCGTCGCGGCCGCCGTACTGGTCCTGCTCGTTCTCCCCGGTCAGGAACGCGTCCTGACCACCACGCCCGATACGAAGACTCCCGGTCGCCTGGCGATGCACGCCGGCTTGTTCAACCTGCTCTGGGCCACCGTCACCATCCTGATGATCACCCGCCCCGGCTCGACGACAGGAGCCTGACCATGAACCCCCTCAAAGCCGCCGCCACCGCCGAGGTCGTCTCTCTGGTGATCCTCTTCACCAACCTCTTCACCGTGCACTGGCCCGCCGTCTCGTCCCTGATCGGCCCGACCCACGGCTGCTGCTACCTGCTGGTCGTCATCCTCACCGCCCGCACGACGCAGGCGTCAACGAACACGAAGCTCTTGGCCCTCATCCCGGCAATCGGCGGCCTGCTCGCGCTCCGCCGCCTCGGCCCAGTTGCCGCAGGCAACGATCAGTAGCTGCCGGCCGGGGATGGCCTGGCGGCCCGCCGTACGACGGGCAAGCTCGTACTGCGCCCGTAGGGATCTAACCTGGCCGCATGGTGACGTGTGAGGGGTGTGCGGCGGAGATCGATCCTCGGGACCGGATCTACCAGCGCAACGTGCGGGAGGCTCGCGGTGCGATCTGTACGACGTGCTCGCTGCGGCTGTTTCCCGAGTGGCGGAAGGCCGGTGGGCAGACCGTCGGCAAGAGCTGCAGCGCGTGCGGGGCTCCGTCGGGTCTCGGCTGGCTGGCCCGCCGGCGGATCCGCCGGCTGGGCGGTCGCCAGCTGTGCGAGACCTGCGCCGACCGGGAGCAGCGCGCCCGGAGGCCGTGAGCGCCGTACGGGTCAGGAACCGGAGAGCTTCACGTCCGTGGCGGTTGCGGTGACCAGTAGCGACTGATCCTGCACGTCCACGCCGGTCACCCGCGCGCCGAACGGCAGGTCCGGGATCCGTACGCCGCGGGCGAGCAGGGCGGTGATGACCGTCCGGACCTGCGACGGCACGCCCTCCGGCAGGTTCTCGACGATCAACCCGATCCGCCCGTTGCGCACCTCCGGCCGCACGGTCGCCGTTGCGTCGAACCCGCGAACGGTCAGCTTGGCCTGCAGCTTCTCGCCGACCGCCGATAGGTTCAGCCCTTCGATCCCGCTCGCCGCCGACGTCAGCTTGGTCAGCGCGGCGGGCGACATCTTCAGGTGGACGTCGGCCCGGCTGACCGTCACGGTCGCGCTGGTGTCGCCGGTCAGCAGCTCGCGGGGGATCTGGATGTCCTTCATCACCATGGTGAGTTCCTCGGCGGACACCTTCGAGACGCTCGGCTGGTCCATCGTCACGGTGATCTCGGAGAACTCGCCCTTCACCAGTTGCGGCAGGAACCCGAACCCGCCGATCTCCGCCTTCGTGCTCGCCGCGGTCACGTCGTACTGTGCCGCCTCGTTGACCGCCTCGGTCGCCAGCCGCTTCTCGGCCACCGACTCCGCGACCCGGTCGCCGACCACCAGGATGATCAGCACGATCACCAGAAAGATGAGGAACCCACGTCCCCGGCGGCGCGGCTTCGGTCCGTCTGCACGAGTACTCACGGGCGGGAGCCTAGCGACCTTCGGTCCCACCGTCCGCATCGTCTAGCGTGAGCCGGGTGGACCGCATCGGCTACGTCATCCTCTACGTGTCCGACCTGGACGCCTCGATCGCCTTCTACCGCGATGTTCTGGGCCTTCCGCACCGGTTCACCGACGCCGGGTACGCAGAGTTCGGCACCGAGGCGCCGCGCTTCGCGCTGTACGAACGGCGCCGCGCCGAGTGGCTCACCGGCGGCCCGGTCGCGCCCGGGCCGGCCGCCGAGATCGTGCTGCTCGTCAACGACGTCGACGCGGAGGCCGCGCGGTTGACGGCGTACGGCGTACGGGTTCTCACCGGTCCGGCCGATCGGCCGTGGGGTCACCGCACGGTCCACCTCGCCGACCCCGACGGGTTCGTCGTCGAACTGGCGCAGGAGATCCCGCGGACGCGAACCCGCGGGACCTGATCAGCGCCGCTGCGTGTGACGGTGCCGGCGGTGGTGCATCGGGCCGCCGAACAAGGCGATCCAGAAGAACACCCACAGCACCCAGGGCGCGGCGAACGAGACGCTCGCGATGACGAGCCCGACCATCAGGAACGGCAGCACGAACAGGAACGCCGGCGGGCGGCCCTGCTGCACCCAGGACGGCGGCCTGCCGCGACCGGCGGCCCAGGCGGGCTGTCGTCCGGCGACCTGTACCACCGCGGTCTCGTCCGGCAGGTCGGCGAACAGCGGCGCGAGCTCGTCGTCGTACCGGGCCCTGGTCGCCTGCTCGCTGCGCTCCTCGAACTCGTCCTGCGTCAGCCGGCCCGCGACGAAGTGGTCGCCCAGTGCCGCGACGGCCTGGTCGCGCTCGGCGTCGCCGATCCTCAGTGAACCAACGCGTTCAGACCCGACTCGCTCGGGCCCGAGCCGTTCGGGGCCGAGCCGTTCAGAGAAGGTCATCATCGATCCTGCTCGTCGTCGCCGAGAATCCCGTACAGCGTGCGCCGCAACTCGATCAACGCCTTGCGTGCCTTGGCCTGCTGCTCCGGAGTCCCGGTCGCGAGCACCTGCCACAACGCCCCGCCGACCTGGCCGAGCAACGGCTTCAGCCCGTTCTCGTCGTCGTCCGCGCCCGCGCTCATCGCCTCCCACGGCGCTGAGACCTCGTCGGCGTGCTCGGCGACGTATGCGCGTCCCTCGTCGGTCAGCGAGAACGTCCGCCGCCCGGTCGCCGCGTCGGCGGTCACCAGGCCCTCGTCCTCGAGCTGCTGCAGCGTCGGGTAAATCGAACCAGGGCTGGGCTTCCAGGCCCCGCCACTGCGTTCGGCCACGACCTGGATGATCTGGTAGCCGTTCATCGACTCCTCGGCCAGTACGGCGAGGATCGCGGCCCGGACATCACCGCGCCGTGCCTTCGACTGCCGCCAGCCGCGCGGACCCGGACCGCCGGCCCACGGCGGCCCGCCGAACATCGGGCCCCACATGCCACCGAAGGCCTGGTGGTGCCCGCCGTGCCGCTGCCGGCCGGTCATCGCGGCCAGCAGCTCTTCCTTGATCTCCTCGAACGACGAACAGCCGCGGCCGAACTGTCCCTGCCCGAACTGCCCGCGCCCGAACGGCCAACCCGCCGCGTACGCCGATCCACCCATCTCCGACCACCGTCTCTCTCGCCCAGAGGTTGCTTGCCCAGAGGTTGCGATAGTTCGACGATATATCGCGAACGGTCGTCACCCAAGGGGTGGTCCGAGGTGGTGTGCGGTCGGGTACCTGAGGTGTTCAATGCCTTAGGAGGGATGTGCCGATGACGAATCCCAGCAACCGTTACGAGAACCTGACGCCGACCCGGTTCGAGAAGACCCACCGGGTCACCGACTCCGAGATCAACGAGGCGCTCGAGCACGACGGCACGGTGGAGGACACCGGGCTGACCGACCGCGAGGTGACGCACGACGACGGCGCGCCGCCGTACGCCGACCGCAACGACACCCCGCAGCCGCCGACCCGGGAGAGCGGCGACTGACGACGTTGAGCGTTCAGTTGAACGCGGTCTGTAGGTTGGTGAGTTCCAGCTCGTCCCCAACCCTCCAGACCTCGAAGGATTTCGCGATGAGCATTTTCGACAAGTTCAAGGACAAGGCGACCGAGATGCTGCAGGGCGCCGGTGACAAGGTCACCGAGGCCACCGGCATCGACGTCAGCGGCGTCACCGACCACCTCGGCGGGGCCGCCGAAGGGGTCACCGACCAGGCCCAGGGCCACGTGGACGGCCTGGCCGACCAGGCCCAGGGCCACGTCGACAACGCGCAAGGCGCCGCGGACCAGTTCACCGAAGCCACCGGTGTGGACGTCCCCGTCGACCAGGCCACCGAAGCGGCCCAGGGCCACGTCGACAACGCCACCGACCACATCGACCCGACGCAGCAGCGCTAGCGCCGTAGGCGACAATCGTCGCCATGGCGAAACGACGTGCGGCGGTCTTCTGCCCGTGCGGCTCGAGTACGACGTACGAGTCCTGTTGCGGGCTGCTCCACCGAGGCGAGAAGACCGCCGCGACCGCGGAGCAGCTGATGCGTTCGCGCTACTCCGCGTTCGTGGTGGGTGACGTCGCCTACCTGCTGCGCACCTGGTCGGCCAGGACCCGGCCGCCGTCGCTCGAGCTCGACGCCACCGACTGGACCGGCCTCGAGATCATCGGCACGACGGCCGGCACCGCCTTCCACAGCGAGGGAACGGTCGAGTTCCGCGCGTCGTACGCCGGCGGCGCGCAGCAGGAGAACAGCCGGTTCATCCGCGAGAACGGCGACTGGGTCTACGTCGAGGCCCGTTAGGACTTGAAGAACTCCAGCAGGTCGGCGTTGATCACGTCGGCGTGCGTGGTCGGCATGCCGTGCGGGAAGTCGGTGTAGATCTTCAGCGTGCCGTTGGCCAGCAGCTCGGCCGACTTCGGGCCGGAGGCGACGTAAGGGACGATCTGGTCGTCCTCGCTGTGCATCACCAGGACCGGGATGCTGATCTTCTTCAGGTCCTCGGTGAAGTCGGTCTGCGAGAACGCCACGATCCCGTCGTAGTGCGCCTTCGCGCCGCCCATCATCCCTTGCCGCCACCAGTTCGCGATGACCGCTTCGGACGGCGTCGCGCCGGGCCGGTTGTAGCCGTAGAACGGTCCCTCGGGCAGCGCCCGGTAGAACTGCGACCGGCTCGCGGCGAGCTGGTTCTGCAGGTCGTCGAAGACCTCCTTCGGCAGACCCTCGGGGTTCGCGTCGGTCTTGACCATCAACGGCGGTACGGCGCACAGGATCGCCGCCTTCGACGCCCGCCCGTCACCGTGACGTCCGAGGTAGTGCACGACCTCGCCGCCACCGGTCGAGTGCCCGACGTGGATCGCGTCCTGCAGGTCCAGGTGATCGACGACGGCCTTGAGGTCGTCGGCGTAGTGATCCATGTCGTGCCCGTCGCCGGTCTGCGTCGAGCGCCCATGCCCACGCCGGTCGTGCGCGACGACGCGGTACCCCTGCTGGAGGAAGAACAGCAGTTGCGCGTCCCAGTCGTCACTGGACAACGGCCAGCCGTGACTGAAGACGATCGGTTGCCCGCTGCCCCAGTCCTTGTAGAAGATCTCCGTACCGTCGCTTGTCGTGACCGTGCCCATGTGTCCGCCCCAATCGCTCGCCCGAGAAGATGACGCGCCCCCAGCACCAGGCCACGGTAACCCTCGCCGGGCGGCCGATCCAGCGACTGCGCTCAGACCTCCACCTTGAACGGGTCGTGCTCGCTCAGCAGTTTGTCCAAGCGGGCCTGGTCGACCCGGTTCGTCACGCCGGCCAGCTCCTGGCGGTCGCGGACCACCTTGCACAGCACGACTGTCGACGTCACGACGTACAGGAGTCCGAGGGCGAGGAACCCCCGCACCCAGGGCTCGGCGGGTAGGTAGACCAGCCCGATCCCCATCGCCGTCACCGAGATCCCGAAGGATGCCACCGCCTGCGCGTAGAACGCCCCCGTCTGGGAGGGCTGAACTGGTTTCGTCATGCCCAGATCCTCGGGCTGCCGGGCGATCGGCGCATGAGCAGAAACACTCAACTCGGGCGCCGAAGCCGGCGGTGGTCGGTGAAGCTTGGCGTGCGTCAGCGACCGATCACGTTGGACCACGGGTGCCCGGCGAGCACGCTGTCGCCGGGCGCGTTGTGCCACGGGTGCCCGGCGAGGACGCCGTCGCCGGAGACGCCGTGCCAGGGGTTGCCCGCGGACGCGGCGCCGGCGGCCGAGGTGCCGATCAGCGCCGCACCAGCCAGTACGGCGAGCAGCGCGCCGACCGACCTCAGGGTGTTCTTCATGTCCGATCTCCGTTCGTCGTCGTTACGACGAAAGAGTGGGGGAGCACCCTGAGAGGTTGGCTGCGCGGCGGAATCAGTCCGGCTGCGGGGTCGCGCTGTTGCGCTCGTCCGGCGTGGTTGGTGGGTTGGCCGGTGTGCTCGGCGGCGGGGTGTCGGGCGGCGGGGTGCTCGACGGGGTGGTGGTCGTCGGCGTCTGCGTGGGCTGCGTCGGAGTGGTGGGCGTCGTACTGGGTTGGACGGTCGGCGACGTCGTGGGCGTCGGCGTACCGGACGGGGTGGTGGTCGGGGTCGGGGTGCTCGACGGCGTCTGGGTGGGCTGGCTGGACGTCGCCGGACCCGTTGGGCCGGTCCGCGTGGGGTCGTTCGTCGTGCTCGGCTCCGTCGTACCGGTGTCGGTGCCCGGCGTACTCGGCGTGACGTTCGGCCGGAGGTCCGTCGTCGGCGGCTGGGTCGGCTCGTTGCCGTAGAGCACGATGCCGGTGATCGCCGCTGCGGCAGCAACCAGTACGCCGACGGCGCTGATCAGCATCACCTTCGTGCGCGACTGGCCGGCTCCGCCCGTCGTACCGGCAGCTGGTACGACGCCGCCCGGTGGTACGGCGGCTGTCGGGTCTGCCAAGCCCTGGCTGAGGGTCGAGCCGTCGCCGGCCGGGACCCCGGCAGCGGCGACAGTCGGCGCGTCCGGACCAGCAGCGGCCACACCGGCTGCGCCTGCGAGCCCTGCCGCGCCTGCGCCAGCTGCGCCCGCCGCAAGCCCCTGCCAGTCGCTGCCGACCGGACGAGCCCGCAACGCCCCGCCCGCGATCTCCGCAGCCGTCGGCCGCGCTGCCGGGTCCTTGGCGAGCATCTGCAGCAACACCTGTTCGAACGCCCCCGCCAGCTCCGGCCGCTCCGTGCTCGGCGGCACCGGATCAGCATCGACGTGCTGGTACAGGATCGCGGTCGGGTTGTCCGCGGTGAACGGCGGCTGACCAGTCACCAGCTGATAGAGCACACACCCCAGCGCGTACACGTCCGACGGCTGACCGGCCCGCCCGCCCCGCGCCCGCTCCGGCGCGAGGTACCGCGAGCTGCCGATGATCTGGCCGGTCTTGGTCAGCGTGGTCGCGCCCCCGGGCACCGAAGCGATCCCGAAGTCGGCGACCTTGACCGTGCCGTCCGCGGCCACGAGCAGGTTGCCGGGCTTCACGTCACGATGGACGACGTCCACCCGGTGCGCGGCGGCGAGGCCCCGCGCGGCCTGCTCGACGATGTCGATCGCGCGGTCCTTGGCCAGGGGTCCCTCGTCCTCGAGCTCCCGGGAGACGTCGCGGCCCTCGACCAGTTCCATCACCAGGAAGAATCCGTCGCCGTGCTGGCCGAAGTCGTACACGGACACCACGTGCGGATCGCTCAGCCGCGCGGCCGCGCGCGCCTCCCGCTGGAATCGTTCGGTCGCGTTGGTGTCGCGATCGGTCGGCAGCAGCAGCTTGACCGCGACCGGCCGTTCCAGCACCTCGTCGACGGCACGGAACACCTCGCCCATGCCCCCACGCCCGATCGACGGACCGAGCTTGTACCGCTTCGCTACGAGCATTCGGCCCCCGTACCCATCACCACTGCGCCCCAACCTTCCCGCCCTGAACCGTCGTGCTCGACCAGCCTAGTTCGCCCGATGCCCGAACCGTTCTCCTCCCGGACCAGGAGCACCTGATGGACACGGCGACCGCGCTGCGCGATCTCGGTGTGACCGGCAGCGAACTCACCGAGGCCGAGTTGGACCAGCTCGACCGCGACGGATTCCTTCCCCTGGAAGACGTTCTCACCCCCGAGGAGGTGGACGCTTTCAACGAAACGGATGGCCGAGCTCGCCGCCGCCGAGGGCGACCGGGCCGGCCTGGAGGTGCACCAGGAACAAGGCGCCGACCGGCTGGCCGACCTGATCACCAAGGATCCCATGGTCGAGGCCTGCTTCAGTAATCCGCGCGTCCTCACCGCGATCCGGCACGTTCTCGGCACCGAGACCTACGCCCGCCTGAGCTCCGATCAACGCTCCCTGCTCGACGTCACCGATCCCGGGGAAAACGGGTCGACGGGGTGGTGGGGTCCTGCGACAGTGCGGCTATGACGGACTCGGTGAGTGATGCGGACATTCCGCTGATGCAAGGCCTGGCGCAGCGGGTGACCGGCCTGCGGCCCGAGCTGATCAGCGCGGGAGCGTCGTACGGCGAGCTGGCCTGGATCTGGGGGAAGGGGCACGCCGCGGACGGTGCGAGCTGGCGGCGCCGGCTGTGGTTCGCCGGTGACGAACTCGTGGCGTGGGGCTGGGCGTTCTTGCCGCGGCAGGTCAGGCGCATCGACGGGTCGGTCAGGAACGTCACCGGCGCTTCGCTGGCGTACCAGATTCACCCGGATCACCTCGAACTCGTCGACGAGGTGATCGGCTGGTACGACGGCGTGGCGGCCGGCCTGGAGCGCTCGGCGTGTCCGACGACTGCCGAGGAGCTCGCCCTCGAGCGCTGGGCGGCGTACGGCTACAAGCCCGACCTGGAGGCGCTCGGCGACACCGGCGACTGGACCCAGCTCAACCGGCGGGACCTCGCCGAGATCGAGGAGCCGGTGCTGCCGGCCGGGTTCCTGTTCCGCACGGCCGACGAGGTCGGGCCGGAGGCCGTTGTCCAGGCACACGTCGACGCCTGGGCTCCCTCGGCGTACACCCTTCGAAGCTACGAAGGCGTCCGCCGGACGGCGGCGTACCGCGCTGACCTGCACGTACTGGTCGAAGCGCCGGACGGGACGATGGCGTGCTCGACGATCATGTGGTTCGACGAGGTGAACCGGAGCGTCGAGTTCGAGCCGGTCGGAACGCATCCGGACTACCGGCGACTCGGCCTGGCGAGCGCGATGATGCTGCACGCGATGCGGCTGGCGCGAGACGCCGGAGCGACTCAGGCGACGGTCGTCTGCCTCGGAGCGCCGGGGCATCCGCGGGCGCGCGGGCTGTACTACGGCCTCGGGTTCCGCGAGCTCTCCCGCGACGCGCCGCTGATCAGGCCCGCGAGCTAAGTCGCGCTCGATGGGTACAGGACGCTCATGAACACTCGGCGGGCCAGCGCCAGAACGGTCGTCCGGACGCGAAGGCGGCCGTTGCTGCGAGGCGTCGTGGCGATGCTGGTGTTCGCGCTGCCGGTCGTGATCCTCGCGCTGGCGGTGCGGCAGCAGTTCGACCCGCTGATCAGGGCCGACCAGGCCGCGATCCGGGAGGCCACGGGGTTCAGCCTGCGGCACGGGTTGATCCCGGCGCTGACCGTGATCCAGGTCGTCAGCCTGCCGATCTTCGTGTACGCCGCGGCGACCGGCGTCGTGATCTGGACCTGGCGGTCCAAGCAGCTCAAGGGGCGGGCGCTGTGGGCGTTCGTCACGATGATGGTCGGCTGGGGGATCGGGGGTCTCGCCAAGCCCATCGCGCAGCGTGCGCGGCCGGTCGTCGACGACGGCGTGCCGCACGCGAGCGGCTACTCGTTCCCGTCCGGGCACACGCTGAACATCACGTTGGCGACCGGCGTGATGGTGTTCCTGCTGTGGCCGCTGCTGTCGGCGACCCAGCGCCGCGTCGCCGTCGTACTGGCGATCGTGGTGTCGGTGGTGGTCGGTCTGGACCGGCTTTTCATCGGTGCGCACTTCCCGTCCGACATCTTCGCCGGGCACGTACTCGGTCTGGGCATTATGTTCGCCTCATGGATCGGATTCATCGGCAGGACGGCGTCGACCTCCTCACCAGGACCGTCGCACCCGGCGTAGCCCTCGGCGGCGTGATCATCGGCCTCGGCTTCGCACTCATGGGACCACTCGTCGGGCTCTCTCACGCCGAGGAATCGGTCAACAAGGACCTTGCGGCCGACCGCAACGGCAGTTGGGACACGATCACCGCGATCTGGTCGCAGATCGGCAACACGATCGGGGTGATCGCGGTCTGCATCGTCGTCGCGTCCCTGATCCTGTGGCGGACCCGCGACCTCCGGCTGGCTCTCGTGGCGCCCATCGCGATCGCCATGCAGGGACTGATCTTCCTGATCGCCGCCAAGGTCGTCGACCGCGACCGCCCCGAGGTCAACAAGCTCGACGCCTCCCCACCCACCGCCAGCTATCCCAGCGGCCACGTCGGCGCCTCCACCGGCCTGTACGTCGCCTTCGCCCTCCTCGCCGCCCGCATCGAACGCCCCTGGCTCCGCTGGACCACCGTCATCGTCTGCCTGGCGATGCCGCTGCTCGTCGGGTTCTCCCGCCTCTACCGAGGAATGCACCACGTCACCGACGTCACCGCAGGCGTCCTCAACGGCGCCATCTGCGCGCTGCTCGCCTACGCCTGGTACCGCCACTGCAGCACCCGCCGCGCCACCCGAAAGCCTCTGGCTCGCCCGAGCCGACGCTGAGCCTTTGCTGCAAGGGCTTTCCGCATTCGTCGTACTGGCGCGCCTCGCCGTCCACCCCGCTGACGCCGGTGAGTTAACGCTAGTATTCCTTCTGTGACAGAGGGAACAGGCGCTCACGCGCAAGGCGCGCGAACCTGCGGCGCAACCGCCGAGATGACACTGCAGGGCGTCAGCGCCCACGACCACCACATCTGCCGCCGCCCAGCCGACCACGGCCCCGAACACCGCTGCTCAGTCTGCCCCCACGTCTGGCAAGCCAAGTAGTCCAGGGCTAGTCGGCGGCGCGGTTCAGGACCTACTGCCTGCGCTGAGGGTCGGACTGACCGCCGACCTGCTGGCCGGCCTGTCTTGCGGTGCCGCTCGAAGCAGCCCGGCTTCCGAACCCGGCCTCGCGGAGCGGCCGCGACCCTGACAACGGCGTCTGACCGTCGAAGGCGTGCGCAATCGCCCGGTTGGCATCCAGGACTGGATGGCGCTGGTGCGCCTTCCCTCCGCTGCCGACCTGCGCTTCCCCGAACCGATCCAGCTGCGGCAGCCTCTCGTCGGTCGACCGCCCGAGCCGCATCGCCGTCTGCTCGTAGACGTTGTGCTCTCCGCCGTGCCGAGCACCGATCGCGATCACGTCGCGCGCATCGGTCCCGCCCGCGTTCCGGCCGGGGATCTCCCGAAACGTCAGCCGATGGCTGGGCTTCCCGGTGCCGTCGCCGATCTTGGACACCACGATGTCCCGTCCGTCACCGATCCCGCGGTGCGCACCGAGCACATGGTGCCCCTTCGAGGCCCCGCTCTCGAGATCCTGCAGCTCACGCAGCACGTTCTTGAAGAGCGTCCGCTGCGCAGTGTGTGCCGCCGACTTGTCGTCGGGATACTGCTTGGCCTCCGCAGCCGCCGCATCCCGCAGCCGTTCCAGATCCTGTACGGCGCCCTCGCCGAGCAAGACCTGGTACGACCGGCCCTCAGCCATCCGCCGATCCGCGTTCCTGCCGGATCTCGTCGAGCATCTGCTGGGTGAACGGATCGTCCTTCGCCCACTCGTCCACGCTGAACGGCTTGCTGCCCGGCGTCGGCGCCGAGTCGTAACTGCGCACAGTCGGGTCATCGAGCACGCCTGGCGGAGGCTCGTCGTCCCCACGCAACCTGCGGTACTGCTGCGTCGACATCAGCACCAGTACCGGCTCGCCGTCGGCGCCCACCATCACTGGAGGCCCGAACATCCCGCGCCGGATGGCCTCCACCAACTCCGGCAGCTGCCGTCCGAGCACCTCAGGAGCAACCACGGTCTTGTCTCGACCGAGCCTCTCCTCGCCGCGCAGTTCGTCGTACTGGTCGAAACTCGCGACGACCGCCTCGGGCACCCCACGATCCCCGAACGCGAACGCGTGCGTTTCGCCTCGCCGGAACCGCTCGACCACGCCGGCGACGTCCCCAGCGATCTCAGCAACAGACGGCAACTCGGCGTACGGCGAAACGGACATGCCGCCAGGTTAGATGTCCGCTGGGCCGCGACGGCCCGGCGCGGCTGGTCAGCGTGGTGGGCGGAGTACTGCGAACGGGTCCGTGACGGTCAGCTCGCGGGTCACGAAGGTGTAGACGGTCGCGGGACGGCCGCCGCTCTGGCCGGGGCTGGCTCGCCGCTCGGTCGGGTTGATCACGTGCCGCCGGGTCAGGACGCGGGTGAGATTGGTGGCGCCGAGCTCGTAGCCCAGTGCGGCGCCGAACAGATCCCGCAGCTCGGCAATGGTGAACTCCAGGGGAGCCAGCGCGAACCCGATGTTCGTGTACGACAGTTTCGCGCGCAGACGCGCGACCGCGGCCTCGATGAAATAGTGATGGTCGAACGCGGTGTGCGGCAGGTCGTCGATCGGGTGCCAGAGCGTGTCGGACGGAAGCTGGGGCCGTACGTCGGACGGAACCAGGCCGAGATAGCCCGTGGCCAGCACACGGGCCCGCGGATCACGATCGATCGCGCTGTGGGTGGCCAGCTGTTCCAGGTGCGCGACGTCGCGGACGTCGACCTTCGTCGCGAGGTGCTTGGTGATGGCGTCCCGGAGCCGCTCCGCAGGCTCGACCCCGCCGCCGGGGAGCGCCCAGCGGCCACGGTGCGGACTCCGTGCCCGTTTCCAGAGCAGGACGCACAACCTGCCGTCGCGGACGGACAGCACCACGGAGAGCACTTCGTGCGGATAACTGGGGAAGTTAACCGGATCACCTTTCTTGGCTGCGGGCACGGCGACGATGGTAGCGTGCGTCTAGTTATCGACTGTCAGGCGAAAACATCCGGGTAGCTGCGGTCCCCACAGCTCCACCCCACAGACAGAAGGCCGGAACAACACATGCAACTGACGATGGAGACGGTCCGGACCGCGGTGCTGGCCGCCCTGGCCGAGGATCGGTCGGCAGACGACGTCACCACGCGGTGGAGCGTCCCAGCGGATCTACATGTCGAGGCGACGATGATCGCCAAGCAGCCGGGACGCGTGTCCGGTCTGCCTGCTGTGCAAAGCGTCTACGCCGCCATCGATCCCACCGTCCAGGTGCGGCCGGCTGTTGCCGATGGCGATGCGGTCGTCCCCGGGCAGCCGCTGGCGTGGATCAGTGGCGCGGCGCACTCGATCATCACCGGCGAGCGGGTGGCGCTGAACTTCGTCCAGCGGATGTCGGGCATCGCAACCCTCACGTCGGCCTTCGTGGCGGCGATCGGCGCGCGCCCGGTCCGGCTGCTCGACACCCGTAAGACCGCGCCCGGTCTCCGGGCCATGGACAAGTACGCCGTCAGTTGCGGCGGCGGTACGAACCACAGGCTCGACCTGGCCGCCATGGTGCTGCTCAAGGAGAACCATCTCGCCGCGGCCGGCGGCGTCCGGCCGGCCGTTCGCCGGGTCCGGGACGGCATGACCGCGGAAGGCAGAGACCTGGCGATCGAGGTTGAGGTCACCACTGCGGAGGAAGTCCGCGAAGCGCTGGACTGCCAGGTCGAGTGGATCCTGCTGGACAACATGTCCGCCGAGGAAATGGCCGCGGTGGTCGAACGGCGCAACGCCTCCGGCTCGACGTCTCAGCTCGAGGCCTCCGGCACGATCACCTTGGACACTGTCGCCGCCGTCGCCGCCACCGGTGTCGATGCCGTCTCGGTCGGCGCCCTCACCCATTCTCCTGCCGCACTCGACATCAGCCTGCTGGTCACTCGCGACCGCGAACTCAACTGAGCTCCGGCACGGCGCCGGCGGGATTGTCATCCCCAGTTATCGCCTATCAAGCGAAATCTCCCGAAAGAAGGACCCGTTGTGACCGTTGGGACAGCAATCAGCTGGCAGGACGAGGTACGCCGCCTGGCCCGGGAGCGGGACGCGGTGGTGCTCGCCCACAACTACCAGGAACCGGCGATCCAGGACGTCGCCGACCACGTCGGCGACTCGCTCGCGTTGTCGCGGATCGCGGCCAGTACCGACGCGTCCACGATCGTGTTCTGTGGCGTGCACTTCATGGCGGAGACCGCCAAACTGCTCAGCCCTGACAAGGCCGTACTGATCCCCACAGCCCGGGCCGGCTGCTCCTTGGCGGACACCATCACCGCTGACCAGTTGCGTGCCTGGAAGGCCGAGCACCCCGGTGCCGCGGTTGTTGCCTACGTCAACACCAGCGCGGCCGTGAAGGCCGAGGCCGACGTCTGCTGTACGTCGTCCAACGCGGTGGAGGTGGTGAACTCGATCCCGGCGGATCAGCCGATCCTGTTTCTGCCCGACCAGTTCCTCGGGAACCACGTCAGGAGGCAGACCGGTCGGGACAACATCGAGGTGTGGATGGGCGAGTGCCACGTGCACGCCGGCATCAGCGCGGCCGATCTGCGCGCTCAGGTGGCGGCCGACCCCGCGGCCGAGGTTCTGGTCCATCCCGAGTGTGGCTGCGCGTCGTCGGCGGTCTGGCTCGCCGGTGTGGGCGATCTGCCGGCCGACCGGACCCACATCCTCTCCACCGCCGGCATGCTGGACGCCGCGCGCGACATGACCGCGAAGACCGCCCTGGTCGCGACGGAGATCGGCATGCTCCATCAACTGCGCAAGGTGAACCAGCAGACGACCTTCGTGCCGGTGAACCCGAAGGCCTCGTGCCGCTTCATGAAGATGATCACCCCGGACCTGCTGCTGCGGTGCCTGCGTGAGGGACGCGACGAGATCCAGCTGCCGCCCGACGTCGTCGAGCGGGCCCGGCAGTCGGTCGAGCGGATGGTTGCCATCGGCAAACCTGCAGGTGCTCGATGACGCGCACCGTCGACGTCGTCGTCATCGGCGCCGGTGTGGCAGGCCTGTCCACCGCGCTCGGTCTCGCGGCGACCCGCGACGTGCTCCTGCTCAGCGCCGGCGACGGCAGCACACCGTGGGCCCAAGGTGGGGTCGCCGCAGCCTACGGCGACGACGATCCGCTCGACCACGCGCGGGACACCGACATCGCCGGCGCAGGATTCTGCGATCCTCGCAACGTCCGGGCGCTGGTCGAGGAAGGGCCGCAGCGACTGGCCGAACTCATCGCCCAGGGGGCCCGCTTCGACCGTGACGACGACGGATCGCTGTCGAGAACTCTCGAAGGAGGCCACGGTCGTTGCCGGGTGGTGCACGCAGGCGGTGACGCCACCGGCGCGGAGGTTCATCGCGCGCTCCGGAGCGCGCTGCGGCTCACGGGCGTGCAGACGATGGACGGACGGACCGTCGGCTTGGTCAAGTCGGACTCCGGCCGCATCGTCGGCGTGCTCGTCGAAAGCGGCCCGGAGACCATCCGGATCGACGCGCGCGCCGTCGTACTGGCCACCGGCGGAGTCGGCAACGCCTACCTGGCGAGCACCAATCCGCCGTCGGTGCGCGGTGACGGCATCGCTCTGGCCCTGCGGGCCGGCGCCTCGGTGGTGGACATGGAGTTCGTCCAGTTCCACCCGACCGCGCTCTTCACCGGTGAAACCGGCGGTCAGTTGCCGCTGGTCACCGAAGCCGTGCGCGGTGAAGGCGCCGTACTGCGGGACCTGCACGGTCGCAGAATCATGGCCGGCCGGCACCCGCGAGCCGATCTGGCCCCTCGGGACGTCGTCGCCCGGGAGGTCGAGGCGGCGATGCGCCGCGACGGGTCCGACCACGTCTGGCTGGACGCCACGTCCATCGCGCCCGCCGTACTCCGACGGCGATTCCCGACCGTACTGGCCTCCTGCGCACGGATCGGCGTTGACCTGCTGTCCGAGCAGATCCCGGTCGCACCCGCCGAACACTTCCTGTGCGGCGGCGTCCGAACCGACCGCAACGGCGCAACCGACGTACCAGGCCTGTACGCCGTCGGCGAGGTCGCCGCAACCGGCGTGCACGGGGCCAACCGGCTCGCCTCCAACAGCCTCCTGGAGGGACTGGTCTTCGGTCGGCGCGTCGCGACCGCCCTGACCCTCGACCTCCCCGCACCGGACCACGGCCACTCGGACGAACTGGTGCTGGAACCTGATCCCGAACCGCAACGGATTCGCGCGATCCTGACCAAGTACGCCGGTATCCGTCGTGACGGCGCAGGCCTGAACGCCGCCGCCGGTGAACTCGAGCCCCTAGGCGCTGGACCGCTCGCAACGGTGGCGCGATCGATCGTCGCGGCAGCGACCGCACGACAAGACAGCCGCGGCTGCCACTGGCGTTCGGACCACCCGCACTCCGACGAGCGCTGGGACGAGCACATCGTCGTACGGCTCGACGAAGACGGCCGTCCGACCACCCGGCCGCGTGATCTTCTCACCTGTTGACGCGGATGAATTTCCCTCTCGAGGGGGAAGGCCGTCCATCGCGCGAGGGAAGCGATCGACGGCCGGCCCGACCAGACTGGAGTGCGTGAAGATTCCAACGAGCCATGCGGTCGGTTACGTGACAGTCGCCGCGATGGTGCCGTACCTCTCCATCAAGACAGCTTGGCTTCTCGGCAGCGACATCGGCGTCGTCGACCGCGGCCTGATGCGTACCGCGCCCTTCGTCGTGGGCAACCTGATCACCGCTGCGATGGAGATCGCCGGCGCCGCCCTGGCCTTGGCGCTCGTCCACCAATGGGGACGACGACTGCCGGTCTGGCTGGTGTTGTTCCCGCTGTGGGTCGCCACCGGTCTGCTCGCGCCGGTGATGCTCGCGGCGCCGCTCGGATTCCTCGCCGGCACCACCGCCGCTCCTGCGGCAGACACTCCCGTCGACGGTCTGGAGGGCTGGGTGTACGGCGTCGTCTACGCGGGCTTCATCCTGCAGGGAATCGGCCTGGGGGCTGCCTTCGTCCTGCATGTCCGCGCTCGCTGGGGGCACATCTTCCGCAGCCAGATAGGTGCTCGGATCGCGACCGACGACGACGCTCATCTCGACGCCACGGCGTTGCCCGGCTCGAGCCGAGTCCGGGCGACCGCTGTCCTCGTCGCGCTGGTCCTGATGGTTGTCGCAGTCCGCCTGCTCTGGGCCTTCGGCGGACCCACGGGACTGGCCAGCGAAGAGCCAAACGGCCGGAGCGCCGCTCAACGCGCGCTCGACGCCTCAACGGCAAGCCTCGCGCTCGCCGGCCTGATCGGCGTGGTCATCCTCGTCGCCCGCCGACCAGAAGCCATCCGAGCGTGGCTGCCACTGACGGCCGCCTGGCTGGGAACCGGCGCGATGTCCTGCTCGGGCGGCTACCAACTCACACTGCTGCTCGCGCCCAACACACCATTCGACACGACGGGCGCTGGAGGGTTCGGCCTGCTCATCGCGACCCAGGTGATCGCCGGCCTACTGGGCGCGTCGATCCTGCGCGAAACTCTTCCCTCGCCGTCGCAGATGCCGCGACCTTCAGTACTCGTCCATTGACCTGTCGGCCTACCGACGGATCCGCCCCCGCGCGGCTTGAGATCCGGAATCGCTGGATATGAGATGCATGTTCACGTTGTGCCCCCGGCAGGATTCGAACCTGCGACGCACGGTTTAGGAAACCGACGCTCTATCCCCTGAGCTACGGGGGCGCACGATGGGACAGCCTAGCGGAATCGGGTGTGGGCGTGGGCGGAGGATTGGGGAAGTCTCCACGAGCAGCTTCAAAGATAGGGTTGAAGTTTGTGGAGATTGGGGATCGGCGGGTGCTGGCGGGATGGGCTGCTGAGTGTGCTGAGCGGGTGTTGCACTTGTACGAGGTGCGGGCCCCGGGGGATTTGAGGGCTCGGGAGGCGATTGCGGAGACGCGGGCGTTCGCCGAAGGTGGGCCGCGGACGAAGGGGATTCGGACGGCGGCTTGGGCGGCGCTGAAGGCTGCGCGGGAGGTTGGGGATCCGGTGGGGGTGGCGGCTGCGCGGGCCGCGGGGTATGCGGCGGGGACGCCGTACATTCACGATCTGGTGAGTCCGCATCAGGTGAAGCACGTTCATGGGCCGGCGGTGCAGATGGCGCTGGCCGAGGAACTGGCGGCGTTGGAGCAACTCCCGGCACGGCGGGCGGGAGGTGGTGCGGAGGTTGGAGACGCGGCGATTCGCTGGGCGGTTGAGCGGGCGCCGGAGGGGGTGCGGGGGATCGTGCGGTGGTTGCCGGAGACAACCTTTGGGGCGAGTCGCGTGGCGGTGCTCAGTCGGCAGTTGGACGAGGGGCTGCGGAGCTGATCCGGTTACCGCTTGATGATGGCCTCGGCGACCGTCTTGTCCTGGTCCGGAAGGTTGTAGTGGAAGTAGATGCCGATCGAGCTCGGTCCACCCGGCTGGTCGAGTTCGATGGTGAACGAGTACTCGTGCGTGCCGTTGCAGGTGTTGTCGGTGGTGATGCTGCCGCCTTCGGGGTTCGCCCAGAAGGTGGTGTAGCGGCAGCCGCTGATGTCGGCTCGGACCGCCCGCTGTACGCCGACGATCTTGGCCGACCGGTTGTAGAACGTGATGGTGCCCTTGGTGTAGGTGGCGCCGTACTTCAGGTCGAAGGACCTGACCGTGCTGGCTTGAGCCGAGGGAGCCAGGCCCGCGACGCTTGCCACGAGGACCACCAGTCCGACCGAGAACCATCGACGCATGAAGAACCCCTTGCCTGTCCGTGGAGAGCGGGGCGATCGCCTCGCTCAGCGGTCAGTCTGCGGGCTCGGAGTCTCGGAGTGGAACTCCGTTGCACCTAGTTGCAGTCAGCCGGTGAGGGCTCGGACGCCCAGATGACCGGCGATCGAGTTGTAGCGCTCGGCGTACAGGGTGGTGCAGCGGGAGGCGTTGCAGCCGGAGCCGGCGAAGGCCAGGCCTCGGATGGTGGCGCTGGTGGCGGTGGGGCGGGAGTAGACGGGGCCGCCGGAGTCGCCGCCGATGATGGCGATCTGGTTGTTGCGAGTGGCTCGGATGACGTACGTCGTGCAGCCGTCGGAGTCGCAGTACTTGGCGCTGAGGGAGCGGACGGTGATTCCGCACAGGGACGTGCTGAAGGAGCCGGACTGGCAGACCGACGCGCCGACCGCAGGGTCGTCGCCGCCCTTGACGGTGCGGGTGTCGGCGGAGTCGCCGGGGCCGTCGGTCCAGATCTTGGCGCCGTACGCGCTGCCGGTGATCAGGGCCTGGTCGTAGTCGGGGTAGTTCGAGCGGACCGACGTGGTGCCGTAGTAGTTCGAGCCGCTGCGCCAGATCGTCCCGGGGCCGCCGCAGTGGCCGGCGGTGACGGAGGCGCGGGTGTTGGTGGACTTGCGGACGACGGAGAAGCCGGCCGTGCAGTTCTTCAGTGCCGAGGTGATTCGGGCGCCGCCCCAGTGGCCGCCCTTGGGGGTGTCGTTGAAGCGGCTCATCCGGGCGACGCCGGTCGGGATCGCCTCGACGCCGTCGAGGTTGTCGAGCGCTTCGGCGCCGGCCGGCGAGGTGGTCGCGCCGTCGTACTCGACGACGACGTTCTCGCTGGCCGGGTCGAGGTCGGCGGTGAACGTGGTCTTCGGGGCGTCGGCGGACCAGGCGCGGCCTCCGACGGCCTTCCACGCGGCGGCGACCGAGCGCGCCGGTCGGCAGCTGCGCTCGACCGTGAGCATCGGCCGGCCGGCTGCCGGGACGTTCTGCTGTACGGCGGCCTGGTACCGCTTCTCGTCGACGACCGAATCGTCCAGGACCACCTTGTAGCCGGTCTCCTGCGTGCCCAGTACGCCGATGATGCCGGCGCTCAGCCCGTACGGCAGGCCGGACTTCGGGCGGCCGGTCGCGTCGAGCGGCTCGATCGAGCGAACCGCGGCGGCGACTCCTTCACCGAGGGCCTGGCCGAGCGGGCGGGAGTCCTTGGCGCTGGTCGGCTGGGACAGTCGCTTCGAGTGTTCGGCGGTGGTGATCGGGTCGTTGTGGTTGCAGACAGCGACCGACGCCGGTGAGGCGGCGGCGGTCGGGATCGGAGCGGAGCCGGCCGGGACGGCGACTGCGACGAGTGACATCGAACCGAGAGCGAGCAGCGGGACGGTTGCTGAGAGTCGCACTAGGCTCCCCTTGTCGATGGACGGGCCGCCTAGATCCTTCCCGCAACAACTCCGGATAGTCAAGAGCTGACTACGTTCCGCGAGCAGATCCCGCTACCGTGCGCGAGCGTAGATCGCAACCTCACGCCCGTCGCCGGCGTAGAACTTCAGCGTCGTGTGGTCGGTCGAGACCCGCTTGGCCGCCTGCAAGACCGCGGTGTGCGGCACGTTCGCGCACTCGATCAGCCGCTGGTTGCCGGCCGTGCCGGTGAACTCGCCGCGCTGACCGATGGTGAAGGTGCCGCTGATCCCGTTGCAGCCGTCGGAGCCCGTCCAGGTGCCGTCGGTGTTGAAGGTGAGGGTCGGGTTGTCCGGGCGGGCCGTCTTGAGCGTGCCGAAGCCGTCCATCTTGAGCGGACGCCAGGTGCCCGCGAGCTCGGTCGCGGCGACGACCGGTTTCGCGCTGGAGACCGCGGGTGTCGGGTTGGGAGCGGCGGGCTGTGGGTCCGTCGATCCGCCCAGACTGCCGCCGAGTGCGAAGCCCGCGGCCGCGATCACGGCGACGGCGGCCACGGCCGCGCCGGCGGCGACGTACGTACGGCGCTGGGCCTGGTGCGCGCCGTCGGTCGCCCGTGACACCAGGTCGGGTGCGGGCGGAACGGAAGCGGCGGCGCGGTCGAACGTCGCGCGCAGGTCTTCCTCGAGCTCGGTGGTGCTCACGGCAACCTCTCAACGAGATGGTGGGTGCTGGCGCCCGGGGCGCGGTGGGTGCTGACGGCGGCGGAGCCGTAGGTGCTCGCGTCGACGACGTGGTGGGTGGAGCCGGAGATGCTTGTGCCGGCGACGTGGGTGGAGCCGTGAAGGCTCGTGCCGGTGATGGGATGGGTGCCGGTGGCGAAGCCGTGGATGCTCGTGCTGGCGACGGCATGGGTGCCGGTGACGAAGCCGTCGATACTCGTGCCGGCGACCGGATGGGTGCTCATGGCAACCGCTCGTCGACTCGGTGGGACTGCCTCGCCTTGCGCAGCGTGCCGAGCGCTCGGCTGGCGATGCTGCGGACCGAGGACGGCTTGATACCGAGCAGGTCGGCGATCGTCCGGTCGTCCAGGTCCTGGTAGTAGCGCAGCACCAGGACGACCCGCTCGCGGGCCGACAGCGTGGCCAGCGTGCGCCACAGGTCGTCGGAGGCCACGATGTCGTTGGCGGGGTCGGGCACCGTGCGGTCGGGGTCGAGGTCGGCCGCCGGGGCCTCGGTGAAGGAGCGCCGGCGCGTCATCGACAGGTAGGAGTTGACCAGGATCCGCCGCACGTAGGTGTGCGGGTCGTCGGCCCGCTGCACCTTGCGCCAGGACCGGAACGCCTGCATCAGCGCGATCTGGGCCAGATCCTCGGCGCGTTGGTAGTCGCCGCAGATGGTGAACCCGAGACGCACCAGCTCCTGCCCGCGCGCGGACGCGTACTCCTCGAACTCCACCGGCAACTCCCCAACTGGGCGTACAACACCTCACGACTATTAGACGCATCGAGCTGCTCAAGGTGCTGCAGACAACGGCGCTCAGTTCCGTCTCAGACCGGTGTGTCAGCCCAGCAAGAAGGCTCTGACCTGCGCCTTTCCGGTCTGGTCCACCTGGCTCCGCTGGACGCCGTGACCACTGCCCGGTACGACGACGAGCTGGGCCTGGCGGGCGTGGTCCCGCTCCCACTCGGCCCACGAGATCGGGCAGAACAGGTCGTTGGTGCCATGCAGGATCAGGGTCCGCGGCAGCAGCTCCTGACCGGCCGGGTAGGTCGAGGCACGCGTCGCCGGCCAGCGCAGGCAGCCATCGACGACCAGCTGGTTGCGGGCGGTCCGGACGTCGTACGGGTGAAGCTGAGACGGGGTGAGCTTGCTGACGGCGGCGTTGAGCAGGCCGGGGCGAGCTGCCGCCGGGGTGTCGGGCTTCCAGGGGAAGCGCAGGTCCGAGCAGAGGGTGGCCAGGTGGAGGCCGGCCGACAGTTCGTCGTACGGCGTGTCGCGGCTGGTCGCGCGCTGGAACATTTCCTTCAGCGCGGCGGTGTCGCCGCTGCGTGCGTCGTGCAGGACCTTCGGGATGCCTTCGAAGGACGGGTTGACCGAGTTGAGGCTGAGGATCGACAGCGACTCGATCAGGCTCGTGCCGTTCACCGGTGCGCCGTCGAGCTCGCCGCGTTGCACCAGCCAGGCCAGGTCGGCCACCGGGTCCGTCGTACAGGCTGGGTCGGCTTTGCAGCTCGCTGCGAGGACCTTGCCGGTGTGAGCCATCAGGTCGGTGCCGAACGGGTCGAAGCCGCGGTGCGGGACGACCGAGTCGAGCACCAGCGAGCGGACGTGGTCCGGGTACTTCAGCCCGTACTGCGCTGCCGTGAAGCTGCCGTACGACGTGCCGTTGAGCGTGAGCTGGTCGCGGCCGAGTGAGCGGCGCAGGAGGTCGATGTCCTCGACCGTGTCGGATGTTCCGTAGAAGTTGATGCTCGGGCCGAGCTGGCGGGCACAGGCGTCGACGGCGTTGGCCGGTGGGGTGAGGAAGTCCGACCCGCCGACCGCGCGCTGCAGCTCCGGGCAGTCGATGCCCTTGGTGCCGGTGCCGCGCTGGTCGAACATGACGAGCTGGTACTCACGCAGTACGGCTGGGTCGAGGTACGAGCGGATACGGGGGAGGAGTGGGATTCCTGGCTGGCCGGGACCGCCGGTGAGCATTAGGAGGACGCCGCGGGGTGCGTCGACGTTGGTCGCGGCGGCGACTGCGAGCTCCAGCTTGGTGCCGGTCGGCTTGGAGTGGTCGAGCGGCACGCTCAGCGTCGTACAGGTGAAGCCGGCGAGGTTGTCGCACGGCTGCAGGGCGTCGGGGTCGGCGTCTTCGGGTGGATCCGAGCAGGCAGTGGAGGCCAGCAGTAGCGCGGCTACCAGCGCGACCAGCCGCATACGGCCTCCCTGATGGGCTCTTGCCGATCAGGGTGCAGCCAATGAGGTGCTGGGGCAAGGCTCTGCCACCCACCTTGCGGGTCGACCCGAGGGGGACCCGCAAGGCGGGCGGGATGACCCCGTTCCGGACGGCTTCGGGGGGCGCGTCCGGAGCAGGGTCAGCGCAGGCCGAGCGACTTCAGCAGCTCGGGTGTGGTGGACCGCGGCGCGGCGAGGTCACCAGGCTTGCCCTGGCCCTCGAACGAGGTCGCCACCAGCCGGTGACAGCCGAACGCCTCGGCGGTGTAGGAGAGGACGCCACGGTCGTTGTCGGTGAACCGCAGCACGTACGTCGGGCCGAGCTCCTTGGTGCAGAAGCCGGGCTTCTTGGGCTCCGGCTTGGCGGCGTTGACCAGGGCGAACAGGTCGGTCGCCTGCTTCATGGTCCGCTTGGTCATGACGGTCGCGTAGTCCTGCCCGGACGCCTGGGCGTCGTACTGGCAGATCGTCACGCTGACCGGCTGGAAGGCCGACTTCGCCGCACCCTTGCCCCAGATTGCGGCTTCGAGCGGTTTGCGGACCGCGGTGATCGTCTCCGGGCAGTCGATGCTCGGCGTTCCGCTGGGGGTGGGCGGGGTGGCGCTCGCAGTCGGCAAGGTAGGGGATGGGGTGGGCGTAGAGCTGGGCTGGGCGGCGGGTCCCGAGGAGCCGCTCTCGTCACCGCAGGCGGCGGTGACTCCGAGGACGGCTACCACTAACGACGCTCCGATCAGGCCCCGTGTCCTTGATGCACTCACGACTCGGTCCTTCCGGGTAGGCAAGGAGCACCATGATGGTCGACCGAGGTCTCGCAGACCGTGGCAGAAGTGTCACGGAGGCGCGTCTATCCGGTCACGGGTCGGATCGAGTGGCAAAAGCAGCAGAGCTGTAACAGGTGCGCGCTGTTCACCCCGGAGAAATGGGATGATGCCGGGTGCACCCGGAGGAAGGACGGACGTGGGCAAGAAGAAGGACTCGGCCGAACTCGCTCGTCGCGAGCAGGAGGAGTGGCAGCTCGGGCAGGACTGGGCGCGCTTCCTGCGGGACGGGGGAGTGCCGCAGGCGCTGCCGTTGTACGGGATCGTGCTCGAGCCCGGTGAGGTCGCGTACCTGCAGACTTCGGTGCACTATGCGCGGCTGTACGGCGGTGACGGCCGGTACAACAGCAGTGGTGGGTTCTTCTTCGGCAGCACCGGTTTCGTGCTCGGCATGATGGCGGCCAACGCGGCAGTGAACTCGAGCCGGAAGGCCGCGGCGCGGCGCGACATGCAGCTGTTGTGGCGCGATCTGCAGGAGGTGCAGCTGATCGCGACGAACTACCGGCTGATGACGCATCTGCAGCAGCGTGGGTGGTTGAGCTTCTACTACAACTCGGTGCAGGAGTTCTATCCGGACCCGGCGAACTGGACGGTGACGTTCGGCTTCCAGCAGGCCGAGCCGCTGCAGCTCGGCGGGCTGGCGACGCCGACACTGTCCATCCTCACCGCGTGGTCGGTGCTCGGTGCCGAGCGGTGGCAGAGCGAGCCGGGGATCGCGCCGTTGCTGCACGCGGCCAATGCGCAGGTCGCGCCTGGACAGGGTCAGGGGCAGATCGAGGGTGGGCAGCAGAACCTGCCGCGGATCCCGGGGCAGGACTGAGGCTGGTTCGGTGAGGCCCCGTAATCTGGGGGTATGAGTACGCCGTACGAGGATGATGAGCCGTTGTTTCCTGAGCAGACTCGGGACGATGATGCGCGCTCCTGGGGTGAGCGGGAGAGCGGTAGTGACGACGATGAGCGCATTCTGCGTGAGGTGCCGCCGCATCACGGGTCCTAGTCGCTGATGGTGGGCTTGGTGCTGCTGGTTCATGGTGGGTTGTGGGACGGGACCGATGCTGAGCTGTTCTGGTACCGGCCTGGGATTGTGGCGGGGCTTGAAGGGGCTGGGCTGAAGGTGGTGGCGCCTGATCGGGCGCGGCGGCCGGTGGACTGGGCTCAAGATGTTGTGTCGTTCGGTGGGTTGCTCAGCAGTGGGGTGCTCGGGGCTGAGCCGGTGACTGTGGTGGGGGCGTCGAACGGGTGCACCGTTGCGGCGCTGTTGGCGGTGGAGTTTCCGGAGGCGGTTGGGCGGTTGTTGCTTGCCTGGCCGGCGACCGGGGGTGATCCGGAGGTCAGTGCTCGGGCTCGGGTGGGTCTGCTCGAGCGTGGGGCTTCGGGGGTGGTGGCTGATGGGTTGCTGGCTGGGGAGACGCTGCGTGGGGTGACGGACGCGCACTTGGTTTCGCTGGGGGAGTACCGCGGGCCCTGGCGTCCGGGACTACCGGTCGGGGTGTTGCCTTCGGTGCCGGAAAACCCTTCGCACCAAAGGAAAACGGTCGACGCGTTGCTGCGGTTGATGCCGTCGGCGATCGAGCTGCCGGGGTGTCCCGAGCCGCCGCGGCCGGACTTCGGGCCGCATCGGGATCGGTTGGTCGCGACGCTCGCGGCGTTCGCCGGGGGCGGATAGGTCGGTGGGCGGACGAGCGGGCCGTTAAGGCGTGGATGTTCGGGGCGGATCGCGTGATGCTGTGCGCATGGAGCTGCGCGGGTTCGAGGTGGGGCAGGCTGCGATGGTTGCCGGGTGGGCGACCTCGGCGCAGGAGGTCTCCTTGTTGTCGGGGCGGACCGCGTTCCCGTTTCCGGCCGAGCTCGTGGGGAGCTGGCCGAAGGTCGCGGACGATGTGCGGTCCTACCTGTACTACGTGGGTGGGGAGCCGGTCGGGTACGGCGAGCTGTGGCTGGACGACGACGAGGACGAGGTCGAGCTGGCGCGGATCATCGTGCGGCCGGCGTCGCGGGGGCTGGGGATCGGGACGGCGTTCGTGAAGGCGTTGCTGGGGCCGGCGTTGGAGGCGGGGTACTCCGAGGTGTTCATCCGGGTACGGCCGGACAACGACGTGGCGATCCGGACGTATCGGCGGGTCGGGTTCGAGTACGTGGCGGCTGATCTGGCCGACGAGTGGAACAAGGACCAGCCGGTCGCTTACACGTGGATGCAGTACCCGACTGCCGTCGGCTGAGGCTGCTGCGGGCGGAGAGGAGTGTGGTGTGGGGCGGTGGTGGTTGGGGCGAGCTGGATTGTGGGTGCAGACGACCGGACTGCCGCTGGCTGAGGTTGGCCGCCGCTGTCATGCGGCCGGGCAGGTTGGTGGGGGCTGAGGTCGCTGCGGCCGGAAAAGAGTTTGGAGTGATGCTGGCGGGAGGGGAGGTGGGTGGCTGAGGGAGCTGGCTCCTTCGGCCGTTGAAGAGAGGACCCGCCGAGCGAGAGGTGCGCGACCTACCGGATTTGGGGGTTGTGTTCGGCCGCCCTGCCCCGGGTTGGGCAGGGCTTGGCTTGGCGGAGCTGGTTACTGCTGGCGGGACTTGAGGGCGTCTCGGATTTCGATGAGGAGTTGCTGGTCCATGGTGAGAGGTTCCGGCTCGGGCTCGGGCTCGCCCTTGGCGGCGGCTGCGGCGGCGCGGCGGTCCTGGATCTTCTTCATCGGGACGACGAGGACGAAGTACACGACGAGTGCGGTCAGGAAGAAGACGATGAACGCGTTGATGATCGCGGCGAAGTCGATGATGGACTTGGTGTTGCCGTCGACGATCTGCCAGCTGAGGCCGGAGACGTTGCTGCCGCCGAGCGACGCGACGAGTGGGTTGACCAGGTTGTCGACGACGGTCTTCACCACGGTGGCGAAGGCGGTGCCGATGACCACGGCGATGGCCAGGTCGAGGACGTTGCCTCGCATCAGGAATTCCTTGAAGCCCTTGAGCATCTCTTTCTGCCTCCACGAGAGGGTCCCGGTGGACCCGCGGTGATTTGTACCCGGCCAACGTAGGGGTCCGTCCGGGGGCTGGCGAGGGAGCACGCCGCAGGGCAGCGGATCGTGGTCGGAGATGTTCGCTCAGTGACCATGGACGGAGATCAGCTGGTGTCCCGGGTCAAGGCGACGGTTATGCGGGAGTTGGTGGTGGACTGCGCCAACCGGGCGGCGGTCGACGGAGAGGTGGCGAGGACCACCAGGGCGCCTCCGGACGAGCGGCTCGGCGCGGGCAGGGCCAGGACCCGGACCGCGGTCGCCAAGCGAGCGGCGGAAGGGTCTGCCGTGGCCGAGGCGGCGTACAGGTCGACGTGGTCGCCGGGGCGCAGGAGGGCGGCGATGTCGGGGTCGTCGAGCCGGAGCGGGTACGCGACCAGGCCGGGTGGGATCGCCGGTGGAGTGAGGAAGCGGGCGTCGGTGAGTGGTTCGCCGGCGCGCACGGCGGTCGCGAGGATGCGGTCGGACAGGTCGGTGTCCGGTCGGAGCACGCCGCTGGGGACGGTCGCCGGCGGGAGCCGCAGTACGCGGAGGTCGTCAGCCGATGGCGTGACGCCGCCGGGAAGATCGCGTGCGGCCGCCAGGACCGCGGTCGAGGCCGCGGCCGGCGGGGAGAAGGACGCGAGGCCGAAGTAGACGGCGGCCGCCGCGCACAGGCCGGCGAGGAGCCGGCGGTGCCAGCGGGCGGCGCGGATGAGGTCGTGCCAGAAGTTCGTCATGCCAGGGAAGGTACGAGTTTCCCCGGAACGGCCGATTCAGTTGTCCACAGGCCCCCGCGTCGAGCGCGGGATCAGGCGGCGCTGGTCTTGCTGGAGCCCGACGAGGAGGAGCTCGACGACGAGGAGGACTTCGACGAGTCCGACGAAGACGACGACGAGCCAGACTTCGAGGAGTCCGACGAGGACGACGAGGACGACGACGAGGAAGCCCCGGAGTCGGACTTCGCGCTGATCGTGCTCGTGCTCGACGAGCGGCTGTCGTTGCGGTAGAAGCCGGAGCCCTTGAACACCACACCCACCGCGTTGAACACCTTGCGCAGCGTGCCCTGGCAGTTCGGGCAGACCGTGAGGGCGTCGTCGGTGAAGCTCTGCCGGACCTCGAGCGCTTCGCCGCAGTCGGTGCACTGGTACTGGTACGTCGGCACGTTCTTCCCCTTCAGGACGTCTGGCACTCCTACTACTCGACTGCTAATAATGCGCCAGAGCGCCGAAGTATTCCAACTCCGACGGTCTGGACCGGTTCCGGTCACTTCCGGCAACCCTGCAACCGAACCGCCCTCGCCGAGCGTCTCCACAGGCGTGGGACCACTGGGGAGGGGTCAGGGGGACGTCAGGTCGGTGCTGCCCGGCGTCGTCGTCTGGATCGGCGCAGCGGTCGTGCTGGCGCACTACGGGACACCATGGAGCGCGATCCTGGCGTACAGCGCCTACCTGAGCCTCGGGATCATGCTGCCCGGCGTCCTGCTCTGGCGGCTGCTGCGGGGCAACCAGGACGGGTTCGCGGCCGATCTGGCCTTCGGGACCGGCTTCGGGTTCGCACTGTCGATCCTGACCTACCTGCCGGGCCGAGCAGTGGGCTTCCCCTACCTTCCCCTGGCAGTCCCACTGTTGACGCTCGTCGCCTTCACCGCGCTTAAGCCCCTCCGCCCGTACTGGCGCAGCAGGCGACCTCCGATGCCGGCCTGGTGGGCCTGGTTCGTCGCCGGGGCCGGGGCGCTCGGCCTGTGGGTGATCACCCGCGCCGGTCTCCAGATCGAGCCGATCGCGTTCCCCGACGCCGCCTTCCAGTACGGCGACCTGCCGTTCCAGCTGGCCCTGACCGCCGAGCTGAAACACCACCTGCCCGGTCAGATCCCGTACGTCGTCGGCCAGCAGCTCAACTACCACTGGTTCCTCCACGCCGAGCTGGCCGCGGCGAGCTGGCAGACCGGGATCGAACTGGACCTCCTGCTCCGCCGCCTGATGCCGGTGACGGCCGCCCTCGTCCCGGTCCTGTCCGTCGCCGCGCTGGCCACGAGGCTCGCGCGCAAGTCGTGGGCCGGCCCGCTGGCCGCCTGGCTCCTGCTGACGGTGACCAGCTTCGACGTCTACGGCTGGGGCGGCCGCGACCTGATCAGCCAGGCGGCGTACTCGAGTGCCGTGCTGATGTACAGCCTCACCCACGCCTTCGCCGTCGTACTCGCGTTCCCGGTCGTCTACTCGATCGTCTGCCTGCTCCGAAGAGACCGGCACCGCGGCAACTGGCTGCTGCTGGTCGTCGGACTGGCAGCGCTCGCCGGGGCCAAGGCGTCCTTCGTGCCGATGCTGGTGGTGGCAGTTGCTCTGGTCGTCGTGGTGAAGCTGGCGACCGACCGGAGGCTCGACCGGACGTCGGTGGGACTCGGTCTGGCCGTGCTGGCCGCGTTAAGTTTCGCCCAGTTCGTCCTGTTCGACGCCAGCTCCTCCGGCATCGCCTTCGGACCGGGCCAGGCCTTCCGCGCCCTGGCCGGTCGGGTCGGCTTCGAGAGCCGCTACAGCGACCACGCCGCAGCGGCCGTGGTCCTCGGTACGACGGGCGTCACGCTCCTCGTCTCGTGGGCGCTGGCGGGGCTCGGGATGCTGGGCTTCGCCCGCGAGCGCAAGTGGAAGGACCCGGCCGCGGTCTTCCTCACCGGATTCGTCCTAGCGGGCATCGCCGCCGCTGCTCTGCTCCGCCACCCAGGCTTCAGCCAGCTCTACTTCCTCCGGGCCGCCTTCCCGTTCGCCATCGCGGCCTCGGCCTGGGGACTGACACTCCTGCTGAGCGGACTCCGGCTCCGGCAGGTCGGTCCGCGGGTGCTGTTCGCGCTGGCAGGCGGGATGGTGCTGGCGCAGGTCGTGGCCTACTCGACCCCACACAGGCCGCGCAGCAGGCAAGGAGTAGCGGCGGTCAGCTTCCAGGTGATCTGGCCCTGGCTGGTCGTCCTCCTGGTCGCCGGACTCGCAGTACTGGTCCTCCGACAGACGCAGGAGCGCGCCGCAGCACTCGGTCTAGGCGTGCTGGTCGTCCTGGGCGTAGCCGCGGTCGACGTCCCGAAGACGATGGTCACCACCCTCACCGACCAGGTCTGCGTCGCCGGACCGGACCGGCCGGAGTGCCGGCAGACCAGACGGCAGGTCCCTGCCGGAGGCGCTGAGGCCGCCCGCTACATCCGTGACCACTCGGCTGTCGGCGACAAACTCGCCACCAACTCGCACTGCACCCCTGTCTACGCGGACCGGACCTGTGATGCCCGCAACTTCTGGCTCGCCGCGTACGCCGAGCGGCGGGTGCTCGTGGAGGGCTGGGCCTACACCCCGACCGCGCAGAGCCGGAAGGACGCCGACGCCGCCATCTACGGACCGTTCTGGAACCAGCCGTTGCTGCAGCTGAACGACCGCGCCTTCAAACGGCCGACCAAGCGCGTCCTCGACCAGCTGTGGACCCAGTACGGCGTCCGCTGGCTCGTGTTCGACACCAACCTCGACTGGCCCCCGGGCGAGCTCGAGGGCTTCGCAGACCTCCGCTACTCCGTCGGCGCGGTCGCGGTCTACGAGCTGACCGCGCCGACGGAGGACGCGGCTACGCCCGGCGTACCGAGAAGTTCCAGCAGCCCGCGATGACGTTCCGGACGTGGACCAGCGCCACGTCCGGGTCGTCGAAGAGCCGCTTCAGCTCGCCGGGCGCGGTACCGGGCTCAGCCAGTACGCCGTCGAGCATCTGCCCGGTCGCGTCGTACGGGCGCAGGACGGCGCGCCGCTCGCGGAAGTCGTCGGGGAAGTCCGCTCCGGCGTACCCGGAGCACTCCGACGCGTGGACGAAGACCGGGCCGACCTCGGCGTACGGACCGCCCAGCGGTGACGGCTGGTAGGCGATCAGGGCGATCTCCTCACCCTCGGTGGACATCCGCAGGCAGCACCGCAGCGGCGCTCCCTCGCCGGAGTCGAAGGCGACCAGCGGGTTGCCGTGGTCGTCGTGGCCGTTGCATCGGATCCGGTCCAGATCGGTGGCCGGAACGGGCAGGAACTCGAGCTCGCTGAACATGACCGTGGAACGCGCCAGGCCCCCGAGGTGTGAGTACGGAGCGTTAAGGACCGGTATCAGCATTTGGGGTGCGCGGCGGCATTCTCTACGGTTGGGTCCGTGCGTCGCCTGCTTCGGTTACTCGTCATCAGCGGAATTGCGCTGGCCACCCTGCTGCTCGTGGTGGCCGGGACCGGCATTTTCGTCGTCCGCCACTCCTTCCCCTCCTACGACGGCACGATCGAGCTGACCGGCCTGGACGCCGACGTCGAGGTGGTCCGCGACGCCAACGGCATCCCGCAGATCTACGCCGACAAGCCGGCCGACCTGTTCGCCGCCCAGGGCTACGTCGCGGCCCAGGACCGGTTCTTCGAGATGGACTTCCGCCGCCACGTCACCTCCGGCCGGCTGGCCGAGTTGTTCGGCCGGGACGCCCTGGAGACCGACAAGTTCGTCCGGACGCTCGGCTGGCGCCGGGTCGCCGAGAAGGAGCTGGGCCTGCTCAGCCCGGCCACCCGGCAGTACCTGGACGACTACGCCCGCGGCGTGAACTCCTACCTCGACCAGCACTCCGGCTCCGGGCTCAGCCTCGAGTACGCCGTACTGTCGCTCAAGGGCACCGACTACCGGCCCGAGCCGTGGACGGCGGCCGACTCGCTGGCCTGGCTGAAGGCGATGGCCTGGGACCTCGGCGGCAACATGGACGAGGAGATCACCCGGACCAAGCTGGCCGCGACGCTGCCGGCCAAGACGATCGACAGCCTCTACCCGGCGTACCCGTACGACCGCAACGAGCCGATCGTGGCCAACGGCGCGGTCGACGAGGACGGCAAGTTCACCACCGCGCCGGTGAACAGCCAGGCGCCGGCCCGGGCGATGTTCAGCAAGGGCCTGCTCAAGTCGCTGGACAGCGTGGACAAGGTGGCCAAGGGCCTGCCGCTGCTGCTCGGCCGCGGTGACGGCATCGGCTCCAACTCCTGGGTGGTCTCCGGCGAGCACACCACCACCGGCAAGCCGCTGCTGGCCAACGACCCACACCTGGGCGCGACCATGCCGGGCATCTGGATGCAGGTCGGGCTGCACTGCAACAAGTTCAGCCCGCAGTGCCCGTTCGACGTGTCCGGCTTCAGCTTCTCCGGTCTGCCCGGTGTGGTGATCGGCCACAACAGCGCGATCTCGTGGGGCTTCACCAACCTCGACCCCGACGTGATGGACCTGTACCTGGAGCGCCTCAGCGGCAACAGCGCGCTCTACAAGGGCCAGCTCCAGCCGCTGCAGCTGCGGACCGAGGAGTTCAAGATCGCCGGCCAGAAGGAGCCGGAGCGGATCGTGGTCCGGGAGAGCCGGCACGGTCCGCTGATCTCCGACATCGACGACGACGCCAAGCAGGCCGGCGAGCTGGCCGCCAAGGGCAAGAGCACCGAGCCGTACGGCATCGCGCTGCGCTGGACCGCGCTCACCCCGGGCCGGACCGCCGACGCGATCTTCGCGATGAACAAGGCGCAGAGCTGGTCGGCGTTCCGGACCGCCGCGACCTTGTTCGAGGTGCCCTCGCAGAACCTCGTGTACGCCGACCGCGAGGGCCACATCGGCTACCAGGCGCCGGGCAAGATCCCGCTGCGCCGGATCGGCACCGGCGACTGGCCGGTCCCCGGCTGGGACGCGCGCTACGACTGGACCGGCTACGTGCCGTTCGACGCGATGCCGACCGAGTTCGACCCGGCCGACGGCGTGATCGTCACCGCGAACCAGGCCGTCGTCCCGAAGTCGTACAAGTACCACCTGACCAACGACTGGGACTACGGCTACCGCTCCCAGCAGATCCTCGAGCGGATCCAGTCGGGCGGCAAGCTCGACGTCGCCGCGATGAGTTCGATCCAGCTCGACACCAAGAACCGCAACGCCGAGACGCTGGTCCCGTACCTGCTCCGGATCGGCATCTCCGACGAGTTCGACAAGCAGGGCCAGGACACGCTCAAGGACTGGGACTTCACCCAGCCGGCCGACTCCGCGCCGGCGGCGTACTTCAACATCGTCTGGCGCAACCTGCTCGCGCTGACCTTCCACGACCAGCTGCCGGAGTCGGCCTGGCCGGACGGCGGTTCGCGCTGGTTCGAGGTGATGCGCAACCTGCTCGTCCAGCCGAACAGCTCCTGGTGGGACGACCTGCGCACGCCGCAGCGGGAGAGCCGCGACGACATCCTGCGCGAGGCGCTCGAGCAGGGGCGGACCGAGATCACCACCAAGATGGCCCGCGACCCCGACAACTGGCAGTGGGGCCGGCTGCACAAGCTGACGCTGACCAACCAGACGCTGGGCAAGTCCGGCATCGGTGTGGTCGACAAGCTGTTCAACCGCGGCCCGTACGAGCTGGGCGGCGGCGCCTCGGTCGTCAACGCGACCGGCTGGGACGCCTCGAAGGGGTACGAGGTCACCGCCACCCCGTCGATGCGGATGGTCGTCGACCTGTCCGACTTCGACAAGTCGCGCTGGATCAACCTGACCGGTGTCTCCGGCCATGCCTTCAGCGGCAACTACACCGACCAGACCGAGCTGTGGGTCAAGGGCGAGACGCTGCCCTGGGCGTTCAGCAAGGGCGCGGTGGAGGCCAAGCGGGAGCACACGCTGACCTTCACCAAGCCCGAGCGCTAGCGGCGTACGGTCAGGTCAGCTGGACCAGTCCACCCGGCGTGAGCGCCGCGTGGACCGGCCGGTCGTGCGGGTCGCTCGGCAACTGGTCGAAGATCTCGTTGTCGTACACCGCCGCCCACACCGGTACGCCGGCAGGCACGCGGGTCAGCGCCCGGTCGTACGATCCGCCACCACGCCCCAGCCGTACGCCGGTCCGGTCGACCGCCAGCGCCGGGCAGATCACCAGGTCCGCCGTGGCGATCGCCTCCGAGCCGAGGTCCACGCGCGGCTCGGACAGACCGAGCCGGCCCGGCACCAGGTCGGCCGCACCGGGCGCCAGGCCCCAGCCGAGGTCGTTGTCGGCGTACAGGATGGGCAGGAGCACCTCGTGGTCCCCGGCCAGCAGCCAGTCGATCAGCGAACCGGTCTGCGGCTCCGGGCCCGTCGACACGTACAGCGCGACCCGCCGGGCCTGCTGGACCTGCTGGGTCGCCCGGGCAGCGTCCAGCACGCCCTGACAGGTGGCGAGCGAGCGACGGGCGTCCAGAAGTGACTGCCGCACGGCAGCCTTGGTGGAGATCACCCCTGGATTGTATGAACCGCGACACGCCGCCGGGCCTCTGCACACACCGTCCCCTAGGGTTGGCGCATGAGTGAGGCAGGGCTTCAGCAGGCACAGGACAAGATGCGGGCTGCCGGCGCGGCCGAGGTCGCGATCCGGGTCTTCTCGCACTACTACCGGCTGCTCGAGGCGGGGCAGCAGGGCACGATCCGCGAGGACGAGATCGACCCGGTCGGGGACCTGCCGCACCTGGAGCACCTGGACACCGACGCCGAGGCGATGCGCGCCGCGCTCGCCGAGACCGTCGTGATCAAGCTGAACGGCGGCCTGGGCACCTCGATGGGCGTCACCGGGCCGAAGTCCGCGCTGCCGGTCAAGGACGGCCTGAGCTTCCTCGACATCATCGCCCGGCAGATCCTCGCCACCCGCAAGGAGTACGGCGTACCGCTGCCGCTGATCCTGATGAACTCGTTCCGGACCAAGGACGAGTCGCTGGCGGTGCTCGGCAAGTACGACGACCTGCCGGTCGACGGGCTCCCGCTGGACTTCCAGCAGAACATGGAGCCCAAGCTCCTCGCCGACGACCTGACCCCGGCGGAGTGGCCGGCCGACCCCGAGCTGGCCTGGTGCCCGCCCGGGCACGGCGACCTGTTCACCGCGCTGGTCGCGTCCGGCACGCTCGACAAGCTGCGCGAGCGCGGCTTCCGGCACGCGTTCATCTCCAACGCCGACAACCTGGGCGCCACCCCGGACGGCCGGATCGCTGCCTGGATGGCCGAGCACGACGTGCCGTTCGGGATGGAGGTCTGCCGCCGGACCCGCTCGGACCGCAAGGGCGGGCACGTCGCGGTCCGCAAGTCCGACGGCCGGCTGATCCTGCGCGACAGCGCGCAGGTGCACCCCGACGACGTGGACTCCTTCCAGAACACCAAGCTGCACACGACGTTCAACACGAACAACCTGTGGATCGACCTGGACCGCCTGGCCGAGCTGATGGACGGCCACGACGGGGTGCTCGGGCTGCCGATCATCGTGAACCGCAAGACCGTCGACCCGGCCGACCCGAGCTCGCCGAAGGTGATCCAGCTGGAGACCGGGATGGGGACCGCGATCGAGACCTTCGAGGGGTCGCAGGCGGTGATCGTGGACCGCAGCCGGTTCAAGCCGGTGAAGACCACCAACGACCTGCTGGTGCTGCGCTCGGACGTCTACGACCTGGACGAGGCCGGCGACCTGACCACCACGCACGAGGGCGACGAGCCGTACGTCGACCTGGACAGCGACTACTTCAAGATCCTCGCCGACTTCGAGGCGCGGTTCCCGGCCGGGCCGCCGTCGCTGGTCCGGGCCGACCGGCTCGAGGTCCGCGGTGATGTTGCCTTCGGCAAGGACGTGGTGGTGGTCGGCGAGGTCGAGGTGAGCGCGCCCGAGGGCGAGCGGCTGGAGATCGCGGACGGCACCGAGCTCCGCGGCTGAGTCGATGCTGGAGGACCTGCTGATCCGGCCGCTGGAGCCGTGGGACACCGACGAGGCAGCCGCGGTGTGGTGGGCCGCTCGGCACGCCGACGGGTCGCAGCTTCCGCCGGCGATCCACACCGAGGCCAACGTCCGGGCGTGGTTCGGGAACGTACTGCTGCCGGACGGGCAGACCTGGGTCGCGGTGGACGACGGCCGGATCGTCGCCGTCCTGACGCTGGACGGTGACGACCTCGACCAGCTGTACGTCGAGCCGTCGGTCGCCGGGCAGGGCATCGGCTCCACGCTGGTCGACCTGGCCAAGGACCTGCGGCCGGGCGGGCTCGCGCTGTGGACCTTCCAGACCAACACCAGGGCGCAGGCCTTCTACAGCCGGCACGGCTTCACCGAGGTACGGCGTACCGACGGACAGGCCAACGAGGAGAAAGCGCCGGACGTGAGGATGGTCTGGGGCGCGCATCCCGAGCGACTAGAGTCGACGGTGTGAGACGCAGCGTTGACGAGCACCTGGACGTAGTACTCGGCAGGGTTCGGCCCCTGCCTCCCTTTGAGCAGCCGTTGATGGAGGCGCTCGGGCTGGTGCTCTGCGAGGACGTCGTGTCAGGTGTGAGCCTGCCGGGCTTCGACAACTCGGCCATGGACGGGTACGCCGTGCAGACGGCCGACCTGGCCGGCGCGTCGCAGGACGAGCCGATCACGCTGCCGGTGGTCGGTGAGATCGCGGCCGGAAGCAGCCAGCCAATCGTGGTGACCGCCGGGACCTGTGTGCGGATCATGACCGGCGCACCGATGCCCCGCGGCGCCGACAGCGTCGTACCGGTCGAGTGGACCGACGGGGGAGCGGCGCAGGTACGCATCGCTCAGCAGCCGGCGCTCGGTGCGTCGGTACGGCGGTTCGGCGAGGACCTGAAGGCCGGGGACAAGGTGCTGGACGCCGACACCGTGCTGGGCCCGCGGCAGGTCGCCGTACTGGCTGCTGTCGGCAGGGCCCGGGTGAAGGTGCGTCCGCGCCCCAGAGTGGTCGTGGTGTCGACAGGTGCCGAGCTGCGCGAACCCGGTACGAAGCTGGGCGACGGGCAGATCTACGACTCGAACAGCTACACCCTGGCGGCCGCCGCGCGGCAGGCCGGTGCGGTGGTCTACCGGGTCGGCATCGTCGACGACGACCCGAAGAAGATCATGGACACGCTCTCGGACCAGTTGGTCCGGGCCGACCTGGTGATCACCTCCGGCGGCGTCAGCAAGGGCGTGTACGACGTGGTCAAGGAGGTGCTGACCAAGCTCGGCACCATCGACTTCCCCGAGGTCGCCATGCAGCCGGGCAAGCCGCAGGGCTTCGGGGTGATGGGCGACGACGAGGTGCCGATCTTCACGCTGCCCGGCAACCCGGTGTCGGCGTACGTGTCGTTCGAGGTGTTCGTCCGGCCCGCGCTGCGCAAGCTGATGGGCCAGATGCCGTACCGGCGGACGCCGGTCCAGGGGATCAGCCTGGACGGCTTCAGCTCACCGGCCGGGCGGCGCCAGTTCGTCCGCGCTGCGGCCACCTCCGGCGACGAGGGCTGGATGGCCAGTACAGTCGGCGGCCACGGCTCACACCTGCTCGGCGGGCTGAGCCGCTCGAACGCCCTGATCGTGGTGCCCGAGGACGTCACCGCCGTCCGGGCCGGCGAGCAGGTCGAGCTCTGGCTGCTGGACGAGGAGACCGGATGACGCAGGACGCGGACCGCCTGAGCGCCGACGAGGGCGCCGGCGGTTTGACCCACGTGGACGCCACCGGCGCGGCCCGGATGGTGGACGTGTCGGACAAGACCGAGTCCGCCCGGCGAGCTGTTGCCTCCGGCAAGGTGTACGTGTCGGCCGAGGTGGTCGAGGCGTTGCGCGGCGACGGCGTACCGAAGGGCGACGCGCTGGCCGTCGCGCGGATCGCCGGGATCATGGGCGCGAAGCGGACGCCCGACCTGGTGCCGCTGTGCCACCCGATCGCGGTGACCGGCGTCAAGGTCGCGCTCGAGGTGGCCGACGACGCCGTACTGATCGAGGCCGTGGTGAAGACGACCGACCGGACCGGGGTGGAGATGGAGGCGCTGACCGCCGTCTGCGTCGCCGGGCTCGCGCTGATCGACATGGTGAAGGCGCTGGACCCGGCGGCCGTGCTGTCCGACGTACGGGTGGAGACCAAGGACGGCGGCAAGACCGGTCACTGGGAGCGCGCGTGAGAGCCCTTGTCGTCAGCATCTCCAACCGGGCCGCCGCGGGGATCTACACCGACACCACCGGGCCGCTGATCGCGGAGCGGCTGGCCGCGTGGGGGTTCAGCGTCGACGGGCCGCAGGTGGTGCCGGACGGCGCTCCTGTCGGTGAGGCGCTGCTGGCTGCGGTCGAGTCGGCGTACGCGGTGGTGGTGACTACTGGCGGGACTGGTATCTCTCCGACTGACGAGACACCCGAGCGGACTGCCGGAGTGATCGAGAAGGAGATCCCCGGCATCGCCGAGGCGATCAGGGCCTACGGCATCGCGCAGGGCGTGCCGACTGCCGCGCTGTCGCGTGGTGTGGCCGGTGTGGCCGGCAAGACCGTGATCGTGAACCTCCCTGGCTCCCGTGGCGGAGTCAAGGACGGCCTGACTGTGCTGGAGCCGCTGCTGCGGCACGCTGTCGACCAGGTCGCCGGCGGTGACCACGTGCGGACGGACGACGACTGATGGCAGTCGTCCACTGGCCGGTGGAGCTGCAGCACGGACAGGTCGGGCTGCGGCCGCTGCGGTCCGGTGACGGCTCCGAGTGGAGTGCTGCACGGCAGCGGAACATCAGCTGGCTCCGGCCGTGGGACGCCACCCAGCCGCCTGGTGCGGACGACGGCGCGCGCACCTTCCGGGCGATGGCTCGCGACTGGAACCGGCAGGCCCGGTACGGGCGGATGCTGCCCTTCGTCATCACGTACGGCGGGGCAGCGGGCGCCGGTGCCCGGGCCAAGTGGCCGCTGGTCGGCCAGCTGACCGTCTCCGGGATCACCTACGGGTCGGCCCGCTGGGCGAACCTCGGCTACTGGGTCGACGAGCAGTACGCCGGGCGCGGGATCGTCCCGACGGCCGTGGCGATGGCGGCCGACCACTGCTGGTTCACGCTCGGGCTGCACCGGCTGGAAGTCGCCATCCGGCCGGAGAACAAGGCCAGTCTGCGCGTGGTCGACAAGCTCGGCTTCCGCTACGAAGGGGAGCGGCCGCGGTTCCTGCACATCGACGGCGAGTGGCGCGACCACCGGATCTTCGCGCTCAACGCCGAGGAGGTCGGGCCGGGTCTGGTGGCCCGGTTGACCTGATCACGCTGCGTGGTTGTTCACACCAGTCACACGAGTCTTCTTGCGACACACCGTCCCACGTACCCCACCTGACCCTTCCGGGGTCTTAGCGTCGTCGCATGGGGACGACAGGACTGATCTATGTGGCGATCGTCGCCGCGTGGGCTGCCTACCTCGTCCCGATGATGCTGAAGCGCAACGACGAGGCGAGCAGGCGCCGCTCGGCGGAGGCGTACTCGTCGTCCGCGGCGCGGGTGCTGTCGCGGACCGACGGAGGCTACGCCGTACGGGCTCCCGGTACGGGAGTGACGACGCAGGCCGGGACAACAGTGACCGGTACGTCGGCGCACGGTGCCACCGTCACCACGACCGGAGCGCCGCAGGCCGAGCCGCCGCCGCCCCGCTACGTCCCCAACCGAGCCCGCCGGGTGGCCGCCATGCGCCGCCGGCGGGTGCTGTCGATCCTGACCCTTTCGCTGCTGTCGATGACGGCACTGGCCGGGCTCGGGATCCTGCTGTGGTGGAGCGTGTCGATCCCGGCCGGGCTGATCGTGGCGTTCGTCGTACTGACTCGCGTCCAGCTGCGCCGTCAGGCGCGGGAGCGTGCGGCCTTCGTCGCCGAGCGCCGGGCGCGAGCCGCTGCTCGCCACGACCGAGGGCCGGCCGTCGCGCCACCGTCGTCGCCGGACAACGAGATGACGGTCGAGGTCAAGCTCCCGGTCGCCGAGCCCGCCAAGCCCGAGCCGAAGCCGATCTCGTCCGAAGGCCTGTGGGACCCGGTGCCGGTCACGCTGCCGACGTACGTGCTGAAGGAGAAGGCTCCCGACCGGACGGTCCGCACGATCAACCTGTCCGGCCCCGAGGTCTTCTCGTCGGCCCGCATCGTCGAGCCGGAGCCCGTCGCCCCGCCGATCGTCCCCGACGAGGTCGTCGAGGAGCCGGTCGTCGAGCCGGAGATCAAGCGCGCCGTCGGCGACTGATTCCTGCTCTCGCCCGGCCGTCCGACACCCTCGCGAACACCCTGCCCGCCGCCTCCCCGCGGCGGGCAGTCGTGTGTCCGGCCCCACCCCGAATCCGATTTCAACTCCAGCGCGTCACCGTGTTAGAGTTTCGCGGTCGCCAGGAACACCGGCGACGTGGTCTGGGGCTGTGGCGCAGTTGGTAGCGCGTCTCGTTCGCAATGAGAAGGTCAGGGGTTCGAATCCCCTCAGCTCCACGAGTGCGATGGGCGATCTGTGTCCGCGGAAAACGCGGACCGGGTCGCCCTCGTCGTTTTGTGCGGCTGCGCTTCGCTTGCCGCGGGCGGGGGCTTTGCCACCCGCACCCCCTGTTTGGTCTGGCCCGACGAGCTGGGCTCCTGCGTTGGCTAGGTGAGCAACGTGATGACCACCTGGCCGGCTGGAATCGTGATCGTCGTGGCGCCCTGGCGGAAGACGGCCGTGCCGTTGGCTGTGCCCAGGCAGTGAAGGTCAGGGGAGTTGAGAGCGGCGGGGCGGGTCTCGGCGGAGCCGAGCCATTGGGCGGTGCAGGGGCGGGACTCGACGTCCAGCACGCGGAGGCCGAGGAAGGTCAGGGGGCGGACCACTCGGCCGGTGGCGGCGGAGGTGGCGGCTCTGTCGACCATCGTCCACGACAGGCGCAGGATGAAGGCCAGGAACAGCAGCGAGAGCAGGCCGGCGAGGATGGCCGAGCGTTTGCGGCCGATGCTCATCGAGGGGCGTTCGGTGAGGGTGGCGCTGATCAGCGCGCCGGCGAACCGGCTGTGGCGGCGGAGTTTCTCGAGGTCGGGCTTGGAGTGCGGGAAGGCCTTCTGGAAGAAGTGCTGTGTCCATCGCTGGACGACGAAGCTGTACGCCAGCAGGAGCTGCGAGTACACGACGCCGACGACGAACAGCGTGCAGATCAGGGCGACCACACCGCCCACCGCGCGGGAGATGACGGCGGTGCGGTCGAGGCCGACGTCGCTGGGCTCGATGCCCAGGCGGGAGTAGAACTTGTCGTAGTAGATCGACAGGATCACGTAGAGCACGGCGGCTGCGGCACCGCCGGCTTCCAGCAGCGAGCGCAGGCTGACGCGCCCGCCGGTACCAGCGGGCGCGGTGCGTGGGCCGCGGCGGCCTGCGATGGCCGGTGCGCTGCGAACGGTCATGGTGGATCCCCCCTTGTCGTCGGCGGCGTCCCACCCCAGGACGGTCACCAACAGTCACAGCGGCAGCGTGACACGACCCGGCGTACGGCGGAAGAGGTCGCCTCCGGCGCAGGTCGGAAGATGTTGCTGACGGCAATGGCTAGGAGTGGTTCTGCCACGGGGTGAGATGGCTGCGGCCGGTGTGTTGGACGGGCGGGGGCAGCTGGGGGCGGTGGAGCGAGCCGAGCGGGTGGTTGTCCGTCGTGGCGCTCGGGTCGCGGAGGACGGCCCAGTTGATCCGGTCGCCGTTGCGGGTGGGGGAGGAGCCGCAGGCTTTGGCGAGTTCGGAGAGGATGCGGATCCGGATCGGGTCGACGGGTGGGCCGCCGGGGAGAGTGGGGACGTCGGGCGGGTCGGGGCAGTCGTCGGTGACGGCGACGGTGAGGAGGCCTCGGCGGAGCTCGAGGCGGAGGATCAGGTCGCCGGCTGAGCGGTGGAGGGCGGTGCAGACGAGCTCGTTGGCGACCAGCACGGCGTCGTCGAGGAGAGTGGTGCAGCCCCACGTCGTACAGACGTCGGTGACGTACGTGCGCGCGGTGTGCGGGCTGGCCTCGGACGGCGGGAGGATCATCACCGCGAGCCGGCGCAGTGGTGCGCGGCGGGCGGCCACTCGGGCTTGCGTCAGCGTCGGGCAGATGCGGACGAACCGTCCGAGCGTCCGTGCGGCGACGCTCAGCCCGCCGTCGAACGCGGCGCCCGACACGAGGATGAGCTGTACGCCGGACCACAGCGCCGCGCGGCGGGCGACCATGCTGAACACGTTCAGGACGTAGGCCTGCTCCAGCCGCGCCAGGCTCAGGTCGACGACGATCGAGGACGGCTGCTCGGCGATGCACTTCATCAACGTGTCCCGGATCCGCGGCACCGCCGACAGCGACACCGCGCCGGTCAGGGTGACCACCGCGATGCCCACGGTGGAGTCGTCCACCGCGATCATCAGACCGGCCCCACCCGCACTGATCAGCTGTTCCGGCACGCCATGATCCACGGCGAGTCACCCCCGGGCGTTGTCCGCCGGCGTCGTACGGCGCCAACGTGTGAGCCACGTTACACCTGATCAAATCTCAGAGGTTCCCCTGAGTGCGGATCGGCTTGCGGTCCGTGGCGATCTGTCAAAGGCTCGTCAGGTGACGCGAGGCGCAGGCGTGGATGCGGCGGGCTGGGGGTGGCGTGTGCCAGGGTAGGGGCGGATTGGGTGGGCGCGTGGAGGTGAGTGGCGTGAGGCAGCGCGTGGCGGCGGGGCTGTTCGTGGTGGCGTTTGCGATGGCGGGGGTCGCTGCGGGGCATGGCAACGCGGTGGAGGATCGCGTTGAGAGCAAGGGGTGTCAGCTGCTGATCGAGGGGGCGCCGCCGGAGGCCGGGCGGGGGGACGGCGAGGAGCCGCCGTTGATGGTGACGAAGGAAGCGTCGGGGCTGGTGAAGGGGTACGTGTTCACGCCGGCGGCGTTCCTGATGGCGAAGTCGACCTGCCCGGACGCGGGGATGTGGGAGAGCTGGCAGGGGAGTCAGCATCTCGACGGGGTGGAGTTCAGCGGGTCGGATCTGGCCAAGGTGCACGTGTACGACGGGGACCCGATGGGGTTGCGGACCTGGCGGGGGCCGCAGGGCGTCGAGTCGACGCCGGTGGACGTGGACATCCGGCTCGGGACCGACATCCAGTCGATCGCCAGCATCCCGCAGGACGACGGCGGGGTGGAGGCGACGTACGTCGTACTGCGCTACTCGCCGGAGGCCAAGGGGCTCGTTCCGTACGGCGGGGTGGGCGTGACCGTGGAGAAGCGGTGCGGCGACCAGTGGTCGGAGCTCGCGAAGACCGGGACCGATGCCGAACGCGGTGAGTTCACGGTCGCCGTACCGGCGGGGGAGTGTGCGGACGAGCTGCGGGCGACCGCCGACGACGCCGACGACACCTGGGGCCGGCCGATCGTGCTGACCAATTAGCTCCTGATGGATTCGGCCCGGACACCCGTCGACTAGCTCGAGGGGAAGTCGTCGGGGTCGCCGAGGGTGATGCCGAGGGCCGAGGCCATCGCGAGGGTGACGGCGAGCGCGTCGATCGGCGAGGAGTTCGCGATCGTCGCGCCGCCGAGGTTGGCGATACCGCGGGTGCCCTCCCAGGTGCAGTCGACGAAGACGGCGCCGTTCGCCTTCACCTGGGAGAACTCGGCGCCGGTCAGGTCGCAGTGACGGAAGACGGTGCCGGACAGGTCGGCGGAGACGAAGTCGGCGCTCTGCAGGCGGCAGTCGGTGAACTCGGCCCGGACGAACTTGGCGAACCGGAACGAGCTGAAGTCGAGAACGCTGTCGCGCACGGTCACGTGCTGGAGGTTCAGTGCCGGCCCGGCGAACCCGGTCAGGCGGGAGGAGTTGATCTGTACGCGCGTGGCGGAGGCGTCGGACCAGCGGGCGTTGGCGAGATCGCAGTGGTCGAGCACGAGGTCGACCAGGATCGCCTTCTCCAGCTCGGAGCCGCCGAGATCGCACCGGGTCAGCCGGCAGCCGCTGATCTCCAGGTGCTCGGCCTCGAGGTCCCGGAGGTCCACCTCCTCCAGCAGCAGATCGAGCAACCGGTCCTCGTCCTCGATCTCCGCCACGGACGGAGCAGCCGCCGAGAGGTCGTTCCGCAGGCGAGGTGTTGCGATCTTCAGTCCGCTCTTGGTCACCGGCTCACGGTATCCGCCCCCTCGGACAGCTCAGGAAACAGCTCGGACCGCGGTGCCGATGATGGCTGAGTGCTCGGTGTCCTCGGTGACTGTCACGTCGAAGTCGAAAACCTGGCTGACCAGGTCGAAGGCGCCGGAGATGGAGCCGCCGAGGACCGCGCGGGTGGCGCCGAAGCGGGTGAGCCAGGGGGTGAGGGCTTCGGCGAGGACGGTGAAAGCGTCGACCAGGACCTGCTGGGCTCGAGGGTCGCCCGCCCGGGCGGCGTCGGCGACTTCCTTCACGCCGGGGGCGTCGCCGTACGCGCGGAGGATGGCTCGGGAGGAGATCCAGTCCTCGAGCGGCTTGCCGGCGACCGACGTGCGGTAGAGCTCGCCGCCGGGCGGGACCGAGTCACCGGAGCGGACGACCCGGCCGTCGAGCAGGAACGCCGTGCCGATACCGGTGCCGATGGTGACGCCGCAGCAACGCTCCAGGCCCAGCAGCGTCCCGGTGGTCCACTCGCCGACGGTGAAGGCCTCGGCGTCGTTCACGAAGACGACGCGATCGAGGTCGAGCAGCGAGCGGAGCCTTGCGCCCAGATCGAAGCCGTAGAGCGAGTCGAACTTGTCCACCCCGCGGTACCAGGCAACGCCGGTGGCGTAGTCGAACGGCCCCGGCATCGCCAGCGCCAATCCGTTTGCCAACGGCAACTGTGCGGCGGCGGCCGCGAGCTGCTCGACGATCCGGTCGGCCGAGGTCTGCGAGTCCAGCGGCGTCCGCCGAAGCGACGCGACCTCCCACGAACCCGGCGCGACCACCGCCGCGGTCACGTGGCTGCCGCCGACCTCCAGCACGGCGACCCCTGCATCGTTGCTCATGACCCCATCATTCCCGACCGGTCGACGGCGCCAGGCACACTGGTGGGTACGAGCCAGGACGCGCCACCGCGAACTCCGGGCGGCGAGGCTGTGGAACCATGGTTCCCAGGATCGGCCCGGGGTACCGGGGCCGTCCCACCGCCCACGCTAGGAAGTGTGACCGGTTGTGCATGCCGAGCGGACAGCCACGTCCGCGGTCCTGACGCTGAGCGTCGCGGTCGCGGTGATCGGCCATGCTCTCGCCGGCGGAGCCGTCGCGGTCGCTGTCCTGCCGCCGTTGCTCGCGCTGGCGGCGGCGTGCTGGCTGCTCGGTGAGCACCTCGCGCACCGGCAGGAGCTCGCGGTGGTCGTGCTGGCCGCGATCCAGCTGGTCGTCCACTTCTCGCTGGACTCCGCGCACCACATGATGCACGGTGGCCCGGCCGGTTCGCTGACGATGGCGACGACCCACCTGATCGTCCTGCTCGTCGGCATCGGTCTGGTCGACCGCACTCACCAGTGGGTCTCCCGCGTACGGCGTATCGTCGCGCGACTGGTCCCGGCCCTGCCCGCGTCGATCGTGGCGATCCCGGTGAGCGACAGCTCACCGCGCGCCGTGGAAGTCCCGTCGTACGGGCAGCACCGCCACACCTCGAGCGTGTCGCGCCGCGGGCCGCCGGCCGGACGAGCTCTTACCGTCCCGTCCTGAACCGGTCTCGCACGCGCGGGACCGGGGCCCGTGTGTCTGCGAAAGGCTCACCCATGTTCACGAGAGTTGCCCTGCGCGCTGCCGCGATCGCCGCGGCCTCCGCGCTCGTCCTGGTCGGTGCGGCGAACTCCGCCTCGGCCCACGTCGGCGTCTCCTCCCCGGACGCCAAGCCCGGCGGCTACGCCAAGCTGGTGTTCCGCGTCCCGACCGAGTCCGACACCGCCAGTACGACGAAGCTGGTGGTCTCGCTGCCGAAGGACCACCCGTTCGCGTCGGTCGGGGCGCAGGTGAAGGACGGCTGGAAGGTGGTCAAGACCACCGAGACGCTGCCGTCGCCGGTCAAGGTCGGCGACGTCACGCTGACCAAGGCGATCACCACGGTCACCTGGACCGCCACCGGAGCCGGCGTACCGGCGAACGACTTCGACGAGTTCGCGCTCTCGGTCGGGCGGATCCCGGAAGGCGTCGATGCGCTGAACTTCCCGACGGAGCAGACCTACAGCGACGGCGAGGTGGTGAAGTGGGCGGAGATCGCCAAGAGCGACACCGACAAGCCCGAGCACCCGGCGCCGTCGCTGAAGCTGACCGCCGCGATCACGCCGGTCGCCGCCACCACGGACGACGACGATGACGACGAGTCGGGCTCGGACGTCCTGGCGCGGTCGCTCGGTGGGGCCGGCCTGCTGCTCGGCCTGATCGCTCTGGGTCTGGCCGTACGCCGTCCTGGCGCTTCCTCGGGTGAGGCCAAGTAGCCGTGCGTCGCCTACTTGCGGTCCTGGCCGCGACGCTGCTCGTCCTGGTGGGTTCCACCGGGACGGCGGCGGCGCACGCCAAGCTGGAGTCGATGACGCCGGCCGACGGAACGACGATGGCGGTGCCGCCGACGCAGGTGGTGCTGACCTTCAGCGAGCCTGTCGGCAGTACCGGCGCGCAGGTGCAGGTGAAGTCGCCGACCGGTGTGAACGTTGCCCTCGGCGACCTCCAGGTGGTCGACAACACGGTCACCCAACCGGTCGGCGCGATGATCGAGACCGGCCGGTACCAGGTCGACGCCCGGGTCGTCTCCGCCGACGGGCACCCGATCACCGTCACCGGCGCCTTCACCGTGAGCCACGCCGGTCACGATCCCAACAGCCCGGTCACTCCGACGGCGGCTGCTGACGGTGGCAACTCGAACGTCGTCACGATCGTCGCGATGTCCTTGGTGATGCTGGTGGTGGTCGCCCTGGCCATCGTCATCGTCCGCCGCCGCCCGGCCGCATGACCACTACGCCGGCCCCGGCCCGGGAATCGCGCCGGATCGCGGTCGCGGCGGGAATGGTTGCCTTGGGCATCGTCGTCACCGTGGTCGCGTTGCTGGCGGCCGGCGGTGCGCCGAAGCCGCTGCCGGCGGGACTGCACGGAGCCAGCCTGCCCGTGTCCTGGGCGGTTCCGGTACTGCGGTTGCTCGTGGACGGCGCCGCGATCGTCTGCGGTGGTGCGGTGCTGGCTGCTGTCGTGCTGCTGAAGCCGGAGGCGGACGGAAAGTTCGGTACGCAAGGGCTTCGGGCCGTCCAGGACGCGGCCGTGGCGGCCGGGGTCTGGGCGGTCGCGAGCATCGGTGGGTTGGTCGCGACGGCCTCGGTCATCCTCGGGCTGCCGTTGTCCCACCTGGCAGAGCATGCCGAGCTGGCGGGCCAGCTCGATCAGGTGCGCGCGCTGGCAGTCGCCGTAGCGCTGACTGCGGTACTGGCCGTTGTCCTGAGTGGATGCCGGACGATCACCGGCGCGCGGATCGCCTTGGTGCTGACCGCGTTGGCTTTGGTCGGTCCGTTGCTCACCGGGCACGGTGCGATCGAGCGGACGACGTTCTGGTCTGTGCTGGCGACCGCGTCACTGGTCGTCCATGTCTTTGCCGCGACTGCTTGGATCGGTGGTCTCTGGGCGCTCCTTCGCTATCGCGGCGCCGTCGAGACGTTCAGTCGCCTCGCCTTCGTGTGCGCAGTGACGATCGGTGCGACCGGTCTGCTCACCGCCGAGATCCATCTCGGCGGCCGCGAGGACGGCTGGGGGTTGATCACGCAGTGGGTCACCACCGGGTACGGCGCGCTGGTGTTCGCGAAGGCCGCGGCGTTCGCCGTACTGGTGACCATCGGGTGGTGGCACCGCCGCGCGACCCTGCCCGCGCTCGCCAATCGGCCGGCGCTCTTCTACCGGCTCGCCGCGGTCGAGCTGCTGGTGATGGCCGGAACGGTCGGCCTGGCCGTGGCCCTTTCCCGTACGCCGTAACGATCGGTGATCTGTCAACGAACCCGTATGCTTGGTCGATGGGTGAGGTGCAGTGGCTCGATGCGCGTGAGGCGCGACTCTGGCAGACGTACCGCGACTCCTACCGGGAGTTGATGGCCGCTCTGGAGGGCCGGATGACGGCCAACGGCGGTCTGTCCCCGGCCGACTACGCCCTCCTGCACCCGCTGTCGTCGTCCGAGGACGGCCTGCTGCGGACCCGTGATCTCGGCAAGTCCGTCGGCTGGGAGCGCAGCCGCCTGTCCCACCAGGTCAGCCGGATGGAGAAGCGCGGGCTGGTGGTCCGCGAGGAGTGCCCGTCCGACGCCCGTGGCTCGATGGTCCGGATCACGTCCGCGGGAAGGAAAGCGATCGAGGCCGCCGCGCCGGACCACGTCGACGCGGTCCGGACGTACGTGTTCGACCGGCTCTCCCGCGAGGAGCAGGATCTGCTGGCCGGTCTGCTGGACCGCGTCCTGAGCGGCCTGCCGACGCGCGAGCTCTGCAGCACCGACGACTGACCCCGTTCCCGAGCCGTAAGACCCTTGGGTTGACATGTCATCCCGATTTGCTATTTTTGGTGATGCATCACCAAAAACCATCTCGTCTCGAAGGACTGACATGCCCAAGATCGCGATCATCCTCGGCAGCACCCGCCCCGGCCGTAACGGCGCGGCCGTCGCCGAGTGGGTGCTCGACATCGCCAAGCAGCGCGACGACGCCGAGTACGAACTGGTCGACATCGCCGACTACAAGCTGCCGCACCTGGACGAGGCGGTCCCGCCGTCCATGGGGCAGTACACCCAGCCGCACACGCTGGCCTGGGCGGAGAAGATCGCGTCGTTCGACGGCTTCGTCTTCGTCACCCCGGAGTACAACCACTCCACCTCGGGTGCGCTGAAGAACGCGATCGACTTCCTGTTCGCCGAGTGGAACAACAAGGCGGCCGGCTTCGTCAGCTACGGCTCGGTCGGTGGCGCCCGTGCGGTCGAGCACCTGCGCCTGGTCATGGGCGAGCTGAAGGTCGCCGACGTTCGCGCCCAGGTCGCCCTGTCGCTGGCCACCGACTTCAAGAACTACAGCGAGTTCGCCCCGGCCGAGTACCACGTGGCCGAGGTGCAGACCGTGCTCGACCAGGTCGTCGAGTGGAGTGGCGCGCTGGCTCACCTGCGCCGGCCGGCTGCCGCCTGACCTGTTCGTTCCAGCTCCCTCGTTCGCTGCTGCCGTGGCAGCGAACGAGGGAGTTTTGCGTCCGTGGGCGGAAAGGTGGTGGTGACTGCCAGTACTCGGAGGTAGTTGTGCGGTGACACGCCGTCACGGGCAGCGAGGGGTCGATCGGCCGGAAAGAATGAGTCTCGTTCAGATGCGCCTGAATTTGACAACGATTTTCATTAACGGCAGGATCGACGCCGGCGGGGGGAACTCGCCGGACCCATCGCACCGTGAGGGAAAACTGATGTCCGAAGCGCTGAACAGACGTGGGTTCCTGGGGCTGGCCGGGGGACTGGGACTGGCTGCGATCGCCGGCTGCGGGAGCGCCGGCGACCAGGCGGCCGCGCAGCCGCAGCAGGGTGGGCGGCTGCGGGCGGTGTTCGCCGGGGGCGGCGCCAAGGAGGTCCTCGACCCGCATGTGCAGAGCCTGTTCGTCGACATCGCGCGGCACAAGGCGATCTACGAGAAGCTGGTCGAGCTCGGGCCGGATCTCAAGCCGGTACCGCGGCTGGCGGAGAAGTGGGAACCGGACGCGCAGGCCACGACCTGGCGCTTCACGCTGCGGGACGTCACCTGGCACAACGGCAAGTCGCTGACTACCGAGGACGTGCTCTACAGCCTGGCCCGGATGGCGGATCCGTCGGCGCCCGACCGGGTCGCCCAGTCGTCGCTGGCGTCGCTGGACCTCAAGCGCTGCCGTGCGGTCGACAAGCGCACGGTCGAGCTCACGCTGACCGCGCCGAACGCCGAGTTCCCTGCCCTGCTGGCCGGGATCGGCACGCAGATCGTGCCGGACGGCTTCAAGGACCCGACCAAGCCGATCGGCACGGGCGCCTTCACCTACGTCTCCTTCGAGGCCGGCCGGTCGATGGTGGCCAAGCGGTACGCCGACTACTGGGACGGCGTCGCTCGGATCGAGGAGCTGCACCTGTTGTCCGCCGACGCCGAAGCGCGGGCGAATGCGGTGCAGGGTGGCCAGGCGGAGTACGCGAACGACATGACCGCGACGTTCGCGCGGACCGCCGAGGCCGGCCGGACGGTGAAGATCGTCGCGGCCAAGGGCAGCACGATGCAGGCGTTCGTGATGAAGACCGACCGGGCGCCGTTCGACAACCCCGACGTACGGATGGCGTTCAAGCTGCTCGTGGACCGGCAGCGGCTGGTGGACGTCGTACTGGCGGGGCGTGGTGAGGTCGGGAACGACCTGTTCGGCAAGGGCTACCAGTACTACCCGGACGGTCTGGCCCAGCGCGAGCGGAACCTCGACGAGGCGAAAGCGCTGCTGAAGAAGGCCGGACTGGTGAACAAGGAGATCGAGATCTTCACCGCCGACGCGTCGGCGGGATTCGTCGAGGCCGCGACCTTGCTGGCCGAGCAGGCCGGTGAGGCCGGGGTGAAGCTGAAGGTCACGACGGGCAGCTCGCAGACGTACCAGAAGGACCTGCTGAGCAAGGGGGTGATCGGCAGCCACCGCTCCGGCGCGATGCCGATCCCGCAGTACTTCACCGACCGGCTGCTGTCGAAGTCGCCGTTCAACGTGACGCAGTGGCGGCGGCCGGCCTTCGACGCGGCGTTCGCGGCGGCGCAGGTGCTGACCGACGAGACCGCGCGGGCGGCCAAGTACGGCGAACTGCAGAAGACGGTGCGCGACGAGGGCGGGGTCCTCGCCTGGGGACACCCCGACTACCTGATCGCCGTGTCGTCCAAGGTGCAGGGCGTCGAGGCGGTTCCGCCGAACACCCTGGACCAGGGGCGGTTCGACAAGGTGTGGCTGGCCTGAATGCGGGCCTACGCGGCCCAACGGGCTGCCCTCGCGGTGCTCCAGCTCGCCGTCTTGTCGGTGCTGGTCTTCGTGCTGACCTCGTTGCTGCCCGGCGATGCGGCCGACATGCGGTTCACCGAGACGCTGACACCGGAGCAGGTGGCCTCGCTGCGGGCGCAGCTCGGGCTGGACCAGCCGGCGATCGAACGGTTCGGCCACTGGGTCGGGAACGTGCTGAGCGGTGATCTCGGGACGTCGCTGATCAGCGGTGGGCCGGTGCTCGACATCGTGAAGGCCTCGGTGGGCGCGACGCTGGTGCTCACGATCGCGACGCTGGCCGTCGTCGTACCGGTGGCTGTTGCCCTGGGCATCTTGATGGGCACCCGCGAGAACGGGCGGCTGGACCGGACCATCACGTCGATCACGCTGGCGCTGAGCGCGATCCCGGACTTCGTGATCGCGGTGGTGCTGGTGGCGGTGTTCTCGCTGAAGCTCGGCTGGCTGCCGGCGACCTGGGTCGGCGGGGATCTGCTGGCGAGCCCGGTGCTGCTGGTGCTGCCGGTCGGCGTACTGCTCGGGCGGACGGTGTGCCTGCTGTCGCGGCAGGTGCGCGCGGGGACGATCAACGCGCTGCACGCGGACTACGTCGTACAGGCTCGGCGGCTCGGGGTGCCCCGGCGGCGGTTGCTGCTGCGACACGTCCTGCCGAACGCGGCGGTGCCGGGCGTGCAGGAGCTGGCACGGACCGGGGACACGTTGCTTGGTGGGGTCCTGGTGGTGGAGGCGATCTTCGCGATTCCAGGTTTCGCCACGGCGTTGGTCGATGGGGTGGAGACGCGTGACCTGCCGGTGGTGCAAGGGCTGACGCTCGTCCTTGCCGTTGCCGCGCTGGTGATCAATCTGGGGGCGGACCTGGTCTGCAACCGGTTGGTGCCGCGGTCGGAGCTGCTGCGATGAGGGCCCGTACGCCGGTCGCCGTCTCGCTGCTGCTGGTGCTGATCCCCTTGCTGGTGGCCGTTTTCGGGCCGCTGATCCCGGTGGATGCCGCGCCCGGGATGCCTTACGAGCGGGGCGCCGGACACCCGTTGGGGACGGACGGGCTCGGCCGCGACGTCCTCGAGCTGCTGCTCGTCGGCGGGCGGACGGCGCTCGGGATGGCGATCGGCGCGGTCGCGATCGCGTACTTGGCCGGCGGGCTGATCGGGCTGGTGGCGGCGTCCACCCGGCACCGGTGGCTCGACGAGCTGCTGATTCGGCCGCTCGACGTACTCATGCCGCTGCCGTCGTTGCTGGTGATCAGTGTGGTCGCCGTCGGCTGGCGGGCCTCCGCTGTTGCGATCACCTTGGCCGTTGCAGCGGTCAACGTTCCGACGGTCGCACGGCTGGTGCGGGCTGCGGCGCTGGATGCCGCCAGCAGCCCGGTGGTGGAAGCCCTTCGGATGCAGCGGGAGAGCTGGATCGGCATTCACCTCGGGTACGTCGGGCGGGCAGTTCTCGGACCGGTGGCCGCGGACCTCGGGACGCGGATCACGCTGGCGGTGTTTCTGGTGGCGTCGGTGAACTTCCTCGGTCTGGGGTTGAGCCCGACTGCGCCGGACTGGGCGGTGAGCATCAGCCGCAACCGCGAAGGGCTGCTGCTGCAGCCCTGGGCGGTGCTGGCGCCGGCGATCCTGCTGGTGGCGTTCACGCTGGGGTTCAACCTGCTTGCCGACCGGCTGGTCCACCGCACGCGGCGGATGGCTGAGGTTCCGAGGTGAAGAAGCCAGAAGCCGGGCAGCTGGCTCCTTCGGAGCCGCTGGTGCGGGTGCGGGGGCTGGCTGCCACGGCCGGCCCATCCATCCTCGTCGACCAGGTGAGCTTCGAGGTGTGGGCCGGGCAGGTGACCGCACTGGTGGGTGCCTCGGGGTCGGGCAAGACGACCTCGGCGTTGGCTCTCCTGGGGGAGCACGGGGACCGCGTCGTCCTGCGTGGGTCCGTCGAGGTCGATGGAGAAGTTGTCGTCGACGACGACGGGCCGACCGAGGCGGATGTCCGTGGGCGCGTGGTCGCGTACATGCCGCAGCACCCGGGGAGTGCGCTGAACCCCGCGCGACGCATCGGGGCCGGGCTGCGCGAGCTGGAGAAGTTGCACCATCCCGGGCGGGACGTCGTACCGGAGGCTTTGCGGGCGGCCCAGCTGCCGGGGGACCGGAAGACGTTGCGGCGGTTCCCGCATCAGTTCTCCGGCGGGCAGCGGCAGCGGATCGCGCTGGCTCAGGCGTTGACGTGCCGGCCGCGAGTGCTCGTCCTGGACGAGCCCAGTACAGGGCTGGACTCGATCACGCGGCTGCAGCTGGTCGGGGAGTTGCGCGAGTTGGCGGGTGAAGGACTCGGGATCTTGCTGCTCAGTCACGACCTCGATCTCGTGCGGGCGCTGGCGCACCACGTCGTCGTACTGGATGCCGGGCAGGTGGTCGCGTCCGGAGGATCGGAGGTGCTGCCGGCCGGGCCGGAGCTGCGCGTCGTGCACGGATCCGGCCGAAGCGCCCAGCCATTGCTCCAGGCAACGAAGCTGTCCGCGCGGGTGCGCGGGCAGGAACCGATCCTGCGCGAGGTCGACCTCAGCGTGCTGCCCGGCGCCTGTCTCGGCGTGGTCGGACGGTCCGGCAGCGGGAAGACGACGCTCGCGCGGTGCCTGGCCGGGCTGCACGAGCGGTACGCCGGGGAGATCACGTTCGACGGCAAGGTGCTCCCGGTGCTGCGGAAGCGGACCGCGGAGCAGAACCGGCGCGTCCAGTACGTGTGGCAGGAGGTCCGCGGGTCGTTCGACGAACGGCGACCCGTGGTCGACCAGGTCGCGCGGACCGCGGAGCGGCTCCGGGGGTTCCGGCCTCTGGAGGCCAGGGACGAGGCGGTCGCCGTACTGGCTCGGCTCGGGGTGTCGGCGATGGTTGCCGCGCGGCCGCCGAGCCGGTTGTCCGGCGGTGAGCTGCAGCGCGCCGCGCTGGCCCGGGCGCTGCTGGCCGAGCCCGACGTACTGATCTGCGACGAGATCACCACCGCGCTCGACGAGCACGGCACCGGACTGGTCGTCGAACTGCTGCAGGAGCTGAAGCAGCAAGGCACCGCTCTGGTCTGGATCAGCCACGACCTCGGCCTGGTCGCGGCCGTCGCCGACGACCTGCTGGTGATCGACGCCGGCCGGATCGCCGAGCAGGGCCATCCGGCGACCGTGATGTCCCAACCGTCCAGTGAGGTGACCCGGCGGCTGGTGAGGGCCGCCCGGGTCGGACAAGACCCGCCTCCGCCCGTGCCGACCACGAGTTCCGACACGAGGAGCAACCTGCTGTGACGATCCCTGGCCCAGCCCGGCTGCACGACCATCTCGCGGAGGCGATCAAGGACCCGGACCCGATCCGGGTCGGGGACGACCTGATCTGCCTGCGGTTCGAGACGATGAAGGTGTACTCCGCGCTCGGCGCCGTACGGCACCTGCTGGAGACCGGCGCGGTCCGGACCGGTGACACGCTGATCGACAGCTCCAGCGGGATCTACGCGCACGCGCTAGCGCTGGCCTGCCACCGGTACGGGATGAAGTGCCACATCGTCGGCTCGACCACCGTCGACCGGACGCTGAAGGTCCAGCTCGAGATCCTCGGCGCCACCGTCGAGCAGGTGCCGTCGTCGAACAACCTGCAGCTGGACCAGAACCTGCGGGTCCGCCGGATCGCCGAGATCCTGCGCGACAACCCGTCGTACCACTGGATGCGGCAGTACCACGACGACATCCACTACCTCGGGTACGGCGCGGTGGCCGACTTGGTCGACCAGGTCGCCCCGGCCGGGCCGCTGTGCCTGGTCGGCGGGGTCGGGACCGGCGCGTCGACCGGCGCGATCGCGGCGTACCTGCGCGACCGCGGCCGGGACGTGAACCTGGTCGGCGTGCAGCCGTTCGGCAGCATCACGTTCGGCGCCGGGCACACCCAGGATCCGGAGATGATCATCGCCGGGATCGGCAGCTCGATCGAGTTCCGCAACGTCCGGCACGAGCTGTACGACCGGCTGCACTGGGTCTCGTTCGACTACGCGATGTCGGCGGCGGTCGACCTGCTCCGGACGTCCGGGGTGTTCGCCGGGCTGTCCGCGGGAGCGGCGTACTTGTCCGCACTGTGGGAACACAACTGCGACAGCAGCCGGCAGCACGTCTTCCTCGCCGCGGACACCGGGACCAGGTACGTCGACTCCGCTTTTTCCCGGCATGCCGAGGCGCGGCCGATGGACACCATGCGACCGCGCGAGATCGACTCGCTCGACGAGCTCGCCGTGCCGTGGTCGGCGATGTCCTGGGACCGCCGCGAATCGGCGCTGACGCGGCGCGAAGAGTTTCCATCTGCGACTCCGTCGCACTAACCTGAGGACATGTCGGGGTATGTGCTGCTGCCGCAGTTGTTCACGGCAACGGAGGTCGACCGCTTGCGGGACGCGGTCGAGCAGGTGCACGCCGCCGTGGTCTCCGCGGCCGAAGCCGGTGAGACCACGGTGACGGTGTGGCCGGACGGGCACCGGCTCGAGGAGATCGACGGGACGACGATCCACTGGGAGCCGGACGCGCCGGGCAAGGCGGTGCGCTCGTTGTCGCCGGTCACCGGGATGTCCGCGGTGATCGACGCGTTGTGGACCGATCCGCGGCTGACGACGCCGATGTCTTCGTTGCTCGGAGCCCCTTCGTTGGGTCCGTTCGTGGCCAAGCTGAACTTCAAGCGGGCCGGGGTCGGGTCGGAGTTCGCGTGGCACCAGGACTTCCCGTACTGGTACTGCTGCGCCGGCTCCTCGGCGTACGACATTGCCACCGCGATCGTGATGCTCGACGACAACACGGTGGCGAACGGCGCGATGACGCTCGTCCCGGGGAGTCAGCTGAACGGTCCGGCCCCGCGGGATCCGCGCGATCCGACGGGCCTGCTGGTCGATCCTGCCGGCATCGGCTCGGCGACGGTGACGGTCGAGGCGCCGGCCGGGTCGGTGCTGATGTTCCCGAGCCTGATGGTGCACCGGTCGGCGCCCAACCGTACGGCGACCGACCGGCGGTCGCTGCTGTTCTGCTTCCAGCCTGCCGGCCGTCCTGAGTTGTCCGCCCTGACCTACGACGCCGAAAGGCTGGCCTCACTGCCTTGATGACTTCTGTCGCCGCTCTGACTTCTTCCGTTCTCGCCGGGGAGCGGGGGCCTGCGCCGGCCTCGTTGCCGGTGATCAGCGCGTTCTGGTTGCACAACACGACGCGGCTGCCGGGGGCCGACGTCACGTACAAGAACTACTACGTGCTGCTGCGCGTGGGGGAGGTCTTCGGGGCGTGTGCCTTCGAGGAGGGTGAGCTCGATCCTTCGTTCTGCGCCGACACCTCGGGGCTTTCCGTGGAAGACTTGCTGAGGCAAGCGCCGCTGCCTGTGCGGATCGCCGCGCTGGATGCGTACCTGGCGTCGGTCGAGCCGCACCACACCGCCTCCGGAGCCGAGGAGATCGTGCTGCCCGCCGGTACGCCGGACGTCCGGGCCCGCGCGCGCGATGCGGCCGTCGCCGGGCTGCTGGACGTTGCTCCCGGCGCCAAGGTCGCGCTGATCGGGGTGGTGAACCCGCTCGTCGACGCGATCACGTCACGCGGTGGTCTCTGTCTGCCCTGCGACTTCAACCTGCGCGAGACCGCCTCCGGACTGCCGGTTTCCCGCGACATGACGGAGGTTCTGGACGCCGCCGACGCGGTCGTCGCGACCGGAATGACCTTGAGCAACGGGAGTTTCGACGTCATCCTCGACCGTTGCCGTGAGCAAGCGAAGCCGCTGGCCGTCTATGCTCAGACCGGAAGTGCGGTGGTCCGCGCCTTCCTCGGCTCCGGCGTCACCGCGGTGTCCGCCGAGCCCTTTCCCTTTTCCCAGTTCAGCTCCCGCCCGACGAGCTTGTACCGCTACCACCTCCAGGACGGAGCATCCCGCACGTGAGCACCGACAGCCGCAATCCAGCTGCGCCCTCGTCCACCATCGGATCGCCGGACGTGCACCACTCAGCAACCGGTGACGAAGGGCGGGAGTCACGCTCGGCGGCGCCGACGCAGGGCGCGGTGCGGGGGTTGGTGAGTGGTGCAGGTCCGCTCCCGACGTCGGATGGCATGGGGGCCAGGGATGCGGCCGACGCGGTTCCCGGTGATCTGGCGATGGCGCGCCGGCTGTGGCCGTTCCTGCTGGCGTCGACGGTGAGCCTGATCCCGTTCACGGTGTTCGGGATGTACCTGGTGCCGATCGCGGACACGGCGGGCGGCAGTGTGGCGGAGATCGGCGGGTTGCGGGGGCTCGGTGGTCTGGCCGCGCTGGTGGTTGGCTTCGCGCTGGCGCCGTTGATCGATCGGCTGGCGCGTGAGCTGGTCGCGGCCGGTGGGCTCGCACTGCTGGGTCTGTCGGCGCTGTTGGGTGCTGTGGGCAACGTCTTTGCGTTGGCCGCGTTCTGTTTGTTGATCGGGGCATCGACCTCGATCCTCGGCCCGTCGATCGGCGCGGCCGCGGCGGACCGGTTCAGGTCACCGGCCGCGGCCGGCCGCGCGGCGACGCTGGTCTCGGCGACCACGTCGATGATGGCGATGCTCGCGGCGCCGGTGCTCGCCGTACCGGGGATCGTCTGGGGCTGGCGCGGCAACCTGATCGCCGCCGCGGTGATCTCGCTCGCGCTGTCCGCGGCGTTCTTCTGGCGCGGGTGGGGGCGCAAGGCTCCGCTCCGCGCAGACGGTGCTTCGCGGATGAGCTACTTGGCGACGTACCGGGCTCTCGCGCGGATCCCCGGCGCGGTCCCGCTGCTGGCCGTCGCGATGCTGCGGACGGCGGCCTTCATGGGATACCTGGCGTATCTTGCGGCCTTCTACGACGAGAAGTTCTCGCTGGAGCCCGGCTGGTTCGCGCTGGTCTGGTCGCTGTCGGGGGCGTCGTTCTTCCTCGGCAACCTGTTCGCCGGCCGCTTCCTCGCGCTCGACCGGACCTGGCTCGGCCCGGACAAGCTGCTGCTCGCCGGTGTCGTCGTCGCGCTCGTCAGCGTCACGGCGTTCTACTTCTCGCCGACCCTGCCGACGACGCTCGTCCTCACCGCGCTGATGGGCGCGAGCCACGCGACCGTCGCCGCGTGTGTCACCACGCTGCTCGTACGGCGAAGCGGTGAGCTCCGCGGCTCCGCACTCAGCGTCAACGCCGCGGGCATGTCGCTGGGCGTCTTCCTCGGCGCTGCGATCGGCGGCCTCGGTCTCGGGATCGGTGGGTACCCCGGAACGGCCGCGGCCTTCGCGGCCATCACCGGACTCGCCCTCGTCTTCGCCCTGCGAGTCCGCGCCACCGACGGCTGACCGGCCCCGCCACCCGCTTCTGCCCCGGCTTCCGCGTTCCCACCCGCCCTGCGGCCCGCTCCGGCCCTCGCCACCCGTTCCCGCCCACGCTCCCGCTCCGGCCCTCGCCACCCGTTTCCGCCCGCGCTCCCGCTCCCACTCCCGCTCCCGCGTGTCTGCCCTTCGCACCTTCGACTTTGAGCACCGGCCAGCCAGAAATCGCGCGCTCGGACGGTTGGTGGGTGCTCAAGGTGGAGGGGTGGTTGAGGGGGCCGTGTCTTTGTGCGCGGGCCGGTCAGGGATCGAGGGGCGGGGCGGCTGGTGGGTGCTCAAAGTGCGGTGGTGGGGCCGGGAGGTGAGCAAGGTTCTCGGGGGGATCCCCGAGTGCGTCCCTGGGGTCCGGCGCGGGGACCCTGGATCGACGGAATTCGCGTTCCGGGTGGACGGAGCGAGGGCTATCGTTCCGGGTTATGGAGAATCTGCCCGAGCGCCAGAACCCGCACGCGCACCTGCGGGCGTCCGACACCGATCGCGACCAGGTTGTCGAGGTGCTGCGGGATGCGCTGATGAGCGGGCGGCTGTCGCAGGAGGAGCACTCCGAACGGCTGGAGCAGACGCTGAACGCGCGCACCCTGGGCGAGCTCGAGCCGATCACCGTCGACCTGGCGATCCCGGGGCAGCCGTTCCGGCCGGCCGCGGCGATGGCGGTGCCGGCCACCGGGCGGGTGCCGATCGAGGAACCGACCGGCTCGCAGGACAGCTTCGAGCTGGTGGTCGGGGTCTTCGGCGGCGCCGAGCGCAAGGGCCGTTGGCGGGTGAAGCGGCGGACCAACGTGCTGGCGATGTTCGGCGGGTGCGATCTCGACATGAGCAGTGCGGTGTTCGAGGGTCGCGAGGTGACCGTCTACGCGTTCGCGATCTTCGGCGGCATCGACATCACCGTGCCGCAGGGCGTCGAGATCCGGAACCAGGGGTTCGGGATCATGGGCGGCTACGGCGTGTCCGGCGGGCAGGACGAGATCGACCCGACTGCGCCGGTCGTCGTCCTGAAGGGACTGGCGCTGTTCGGTGGCGTCGGGGCGAAGGTGTTCAAGCCGAAGAAGAGCAAGAAGAAGGACCAGCTCGGGGAGTGAGTACGGCGGGCCGCCGTACGGGCCTCGGCTATCTCCAGGCCTCGGCTAGATCCAGGACTTGAACCACATCCGGTTGAGCCAGTCCGGGTGCGGCAGGACCTTGTCGGTCAGGATCGGCCAGATGTAGGCGAAGTTGAGCACGACCAGGACCACGAACGCGCCGACCACCGCGCTGCCGATCAGGCGGCGTGGGGTCGCGGCCTGGAAGGCGGTCTTGGCCGGGCCGAGGATCTTGCCGAGGACGAGCGCGACCGCCATCACCGTGAACGGGATCATCGTCACGGCGTAGAAGAAGAAGATCGGCCGGTCGTCGAAGAAGAACCAGGGCACCCAGCAGGTCAGGTAGCCGACGATCGGGATGCCGAAGCGCCAGTCGCGCTGGGCGATCCAGAGGACCAGCGCGGCCAGCAGTGCCAGGGCGCCGCCCCACCAGAGCAGCGGCGTACCGACGGCGGAGATCACCGACAGGCAGTTCGTGCCCGCCTTGGCCTCGCAGCCGCTGGTGCCGGGCTTGATGTCGTTGACCGCGTCGAAGCCGATCGGGCGCGCGATGATCGGCCAGCCGGCCGGGTGCGACGAGTACGGGTGGGTGGCGTTCTTGATGTAGTCGCCGGTGTGGAAGGCGAGCACTTCCTGGTGGTAGTGGATCAGCGAGCGGAAGTCGTCCGGCACGACCTTCATCACGCCGTGCGCCGGGTTCTTCGAGGCGTAGTCGTGGTCGTAGGCGTTGTCGTGCAGCAGCCAGCCGGTCCAGGTCGCGGTGTAGGTGACGAGGGCGACCAGGACGATGCTGAGGAACGCCGGGATGCCGTCGACGACGGCGGACCGCCAGAACGCGTGCCGTACGCCGAGCGCGCGGCGGGCGCCGACGTCCCAGGCGAACACCAGGAGGCCGAAGCCCGCGATCACCCAGACCGCCGACCACTTGGTACCGAGCGCGAGGCCGAAGCAGACGCCGGCCGCGATCCGCCAGGGGCGGAGCAGCAGCAGCCGGCCGACCGCACGCCGTACGCCGGGACCGGTGCCGTCGTCGAGGGACTCGGCGTGCCGGCGGCGGGTCCAGTCCCGGTCGGCGACCAGGCAGGAGACCGCCGCGACCAGCCAGAACGCCAGGAAGATGTCGAGCAGCGCGACCCGCGACATCACGAAGTGCAGGCCGTCGACGGCGAGCAGCAGCCCGGCGATCGCGCCGATCAGCGTCGAGCGCGTCATCCGCCGGACGGTCCGGATCACCAGCAGCACGGTCAGCGTGCCGAACAGCGCCGGCATGAACCGCCAGCCGAACGTGTTCATCCCGAACAGGTGCTCACCGGCGGCGATCATCCACTTGCCGACCTCGGGGTGCACGGTCAGGCTCGGGGTGTCCTTGAAGACGTCGAGGTTGCCGGCCAGGATCTGCTTGTCGGCGATCCCTTCGGGCTTGTCGATGAACTGCCGGGCGTACCCGAACTTCAGCAGCGAGTACGCGTCCTTGGCGTAGTACGTCTCGTCGAAGACGAACTTCACCGGGTTGCCCAGGTTCCAGAACCGCAGGATCGCCGCGAACGCCGTGATCGCCAGCGTCGCGATCCAGCCGCCCTCGAAGTCCCGCGGCATCGGCGGGTACAGCCGTTGCCTCACCGGCGGCAGCTCCCGCCCGAACGCGTCCCGTCCGAGCGTCTCCCGCGCCGGCGCGGCACCCGCACCCTGGTCATCGATCACGGCAGTCACGCCCGCCATCGTACGGAGCCCCCGGTCAACCGTCTCCCCACACTGCCGTCGGCGTGGTCCGGCCACAGCCTGTGGATATCCCCACGGCGCCGGTCAGACCTTCTAGACTCGACGTATGAGTACGCCACGCGAGGAGCTGCACGCTCTCATCGACGAGCTGCCGGACGACGCTGCGGCTGAACTGCTGCCGGAGCTCCGGCTCCTGAAGCTGCAGGCTGAGGCGCGCGCCGAGCGACCGCGTGGCTCAGGCACGTGGCCACCGGCCTGGTTCGGATCGATCGAGGGCAGCAGCACCGATATCTCCGAGCGCGCTGACGAGATCCTCCGGGCAGAGCTGGGGCGCAGCCCGCAGTGATCGTTGTCGACACCGGTCCGCTGGTCGCAGCAGCGATCGCAGCGGACAAGAACCATCATCAGTGCGTCGAGCTGTTCGCGTCTCTGCGGATGACCAACGAGCGGTTGGTCATCAGCCCGTTCGTGGTGACAGAGGTCTGCTATCTGTTGGCGCGGCAGGGCGGTGCCAAGCCAGAGGCTGCCTTCGTCCGCTCACTGGTGGCTGGAGATTTCACCGTTGTTCCCTCGACGCTGGACGGACTCGAGCGAACTGCCGATCTGATCGGTCAGTATGCCGACCTGCCACTCGGCCTGGTCGATGCCGCTGTGATCACTCTGGCGGAGCAGCTGGGGGTGGGGGAGATCGCGACGCTCGACAGGCGGCACTTCAGCGTGGTCAGGCCCAGCCACGTCAACGCTTTCACCCTTCTCCCATGACTGGGCGACTGATCTTGGCGGGGACTCCGATCGGGGATCTGGGGGACGCGACGCCTCGGCTGGCTCGGGTGCTGGGGGCTGCGGACATCGTGGCGGCGGAGGACACCCGGCGGTTGCGGCGGTTGACGTCGGAGCTGGGGATCGTGGTTTCGGGGCGGGTGACGAGTTTCTTCGAGGGGAACGAGCGGGAGCGCACGCCTGAGTTGGTGGCGGCGCTGGTCGAGGGGCAGACCGTCGTCGTGGTGACCGACGCGGGGATGCCGAGCGTGTCGGACCCGGGGTACCGGTTGGTGGCCGCGGCGATCGAGGCGGAGGTTCAGGTGACCGCCGTGCCGGGGCCGTCGGCGGTGCTGACGGCGGTGGCGTTGAGCGGGCTGCCGGTGGACCGGTTCAGTTTCGAGGGGTTCCTGCCGCGGAAGGCGGGGGAGCGGGGGAAGGTGCTCCAGGAGCTGGCGCAGGAGCGGCGGACGATGGTGTTCTTCGAGGCGCCGCACCGGCTGGCTGCCTCGCTGGAGGCGATGGCCGAGGCGTTCGGGACAGACCGGCGTACGGCGGTGTGCCGGGAGCTGACCAAGACGTACGAAGAGGTGAAGCGCGGGCCCGTCGGCGAGCTGGCCGAGTGGGCTGCCGACGGCGTGCGCGGGGAGATCACCGTCGTGGTCGCCGGGGTCGACCCGTCGGCGCGACAGCTGGGACCGGAGGAGCTGGCCGCCGAGGTGGCCGTCGACGAAGAGGCCGGTACGCCGCGCAAGCAGGCGATCTCCGACGTGGCCAAGCGGTACGGCGTACCGAAGCGGACCGTGTACGACGCCGTACTGGCTGCCCGCCAGCCCCGGTAAAACACGCTGGCCCGGCGCACTACGCTTGAGCCATGTCGGAGAAGCCCTACTACGTCACCACACCGATCTATTACGTGACCGCCGCACCGCACATCGGCAGCGCGTACACGACGGTCGCCGGAGACGTCCTGACCCGCTGGCACGCCCAGCGCGGCGAGCGCAAGTGGTACCTGACCGGTACCGACGAGCACGGCGAGAAGGTGCTGCGCAGCGCCCAGGCCCAGGGCATGTCGCCCCAGGAGTGGACCGACAAGCTGGTCGAGGAGGCCTGGAAGCCGGCCTGGGTGGACGTCGACATCGCGTACGACGACTTCATCCGGACCACCGAGCCGCGGCACACCGAGCGGGTCCAGGAGTTCGTGCAGGCGCTGTACGACCAGGGCGACGTCTACAAGGGTGAGTACGAGGGCCTGTACTGCGTCGGCTGCGAGGAGTTCAAGCTGCCGGCCGACATCCGGACCGACGAGGACGGCACCCAGCGGTGCATGATCCACGGCACCGAGCTGGAGACGGTCTCGGAGACCAACTACTTCTTCCGGCTCTCGGCGTACGCCGACCGGCTGCTCGCGCTGTACGAGTCGCAGCCCGACTTCGTCGCGCCGGCGAGCGCCCGCAACGAGGTCGTCTCGTTCGTCAAGCAGGGCCTGCAGGACCTGTCGATCACCCGGTCGACCTTCGACTGGGGCATTCCGGTTCCGTGGGACAAGGACCACGTCCTGTACGTGTGGGTGGACGCGCTGCTGAACTACGCGACGGCCGCCGGCTACGGCAAGGACCCGGAGCGCTTCGCCGAGCTCTGGCCGGCCGACGTGCACCTGGTCGGCAAGGACATCCTCCGCTTCCACGCGGTGATCTGGCCGGCGATGCTGATCGCCGCCGGCATCCCGGTCCCGAAGCAGGTCTTCGCGCACGGCTGGCTGCTGGTCGGCGGCGAGAAGATGAGCAAGTCGAAGCTGACCGCGATCGCCCCGAAGGAGATCACCGACCACTTCGGCTCCGACGCCTTCCGGTACTACTTCCTGCGCACGATCCAGTTCGGCTCGGACGGCTCGTTCTCCTGGGAGCACCTGAACGCGGTCTACACCTCGGAGCTGGCCAACGGCCTGGGCAACCTGGCGTCCCGGATCGCGGCGATGGTCGGCAAGTACTTCGACGGCGTCCTGCCCGAGCCGACCGACCACGGTCCCGCCGAGCAGGCGCTGGCCGACAAGTTGGCCGAGACCGTCACGACGGCGGACCAGGCGATCGACACGCTCGCCTTCCACGACGCGCTGGCCGCGATCAACGACCTGGTCGGCGCGGTCAACGGCTACGTCTCCGAGCAGGAGCCCTGGAAGGTCGCGAAGGACGAGGCCCAGCGCGAGCGCCTGGCCACGATCCTCTACACGTCGGCCGAGGTCCTGCGGGCGGTCGCCGTACTGCACCACCCGACGATGCCGAAGACCGCCGCCAAGCTGTGGACCCTCCTCGGCGCCGAGGCCAAGCTCGGCCCCCTCGCCGACCAGCACGTCCAGGACGCCGGCACCTGGGGCCAGCTCCCGGCCGGCTCCACCCTCACCAAGGGCGACGCGCTCTTCCCGCGCTTGACCGAAGAGGCCTGAGGCAAGCTCGTTCTTCTTCCGTGACAGCGTGGGCCGGGTGACTTAACCAGTCGCCCGGCCCACGCTGCGGTTCTACAGTCGGGCCATGACGCACATCCTTGCTGCGGTGGCTTGGCCCTATGCGAACGGGCCTCGGCACATCGGGCATGTTTCCGGGTTCGGTGTTCCTGCGGACGTGTTCGGCCGGTTCCAGCGGATGATGGGTCACGACGTGCTGATGGTGTCGGGGACCGACGAGCACGGGACGCCGATCCTGGTGCAGGCCGAGCGTGAAGGGGTCAGTCCGCGGGAGCTCGCCGACCGGTACAACCGGGTGATCGTCGAGGACCTGCAGGGCCTCGGGCTGTCGTACGACCTGTTCACCCGGACCACCACCCGCAACCACTACGCCGTCGCCCAGGAACTGTTCAGAACCGTTCACCGCAACGGCTTTCTGGTACCGCGCACGACGATGGGCGCGATCTCGCCGTCGACCGGCCGCACGCTGCCGGACCGCTACATCGAGGGCACCTGCCCGATCTGCGGGTACGACGGCGCCCGCGGCGACCAGTGCGACAACTGCGGCAACCAGCTCGACGCCACGGACCTGCGTAATCCGCACAGCCGGATCAACGGCGAGACTCCGCAGTTCGTCGAGACCGAGCACTTCTTCCTCGACCTGCCCGCGCTGGCCGACCAGCTCGGCTCCTGGCTGCAGACCCGGACCGAGTGGCGCCCGAACGTGCTGAAGTTCGCCCTCAACCTGCTCGACGACGTCCGCCCCCGCGCGATGACACGCGACATCGACTGGGGCATCCCCGTCCCGCTGCCGGGCTGGGAGGACAACCCGGGCAAGCGCCTGTACGTGTGGTTCGACGCGGTGATCGGCTACCTCTCGGCGAGCATCGAGTGGGCGCGCCGCTCCGGCGACGACGACGCGTGGCGCGCCTGGTGGTGCGACCCGGATGCGCGCTCGTACTACTTCATGGGCAAGGACAACATCACCTTCCACGCCCAGATCTGGCCGGCCGAGCTGCTCGCGTACAACCGCACCCCCGGCCAGTACGGCGTACTGAACCTGCCGACCGAGGTGGTGAGCAGCGAGTTCCTCACCATGGAGGGCCGCAAGTTCTCCTCGTCCCGGTCGGTCGTGATCTACGTCCGCGACGTGCTCGAGCGGTACGGCGCCGACGCGCTGCGCTACTTCATCGCGGCGGCGGGGCCGGAGACGCAGGACACCGACTTCACCTGGGCCGAGTTCGTCCGTCGCAACAACGACGAGCTGGTCGGCACCTGGGGCAACCTGGTCAACCGGACGGCCTCGATGATCGCCAAGAACTTCGGCGCGATCCCGGCGGCCGGCGAGCTGACCACCGCCGACCACGACCTGCTCGCGCGCAGCCGGACGGCGTACGGCGTGGTCGGTGAGCACCTCGAGCACCAGCGGCTCCGGCAGGGCATCGGGGCCGCGATGCGAGTCGCCGCGGACGCGAACCAGTACCTGTCCCAGCAGGCGCCCTGGAAGGAGTCCGACCCGGAACGCAAGGGCACGATCCTGCACGTCTCCGCGCAGGTGGTCAGCGACACCAACCGGCTGCTGGCGCCGTTCCTGCCGCACGCGGCTCAGCAGGTGCACGAGACGCTCGGCGGAACCGGTTCGATCACCGATCGCCCGGAGATCCGCGAGGTCGCCGACCTCGACGGCGGCCCGGCGTACCCGGTGATCACCGGCGACTACTCCGGTACGGCGCCGTGGGCGCCGCAGCCCGTCGTACCGGGCACGACGGTGGCCGCGCCGCGCCCGGTGTTCGCGAAGCTGGCGCTGTCGGTGGTGGACGAGGAGCTCGCCCGGCTGGCGTGACGCTTTTCTCCAAGACCCCCGATGGGTACGGGCTTACTGTCGGGGGGAAAGGAGTTGAGACCTATGGCCGGACACGTGGCCACTGCGCGAGTCGAGATCGAGGCGTCGCCCGAGCGGGTCTGGGAGGTGCTGCTGGACCCGGTCGCGACCAAGGAGTTCATGTTCGGGGCCGAGGTCGAGACCGACTGGAAGCCCGGGAGCGCGATCACCTGGACCGGCGAGTACGAGGGCAAGGCGTACCAGGACAGGGGCGAGGTGCTGGAGGTCGAGCCCGGTCGGCGGCTGAAGGTGACGCACTACAGCCCGCTGGGCGGGCAGCCGGACGTCCCGGAGAACTACCACACGCTCACGTACGAGCTCTCCGGCGACGGCCCGACCGAGCTGTCGCTGAGCCAGGACAACAACGCTTCCGAGGAAGAGGCCGAGCACTCGCGCGGCATGTGGGAGATGCTCGTCCAGGGCGTGAAAAAGGTTGCCGAGTCAGGCTGAGGACTGCCGTGTCGGGGCCCGTTCAGGGGTTCGTTAAGCTGCGACGACTTGTTGTCTGGTGGGAGTAGCAGAAACCTCTGATGTCCGCGCGTGTGCTTCGGCCCGCCCTGTGGATCGCCCTGCCCGTGGTGACGGTGCTGACGATGGAAGGGGTCGGAGACCCGGTCACGGAGACCATCAGGTACCTGATCACCTGGCTGCTGACGGTCCTCGTGCCCGGCGTACTGATCTGGCGTGTGCTGGCCGGCGGGCGGTCCCTGCCGCAGGACCTCGGTTTCGGGGCCGTGATCGGCATCTGCTGGCAGCTGCTCGTCTGGGTGGCTTGTACGGGTCTGGGCGTGCCCGGTCTGCAGTGGCTGCCGGCGCTCGGGTTCTACGTCGTCTTCTTCGCCGTACCAGGGCTGCGGCGGCGGGTGACCTGGCAGCCGGGGCCGGGGTGGTGGCAGCCGGCCATGGCCGTGCTGTTGCTGCTCGCCGTCGTGCGGACCGTCGTCGGTCTGCTCCGGGTCTGGCCGCTGCCCCCGATCGCGTTCGACCGGCACCAGGACTACTGGTACCAGCTCGGCCTGATCCAGATGCTCAAGCACGACATCACCCCGCCGGACCCCTCGGTGCTGGGCGAGCCGCTGATCTACCACTGGTTCGCGAACGCCTCGATGGCCGGTCAGTCGGTGATGGCGAACGTCGAGCCGTCCCACGTGCTGATGCACCAGTGGCAGATCACCTTCGTGATCAGTCTGGTCCTCGCAGGCTGGGCCGCGGGGGAGGCGCTGACCGGCAAGACCTGGGTCGGAGCTGTGGCCGGCCTGCTGACCGGTGCGCTGCCCGGCACGCTCCAGCTCGCCGCCAAGCCCATGGTGGAGGTGTCTCCTGCTCAGGTCGTGCAGGGTCCGACCGGTGCGCTGGCCGTCCTCGTGATGCTCGGACTGGTCGGCCCGACGGTGCTGATCCTGCGCAAGCAGGCCACGCGCGGCACCTGGCTGGCCATGGCCCTGATGATCGCGCTGGCGACCGGTACCAAGCCGACCGTGCTCCCGATCATGCTGGCCGGCTCGGCCGTGGTCGGTCTCTTCGCCTGGATCACCGAGCGCAAGCTGCCCTGGCGGATCGTCGCGCTCGGTGCCATGGCCGGTGCGTTCTTCCTGGCCGCCACAGTCGCTCTGACCGGCAGCACGGGCGGCAGCCGGATTCAGATCCTGGCGGCCCTCCGTGTGCAGCCCTACTACGCGTCGGTCTCCGGTGACCACTCCTACCCGGCGACCGGGGGCTGGGTGCTGCCGTCGATCGCCACCGGTGAGCCGCGGCTGCTGCTGTTCGCCGCAAGCCTGCTGGCCTACTACCTGCTGATCAACTCGGCCCGCCTGCTCTCCCTGCTCAGTACGACGACCAGCCCGTCGCGCCGCGACCCGGCGTACTGGTGGCTGTCGGGCTGTGTCGTCGCGGGGACCGGCATCACGCTGGTGTTCTCCCACACGGGCTACTCGGAGTACCACTTCCTCCGGACCGTCACAGCGATCGGAGTGGTCGGCACGGTCGCCTTTGCCTCGACTCTGGTCGACGGGACGACCCGGTGGCGGCCGGTCCTGGTCGCCGCGGTCGCGGGCTTCGCCACGGCTCTGCTGATCCGGCTGCTGTGGTTCCACGTCCCCGACGTGCCGACGACCGTCGGCCGGGCGATCGTCGCGCTGGTCGTGCCGTTCCAGGTGCTCGCGGTGGTCGGCCTGGTCGTGGTCTTCCTGACCAGACGGCGCTCCAAGTCGCTGGTGATCCTGCAGGTGATCGCACTGGTCCTGGCCGCCGGTCTGCCGAACCAGGTGATCGAGCTGTCCAGTAACCTGTACCGCTCGGTCTCCGGCCGCCCGGTCGTCGCCGACGAGAAGGACCGCACCTACCTGACCGAGAACGAGCAGCAGGCGATGATCTGGCTCGACCAGCACGCCGGACCCGGCGAGGTCGCGGTCAGCAACGTCTTCTGCATGCCGTCGCGCTTCCGCCCGGGCTGCCCGGACGACGCGTTCTGGACCTCCGGGCTGAGCGGCGTCCAGCAGTACCTCGGTGCCTGGGCCTATGCCCCGAAGAACCTCGAGGCGACGCAGAACAAGACCAGCTTCCTGACGCAGCCGTCGCCGTGGCCGGACCGTCTCCAGCAGAGCCTGGACGCCGTACGCCGGCCGACGCCGGCCCTGCTGACCAAGCTGCACCGGGAGATCGGCGTCGACTGGATCATCGCCGACCTCCGCGCCGGCCCGGTCTCACCGGCTCTCGACCGCCTGGCCGAGCGGGTGTACGCGAACCCGGACATCCGGATCTACCGCCTGCGGTGATGGCAAAAGCTGCAACCTGACATCACGGCTTGGCAACAGGAGCAAGCATTTCCGCTGCTCGAGCATCTATCAGGTATGACGGCCTCCGGATTCGCGAGACGCCTGGCGCAGCTCGCCGGGTGGTCCGTTGTGCCGCTGGTCGTGATCGTGCTGCTGGACGACCTCGGTCATCCAGCGGACGCGACCGCGCGGTACCTGGCGGCGTGGTGCGTGCTGGTGCTGCTCCCCGGCACGCTGCTCTGGCGGACCCTCACCGGCGGCCGCTCGTGGGCGCAGGACCTCGGCTTCGGGTCAGTACTCGGCCTGGCCTGGGCGCTGGGAGTCTGGGCGGTCTTCACCGGACTCGGCTACCCACGCCAGCAGTGGATGGCCACGGTCGGCCTGGTGATCGCGCTGCTCCCGCTGCTCCGCCGGAGGTCGCCGGAGCCGATCACCTGGTTGCCGGTGATGGTGCTGGGCCTCGTACTGGCCGCCGTCCGGGTGTTCGTCGAGTTGCTCCGGCTGACGCCGCTGCCGCCGGCTCCGTTCGGCAGGCACCAGGACCTGTGGTTCCAGCTCGGGCTGGTTCACGCGCTCGAGCGGCACGTCGTACCGCCTGATCTGTCGGCTGCTGGTGAACCGCTGATCTACCACTGGTTCACCAACGCGCTGATGGCCGCGCACGGGCAGGTGTCCGGCGTTGGCGCGCCGGAGGTCCTGCTGCACCAGTGGCCGATGACCATGGCGCTGACCTTCGTCCTGGCCGGCTGGGCCGCGGGGGAGCTGCTCAGCGGCACCAGGTGGGCCGGACCGGTCGCCGGACTGGTGTCAGGTGTCTTTGCCGGGGGCCTGCGACTGACCGACGAGCCCGGTGTCGACATGGCCGGTGCCCTGAGCATCCAAGGGCCGACCGGGACGCTCGCGGCCGTCGTCATGCTCGGGCTGGTCGGTCCGACGGTGCTGATCCTTCGCAGGCAGGCAGGAAAGGGCACCTGGATCGCACTGGTGATGCTGCTCGCCCTGGCCTGCGGAACGAAGCCGACGCTGCTACCGATCATGGCGGTCGGCTGCGCGGTCGCCGGAGTCGCCTGCTGGCTGGTGGATCGCCGTTTCCCCTTGCGGGTGGTCGTTCTGGGCCTGCTGTGCGCGGGCCTCTTCCTGGCCGGAGCCTCCACGCTGACCGGCAGCACCGGCGGCAGCCGGATCCAGTTCCTCGCCGCGCTGAGGGTGCTCCCGTACTACGGAGTGGTGACCGGCGACCGGTCCTTCCCGACGTACGGCGGGGTGGTGGTGCCGGGGATCGCGGACGGCGGGCTCTGGCCCTTCGCTGCGGTACTGGTCGCCTGGTACTGCGTGCTGAGCCTGCCGCGGCTGCTCGCGGTCGTCGGGGTCATGCTGCACCCGACGCGGCGCGACCCCGCGTACTGGTGGGCGGCCGCCTGCGTGGTCACCGGTGCCGCGATCACGCTGGTGTTCTCGCACACGGGCTATTCGGAGTACCACTTCCTGCGGACCGTCATTCACCTCGGACCGGTCGTGGTGGTCGCCTTCGTCGCCCGCGTGCTGGGTGAGGAGGTGCGGCACCGCAAGGTCTGGATGCCCCTGGCCATCAGCCTGGCTGGGGGCATCGGTACCGCGGTGGTGCTCAAGCAGGTGTGGCCTGCTGTGGTGGTGAGCAACCAGAAGGAGGCGGCGCTCGATCTGCTCGGCCCAGCTGGGGTGCTGGTCGTTGCAGCCGGTGTCAGCATGCTGGTGATCCGGCGCGTCGTCGCACCGCGGCACTGGCCTCGCGCACTGGTCGTCTACGCGACCTGCTTCATCGCTGCGTCCAGTCTGCCCGCGCAGTCGACGTACCTGGCAGTGGCGTCGTACGGCGCTGTGGTCGACCGGCCGTTCGGCACTGGGCAGGGCACCCGGATCTACCTGACCCGGGCCGAGCAGGAGGCGATGCTCTGGCTGCACGAGCACGCCGGACCGGATGACGTGGCCGTGAGCAACGTCTTCTGCATGCCGACGCGCTATCGCCCTGGCTGCCCGAACGACGCGTACTGGGTGTCCGGGCTGAGTGGGGTCCAGCAGTACCTCGGTGGGTGGGCTTATGCGCCGGAGAACCTGGCTGCGACCCACCACACCAGGAGCTACCTGTCGCTGCCGCCGCCCTGGCCTGACCGGCTTCAGGAGAGCCTGGACGCCGTACGGCGGCCTACTGCGGAGCTGCTTTCCCAGCTGCACAACGAGAAAGGCGTCGACTGGATCGTCGCCGACCTGCGGGCCGGACCCGTCTCGCCGGCGCTCGAGCGGCTCGCCGTACCGGCATACGCGAACTCCGACGTACGGATCTACCGGCTGCGGTAAGTAGGCTGGGCGGCATGTCTGACGGTGTGGAGGTCGAGCGGCCGACCAGGGAGCGTGCGGCGATCGGGGAGGACGGGCGGTCGCGGGACCGGAGCCGGCCGGCGTTGCCCGATCAGTTGCCGATGGCTGTGGTGGACGCGCACTGCCACCTGGACATCGCCGACGGCGAGGACGGGAACTGGCTGAGCGCGGCCGAGGCGATCAAGCTGGCCGCGTCGGTCGGCGTGACGCGGATCGTCCAGGTGGGTTGCGATCTGCCGGGCGCCCAGTGGGCGGTCGAGGCGGCGGACAAGCACCCGAACCTGATCGCCGGCGTCGCCCTGCACCCGAACGAGGCGCCGAAGCTGAAGCAGGCCGGGGAGCTGGACAGCGCGCTGGCGGAGATCGAGCGGCTGGCGTCGAGCTCGGCCAAGGTGCGCGTGATCGGCGAGACCGGGCTCGACTACTTCCGGACCGGTGAGGACGGGCGCGCGGCGCAGCACGAGTCGTTCGCGGCGCACATCGCGCTGGCCAAGCGGCTCGACAAGACGCTGATGATCCACGACCGGGACGCGCACGACGACATCCTCGCGATCCTCGACGCCGAAGGCGTTCCGGACCGGGTGGTGATGCACTGCTTCTCCGGCGACACCGAGTTCGCGCGCAAGTGCGTCGAGCGCGGGGCGTTCCTGAGCTTCGCCGGCGTGGTGACGTTCAAGAACGCGCAGTCGCTGCGGGACGCGCTCGCGGTCACGCCGCTGGACCGCGTGCTGGTCGAGACCGACGCGCCGTACCTGACGCCTTCGCCGTACCGCGGACAGCCGAACGCGTCGTACCTGATCCCGCACACGGTCCGGAAGATGGCCGGCGTGCTGAACATCTCGGTGGCCGAGCTGTGCGGCGCGCTGACCGACAACGCCTTCCGCGCGTTCGGCGGCCGCTGGTAGTGGAGTTCTCCGAGGTCGTCCGGCGGCGCCGGATGGTGCGCGACTACGACCCCTCGCGCCCGGTCCCTTCTGACATCCGGGAGAAGATCCTGGCGAACGGGCTGCGCGGGCCGTCGGCCGGGTTCAGCCAGGGGTGGGCGTTCCTGACGTTGGAAGGCGCTGACCGGGACCGGTACTGGGCGATCACGGCCGCTGATGTCGACGAGAAGTATGTGGGATGGGTCACAGGGCTGCGCCGGGCGCCGCTGCTGATCCTGGCCTTCGCGGACAAGGCCGCGTACCTCGATCGGTACGCCGAGGCCGACAAGGGCCGGACCGATCGGGACGAGTCGCGGTGGGCGGCGCCGTACTGGTTCGTGGACACCGGGATGGCGTCGTTGCTGATGCTGCAGACCGTGGTCGACGAAGGCCTGGGAGCCTGCTTTTTCGGCGTACCGAGCGCTCTGCTGCCGGCGGTGAAGGCGGAGTTCGGCGTACCGGCGGAGCTGGAGTTCGTCGGGGTGATCTCGATCGGTTACCCGGCCCCCGACCGGAGGTCGCCGTCGCTGCGCCGAGGGCGCCGGAGTACGGCCGAAGTGGTGCATCGCGGGCAGTGGGGCCGACACGCCGGGTAGTCGGCCCGTTACACCATTTCCGCCACGCCGGGTTAGAGGATTGGCGCTCTCGGGACTTCTTCGTTACTGTCTCGTGATGTTGGCCGGGATCGGGGAAGGTTCCGGACAGCACGCCCCTCGGCGGAGACCCCTGATCTCCGGGCCCTGCGGCCCGGCGTACGGCGGACCTCGCCTGTGCTGTCGGACCCCGTGCCCGGGTAGCCCTACCTGGGAGCATGAGTGCGTAAGTCCATCATTGCGGTCGTCGGTGCGACGGCTGCGATCGCCGTCGTGGGCGGCAGCGTGGCCTATGCGAGCAAGAGCAAGACGGTGAGTCTGTCGATCGACGGCCAGGTCCAGAAGGTGCACACCTTCGGATCGACCGTGGCCGACGCCCTGAAGGCCAAGGACATCCAGGTCGGAGACCGCGACCTGGTCGCGCCGGCGCTGGACGCCAAGCTGCAGGACGGTCAGGAGATCGCGGTGCAGTACGGCCGCCAGCTGACCGTCAACCAAGACGGCACCAAGAAGAACTTCTGGACCACGGCCGACAGCGTGAACGAGGCGCTGACCGACCTGGGGCTGCGCTACGACGGCGCGTTCCTGTCCACCAGCCGCAGCGCCCCGATCGGGCGCGAAGGGCTGTCGCTGGAGGTCCGGACCCCCAAGACCGTGCAGTTCGTCCGGCAGGGCAAGGTCGTGTCGGTGAAGTCGATGGCGATGACCGTCGGCGAGGCGCTGACCGGCGCCAAGGTCGGCTACGACAAGGACGACCGGATCACCCCGGCGGTCGCGACCGCGCTGAAGCCGGGCGTCAACCGGATCACCGTGGTCAAGGTCGACGTCAAGAAGGTCACCAAGACCGAGTCGATCGCCTTCGACAAGGTCGAGACCAAGTCGGCCACGCTGACCGAGGGCGAGAAGAAGACGACCAAGCCCGGCAAGGCCGGCAGCATGACGGTCGACTACCTGCTCACCTACGTCGACGGCAAGCTGGTCACCACCAAGAAGCTGGCCAGCAAGACCGTCTCCGAGGCGGTCGACGAGCTGGTCACGGTCGGCACCAAGCCCAAGGTCGAGGAAGAGACGTCGGAGGACGAGCCGCCGGCCAGCGGTAACGCCGGCGCCTGGGACCGGATCGCGGAGTGCGAGTCCGGCGGCAACTGGCAGGCCAACACCGGCAACGGGTACTACGGCGGCCTGCAGTTCAGCCACGGCACCTGGGTGGCGTTCGGCGGCGACAAGTACGCCACCAACGCGCACCAGGCCAGCAAGGCGCAGCAGATCGCGATCGCCGAGAAGGTCCGCGCGGCGCGCGGCAGCTACGGCGACTGGCCGGTCTGCGGCAAGCGCGCGTGACGTTCCCGAGCAAGGGCCTGACACACTGACCGGTGTGACCAGCGCTGATTCGTCCACTTCCGCCGGACCGAGGCTTCTCGGTCCGGCGGACGTGCGTTCGCTGGCCGCGTCGCTCGGGATCCGCCCGACCAAGCAGCGTGGCCAGAACTTCGTCATCGATCCGAACACCGTGCGCCGGATCGTGCGCGCTGCCGAGCTCGACGAGGGCGGCGAGACCGTGCTCGAGGTCGGGCCCGGCCTGGGGTCGCTGACGCTGGCGCTGCTGGCCGCCGGGCACGGGGTGATCGCGGTCGAGATCGACCCGGTGCTCGCCGCCGCGCTGCCGTCCACGATCGCGACGTACGCGCCGGGGCAGGCCGCGTCCTTCTCGGTGGTCGAGGCGGATGCCATGCAGGTGTCCGCCGATGTTCTGGGAACGCCGACCGCCTGTGTGGCGAACCTGCCGTACAACGTCGCCGTACCGGTCCTGCTGCACCTGCTCGCGATCGCGCCGTCGCTGCGGCACGGGCTGGTGATGGTCCAGTCCGAGGTCGCCGACCGCCTGGCCGCGCCGCCTGGGTCGCGCACGTACGGCGTACCGTCCGCGAAGGCCGCCTGGTACGCCGACGTACGCCGCGCCGGTCCGATCGGGCGCAACGTCTTCTGGCCGGCCCCGAACGTCGACTCCGGGCTGGTGGCCTTCACCCGGCGGGAGCCGCCGGCAACGACCGCCTCCCGCGAGGAGGTCTTCGCGGTGATCGAGGCGGCCTTCTCGCAGCGCCGCAAGACCATCCGCTCGGCGCTGGCGCGCTGGACGCCGGAGCGTGAACTGCTGGACGAGGTGTTCGCCGCGGCGGGCGTCGACTCGGGCCTGCGCGGGGAGATGCTGGGCATCGCGGAGTTCGCCGCCCTGGCCGACGCGAAGCAGCGACTCTCCTAGCCGTCCCCTGTTGTTTGCGACTGCGAGCAGCCGACACATGTCCTAGGGTGTGGCCGTGCCACCATCAGCCCAGGTCACGGTGCGGTCGCCGGCGAAGATCAATCTCGGTCTCTCGGTCGGTCCGCCGCGCCCGGACGGGTTCCACCCGCTGGCGACGGTCTACCAGGCCGTCGCGCTGTACGACGACGTGACCGCGACCCTGCGCGACGACGCCGACATCACGGTCGAGGTGGTCGGCGACTTCGCCGTCGACGTACCGACCGACGACTCGAACCTCGCCGTCCGGGCCGCGCGGCTGCTGCAGGCGGAGTACGACGTCGAGGTCGGAGTCGACCTGAGCATCCGCAAGACGATCCCGGTGGCGGGCGGAATGGCCGGCGGCTCCACGGACGCCGCCGCGACCCTCGTCGCCTGCAACCGTCTCTGGGGCCTCCAGCTCGCCCAGTCGGAGCTCCAGCACCTCGCCGCGGAGCTTGGCAGCGACGTCCCCTTCTGCCTGGTCGGCCACACCGCCCTCGGCCAGGGCCGCGGCGAACAGGTCACCGAGGTGATGTCCCGCGGCACCTTCCACTGGGTCTTCGCCATCGCCGACGGCGGCCTGTCGACCCCAGAGGTGTACGCCGAACTGGACCGCCTCCGCCCCCTCCGCCGCGTCGACGCCCCCGAGGTCCGCCCGGAGCTGCTCTCCGCCCTTCTCTCCGGCCGTCCCGCCGCCCTGGCGGTTGCCGTCAGCAACGACCTCCAGGCCGCTGCCCTCTCCCTGCGCCCTGAGCTGGCCGCCACCCTCCAGTTCGGCCTCGACCAAGGCGCCCTCGCCGCCATGATCTCCGGCTCCGGCCCCACCTGCCTGTTCCTGGCCGCCGACAGCCGCCGAGCCGTCGACCTCGCCGTAGAACTGGCCGAATCCGGTCTCTGCCGCATGGTCCGCCAAGCCGAAGGCCCGGTCCCCGGCGCCCGCATCCTCCCCGCCCCGGTCAACAGGTAAAAGAGGCAGACCAGCAGCGCGACTGTTGTTCAGGTGCTGTTTGCCGGGTGGCTGATCTGGCGGGGAAGGATCTGGCGCTCAGGGCGTTCGGGGGCGCCGTCATGCGCTGGAGAGGGTCGCCATGTCGTTGGATCGTCGGGCTGTTTTGCGTGGGGCTGCTGTGGGTGGAGTGGGGTTTGCCGCGGTGGGGGCCGTGCCGTCGCTGGCTCAGGCCTCGCCGGTGGAGAAGGGCGGGGTGTTCCGGCAGAACAAGCCGTTTCCGCCGTTGATGGACGACCCCAAGGGTGTGCTGGCGCTGCCGCCGGGGTTCAAGTACACCGTGGTGACGCGGGCGGGAGAGACCAAGCTGAAGTCGGGGCAGCCGACGCCGGGGCTGCACGACGGGATGGCCGCGTTCTCGGACGGGCGCGACTACCTGCTGATCCAGAACCACGAGGTCGGCAGCGGCAACGCGCTCGGCGTACCGCAGGTCAAAGGCACCGTGTACGACGAGGGTGTCGGCGCGGCCGGTGGGTGCACGGTCATCTCGGTCGACCGCAACGGCAAGAACCGTGGTGAGTGGGTCGGCATCTCCGGCACCCTGACCAACTGCGCCGGCGGCCCGACCCCGTGGGGCACGTGGATGACGTGTGAGGAGACCGAGAACAAGGCGAACGGGACGACCCGGCTCAAGGACCACGGGTACGTCTTCGAGGTCTGGGGCGACGGCAAGACCGCGAACCCGGTCCCGCTGAAGGCGCTCGGCCGGTACGCGCACGAGGCGCTGGCGATCGACCACGACCGCGAGCACATCTACCTGTCCGAGGACGCGTCCGGCCCGAACGGGCTGTTCTACCGGTGGAGCGCCCCGCGCAACTACCGGCTCAGCTCGAAGAGCTGGAAGGACCTGGCCGACGTCGACTTCGGCACGCTCGAGGCGATGGCGATCCTCGGGGACGACGGCAAGCCGATCCCGGACGTCGCCTACCTGACCTCCGCCCAGCTGCTGCGCCCCTTCCGGGTCGCGTGGGTCGAGGTGCCCGACCGTGACGCGGTGTCGGTGTCGGTCCGCAAGCAGTTCACCGACGGCCAGGTCACCCGCGGCAAGAAGTTCGAGGGCGTCTACGGCACCCGCGACGGCGTGTACGTCGTCAACTCCTACGCCGAGGCCGGTACGACGGACCTGCCGGGCGACGCGGTCCCGCACGACGGCATGGTCTGGTTCTACAACTACGCCGCCAAGACCATCCAGCTCGTCACGTACTTCCCGAGCAACGACGCCGCCGACCTCGGCGCTGGAGCGCGGTACGTCGACTACAACTTCGACAGCCCGGACAACGTGACCGTCACCCCGTGGGGCTCGCTGGTGCTCGCCGAGGACGGCAACGCCAGCAGCCATGTGCTGAGCTCGACGCCGGGCGGTCCGACGTACGCGATCGCGCGCAACATGCTGAACGACTCGGAGTTCACCGGCCCGACGTTCTCCGCCGACGGCAAGGTGCTGTTCGTCAACATCCAGACGCCGGGCCTGACGCTGGCGATCACCGGCCCCTGGCGCGACTACCTCGGCTGAGCAAGCTCGATCGGGGAGGGCGGCGCCAGCGAGGCGTCGACCTCCTCGATCACCGAGATCCCCTTCGAGCCGTCGAGGCGGTGCCAGTGCTCGGTGAGCGTGAGTACCCCCTCGGCGGTCCGGCCGGGCACGCTGGTCAGGCTGCCCGCGGTCACCGAGCCGTCGGTGGCCAGTTGGCAGTACGTCGCGGTGATGGTCCCGGTCTCGTCGCAGGTCCCGACCAGCCGGCCGAAGTGCAGCCGGCCGCCGCCGAACTCGGCCCAGATCAGGTTGCCATGCTGGCGGTAGAGACCGGTCGGCGAGCCCGGCGGGTTGTTCAGCGGGCGGAACACGCGCCCGTCGTAGTCGACGCTCATCGGCCGGTCAGGATCGAGAGCAGCATCTCGGCACCGGGCGCGCTCGCGGCCAGACCGGTCAGCACAGCCCGTACGGCGAGCGCCGGGTCGAACCGGCGCGGCTCCAGCGCGGCGACTCCCCGCGTCACGTCCGCGGCCGCCAACGCCGCCGGCAGCGTCGCGTCCGAGCGGTCCGGCCCCGACTCGCGCGCCTTGTCCAGCAGCGGCCGCACGTACGCCTCGAACTCCCGGTACGCCGACAGCGTGAAGTCGCTCGCGAACCGGTCCGGCCGGTCCCACGCCAGGTAGAGCCGGACGATGTCCACGTCCTCGTCGGTGAGGAAGTCGTTCGCCCAGATCGCGTGGTTGCGGCTGGTCGAGAACTTCTCCCCGTCGAGGGTGTAGAACTCGTTGACCTGCGCCCCGCCGATCGCGTCCGCGGGCACTCCGGCGGCCAGGTAGACGGCCGGCCAGAACAGCGCGAAGTAGAACCCGTTGTCGATCCCGTTGAAGTGCCACAGCGACGCGACCTCGGACCAGGCCTCCGCCGTCGCCTCCAGCCCGAGCGCGCCCGGCTGCAGCGACTGCGCGACGCCGTACACGGTGCTGAGCCCGACCTCGGCGTACACCTCCAGCCGCAGGCCCTCGTGCGGCCCGGTGCCGCGCAGCCCCCAGTTGGTCGGGTAGGCGATCGGTACGTCGGGCAGCGGGTGCTCGAGGTAGTGCGACACGATCCGGCGCGCGCGGTCGGGCAGCTCGGCGCGCAGCCAGATCTCGACCAGCTCGTCGCGGTAGTTCTCCATCGGCAGTACCGGCACGGTGGCGGTGAACGGGCGGGGTTCGCCACCGCACCGGTTGCACTTGGGGTCGATCAGGTTCTCGGCCGACGTGTAGCCGCCGCAGCCCTCGCACCCACCGCCGGCGGCCTCCGCGCCGCACCACGCGCACTCGCCGACGACGTACGACTGGTGCAGCGTGCGCTCGCAGTCCGCGCAGGCCAGCAACGTCAACTCCCGCAGGGGAAACCGCCCCGCCGCGGTCAGGTCGGCGGCGAGCGTCGTGACGCCGTGCTGGTACGACGGGGTCTGCGGGTTCAGGAACACGTCGTACTGGATCCGGGCCGCGTCCAGCGCGGCGATGATCTCGTTGCGGTACGCCGCCGCGAGCTTCTCGACGTCGACGCCCTCGTTCTCGGCGCGGGTCAGCACCCAGTTCTGGTGCACGTCGAAACCGGCCGTCGTGACGACGCGTTCACCACGGGCGCGGGCGGCGCGGGCGGCGATGTCGGCGGCCAGGTACGGACCGGACAGGTGCCCGACGTGCAGCGGGCCGTTCGCAGTGGCCGGCGGGACGATGACAACGGTGACGCCGGTTCTCGTCGAGGTGCTCATGCGACTCCATCCAGGGGCGACCGGTGGGCTGGGCCGGCCCGGTGACTGTCGCCACCGGGCCGGTCGCAGTCCGCGACGTTACTCCCGTGCTCGCGTCCACGGCGAGACGGAAAACCCTTGAAAACAAGGGTTTCCGGGGCCGAATTGTGAAACGGTCGTTTGTTTTGACCTCAGCGCTGGTGGAAGCAGCAGGTCGCGGTCGCGCCGGTGGCCATGTTGACAACGCCACCGTCCAGCTCCTGGGAGCCACGGATCAGGAACCCGCCGAGGCCGTCGGCGACCAGGAACGCTCCCCAGGTCAGCAGCCACTCCTCGCTGCCGTCGTCGGTCGGGAACACCTCCGGTACCGGCCGGATCCTGCGCTGCAGCACCCACGGGTTGTCCATCGCCTCGCGGACCTTGGCCGTCCAGGTCTCGTCGTCGGTCAGCCAGCCGAGCAGTACGCCGTCGCCGCCGTGCAGGGCGGTCGGCTTGAGCACGAGCTCCTCGCGGTTCGCGAGCGCGTACTCCTCGAGATCGACGGACGCTCCGTCGACGGTGACCGGACCACTGCGGACCATCCGGGTCCACGGCAGGATGCGGTCCAGCACGGCGAGCTCGTCGGCCGGGTAGCGGTCGCGGTACGCCTCGTCGGACAGCAGCGCGAGCGCGCCCTTGCTGCCGTACAGCTCGGCGTCGAGCGGCGTGAAGATCGAGACGTGCCCGCGCTCGGCGGCCTGCAGGACGGGCTCGAGCAGCTCGACCGCGCCCGGCTTGAGCACGTCCTCGATCATGAACAGCCGGAACACCACGTCGATCGCGCGGTCGCCCAGCCAGATCCGGTCGTCGCGGTACTCCAGAGCGTCGACCGGGCAGGGGATCGCGTCGATGCCGAGCGGTTCGAGCATCTGCGCGCTCTTGTGCAGCTGACGTTCCAGGTCGGGGTAGCTGTCGGGGAAGTCGGCGATCGCCATCACCGGGCGGACGCCGGTCGGCACCTTCGCCTCGGTGATGATCGTCCGGACCACCTCGGTCATCGTCTCGGCGTACGTCAGGTCGTTGGCGGCGACGAACTCGGCGATGAACGGGTGCTCCAGCATCGCCGCGTTCAGCACCGGGTTGTCGACGCCGCCGACGGTGCTGCCGAGGTTGATCTCCAGCAGGTGGAAGCCGTCGGCGTCGCGGTACAGGTCCGCGCGGCCCATCCGGCTCGGCGCCGGACCGCGGCCGCGGCAGATCGCCTGGACCTGGGTCTCGGCCATCCCGACCGTGCGCGCGAACTCGGCGAGATCGCCGCCGAAGACCCGCTCGGGCAGCCTGGTCAGCGCCGAGTGCAGCAGGTCGAGGTCCGCGACCAGTTGCCGGTACGGCGCTGCTTCGAGGAAGGTGGGCCGGCTCAGGCACCGGCCGAGGTAGGTGGTGGCGTCGAGCTCGGGAGCGGCAGCGGCGAGAACGGCGCTGGCCTTGGGGCCACGATCGGCGGCCGCTCGGAGGTAGTCGTCCGTCAAAGACATCGAGAACTCCTTGTGTCCACGACGCCCGAGAACCCTTGTTCCGCGAAGTGTTTCAAACAAGACCTGGGCGGCCGTGTGGGCGGCAGGGTACTTGCCGCGACAGGCACTTTGAAAGGGGTCGAAAACCACCTGCGGCCGACGGCGTCGCGGCGTTACGCTCGTCAAACGTTTGTCTTGCCGTGCGAAGGAGCCTGGGATGCGCCGACTTTCGATCCACCCCATCACCCACCGATGGATCGAGAGCTTGGCAGGAACCTTTGAGCACACTGACGATGGGAATCCTGGCGCATGTTGACGCCGGCAAGACCAGCCTGACCGAACGGCTGCTGCACACGGCCGGCGTGATCGACCACGTCGGCAGCGTCGACGCGGGCAGCACCCGCACCGACACGATGGACCTCGAACGCCGCCGCGGCATCACCATCCGCTCCGCGGTGGTGTCGTTCGAGCTCTCCGGGGTGACGGTCAACCTGATCGACACCCCCGGCCACTCCGACTTCATCGCCGAGGTCGAACGCGCGCTGTCCGTGCTGGACGGCGCGGTCCTGGTGCTGTCCGCGGTCGAGGGCGTGCAGGTCCAGACAAGATTGCTGATGCGGACCTTGCAGCGGCTGCGGATCCCGACGCTGCTGTTCGTGAACAAGATCGACCGGATGGGCGCGCGGTACGACGAGCTGCTGCGTGATGTCCGGCGGTTGCTGACGCCTGCTGTGGTTCCGCTGGGGACGGTCGACGACCTGGGCGTTCGGGTCGCTGCTTTCCGGCCGTATCCGCTGGGTGCTCCGGAGGTCGACGAGGTGCTTGCTGAGCGCAACGACAAGTACCTGGCGCGGTATCTGGCCGATGAACTGACTGCTGACGATCAGCTGGTGGAGCTGGCCGATCAGGTCCGGTCTGGTGTTGCGTATCCGGTGTACTTCGGTTCGGCGATCACCGGCGACGGCGTACCGGAGCTGATCGAGGGAATTGTCACGCTGTTGCCTCGGGCAACTGGACTGCCTGAGGATCCTTTGCAGGCTTCGGTGTTCAAGGTCGAGCGGGGTCCGGCGGGGGAGAAGATCGCCTCCGCGCGGGTGTTCGCGGGGACTCTGCGGGCCCGCGAGCCGGTCACGATTCACCGCGGGGGGCGAGCGCCTGCCGCCTCGGCGGTCGCCGCAGGCGGCTCGCCTTTGGGGGCGACGTACTCCTCCAAACCCTCCTCTCTTCTTCTGTTCTCCCAGGGAGAGACCGAGCGGGTTGATGCTGTTGCCGCTGGGCGGATCGTTGCGCTCCGGGGGCTCAAAGAGATCCGGATCGGCGATCAGCTCGGCTCGCCCAGCGGGCGGGGTGGGCAGCTCTTCGCCCCGCCGACATTGGAGACCGTCGTCCGCGCGGGTGATCGGATCAAGCTGTTCCAAGCCCTGCAGCAGCTCGCCGAGCAGGATCCGTTGATCCGGGTTCGCAAGGACGAGGAGATCTCGGTCAGCCTGTACGGCGAGGTGCAGAAGGAGGTGATCGCCAGCCTGCTCTTGGAGGAGTACGGGCTGGAGGTGACGTTCGACCAGACCCGCCCGATCCACAAGGAGCGCCCGGTGGGCGTCGGCGCCGCCGTACGGGAGATGGGTGCGCCCGGCAACCCATGGGTCGCGACCGTCGGCTTCCGAGTCTCGCCCGGGTCCGGAATCGACTACCGCCTGGACGTCGAGCTCGGCGGCCTGCCGCGCGCGTTCCACACGGCGATCGAGGAGTCCGTCCGGCAGACCCTGCTGCAGGGCCTGTACGGCTGGGAGGTGGACGACGTACGGATCGAGTTGACCCACACCGGCTACTCGTCGCCGGTGACGACCGCGTCGGACTTCCGGCGCCTGGTTCCCGTCGTACTGCTGAAGGCCCTCGACCAGGCCGGTACGACGGTTCTCGAACCGGTGAACCACTTCGAGCTCGACCTACCACCGGACGCCGTCTCCCCGATCCTCGGCCGCCTGGCCGAGTCCCACGCGACGGTCGAGACCAGCCAGATCGACGCCGACCACGCCCAGCTCACCGGCCTGATCCCCGCCGGCCGGGTCCACGCCTTCGAGTCCCAGCTCCCGGGCCCCACCCACGGCGAAGGCATCCTGCTCAGCACGTTCGACTCGTTCCACCCGGTGCCGGGCACCCCACCCATCCGTCCCCGAACAGACGGCAACCCCCTGAACCTGAAGGAGTACCTCCTCCACCTGAACCAGCAGTAGCATCGCGCCGCCTGGTTCCTCGCCGTACGCGGGGGATCAGGCGGTGTGCTGGATCCCGTAGGCTGGTCCGGTTATGGCTGCCACCCCTGCACCGAACTTGGTCAACCTCGAAGGCGTCTCCAAAGGCTTCGGAACCCGCATTCTGCTCGACAAGGTGAGCCTCGGCGTCGGCCGTGGTGACCGGGTCGGCGTGGTCGGGCGGAACGGGGACGGCAAGTCGACGCTGCTGCAGCTCCTCGCCCGCCGGCAGGAGCCCGACGACGGCCGCGTCACCCAGAACCGCGACCTCCGGCTGGGGTACCTCGGCCAGAGCGACGACCTCGACCCGGCGCTCACGGTCAGCCAGGCCGTGCTCGGCGACGTCGAGACCTACACCTGGGCCGCCGACCCGCGGGCGCGTTCCGTCATGGAGCACCTGCTCGGCGAGATCGACCACGAGGCACCGATCGGCACGCTGAGCGGTGGCGAGCGCCGCCGGACCTCGCTGGCGCGGCTGCTGCTGACCGACGTCGACCTGCTGGTCCTCGACGAGCCGACCAACCACCTGGACATCGAGGCCGTGAACTGGCTCGCCGCGCACGTGGTGGACCGGGCCGGCGCGCTGATCGTCGTGACCCACGACCGGTGGTTCCTCGACGCGGTCTGCACCGAGACGTGGGAGGTGCAGAACGGCCGCGTCTCGTCGTACGAGGGCGGCTACGCGGCGTACGTGCTGGCCAAGGCCGAGCGCGCCCGCGCCGAGCAGGTGATGGAAGGCAAGCGGCAGAACCTGCTGAAGAAGGAGCTGGCCTGGTTGCGGCGCGGCGCCCCGGCGCGGACCTCGAAGCCGAAGTTCCGGATCGACGCGGCCAACGCCCTGATCGAGAACGAGCCGGCCCCGCGGGACAAGCTCGCGCTGTCGCTGCTGGCGACGTCGCGGCTGGGCAAGGACGTGTTCGACGCGGAGGACGTCAGCCTGGCGTTCGGCGACCGGGTGATGCTCGACCACGTGACGTTCCGCCTCGGCCCGGCCGACCGGATCGGCTTGCTCGGCCCGAACGGCGCCGGCAAGACCACGTTCCTGAAGGTGCTGACCGGTCAGCTCGCGCCGGACTCCGGCCGGGTGAAGCAGGGCAAGACCGTCCGGATCGCGAACCTCTCGCAGACGCTGGACGAGGTCGACGGTCAGTCGACGGTGCTCGCGCACATCACCGACATCCGCCGTACGGCGGCGCTCGCGGGGCACAGCGGCGAGATGGCGTCGTCGCAGCTGCTGGAGCGCTTCGGCTTCACCGGCGACAAGCTGACCACGCGGATCAACGACCTGTCCGGTGGTGAGCGCCGCCGGCTCCAGCTGCTGCGCATCCTGCTGGACGAGCCGAACGTGCTGATCCTCGACGAACCGACCAACGACCTGGACGTCGAGACGCTGACCGTCCTGGAGGACTTCCTCGACAGCTGGCCGGGCGTCGTCGTGGTCGTCACCCACGACCGGTACTTCCTCGAGCGCGTCAGCGACATGGTCTACACGATCATGGGCGACGGCAAGGTCCGGCACCTGCCGCGAGGCGTCGAGCAGTACCTCGACGAGCTCGAGTCCGGCGGTGCCGGCCGTCGAGCCGCTCCCAGCGCGTCGTCACCGGTCCCGCAGGCACCAGCCAGTACGCCGACCGCCGAGGCCGCCGTCGCGGCCCCGGTCGACGCGGCCGCCGCCCGCGCGGCGAAGAAGGAACTGAACCGCATCGAGCGCCAGCTCTCCAAGCTCGCGGACACGGAGAAGAAGCTCCACGACCAGCTGGCCACCCACGCCAGCGACTACGGCCGCCTCGCGGAGCTCGACACGGATCTGCGCAAGCTCAAGGACGAGCGCGAAGAGCTGGAACTGGCCTGGCTGGAAGCCGCCGAACGCGCGGAGAGCTAGCGATTCCGGAAGTTACCCGGAAGTCAATAAGACGGCATTCCGGACAATGTATACATGATCAAATGTTTGAGCACGTGAATCGCGGCGTACTCTCCCATCCCCTGTGATTGGGAGGTACGCCGCGATCACTTGGGAGAGCGGGTCCCGTTGTGGTCGACGTTGTCCGGGCCCCGAGCCCCGGACACCACCAACCTCCTTCGGCGAACCACCTCTTGCCGCCGAAAGACACCTTGTTCGCAACGATACGTAGCCGAAAACGTACCGACAGTGAGGACCTTAGTGCGCTGGTCACTCAGTGTCGACAGCCGTCTGCTACAGCACCTTCACGATCCGGTTGCAACTAGCAACGATCGGTACGGGCATTAAGTGACGCACGGTCTTTTCGGATTATTCCGGCACAATTCGGCGCGGTTTCTCCGAGTGCGGATCAGTGCGTTTCCTGGTCGAACGGGCCGACCAGTTCCCGCAGCAGGCGGGCGAGTTTGGCCTGATCCCGGTCGGTGACCGTGGCCAGCAGGGCGCGTTCGTGGGCGAGCAGGTCGGCGAGCGCGGCGTCGACGGCGTCGCGGCCGGCGGTGGTCAGCTGGACCAGGACGCCGCGGCGGTCGGCGGGATCGGGAAGGCGCTCGACGAGGCCGCGCGCGGCCAGCCGGTCGACGCGGTTCGTCATCGTGCCGGACGTGACCAGGGTTTCCTTGAGCAGCCGCCCGGGGGAGAGCTGGTACGGCGAACCGGCGCGGCGGAGCGCGGCCAGGACGTCGAACTCCCAGGACTCCAGCCCGTGGGTCGCGAACGCGTGGCTGCGGGCGCGGTCCAGGTGCCGCGCCAGGCGGGTGACCCGGGACAGCACCTCCATCGGCGCGACGTCGAGATCGGGCCGTTCCCGGCGCCAGGCCTCGATCAGCCGGTCGACCTCGTCTTTCATGGTTCGAGAGTATCCGTCAAGACTCTTGACATCAAGACAAGTGCTGAGCGTAAAGTATCTCGATGTCAAGAGACCTTGGAGCAAGGAGGCAGGATGCGCACCTCGCCGGTGTGGAACCCCCAGCAGTACGGCAAGTACGCCGGGGAGCGCGGCCGCCCCTTCGCCGACCTGGTAGGTCGGATTGATGCGGACGAACCATCGGTGGTGCTGGACCTCGGATGTGGCCCCGGCAACCTCACCGTCGGCCTGCTGGATCGGTGGCCCTCGGCAACCGTCCACGGCGTCGACAGCTCCGCGGAGATGATCGCGGAGGCCGAGAAGCTCCGGGAGGACCCAGCCGTCGCCGCCCGGCTCACCTTCGAGGTGGGCGACCTGCTCGACTGGTCCGCGCCGGAAGGGTCCGTCGACGTGATCGTCACCAACGCGACCCTGCAGTGGATCCCCGAGCAGCTCGACCTCCTGCCGGGCTTCGTCCGCGCGCTCAAGCCCGGTGGCTGGCTCGCGATCCAGATCCCGGGCAACGGCGACGCGCCGTCGCACGCGATCCTGCGCGAGCTCGCCGGCCGTCCGCCGTACGCCCAGTACGCCGCCGGCAAGTCGCTGCGCCCTGACGTCCCGGGCCCGGCCGAGTACGTCGACGTGCTCAGCGGGCTCGGGTGCACGGTCGACGCGTGGGAGACGACGTACAACCATCTCCTCCCGGGTGACAACGCCGTCCTCGAATGGGTGAAGGGCACCGGCGCACGGCCAGTGCTCCAGTCACTCCCGGACGATCTCCGCGAGGAGTTCGAGGCCGAGTACGGCGCCCGCCTGGCCGAGGCCTACCCGCGCCGCGCCTACGGCACGCTGCTGCCGTTCCGCCGGATCTTCGCCGTCGCGCGGAAGGAGAGCTGAATGCGCCTCGACCACGTCCAGGTGTCCTGCCCGCCCGGCGGCGAGGACGTCGCTCGCGCGTTCTACCGGGACGCGCTCGGCCTGAGCGAGATCGCCAAGCCGCCGTTGCTCGCGGCAAGGGGCGGGTGCTGGTTCAAGGAGGGTTCGGCCGAGATCCATGTCGGCGTCGAGCAGGACTTCCGTCCAGCCCGGAAGGCGCACCCGGCGTTCGCGGTCGACGACCTGGACGCCCTCGCGGCGAAGCTCGAAGGCCTCGGCTACCCGATCACCTGGGACAACGAAACGATCCCGGGCCGCCGGCGCTTCCACACCGCCGACGGCCACGGGAATCGGATCGAGATCGTTTGACTACTCGGTAGCTAGCGCCCCCGCCGGTGCGACCTTCGCGGCGCGTCGTGCCGGGAGGACCGACGCCAGCAGACCGGCGATCGCCGCGACCAGCGCGATCGTGATCAGGAGCGTCCCCGGTACGGCGTACTGGACCTTGCCGTCGGTCTGCGAGCTCATCAGCGCCGCCGTACCGGTCCAGCCGTAGACCAGGCCGAGGAAGATCCCCAGACCGGCCGCGACCAGTGCCATCAGCAACGACTCGACGGCGAGCATCCCGCGCAGCTGGCGCCGGGTCAGCCCCATGGCCCTGAGCAACGCGTTCTCCCGGGTGCGTTCCAGCACCGACAGGCTGAGCGTGTTGCCCACGCCGACCAGTGCGATCAGCACCGACACCCCGAGCAGGCCGACGGCAACGATCAGCAGGACGTCGAAGATCTGCGTGTAGCTGCTGCGCTCGGCCAGGCCGCCCTCGACGTTCAGCACCTTGATCGTCGGCAGCGACTGCTGCACCGCGTCGATCACCTCGGGACCGTCCGCCTTCGGGTCCGACGCGAGCCAGAACCCGGAGACCGCCGCGGTCGGCGCGAGCTTCTGCAGATCCGCCTGGGTGATCGTGATCGGGTCCAGACCGCCCGCCTGCTGCGCTTTCAGGGTGACCTTGTGACCGGCCGCAACGAGCGTGACGTCGGCGCCCTCGGTGAGCTCGAGCATGCGCATCGTCGGCCGGTCGAGCAGCGCGACCCCGGGGCGCAACTGGCCGACCAGTTGCGGGTTGTGGATGACCGACCCGGCCCGCGCCTGGTCGATGCCGGTGATGGTCAGCGTCTGCTCACCCGTCTTGACGTCGACGGTCCGGATCGGGACGACCTGGGTGATGCCCTTGATGTCCCGCAACTGCTGCTCGGCGCTGGCCGGCAGCTTCTCGTCGTACGTCCGGACGGTCAGGTCGACCGGGTACTCGCCGTCCATCGTGACGTCGAACGTCTTGCGGACCGAAGCGATCCCGACGCAGGTCAGGCTGATCAGCGTGACGCCGATCAGCAACGCCGAGGTCGTGGCCGCCGTACGGCGTGGGTTGCGGACCGCGTTCGCGACGGCGATCCGGGCCGGTACGCCGCCCTTGCGGGCCGGGAGTGCGCCGAGCAGCCGGACCAGCGCCGGGACCAACAGGGAACCGAGCGCCAGGACGCCGACGAAGGAGATCACGCCGCCGGCCACGCCGACGACGACCTGCGCGCTCGCAGCGCTTGCCGCCAGCAACAGTCCGCCACCGGCCAGCAGCAGGAAGCCGAAGATGATCCGTACGACGCCACGCTTCGACGCCGCGGCCGGTGCGTCGGCCGGACGCAGGGCGGCCAGCGGCGCGACCTTGGTGGCCCGGCGGGCCGGGACGATCGCGGCCAGGACGGTGGCGACGGTCCCGAGCAGCAGCGGCACGAAGATCGACGCCAGGTCGAGGTGCAGGCTGATCGGCGGCAGTTCCAGGTCGAACTCCCGCGACAGGGCCAGGCCGAGCGCGGACAACGCGACCCCGACGACCACACCGATCGCCGAGGCGACCAGACCGACGATCGAGGCCTCGGCCAGGACCGAGGAGAACACCTGCCGGCGGGACGCGCCGACGCAGCGCAGCAGCGCCATCTCGCGGGTGCGCTGGGCGATCACGATCGTGAAGGTGTTCGCGATCACCAGGCAGGCGACGAACAGGGCGATCACGGCGAACATGCCGAACACGCCGCCGAGCACGTCGATCCCGTTGGTGAAACCCTTGACCTCGTGGTCGATCCAGGCGGCGCCGGTGTAGACCTGCAGGCCGGGGACGACCTTGCCGACCGCCGCGGCCAGGGCTTCCTGGTCGGTGCCGGGCTGCGCGCTGACCTTGATCTGGTTCACGTAGCCCTGCGGCTCGAAGATCTTCACCGACTGCGCCGTCGCCACGGCCGACGCGGCGCCGAAGCTGGTCGAGTCGTCCAGGATGCCGACGACCGTCACGGTCCAGCGCTTGTCGTCGTACGAGCTGAGCTGGAGCTTGCTGCCGAGGGCGACCTTGTTCTTCTCGGCCGTCCGGGCGGGCAACGCGATCTCGAGCGTGCTGTCGGGCAACCGGCCCTGGCTGGCCTTCGGGCCGGCGATCTTCGAGGTGTCGTACAGGGCCTTGACGCTGAGGTACGTCGGGCGGACCTGTCCGGCCCACTGGACCTGCAGGTACGCGCCGGTGTCGACGACGACCGACGCGGCCTGCGGCAGCTTCTGGACCGCGGCCACGTCCTTGGCCTCGATCGAGCGCTCGGCGCTCTCGACGACGGTGTCGACGCCGGCGTTCGACTTGCCGATGGTCTCGTCGATCCCGTGCGACGCCGAGGCGTGCACGCTCAGGGCCAGGGTGCCGAAACCGACCCCCAGCACGATCGCCAGGCAGGCGGCGACCAGGCGGCCCAGGTGGGCGCGCAGCGAGGAGAGGATGGAGCGTCGCACGGTCAGGCCCCCAGCTGCCGCAGGGCGCCGAGCACGGTCTCCGGCGTCGGCTCGAGCAGCTCGCCCGCGAGCTTGCCGTCGGCGAGCAGGACCACGCGGTCGGCGTACGACGCGGCGAGCGGGTCGTGGGTGACCATCACGACGGTCTGGCCGAACTCGCGGACGCTGCGGCGCAGGAAGCCGAGGACCTCGGCGCCGGAGCGGGAGTCCAGGTTGCCGGTCGGCTCGTCGGCGAAGACGACCTCCGGGCGACCGACCAAGGCGCGGGCGACGGCGACGCGCTGCTGCTGACCGCCGGACAGCTCCGACGGGCGGTGCGTGAGGCGGTCCTGCAGTCCGAGTACGTCGACCAGCGTGCCGAGCCACTGCTGGTCGGGCTTGCGGTTGCCGAGTTCGAGCGGCAGCAGGATGTTGTCCTTGGCCGAGAGCATCGGGAGCAGGTTGAACGACTGGAACACGAACCCGATCCGGTCCCGGCGGATCCGGGTCAGGTCGGCGTCCGGCAGCGTGGTCAGCTCGGTCTCGCCGAGCAGCACCTGCCCGCTGGTCGGCGTGTCGAGGCCCGCGAGGCAGTGCATCAGGGTCGACTTGCCGGAACCCGACGGACCCATGATCGCGGTGAACCGCCCGACGCCGAAGTCGACGGAGACCCCGTCGAGCGCCGCCACCGCGGTGTCGCCGTGGCCGTAGATCTTCCGCAGCTCGTGGGCCCGGATCGCGGTCCTGTCGGCGGCGTCCTGCGGCAAACGGCCGAGCGGTAGCTCGCCGGTCTGGATGGTCATCGGTGTCCTCCGGGGGCTTGTCGGCGGGACCGTTCCCGCCACCCTCCAGAAGTTAGTGATCCGCGGCCGGGTTCTCGTCGGACCACGGCATGCAATCGGCGTACGACCTGGGTCGTACTCATTGCCTTCTGCAACAGCCTTTTCGTCAGGTCAGGGGCTTGCGCAGGAGGTCGCAGAGGGTGGAGTAGAGCGTGCCGTCCTCCTGCGTCCAGGACTCCGTCTGCTGCCCGTACGCCGTGTAGCCGAGCCGCTCGTAGAGCGCGCGGGCGCGCGGGTTGTCGACTTCGACCGCCAGCTCGGCCGCCGCGAGTCCCCTGGCGCGGATCCGTTCCTCGGCCGCGCCGATCAGGTAGGTGCCGATCCCGCGCCCCTGCAGCGCGGGGTCGACGGAGAGCTGCCAGAGCGTGCCGGCTCCGGGGGTGATCGCGTAGTCGATCCCGCCGATCGCGACCGGGAGGTCGGACGTCGTACAGACGGCGAGGTAGTCGACCTCTCCTTGGGCCGCCCGCAGCAATTGGCGGCGTACGTCCGTCAGATGATGCGGCGAGCCTGCGAACGAGCAGTGGGGGAGATCCTCTTCGCGGAGCTCGCGACTGTGGAGCGGGGTCATCGCAGTTCCTCGGCGAGGGCGATGATGACGCCTTCGGGGCCGCGCAGGTAGCACATCAGGTAGGTGTCGTTGTAGTTGACGACCTCGCCGACGAGTTCGGCCCCGTGCGTGCGGAGGCGGCGCAGCGTGTCCTCGAGGTCGTCGACGGCGAACATCAGGCGGCGGATGCCGAGGGTGTTCGCCGGTGGGTTCTCGGGGGTCGGGGTGATCATGTCCGGCGTCCGGTAGCTCATCAGCTCGAGCCGGGTGTGGCCGTCCGGCGTACGCATCATCGCGATGTCGACCACCTGCCCCGGCAGCCCGACGATCCGCGCCGCCCAGTCCTCGTCGATCGTCATCTCTCCGTCGAGCTCCAGCCCGAGCTCACGGAAGAACGCGATCGCCGCTTGAAGGTCGGCGAACACGATCCCGACGTTGTCCATCCGCTTGACCGTCATGCTCCCGAGCCTAGGTACGGCCGGGGGCGTTGTGCCACACTCGCGCTGTGAAGGCCCTCTCGCTGTGGTCCGAGAACTCGTTCCTGTCGATCGCCAGCCGCAACTCGGTCCTGTCGATCGGCTCCGCCGGCTCGGTCCTCTCCGTGGGATCAGTCGGCTCGGCCCTGTCGATCGGCTCGGTCGGCTCCACCTTGTCCGCGTTCTCCGCGGGCTCGGTCCTCTCCGTCGGCTCAGCCCTCTCAGCCCGCTCCCGCTGGTCGGTCCTGAGCAGCGAGGGAGACCGCGCCATCCTCCGCAAACCGCGCGCGTTCACCGCTGGCGGAGTCGCGCTCGCCGTGCTCCTGGCCACCCTCACCCACCGCCGCTAGCCCTCGGACGCCCAGCGGGTGATCTCGTACGACGCGCTGCCCGGCTCGGGACGACCGCCGGAACTCAGCTCGGTCGAGGTGGGTTTCGGCGCCAAGAAGGCGAACGCAGTCGCGCCGTTCCGCAACTGCACGACGAGGCCGAAGTAGTTGAAGTGCGCCGAGGCGACATCGCTACGACGAAGCCTTTGCGAACCGATCGGGTAGCGGATGAGCAGTTCGTCTCCGCTCAACCGCACGGACGGCCGCATCATGAGGCCCGCCACCACGGCAAGCACCGGGAACACCGGCCACATCTCGCGAATCGGCCAGTTGGCGCTGTCGACGACGACAAGCACGCCCACCGCCGGCAAGGGCATCAGGATCAAGGCACGGCTCCAAACGCTGCTGCCCCACACCTGCTCAGGCCGACCTCGCGGCGGTACGCCGTCCACCCCCGCAGTCTTCCACGATCCGCTTGTCGGAGGCCTGTGCCAAGCTGCGGACATGGCTGGAACGAGACTCGAGCACGCCCGCGCGAACGTGGCCGACCTCGCGGCGGCCGTCGAGTGGTACACGACGGTGCTCGGCTTCGAGGTCGAGTCGTACTGGCCGCCCGAGGCCCCGAACTACGTCCACTTCGTCACCGCCGCCGGCGCGACCTTCGCACTCATGGAAGCCGAGGGCCGCGGCGCCCGCTTCAACTTCACCGTCGACGACCCGGACGCGCTGTGGGCCCGGCTCAAGGACGTCGCCGTGGTGATCGAGCCCCTCTTCGACACGGCGTACGGCACCCGCAAGTTCACCATCGCCGACCCCGACGGCAACGAACTCGGCTTCGTCCGCAACGGCTGAGCTTTGTCGGTGGGGCCTGGCAGCCTTCTCCGCATGGTGATTCCCAGGGCAGCCGCTGTTGTCGTCGACGGTCGTCGAGCACTGCTGATCAAGCGCTACCTGCGGCTCGGACCAAGCCGCGAGTGCGCCATGTGCGAGGCCGCCGACTGGGGCGGTCCCGAGTGTCCCGGCCACCAGTACGCCGTACTGCCCGGCGGTCACGTCGAGGACGGCGAGACCGCCGAGACGACAGCGCTGCGCGAGCTGACCGAGGAAACCACGCTGACCGCCCGCATCGACCGCCTGCTGTGGACCGGCAAGCACAACGGCCGGCCGGCGTCGTACTTCCTGATGACCGAGGTCACCGGCACACCGCGCCTGTCCGGCCCGGAGGCCGAGGCCCACCGACCGAACAACAGCTTCGAGCTGATCTGGGCAGGGCCCGAGGAGTTCGACGAGCTGGGCTTGTACCCCGCCGACGTCAGGCCGCCGCTGACCGAGCTATTGATCGACCTAGGGTGACGCCGTGGAGATGAACGAGTACCAGCAGGCCGCGCTGCGCACGGCTGCACCCAAGGACAAGCCGAACGAGGTGTTCCACCTGCTGCTCGGGCTGGTGGGGGAGACGGGCGAGATCGCCGAGAAGGCGAAGAAGATCGTCCGAGACAAGAGCAGCGACTTCGCGCAGTGGGACGTCGAGGACCTGACGAAGGAACTCGGGGACACGCTCTGGTACGTCGCGGTGATCGCCGACTACTTCGCCATCCCGCTCGACGACGTCGCCCAGCTCAACATCGCGAAGCTCGCGGACCGCCAGCAGCGAGCGGTACTCGGCGGCAGCGGCGACAACCGTTAGTTTTTGCGAGATTCGCTGACCAGACCGGCCTCTAGGATCAGCAGGGTGACCCGCCAGTTTCCGCCTGCGACGGCTGACGAACGCGAGATGCTCACGGGCTGGTTGGATCGCCAGCGCGCGACGGTCAGGCTGAAGTGCACGGGCCTGTCCGAAGAGCAGGCCGAACTCGCCGTACTGCCGGCATCTCCACGGATGACCGTGAAACCCTGGTGGGGCACCTCAGGCATGTCGAACTGGGGTGGTTCGAGACCAGCTTCCTCGGTGTCCAAGCTGTAGGCATCCACCTCGACGCCATGCGTGAACTGATCGACGGCACGACCGGCTACTGAGTTCCCTGTCGACGAAAGGTGCCCGTACGTCGTCCTCCGGGCCCAGCAAAATCACGAGCGCCCGGACCGCGGCCGAGCCGATGATGGTGCGATGCCTGAAAAACACTCCCGCCCCGTCCCCGGCGGCCGCGCATTCTTCTGGACCGAACGCCTGTGGAAGCTGTCGGAAGGTCTGCCCGTCGAGTCGGTGTCGATCGACGACATCCAGGAGTTCGACGAGAACTGCTGGTTCGGCGACGGCCCGGTCACCTGCCGCATGGTCGCCCGGCACGCCGGCCTGATCGAGAAGGCCGATCTGCGCTACCCGGTGATCCTCTCGGCGGACGGCCGCCTGATGGACGGCGGCCACCGAATCTCCAGAGCCTGGCTCGACGGCAAGACGACCATCGACGCCGTCCGGTTCCCCGTCGACCCGGAACCGGACTACTTCGAGTGGGACACGGCGCCTGAATCCAGCTGACCTGTCGTCCGTCGTACGGACACCTGCCAGAGTGATCGAATGCTGAACGAGGTGGCCGACGGCGTCTGGGTCCGTCAGAGCGAGTGGGTGTGGAGCAACGCCGTCGTCGTACGCGGTGACGCTGGGCTGATCCTGGTCGATCCCGGCATCTCCGGCGCCGACCTGACCGAGCTTGCCGATGACATCGACCAGCTCGGCATTCCGGTGATCGCCGGGTTCTCCACGCATCCGCACTGGGACCACCTGCTGTGGCATTCCCGGTACGGCGAGGTGCCGCGCTACGCGACACCCGGCTGCGCCCAGCTTGCCGAGCAAGCCCGCGAGCGCGCGCAGGCGATGGCGGCGGAGAGCGCGCCCGACATCCCGCTCGACCTGATCGCGCTCCTCACGCCGCTGCCCGCTGACGGCGGACCCATCCCCGGCGAACTCATCGAGCACGACGCCCACGCCATCGGCCACGCCGCGATCCTCCTCGCCGACCGCCGCGTCCTGATCGCCGGCGACATGCTGTCCGACGTACTCATCCCACTCCTGGACCCACGCCGCCCCGGCCAGGTCGACGCGTACGAGACGTCGCTCGACCGATTCGCCGAGGCCGTCCAGTACGCCGACGTCCTGATCCCCGGGCACGGTGCCGTTGCCAAAGGCACCGAAATAGCAGCCCGCCTGACCGCCGACCGCGCGTACGTCGAAGCCCTCCGCCAAGGCGAGCCCTCGTCCGACCCGCGCCTCTCCCAGGACTGGCTGGCCGGCCCCACCAGTCGAACCTGAACCAGGTCGGATGAACGTCCGACTACTCGCCGCCTAGCGATGCCAATGACCCAATGGCTCTGGCCCGCCAATCAGGCCGGCATCCTCGTCACCGCCGCGGTGGCGATCGCCCAGCCGATCCTCATCGAGTCCGTCCCAGCCGGTCCCGACGACGACCCCCACGGCTACATCCTGATCTTCAGCCTCGTGTCGACCGTCGGCGTACTGGCGATCGCGGTCGTCGCCCACGCCCTCCTCCTCGAACGCATGAAGGCCGGAATGGCCACCGCCCTCGGCGCCGCAGCCTGCTGCGCGGCGGTCGCGTACCTGGGAGAAGGCCTTCTGCCCGGCTCGTCCCACCTCATCCTCATCGCGATCGAGCTACTCCCCGCCGCGCTCGCCATCCTCGGCCTGTACGTCGCCCAGCCCCCTCCGCCGAAGCCGGCACTCGCCGATCCGCAGTACCCGACCGAATCTCCGTGAGTCACCTGAATCCCGATAGCTCCGAACTGGCCGCCCTGCTACGTTCCCGAGCGTGATCGCTCGAAGTAGTGACGACCTGATCGAATCGGCCGCAGCCGTGCTGCATCCTCACCATGTCGACGGCCGGGTCTTCGGCGACGTGGCGGCGGCTCTCGTCACCGACGCCGGCACCGTGTACGTCGGCGTGTGCATCGACACCCCGTGCGGTACGGGATTCTGTGCCGAGCATTCCGCCATCGCGGCGATGGTGACCGCTCAGGAGTACAAGATCGCGAAGATCGTGGCCGTCTGCGCGGCCGACGACCGCGGCGCCGTGAACGTCGTGCCGCCCTGCGGCCGCTGCCGAGAGTTCATCCGGCAGATCGACCCCGCGAATCTCGACACCGAAGTCATTCTGGCGCGGGACCGAACGTCCAGCCTCCGCGAACTCCTACCGGCCAACGAGTGGCCGGCGCCGCCGAACTGACCGTTGCCGGATCATGTCGACCAGGTGGTCGTAGGTCTCATTGACCCTGGACGGCACCGGCTGCGCGCTCGCGAACCCGCGTACAGCTCGACCGACGCCGGCGATCGCTGATCCGCCGTACCCGGGATAGGTCATTCCGCGACGCTCACACCGTTTGGTCGTTGCGCGCGGGACAATTCGCGGCATGACCCTGTGGATCGTTCTCTTCGCCGCGACGTGGGTGGTGTACGTCGTTCTCGCGGTGCTGAGCGGGCGGGGCAGTGGACGGGAAGCCGGTGAGGTACTCGTCGCCGTGGTGGGGGCGAGCAGCGCCTTCTTCGTGCGGAGCGCTATCCAGGGAACATCCGTCGTCGGTGCTCTTCGCGGTGCGACGCTGGTTTCGCTGTTGATGGTCGTCATCACCGGTGGCCGGCCGGCGCTGGTGTTCGACCCGCCAGGAATGAAGGCTCGCACCTACCGGCGCCTGTCCCGGGAGGACCGTGAGGCCGTCGACCGCCGGGGACGAGCATCCTGCTTGTCGCAGCTCGCGCTGATGGTTTGCATCATCGGGGGAGTTACCGCGTACGTCGTCGCGGGTTGGACGTTCCTGGACTAGCTCCCGACCGCGCAGGCGCGGTTCGCCTGACATCCTCTCGCGCCGTCACCTGTGCTTGTTCCGCGCCCGATCCCACCGTGATCCTCGAGATTCGGAGTCACCGCTGGTATTTAGCCAACCTTCGGACAGTGAAAGGTGCCCTGCTTGGTGGGCGTTGCGCTGCTCGACGATCCAGTGCTCGAGGTCGTCGACGGAATGCTCGACGGATCGGCCCGTGGTGTCGACGATGTGGGTAGCCCAGCGAGGGTCGTCCTTGGTCCACCTCGACCATCGATCCCACGCCATCTCCTGCCAGCTCTCCGCGAGGATCACGTCGGGCCGGTGACGAGGTCCGCTGCGTGGCCGCGATGCCAGGAGCTCCAGCCGACGAAGGCATCGAGAACCGCCGGCGACCACCGGCCGTCGTCGCGCCGTTCGAGGCGGCGGCGTCGCTCGTCGTCGGCGACGTGGATCAGGCACACCGCGATCCCCTTGAGGAGTGGCGCGGATGGTGCGGCCAGAATCTCGCCGAGTGGTGATTGGCCGGTCAGGAGAAGATCCAATCCTCGATCCTGGTAGTCCAGGGCTCGGCCGATCCAGTCTTCCGTGGTCCGGTGTCGCCAGCGCGCATCCGCGTCGTCGGGGACGCCGATCTCGTCGTGGTCGTGGACGGCGAGCCCGTCGAGGCGGTCGCCCAGCGCGTGGGCCAGCGTGGTCTTGCCTGAACCACTCGAACCGGTGAGCACCAGCAACATCCGTCCACAGTGGCACCCCGGGCTGGGCTGGAGCGACCGAATTACACCGCCGGTCTACGTGGGCATGTCGCCTCGGCTTGACGCCAACATCGGTCCGTCGCTGACCGTGCCAGACCAGGACGAGGTTCGGTTGAGCGAAGTCACGCTCGGCACGGCTGGCAACTGGCCACAGCGCGTTCGGCGCCAGGAGGCGCACGGCGGCGCGACGAGTGCAGTCGCGCGGAAGCGGGGACCCGCGCGATAAGCGCGCACCGAGCGCGCCAGCGCCGCACTCGCGCGCCAGCGCGTACTGGAGCGCGGCAGCGCGCACAGGAAGCGGGCGTCAGCACGCGCACCCACACCCAGGGCGGGCGGGAGCGGCGCGTAGCACGCGACGTAGGAGCGGGCGTAGCACCGCGTGGGATGAAACATCCCACCCCACAAGAGCAACAAGTACTTGCTCCCCCGCCAGGTTTCGATCCTGGTCTTCGAGATTCAAAGTCTCGCGGGCTGCCGATTACCCCACGGGGGACCGCTGGTGCGTGCGGACAGTTTGCCATGGGTGGGGCCCACGACACGCGTAGGGGTTCCTTACCTACGGCTCCGTAGGTTACGGTTGCGTAGGTAAGCCGTCCTCCACCTGAGGGAACACGACATGACTCCACCCGCCGTGGCAGCACCGGAGGCGCCCACCCGCGCCGTGCAAGACGACGAGCTCGACGTCGACACCGGAACTCTCGGGGGTGAGCAGAAGCAGGTCTGGGAACAGGTCGCGCTCGCGCTGTTCATCGGGATCCCGTTCCTGGCCGTCCTGGCCGCCGTACCGATCGCGTGGGGCGGGTTCCTGGGGTGGCGTGACATCGTCATCGCGGTCGTGTTCTACACGATCGCGGGGCACGGCATCTCGATCGGTTTCCACCGGCTGTTCACCCACAAGTCGTTCAAGCCGAACCGGCCGATGAAGTACGCCCTGGCGATCGCCGGTTCGCTGGCGATCGAGGGGCCCGTCGTGCGCTGGGTGGCCGACCACCGCAAGCACCACAAGTTCTCCGACCGCGACGGTGACCCGCACAGCCCGTGGAAGTACGGCAACACCCTCGGCGCGCTGACCAAGGGGTTCCTGCACGCGCACATCGGCTGGCTGTTCGACACCGAGCAGACCCCGCAGCGGCAGTACGCGCCGGATCTGCTGAAGGACAAGGACATCGTCAAGGTGTCGCGGCTGTTCCCGTTCCTTGTGCTCGTCTCGCTGCTGCTGCCGGCTGTCATCGGTGGGCTGTGGTCGTGGTCGATCGAGGGTGCGCTGACGGCGTTCTTCTGGGGCAGCCTGGTCCGGATCGCGCTGCTGCACCACGTGACCTGGTCGATCAACTCGATCTGTCACACGATCGGCGACCGGCCGTTCAAGAGCCGCGACAAGTCGGGCAACGTCTGGTGGCTGGCGATCCTCAGCCAGGGCGAGTCGTGGCACAACCTGCACCACTCCGACCCGACCTGCGCGCGGCACGGCGTACTGAAGGGTCAGCTCGACACCTCGGCGCGGTGCATCTGGTTCTTCGAGCAGCGCGGCTGGGTCAGCGACGTGCGCTGGCCGGTGCCGGAGCGGCTCGAGGCGCGCCGGGTGAGCGCGGAGGAGCAGGCGGCCGACAAGGCTGCCGAGAAGGCGGCGCGCCGCACCAAGGTCGCGGCCTGAGCTGGTCCGCAACGCACGCACGGCCGGCGTCCCGTACGCCGGCCGCGAGGCCGGCCGGTACGACGCTCACCCGGTCACAATCCGGTGCGCGCCCGGAAATCTCCGGGCGCGCGGCACCGGCGTACGGCATGATGCAGACGTGATCTCGACGTGACGGAACCCAAACCGCGACGATCCACCCGGGTCCGGATGACGAGTGCGGAACGTCGCGAACAACTCATCACCATCGCCCGGACGCTGTTCGCCCAGAAGGGCTACGAAGGCTCGTCGGTCGAGGAGATCGCGGCGCGGGCCGAGGTCTCCAAGCCGGTCGTGTACGAACACTTCGGCGGCAAGGAAGGCCTGTACGCCGTGGTGGTGGACCGCGAGGTCCGCAGCCTGCTCGACACCGTGACCGCGTCGCTGACCGCGGGCCGGGCGCACGAGCTGGTGGAGCAGGCGGCGCTGGCGCTGCTGGACTACATCGAGGGCTCGTCGGACGGTTTCCGGATCCTGGTCCGGGACTCGCCGGTCGGGTCGTCGAGCGGGTCGTTCGTCTCGATCCTGAGCGACGTCGGGACGCGGGTCGAGCACATCCTGGCCGAGGAGTTCAAGCGGCGCGGGCTCGATCCGAAGAACGCGCCGATGTACGCGCAGATGCTGGTCGGCATGGTCGCGCTGACCGGCCAGTGGTGGCTCGACGCCCGCCGCCCGAAGAAGCAGGACGTCGCCGCGCACCTGGTCAACCTGGCCTGGAACGGCCTGGCCGGCCTCGAGGCCAAGCCGACGCTGTCGACCCGCCCGCACAAGTAGGCGGACCTCCACCACTCACCAACCTCCGCGTCGACCGCCTGTTCGCGTTCGGTTGAGCGTGGACGGCGGAGGGAACGCGAGGTTGGTGAGTGGTGGGCGTCCGTGCTACGCCGGTAGGACGCGACATCCGCCTGTGGCATGACCTTTCCGGTCGCGGGCCGCCGTACCCTGGCCCGCATGACGGGGTTTCTCACGGCTCGGCGGGTCTCGCCGCAGTCCAAGGCGTTCGACCTGCTGCTGGCGGGTGGGCTGACGCTGTTCTTCGGGTTCTTGTCGCTGGCGCAGGCCCAGTTCGCCGGCGTGGTCGGCCTCGCGTTGCTGGTGCCGCTGATCTGGCGGCGCAGCTATCCCGAGCTGGTCTTCTTCGGCGTCTCGGCGATCGCCGTGCTGCAGTGGCTGGCCGGGATCGAGCTGCAGGCCGGCAACGTGGGACTCCTGGTCGCGCTCTACACGATCAGCGTGTACGGCGAAGTGAAGTACAGCCGGATCGCGCTCGGCATCGGCGGCCTCGGCGTCCTGATGGCCACCGCCCGGTACTACGCGAACTCCGACTGGCGCCAGCAGATCACCATGATGGTGGCCTTCGGCGCGGTCGTGTTCGGCGTCTGGGCCTTCGGCGAACGCCGCCGGACCAGAGGCCTGTACGTCGCGCAACTGGAGGAACGCGCGATCCAGGCCGAGCGCGACCGCGATCGCGAGGCCACGCTCGCGGTCACCAACGAGCGGACCCGGATCGCCCGCGAGATCCACGACGTCGTCGCGCACGGGTTGTCGATCATGATCGTCCAGGCCGACGGAGGCCTGTACGCCGCCGACGCGTCGCCCGAGCAGGCGAAGAAGGCGCTGGCCACGATCGGCGACACCGGCCGGGCCTCGCTGACCGAGATGCGCAAGATGCTCGGGCTGCTCAAGCAGGACGAGCAGAACGAGCTCGACCCGAACCAGCCGCGCCCGCAGCCCGGCGTCTCGTCGCTGCCCGAGCTGGTCGAGAACGTCCGCGAGGCGGGGCTGACGGTGGACTACGAGGTCACCGGGACGCCGCGCGACCTGCCCGCGCTGCTCGGCCTGACGGCGTACCGGATCGTGCAGGAAGGCCTGACCAACACGTTGAAACACGCCGGGCCGGGGGCGCGAACGTCCGTCACTCTGGACTTCGGGCGCGAGATGCTGACCGTGGTGGTCACCGACGACGGCCGCGGCGGCGGGGTCGCGCCGACCAGCGACCCGGGGCACGGGCTGGTCGGGATGCGGCAACGCGCCTCGATCTCCGGCGGTACGGTGAACGCCGGGCCCAAGGCGGGTGGCGGGTACGAGGTGGTCGCGAAGCTCCCGTACGCCGGACCGCCTGACCAGTAAGCGATTCCTAGCTGGAGGAACAGCAGCGTGAGCGAGACCGACGACGGCGTGATCCGGGTCTTCCTGGTGGACGATCAGGAGCTGGTCCGGGCCGGGTTCACCATGCTGGTGGACTCGCAGCCCGACATGCGCGTGGTGGGGCAGGCGGGTGACGGCGGTGAGGCGCTGGAGAAGCTGCGCGTCACGGCGTGCGACGTCGTACTGATGGACGTGCGGATGCCGCGGCTGGACGGGGTGGAGGCGACGCGGCAGGTGCAGTCGTTGCCTGCGGCCCCGAGGGTGATCGTGCTGACGACGTTCGACTTGGACGAGTACGCGTTCGCGGCGATCAAGGCGGGGGCGGCGGGGTTCCTGCTGAAGAACACGCCGCCGGCTGATCTGCTGTCGGCGATCCGGCAGGTGCACTCCGGTGATGCTGTTGTGTCGCCGAGTACTACGCGGCGGTTGCTGGAGCATTTTGCTGGGGCGCTGCCGGACGAGGATCGTGAGGTGCCGGATCTGGCGGAGCTGACGGCGCGCGAGCGTGAGGTGCTGGTGGAGGTCGCGCGGGGGTTGTCGAACCAGGAGATCGCTCGGCTGTTCACGTTGTCGGAGGCGACGGTGAAGACGCACATCGGGCGGATCCTGGCGAAGACCGGTCTGCGGGATCGGGTCGCTCTGGTGGTGCTGGGCTACGAGACCGGGTTGGTCAAGGCGCACGGCTGAGTTGTACGGCGCTGAGCTCGGCGGGTATGCGGCCGGTGAGATTGCTGTGGGCTGAGGTCGCGGCGGCCGGAAAAGAGTAGTGGTCGGGAGCGGCATCACCCCGGCCAGCCGGAGCGCGGCGCCCGGCGCCCGCCGCTGCTCCTGCCGTTGCCGGTTGCCGGGCCGGTTGCCGCTGCCAGCAGCCGCGGCCCGCTGCCCGGTGCCGGTGCCGCTGTCGCGGCCCGCGGCCCGCTGCCCGGTGCCGGTGCCGCTGTCGCGGCCCGCGGCCCGCTGCCCGCTGTCGCTGCCTGCTGTCCCTGCCCGCTGCCGCTGTCGCTGCCCGTTGCGGCTGCCCGCTGCCCGCTGCCAGCAGCCGCTGCCAGCAGCCGCTGCCCGCAGCCGTTGCCGCTGCCCGTGCCCCTGCCCCTGCCCGTGCCCCTGCCCCTGCCCCTGCCCTCTGCACCAGTCGCCGGTGGGGAGTTGGTGGGGCGCCGTTGTGCCCGGTGCCCGGTGGGGAGTTGGTGGGGTGCTCCTGCACCCGATCTCAGCTGGGGAGTTGGTGGGTGGCCTTGGGGTGGGTGACCATGGGGGCGCGCGGGGTTGAGGCTGGGAGAGGGTTGGGATGCCGGGGTTGTGGGCGGCGGTGCGGCGGTGGGTCGTGGCCGAGGGGCCTGCGGTGTGGCCGGTGGTGGTGGCGATGGTCGTGGTCGGGGGCGGGCTGTGGGTGGGCGTGCCTTCGGCGGGGCGGGGGGTTTCGCTGACTGCCGAGGCGATGGGTGGGACGACGCTGCAGCAGGTGCGGCCGAGCGCGACGGGGGACGTGGATCCGCGGCTGGGGGCCGCGGTGGACGCGATCCTGGCTCGGCGGGGGATCGCGGTGAAGCAGAACGACCTGCAGCTGTTCCTGCGCGACGTCGCGCCCGAGATCAGGCCCGAGCAGCGGCAGGTGTTCGAGAACATGCGCAGGCTCGGGATGTCGGTGACCTACCGCCGGGCCGAGGTCTGGACCAACTACGAGGCCGTACGACGGTACGGCCTGGCGACCGGCACCTTCCGGGTCAGCATGCGCTACCAGATCTCCGGGAGCCGGCTGGCTCAGGCGGCGACAGACGTGGGCTACACCTACACGGTCCGCGACGGCCGGCTGTTCCTGGTAGACGACAACGACCTGGACCGCGCGATCGGGTCGGGCCGGCAGCCGTGGGACTACGGGCCGATCGACGTCGTGAAGCGGCGCAACGTACTGGTCGTGGTCGACCAGGGCCGCCTGGCGTACGCCGACCGGCAGGCCGACGAGACCGTCGCGATGGCCCGCAAGATCCGCAACCTGTGGAAGGGCCACCTGCAGATCGTCCCGATGGTCGTCGCGATGCGCGAGCCCGGCGTCCTGACCGACCTGCCCCCGACCATCAGGGGCAACGAGCCGGCCAGGGTCCAGCCGATCCCGAGTCCGGCGAAGGACGGCCGCCCGGTCGGCGGCTGGATCGTCGTACGGCCGGAGGCCCAGGCCGGTTTCGACTCGGCCCAGCTGAGCCACGCGCTGATGCACCTGCTCCCGGTCCGGCTCGGCGAGGAGGCCCCGCGCTGGCTCGCCGAGGGCATGGCCCAGTACGCCGAGAGCCTGCAGTTGATCGCGACCGGGCGGGGCAAGCAGGTCTCGGCGGCCCGCGACGACATCCGCCGGCGCGCGCTCGGGGACCTGGTCCGGCTCCCGGCCGACGACGAGTACGACGCTACGGACAGTGACGACATCAGCTGGCTGGCGGTCGAGCAGCTGATCAAGCAGGTCGGCCTCCGGGCGGTCACCGACTTCTACCTCCAGGTCGCCCGACGCGGCTACAACGTCCAGGCGCAGCAGCGGCTGATGCTGGAGTACACCGGCTTCAGCGAGCAGAAGCTTGTGGATGCGCTGCGAAGCCTCGCACAGTGAGGAAGTAGGCTTGCGCGGGCGCTCGGTTCAGGGCGCTCACGCACGAACTCGCCCAGAACTCGTAGGGAACCCGAGGAGAAGACCGCGTGACTTCCCACCGTCCTGCGGCGGTCATCGTGATGGCCGCCGGTCAGGGGACCCGGATGAAATCCGCGACCCCCAAGGTCCTGCACGAGATCGGCGGGCGCAGCCTCGTCGGGCACGCGGTCGTCACCGCGCGTGCACTCGCGCCGGAGCACCTCGTCGTCGTGGTCGGCACCGGCCGTGAGCTGGTCGAGGCGCACCTGGCCGAGGTCGACGCGGAGGTCCGGACCGCCGTCCAGGAGCAGCAGCTCGGGACCGGCGACGCCGTCCGTGCGGGGCTGAGCGCCGTACCGGCCGACTTCGAGGGGACCGTCGTGGTCACCTCCGGGGACGTCCCGCTGCTGGCTGCCGAGACGCTCCTGGAGCTGATCGGGGACCACGACAAGCAGGGCAACGCTGTGACGGTGCTCACCGCGCGCGTCCCGGACCCGACCGGGTACGGGCGGATCCTGCCGGGTCCCGACGGCACGGTCGCGGGCATCGTCGAGCACAAGGACGCCACCCCCGAGCAGCGCCAGATCGACGAGATCAACGCCGGGATCTACGCCTTCGACGCGGCCACGCTGCGCGACGGGCTGAGCCGGCTGACCACGGACAACGCGCAGGGCGAGCTGTACCTGACCGACGTCCTGGCGATCGCCCGCGGCGACGGCAAGCGGGTCGGCGCGTACGTGATCGAGGACGCCATGCAGACCGAGGGCGTGAACGACCGCGTCCAGCTCGCCACGCTGCGCGCCGAGCTGAACCGGCGCACCCTCGACGCGCTGATGCGCTCCGGTGTCACGATCGTCGACCCCAGTACGACGTGGGTCGATCAGACCGTCGCGCTGGAGCAGGACGTCACCCTCCTGCCGAACACGCAGCTCCACGGCGCGACCACCGTCGCGACGGGCGCCGTGATCGGCCCGGACACCACGCTGACCGACGTCCAGGTCGGTGAAGGCGCCTCGATCATCCGGACGCACGGCTCCGGCGCGGTGATCGGCGCGGGCGCCTCGGTCGGCCCGTTCGCGTACCTGCGGCCCGGGACCTCGCTCGGCGTGAAGGGCAAGATCGGCACCTTCGTCGAGACCAAGAACGCGGCGATCGCCGACGGCGCCAAGGTCCCGCACCTGTCGTACGCCGGGGACGCGACGATCGGCGAGGGCGCGAACATCGGCGCCGGCACGATCTTCGCCAACTACGACGGGGTGCACAAGCACCCCACCACCGTCGGGCGCTACTCCTTCATCGGCAGCAACTCGGTCCTGGTCGCGCCGGTCGACATCGCCGACGGGGCGTACATCGCGGCCGGGTCGGCGATCGACCAGCCGGTGCACGCCGGCGAGATCGCGGTCGCCCGCGGGCGGCAGCGCAACATCAAGGGCTGGGTCGCGCGCAAGCGCGCCGGCACGAAGACCGCGAAGGCGGCGCAAGACGCGCTGGCCGGGGCTGCGGCGGCGGACACGCCGGCCGCCGGCCGGCCGGGCGAATCGGCGGGACCGGGCGAACCGGTCGTCGGCACCGCCGAGGCACAGCCGAAGCCGGGCGCAGCGGGCGTCCCCGGCGAGAAGGCGTAACGGGAGGCAGTGGCGATGAGCGGGATGAAGCGAACCACCGAGAAGAACCTGATGGTTTTCTCCGGCCGGGCCCATCCCGGTCTGGCCGAGGAGGTGGCCGAGCAGCTCGGCTCCGGCCTGGTGCCCACCTCGGCGTACGACTTCGCCAACGGCGAGATCTACGTCCGGTTCGAGGAGTCGGTCCGGGGCAGCGACGCGTTCGTGATCCAGAGCCACACCTCGCCGATCAACGAGTGGATCATGGAGCAGCTGATCATGGTCGACGCGCTGAAGCGGGCGTCGGCCAAGCGGATCACCGTGGTGCTGCCGTTCTACGGCTACGCCCGGCAGGACAAGAAGCACCGCGGCCGGGAGCCGATCTCGGCCCGGCTGATGGCCGACCTGTTCAAGACCGCCGGCGCGAACCGGCTGATCTGCGTCGACCTGCACACCTCGCAGATCCAGGGCTTCTTCGACGGGCCGGTCGACCACCTGATGGCGCTGCCGATCCTGTCCGACTACGTCCGGGAGAAGTACGGCGACCAGCAGCTCGCCGTGGTCTCCCCGGACGCCGGCCGGATCAAGGTCGCCGAGCAGTGGTCGGCCCGGCTGAACAACGCGCCGCTGGCCTTCATCCACAAGACCCGCGACATCGACCGGCCGAACGAGACCGTCGCCAACCGGGTCGTCGGTGAGGTGGCCGGCCGGGTCTGCATCCTGGTCGACGACATGATCGACACCGCCGGCACGATCACCAAGGCCGCCGACGCCCTGTACGCCGACGGCGCCGCCGGGGTGGTGATCGCGGCCACCCACGCGATCCTGTCCGGTCCGGCGGTCGACCGGCTGAAGAACTGCCAGGCCAGCGAGGTGATCGTCACCAACACGCTGCCGATCTCGGAGGACCGCAAGTTCGACAAGCTCACCGAGCTGTCGATCGCTCCGCTGATCAGCCGCGCGATCCGCGAGGTGTTCGAGGACGGATCGGTGACCAGCCTGTTCGAGGGCAGGGCCTGACCGAGCTGCCGTGGTCCCAGTGCGCCGGCCAGAACAGGAACGGCCACGGGGCCCACATCATCGGACGGCTCGCCAGGCGTAGTACGCGATGCCGATGGCCGCTGCGGTCATCGGTAGCGCGGTGATCAGGCCGACCACGCCGTTGCCGGGGATCATGAACGTGAGCACGATCGTCGCGGCGCCGAGTGGGATCCAGCGCGGTACGGCGTGCGAGCGCCACAGCCCGACCGTCTGGACGATCGTGCCGATCGCGACCAGTCCCGCGCCGGCGATCATCGGCGCGAACAGGTGCAGCGAATCCTCGGCCATCCGGTCGATGACCGACGCCCCGGCCGCTGGGTCGACTCCCGGCGCGGTCGCGAAGTAGTACGCCGCGGCCCAGCCGGCGCCGCCCACGGCGTACAGGGCTGTGCCGATCCACATCAGTACGCCGCCGGTCGTGGCCCAGGCGGCGCCGCGACGCCGTACGAGCAGGCAGGTGGCGAACGCCTGGGCCGGCACGTTGAGCACGAGCGCGGCGCTGAGGAACACCAGCAGTCCCCACCAGCGGTCGCGCAGGGGCTGGATGTCGGCGTACGTGTAGGTCTCGCCGCCGCCCGAAGGCTCCGGCCACAGCAGGCCGCCCGGTACGGCGGTCAGCGAGGTCACGGTCAGCGCGAGCGCGACGATGCCGACGCGACGCCGGGTGACCGGATCGCCGGCGAGCTCTGTCCTGAGGGTCGTGGTGGACATCGTTGGCCTCCCAAAGCCACGGAAGAATCTGACCCCTTCAGCGAAGCCGTTGCGCCGGGGTCGACGGATCCGGGCTGGTACGGGAACAGATCTCCGTGCTGACTCGGAGCCGCCGGCGGCCTTCGCGACTTACAGTGACGTCATGCGGTGGCCGTGGGCGCTTGCAGTCGGCACCTGCCTGCTCGTGGTGACGATGCTGGTGGGCGGTGGGTGGCTGCTGCTCGTCGCTGATGCGCCGGTGGGGATGGTCGTGCCGCTCGGCGTACTGGCGGCCGGACTCGCTGTGCTGGGTCTGCTGGTCGCTCGACGTGAGCCCGTGGTTGGGGTGCTGCTCTGCGTGATCGGCGGGCTGGTCGCGTTCCTGGGCGTGCGGTCGGCGTACTACGACGTCGTGGTGGCCGAGCCGGGACGGTTGCCGCTGGACAGCCGGGTCGTTGCCTGGCTGGACGAGAGCGGTTGGTGGCTGGCCGTCGCAGTGGCGCTGCTGCTGCTCTACTTCCCGGACGGGCGGCTGATCAGTCCGCGCTGGCGGGTCGTGCCGATCGGGTTGGTGCTGCTCGGTGCTGCGCAGCAGGTGTTCGGGGCGTTCGCGACCTCGCCGTTCTTGGCGCCTTTGGAGGGGTGGGCGCGGCCGTACGCGCCGTTGCCTCGGGTGGTGCGGGTGCTCAGCGAGGTCCTGTTCGTGGTCTTCTTGGCGCTGGTGCTGGTCGCGGCGGCGTCCGTGGTGGTGCGGTTCCGGCGGTCGAGCGGGCGGGCGCGGGCGCAGGTGAAGTGGCTGGCGATCGCGGGGGTCGTCGCGGTCTGCTACCCGTTCGTGTGCCTGGCGGAGATCGCGGTGACGGGGGAGTCGGGCGTGGTCGCGACGGTGACCGGCGTAATGGCGTTGGTGAGTCTGCCGGCGGCGGTCGCGGTGGCGGTGCTGCGGCATGATCTGTACGACGTGGATCGGGCGGTCGCGGACGCGGTCACGTACGCGATCGTGCTGGTGGCGTTGCTGACGACGTACGCCGTGTCGGCGCTCGCGCTCGGCCTGGTGGTTGGGCGCGGATCGGCGGTGGCCGCGGCGACGGCGACGGCTGTCTGCGCGTTGCTACTGGCGCCGCTGCGGTCGTGGTTGCGGCGGGTTGTCGACCGGCGGTTGTATCCGCCGCGGCGAGCCGCGCTGACGGCGATCGAGGAGTTGCAGCATCGGATTCACGCGGGCGAGGGGAGTCCGGAGGAGCTGGAAGCCGTGCTGCGGCAGGCGTTGCGGGATCCGGGGCTGCGGGTGGGGTGTCTGCTGCCGGGGGCTGCTGGGTTTGTCGATGCGGCAGGGGAGCCGGTGGGTGGGGAGGTCGTGCCAGTGATGCTGGGCGGGCTGCAGGTCGGGGTGCTTTCGGGGAGCAGTCCGGCCGTACTGCGGGTAGTCGCGGCCGCGGCGGCGAGTTTGGTGGAGGTCACGCGGTTGCGGGCCGAGCTGGCGGGGGCCTTGCGGGAGGTCGAGGCCAGCCGGGCGCGGCTCGTGCAGGCGGGCGATGCCGAGCGGCGGCGGCTCGAGCGGGATCTGCACGACGGGGCTCAGCAGCGGTTGGTCGCGCTGGGGATGAGTTTGCGGTTGGCCCAGCGGCATCTGGCTGATGGGACGGTCGATGTGGACGGTGTGCTCGACCAGGGGGTTGCTGAGCTGGCGACGGCGGTGGCTGAGCTGCGGCAGATCGCGCATGGGTTGCGGCCGACGAGTTTGGACGACGGCTTGCCCGCTGCGCTGGCGGCGATCACGCGCAACCTGCCGATCCCGGTGCGACTGCAGGTGGTGGGGGACGAGTTGCCGGAGCAGTTGATCACTACGGCGTACTTCGTGGCGGCCGAGGCGGTGGTCAACGCGGCGAAGTACGCCCGGGCGACGCGGATCGGCGTCCAGGTCACGCGGTCGCCGGAGGACGTACGCATCCGCGTCGAGGACGACGGCTGCGGCGGAGCGCGAGCGCGCCCGGGCTCAGGCCTGAGCGGCCTGACCGACCGAGTGGTCGCGCTGGGCGGCTCCCTCACCATGCACAGCCCCGCCGGCGTCGGCACAGCAATAGAGGTGGTGCTGCCATGCGGCAGCTGATCGTCCGGCGGCGAAGCCAGCCGGGGCGGGCGTCCTCTCCTCTTCTTCCTTCCCCGCCGATGCTCGCGGCGCAGCCGCGGGCGAGGAGGTCGTCGTGCGGATCGTGATCGGGGAGGACTCGGCCTTGTTTCGGGCGGGGTTGGCTCGGTTGTTGGTGGATGCGGGGCACGAGATCGTGGGGCTGGCCGGGGATGCGGCGGCGTTGGTGACGACCGTGGCGGAGGCCTCGCCGGAGTTGGTGATCATCGACGTACGGATGCCGCCGGATCTGACCGACGACGGGGCGCGGGCGGCTCGGCGGTTGCGGGTGTTGTACCCGGAGCTGGCGATCGTGCTGCTGTCGCAGCATGTGGAGACGCGGCACTCGACCGAGTTGGTGACCGGTGGGCGGTTCGGGTATCTGCTGAAGGACCGGGTGCTCGCGGTCGACGAGTTCCTCGACGCGCTCGAGCGAGTGGCCGCTGGTGGGTCCGCGCTGGACCCGGAGGTGGTGGAGAGCCTGATCGGGCGGTCGCGGTCCGAGGATCGGCTGGCGGCGTTGACGGCGCGCGAGCGGGAGGTGCTCGCGCTGATGGCCGAGGGCTGTACGAACGTCGGGATCAGCCGGCGGCTGTGGCTGACCGAGCGGACCGTGGAGACCCACATCGGCAGCATCCTCGGCAAGCTCGGGCTGATGGTCAACGACGAGCAGCACCGCCGCGTCCTCGCCGTACTCGCCTATCTTGGGGAGCACTGACCACTCGAGAGAGAGGACGCCGCGGATGCGGGTCGCCGTTTTCCATCCGGGAGCCATGGGGTCGCAGCTCGCCGCGCAGTTGGTCGCGGCGGGGCACGAGGTGCACTGGGTGCCGGAAGGACGCAGTACGGCGTCGGTCGCGCGGGCCGAGGCGGCGGGGCTGATCGGTTCCTCGTACGACGAAGCGGTGGGCGGGGCCGAGGTGGTGCTGTGCTCGTGCGCACCGCAGGGCGCGGTGGAGGTCGCCGAACAGGTCGGTCGGTCGGGGTTCGCGGGCATCTACGTCGAGGCGAACCCGCTGTCGCCGAAATCCCTGCAACGGGCCCGCGAAGCGTTGCCTCAAGCAACCTTTGTCGACGGCGGCGTGATCGGCCCGCCGCCGACCGGTGGCCCGAGCCCGACGCACCTGATGCTGTCCGGAGCGGCGGCCGAGCAGGCGGCGCAGTTGTGGGCGGGGACTCTGGTCACGCCGATGGTCGTCGGCGCCGAGCCAGGCGCCGCGAGCGCGGCGAAGTCGTCGTACGCGCTGTACAACAAGGGGAAAGCGGCGTTGGCCGTGCTGGCGTTCCAGCTGGCGGCGCAGCACGGGGTGACCGAGGCGTTGACGGCGCAGCACACGCGGGCCGACGGCGGGTCGCTGAAGGACCCCGAGTTGCCGGAGCGGTTGCGGGCGGTGGCCTGGCGGTGGGGGCCGGAGTTCGACGAGCTCGCGGAGACGCTGGACGCGGCGGGGCTGGAAGGCGACGCGGCGCGGGCGTTGCGCGAGGTGTGGACTCAGCTGAGCCGGTAGTCGGCCAGCACGAACGGCGGGATCTGCTGGGCGACGGCGGTGAGGTCGTCGAGGGCGGCGCGCACGCTCTCGACGGTCCACCAGTTGAGGCCCCAGGTGACGAGGTACGGCCCGTCGATCCACCACTGCAGGTGGGGGCGCTGGAGCATCCACTCCATGAGCTGCGGGTGGACGACGGCGGAGGCGTAGCGCTGGTTGGGCGACTCGATGGCGAACGTCTCGTTGAAGTCGCCGGACTCGAGTTGCTGGTCGGGGACGCGGAGGGTGCGGGCGACCGGGTTGTCGGTGGTGACGGCGATCGACGGGAGGACGACGGGGAGCAGTACGGCGACGACGTGCAGCTTGGTCGCCGTACTGGTTCTGCTGGTCGCGTGTGAGTGGTCGAAGGCGCGGAAGTCGTACCCGGCGTACTGGCCGGCGATCATCCGGGTGTTGGCGCCGGGGGAGAGGATGCGGTTGGCGACGCCTTCGAGGGCTGGGTCCATCGGTGCTGAGGTCCAGCCGGCTTGCTGAGCTGCCAGGCCGCGTGCCGTGAAGAACCGCTGACGCTTGGTCCGCGCCCAGACGGCGAGCGCGGCCAGGGCGGCGGCAAGAACCAGCAGGGTGATCAGCACGCAGACGAAGCTAACGGATCTGCCGGGCCACCTCGGGGTCAACGGCAGTGCCGCGAAGGATGCCGGCGAGTGCCTCGACCCCGTCCACCAGCCGCGGGCCGGGGCGCGCGAAGTAGCCGTTCGCGTCGGCAGCCCACACCGGTACGTCGGGCAGCAGGCCTTGGTCGATCAGGTCCTTCCCCAGGCGGGCCGAGTCGTCCAGCCCGAAGCCGCACGGCGCCACCACCACGACTTCAGGCCGAGCCGCCGCAACAGCCGGCCAGGTCGTCCGCCCCGACCGCAGCCCGGCCGACCCCAGCACGCTCACGCCGCCGGCCACCTCGACCATTTCCGGAATCCAGTGCCCAGGAGCAAAAGGCGGATCGGTCCACTCCAGAACCAGCACCCGCGGCAGCCCATCGGAGGCGGGCGAAGTGACGGGCGCCGAGCCGGACTGATCGGAGGCGGGCGCAGCGACGGGCGCCGAGCCGGACTGATCGGAGGCGGACGCAGTGACGGGCGTCGAGCCGGACTGATCGGAGGCGGGCGAAGCCACGCCGTGCGGCGCCGCTCCTTCTTCCCCCGCTCCTTCTTCCCCCGCTCCGCCGCGCCCCGCGGAGCGGGGTGCGGCGGAACTCGCTGGTGGGAGGGCGCGGAGGGCGTCAAGCCGTCGGTGCAGGCTTCCGACCAGCGGCTCGGAAGGCCGTCCGACTGCCTGGGCGATCTGCTCGATGGACTCCAGGACCTCGGTGAGGTCGTGCGGATCGGTGGTGACGACCTCGGCCCGGCAGCCGAGGTAGGACAGCGCCTCCTCCACGCCGTCGACGTCGACGGCGCAGACGGCGCACAGGTCCTGGGTGATCACCAGGTCCGGGTCGATCGCGCGGAGGGCGTCGCGGTCGAGCTTGTAGAGGTCCTCGCCGGCGGCCACTCGCGCGCGGACGGCGGCGTCGATCTCGGCGGGCGTGAGGCCCGCGGGGAGATTGGTCGCGGAGACGATCCGGCGCTCGCGCGCCGCCGCGGGGTGGTCGCACTCGAAGGTGACGCCGTGGACCTGGTCCCCGGCGCCGAGCGCGAAGCAGATCTCGGTCGCCGACGGGAGCAGCGAGACGATCTTCATGCCCCGACCTTAAGAGGTCCGGCCCGACGCGTCCTCGAGCACGGCTCAGCCGTTTTCGACGGCTTCTGGTGCCTGACCGGTGCTCAAAGTAGGGGGAGGGGTGGATTTCTCGTCTGGGGGGAGTCGTGGGTAGACTGTTTTGGTTGCCTCGGCGAGGGACGCCCCCCGACTGCGCTTGATGTCGAAGTGCTCGACTCGGTGAGAAGTGCTAGGCGGGCGCGGCTCCGTGATCGACGCGGTGGTTCGTTGCCTGACGCCTTTTCCGGAGTCAAGACGTGCCCGCTGAGGCTCTGCAACCGGTTCCACCACCAGTCAACAGATCACCGCAACAAGCTTGAGGGAGTTCATCTCGTGGCCGAGGTCAAGATCCAAGCCGAGTCGCGCACGGAGTTCGGCAAGGGTGCTGCCCGCCGAATCCGCCGGGACAGCAAGGTCCCCGCCGTTCTGTACGGCCATGGCACGGACCCGGTGCACATCACGCTGCCCGGTCACGACACCATGCTGGCCCTGAAGACCGCCAACGCCCTGCTGCTGATCGAGGTCGAGGGCAGCGAGAGCCTGCTGGCGCTGCCGAAGCAGGTCCAGCGCGACCCGATCAAGGGCTTCATCGAGCACGTCGACCTGGTCATCGTCAAGCGCGGTGAGAAGGTCCAGGTCGACATCGCCGTGCACCTCGAGGGCGAGGCCGTCAGCGAGACCCTGGTCGTGCTGGAGAACGCCAGCATCCTGGTCGAGGCCGAAGCGACCCACATCCCGGACGGCGTCACCGTCTCGATCGAGGGCCTCGACGCCGGCGCCCAGATCCACGCCTCCGACCTGAAGCTGCCCGCGGGCACCACGCTGGCCGTCGAGCCGGACACGCTGATCGTCAACGTGACCGCCGCCGCGACCGCCGAGCAGCTGGACGCGGAGCTGGCCGAGGCCGAGGCCGAGGCGGGCATCGAGAAGGACGAGCCGGAGGCCGCCGAGGCGCCGGTCGCCGCCGCCGCGGAGTAAGCAGTACCCCGTACTGGCAACGAACAGGAGAGGGCCGGGAGATCCGTGGCGGACGACGTGTGGTTGGTCGTCGGGCTGGGGAATCCCGGCCCTTCCTATGCCAAGACGCGGCACAACGTCGGCCAGATGGTGGTCGACGAGCTGGCCGGCCGTGTGGGCGGCGGCTGGAAGCAGCACAAGCAGGCCAAGGCCGAGGTGATCGAGACCCGGCTCAGCGGCTACCGGACGATCCTGGCCAAGCCGCGGTCGTTCATGAACGAGTCCGGTGGGCCGGTGGCCGGCCTGCTCAAGTTCTTCAAGGTCGAGCCGGCCCAGCTGGTGGCTGTGCACGACGAGCTGGACATCGACTTCGCCGCGCTGCGGCTCAAGTTCGGTGGCGGCGACAACGGGCACAACGGGCTGAAGTCGATCCGCAAGTCGGTTGGCACCGGTGACTACCATCGAGTGCGGTTCGGAGTCGGGCGCCCGCCCGGCCGGCAGAGCCCGGCGGACTTCGTGCTGAACGAGTTCTCCAGCACCGAACGCAAGGACCTGCCGTTCGAGCTCGACCGCACGGCCGACGCGATCGAGTCTTTGCTCGCCGACGGCCTCGAAGTCTCTCAAGGGAAGTACAACTCGTGAAGTTAGCCGGTCTGGTCGACACCCTCGTCACCGATCCGGTGGTCGCCGCAGCGATCGGCGACGCCCGCAAGGACATCCGCGCCGACGGCGTCGCCACGCTCGACCTGAGCGCACCGGGCCCGATTCGTCCTGTCCTGCTGGCCGCGCTGGCCTCCGAGCGGCTCGGCGCCGACCGCCCGATCCTCGCGGTCACCGCGACGTTCCGCGAGGCCGAGGAGCTGACCGAGGCGCTGCAGTGCCTGGTCGAGCCCGGCTCGGTCGCCTACTACCCGGCCTGGGAGACGCTGCCGCACGAGCGGCTGTCGCCCCGGTCCGACACAGTCGGCCGTCGTCTCGCCGTACTGCGGCGCCTGGTGCACCCGGACCCCTCCGACGAGACGACCGGACCGATCAAGATCCTGGTCGCGCCGGTCCGGTCCGTGCTGCAGCCGCAGGTCGCCGGTCTGGCCGACCTGCGCCCGGTCCAGCTGCACGTCGGCGACAGCATGGAGCTGGAGGACGTCGTCAGCCGGCTCGCCGGCGCGGCGTACAGCCGGGTCGACCTGGTCGAGCGGCGCGGTGAGTTCGCGGTCCGCGGCGGCATCATCGACGTCTTCCCGCCGACCGAGGAGCACCCGCTGCGGGTCGACTTCTTCGGCGACGACGTCGAGGAGATCCGGTACTTCGCGGTCGCCGACCAGCGGTCGCTGGAGATCGCCGAGCACGGTCTGTGGGCCCCGCCGTGCCGCGAGCTGCTGCTGACCGACGAGGTGCGCTCGCGCGCCGCCGTACTGGCCAAGGAACATCCCGAACTGGCCGAGCTGTTCGAGAAGCTGGCCGAGGGCCACGCGGTCGAGGGGATGGAGTCGCTCGCGCCCGTCCTGGTCGACCACATGGAGCTGCTGGTCGACCTGATGCCGGAAGGCACCCACGTCGTCGTCAGCGACCCCGAGCGGGTCCGCGCCCGGGCGCACGACCTGGTCGCGACCAGCCAGGAGTTCCTGGAGGCGTCCTGGGCGGCCGCCGCCGGGGGCGGCGAGGCGCCGATCGACCTGGGCGCCGCGGCGTACATGTCGCTGGCCGACGTACGGACGCATGCGCTGGACCGCGGGCTGGCCTGGTGGAGCCTGTCGCCGTTCGCGGCCGCGCCGACCGACGAGCCCGAGCTGCGCGACTCGATGGGCGCGCGGGTCTCGTTCGACATCGACACCGACTCCGGCGCGGTCCGCAGCCGCCAGATCGCGGCGCACGAGGTCGACGCGTACCGCGGTGAGACCGCGGCCGCCGTCGAGGACGTGCGCGGCTGGCTGCGCGACGGCTGGCGGGTCGTCTGCGTCACCGAGGGCCACGGCCCGGCCCAGCGGCTGGCCGAGGTGTTCTCCGAGGCGGAGCTGCCGGCCCGGACCGTCGACTCGATCGACGGCATCCCCGAGCCTGGCGTCGTCCTGATCTCGCAGGGCGCGCTCGACCACGGCTTCATTGCCGAGGGCATCAAGTTCGCGGTGCTCACCGAGAACGACCTGGCCGGGCAGCGCTCGGCGGCCGAACGCCGTTCCCAGCAACGGATGCCGAGCCGCCGGAAGAAGACCGTCGACCCGCTGGAGCTCGCGCCCGGCGACTTCGTCGTGCACGAGCAGCACGGCGTCGGCCGGTACGTCGAGATGATGCAGCGCACGGTCGGTACCGGCACCCAGCGGACCACCCGCGAGTACGTCGTGATCGAGTTCGCGCCGAGCAAGCGGGGTCAACCCGGCGACCGGCTGTTCGTGCCGACCGACCAGCTCGACCAGGTCACCCGGTACGTCGGTGGCGAGCAGCCCACGCTGGACAAGATGGGCGGCGGCGACTGGGCCAAGCGCAAGGGCCGCGCCCGCAAGGCGGTCCGCCAGATCGCCGGCGAGCTGATCAAGCTGTACGCCGCGCGCCAGGCGACCAAGGGGCACGCGTTCGCCAAGGACACGCCGTGGCAGCGCGAGCTCGAGGACGCGTTCCCGTTCGTCGAGACGCCGGACCAGCTGGCCACCATCGACGACGTCAAGCACGACATGGAACGCATCACCCCGATGGACCGGATCGTCTGCGGCGACGTCGGCTACGGCAAGACCGAGATCGCGGTCCGGGCCGCGTTCAAGGCAGTCCAGGACGGCAAGCAGGTCGCCGTACTGGTCCCGACCACGCTGCTGGTGCAGCAGCACTACGCGACCTTCGCCGAGCGGTACGCCGCGTTCCCGGTGAACGTCGCGCCGCTGTCGCGCTTCCAGACCGACAAGGAGGCCAAGGCGACGCTGGACGGGCTGGCCGACGGGTCGGTCGACGTGGTGATCGGGACGCACCGGCTGCTGTCGGGCGAGGTGCAGTTCAAGGACCTCGGGCTCGTCATCGTCGACGAGGAGCAGCGGTTCGGGGTCGAGGCCAAGGAGCAGCTGAAGCGGCTGCGGACGGCGGTCGACGTCCTGACGATGTCGGCGACGCCGATCCCGCGGACGCTGGAGATGTCGATCACCGGCATCCGGGAGATGTCGACGATCGCCACCCCGCCCGAGGAACGGCATCCGGTGCTGACCTTCGTCGGCGCGTACGAGGAAGGCCAGGTGACCGCCGCGATCCGGCGCGAGCTGCTGCGCGAGGGCCAGGTCTTCGTGGTGCACAACCGGGTGAACACGATCGAGAAGGCGGCCGCGCGGATCCGCCAGCTCGTGCCCGAAGCGCGGGTCTCGGTGGCGCACGGCCAGATGAACGAGCACACCCTGGAGCAGGTCATCCAGGGCTTCTGGGAGAAGCAGTCCGACGTCATCGTCTGTACGACGATCGTCGAGTCCGGCATCGACATCTCGAACGCGAACACGATGATCGTCGAGCGCGCCGACCTGCTCGGCCTGTCGCAGCTCCACCAGCTGCGCGGTCGCGTCGGCCGTGGTCGCGAGCGGGCGTACGCATACTTCTTCTTCCCCCCTGAGAAGCCGCTGACCGAGACCGCGCACGACCGGCTGGCGACCATCGCCCAGCACGCCGATCTCGGCGGCGGCATGGCGGTGGCGATGAAGGACCTGGAGATCCGCGGCGCCGGCAACCTGCTCGGCGGCGAGCAGTCCGGGCACATCGCCGACGTCGGCTTCGACCTGTACGTCCGGCTGGTCGGCGAGGCCGTCGCGGAGTACCGCGGCGACACCCAGGCCGAGGAGCCCGAGGTCAAGATCGAGCTTCCGATCGACGCCCACCTGCCGCACGACTACGTGCCCTCGCAGCGGCTGCGGCTGGAGATGTACCAGCGGCTGGCCGCCGTCCGGGACGAGGCCGGGATCGCGGAGCTGGTCGAGGAGCTGCACGACCGGTACGGCGACATCCCGCAGCCGGTGCTGAACCTGATCGAGGTGGCGAAGTTCCGCAACCACGCCCGAGTCGCGGGGCTGCACGACGTCACCCTGCAGGGCAATCTGATCCGGTTCGGGCCGGTCGAACTGCCCGACTCCAAGATCATGCGGCTGAACAGGCTGTACCCGAAGAGTCTGGTCAAGCCGCAACTGCGTACGATCCTGGTGCCGAGACCTGCCACCCGGCCGGTCGCCGGTGAGCCGCTGCGCGACCAGGAGTTGCTGCAGTGGTGCGCGAGACTGATCGACGATGTGATCGCCGAGCCCGTGGGGGCGAAGGCCTGATGAGTTCCAGCTGGAGGAGAGTCCGTTGAGCAGAAAACTCGCACATGTGGCGGGTGCCGCGCTGGCTTCGGTGCTGCTGCTGGGTGGTTGTGCCGCGGGGACGCACCCGGGCGCGGCGGCCGTGGTGGGCGGGACCGAGATCACGGTCGGCGACGTCGACGAGACCTCCCGCTCCGTCACCACCGCGCTCGGCCAGCCGTTCACCGCGTCGCTGGCGCTCAGCGAGCTGGTGAACAGCGCGCTGGTCCAGCAGATCGCCGACCAGCGCTCAGTCACGGTCACCGACGCCGAGCTCGCGCCGGCCATGAAGGCCGTCGTCGGCGACCAGGCGGCGTACGACAAGTTCGTCGCCGACCCGGTGGCCGAGGCGTTCCTGCGCGACGTCGCGAAGGCGGCCGTCGGCACGATCAAGCTCGGCGGCGGCACCGGCATCACCGACCCGAACGTCCAGCAGGCCCAGCAGGCCGGCCTGGTCGTGGTGAAGGACGCCGCGAAGAACATCGACGTCGACGTCTCGCCGCGGTTCGGCAAGTGGACCGACGGCGCCATCGACGGCAAGGTGTCCGGCTCGCTGTCGGAGGAGTCCGCGCAGGCCAAGGCCAAGCGCGAGCAGGCCGAGCAGCAGCAACAGCAGCAGCAGCAGCCCCAGCCGCAGGGCTGACGCTTTGATCAAGGTCGTCCTGACCAGCCCGCGGGTCGCGCCGGGTCTGCTGACCCGCGCGGCCTGGCAGGCGTTCGAGCAGGCTGATGTGATCGGCGCCGCGGCCGGGGTCGAGAGCCCTTCGGTGCAGGCGGTGGTCGGCTCAGGGCTCGTGGTGACCTCGGTCGAGGGTGGCGCCGAGGCACAGTGGGCGTGGCTGGTCTCCGCCGCTGCCTCCGGCCGGGCCGTCGCCTGGCTCGTCGGTGAGGACGGCGAGCCGGCGTTGCTGCGGCTGGTCGCGGACCAGCTCGCGCGTGAGCCGCGCCCGGCGTACGAGGTGGAGATCCTGCACGGCTCGTACGACGTACCGGGGGCCCGGCTGATCGACCTCGTCCAGGTGATGGACCGGCTGCGCCGCAACTGCCCGTGGGACCAGGAGCAGACGCACGAGTCGCTGGCGAAGTACCTGCTCGAGGAGACGTACGAGACCCTCGAGGCGATCGACACCGGGGACTCGACGCATCTGCGGGAGGAACTGGGCGATCTGCTGCTCCAGGTCGCCTTCCACTCCCGGATCGCCGAGGAGGCCGAGGAGGATCCCGACGGCGACGCCGGGCCGTGGTCGATCGACGACGTCGCGGCCGGCATCGTCGAGAAGCTGATCCGCCGGCACCCGCACGTGTTCGGCTCGGTCGACGCGACCGACGTCGCCACGGTCGAGGCCAACTGGGAAACCATCAAGGCGGCCGAGAAGCAGCGCTCGTCGGTGCTGGAGGGCATTCCGACCGCGCTGCCCGCGCTGGCGCTGGCGGACAAGGTCCTCGGCCGCTCCGCCAAGGTGATGGCGTCGGACGAGGCGGGTGCCGCGTCCGGGGACTCGATCGGCGAGCGCCTGCTGGCGTTGGTCCGAGAGGCTCGCGAGGCCGGCGTCGATGCCGAGCAGGAACTGCGGAACGCGACCCGCCGCCTCGCCGACCGCGTCCGCTCCACCGAAGCCTCCTGACCTGCGGCACCTGAGGGCCGTCCTGCAGGGGCCCTCAGGTGCCGCAGCGGTCAGGCCGTGCGGGTGCGGTCGTAGAGGAGGCAGAGGGCGCCGCTGTCCGTCGGGGTGGAGTCGGTGAGGGTCCACGACGTTGCGGGGACGGTTTCGTCGAAGAGCTGCATGCCGCCGCCGACCAGCTCCGGGCAGAGGGTGATGGACAGCCGGTCGAGCTCATCGGCCGCGAGCAGGGCCCGGATGACGCTCGAGCTCGCGAGGACGACGATGTCGCCGCCGTCCTGCAGGCGAAGCTCCTTGACCGTGGTCACCGGGTCGGTCCGGGCGATCCGGCTGTTCTGCCAGGCCGCAGCGGGCGCCGTCGACGAGAACACGACCTTCTCCACCTCGTTCAGCCAGCGCGAGAACGCGCGGCTCTCCTCCGGCGCGGTCGGGTCGTCGGCCACCGTCGGCCAGTAGCCGCCGAAGCCTTCGTAGTTCTTCCGCCCCAGCAGGGCCGTGGTCGCCGGCGAGGTCACCCGGATCATGTGCGCCAACGAGCCGGCGGTGACGGCGTGCGGCGCGATCCAGCCCATGTCGTAGTCGCCGCCCGGCCCGTTCACCCGTCCGTCGAGGGACAGCGAGATGTTGCCGACCACGGTGCGGTTGGTGTTGCTGGTCATCATTGGCTCCTTGGGTGGGTTCGATGTGCCTCAACTCTCGCCGTCGACGCAGCACCCGGTCGTCACCACATCTGATGACATCCGGCCCGGAACCCGGGGGATGCGAGGATGACCGCATGGGCGCCGCTGTCAGTCCGGTCCTGATCGGTCGACGGGCCGAACGCGCCGCCCTGCGCGAGGCCTACGAACGGGCCCGGACCGCGGAGGCGGTCACGGTGCTGGTCTCGGGGGAGGCGGGGATCGGCAAGTCGCGCCTGGTCTCGACCACGATCGGCGAGTTCGGCGCCGAGCCGATGGTGCTGGCCGGTGGCTGTCTCGAGCTCGGCGCGGACGGTACGCCGTGGGTGCCGTTCGTGGCGATCCTGCGCAACCTGCTGCGTGAGTGGGGTCCGGACCGGCTCGCCGCGGCCCTGCCGTCCGGCGGTACCGCGCTCGCCGGATGGCTGCCGGAGTTGTCCCTGCCGGAAGGGCCTGAGGGGCATGTCCGGTTGTTCGGTGAGGTCCTCGGCCTGCTCACGCGGGTGGCGCAGGAGCGCCCACTCGTCCTGGTGGTGGAGGATCTGCACTGGGCGGACGCATCCAGCCGGGAGCTCTTCGTCTACCTGGTCCGCAATCTCGGCGCCTCCGCCGTACTGCTGATCGCCACTGTGCGGACCGGTGAGCTGCCCTCCGGTCACCCGACCCGGCAGTTGCTCTCCGAGCTCGGCCGACGGGCCGAGGTCGTTCGGCTCGACCTGGGTCCGATGAGCCGGCAGGACGTCGGAGAACTGCTCGCAGCCCTCGACGGCCGCGCCCCGCATGCGGTTGCGAGCAGCGAGATCCACCGCCGCAGCAGCGGGAATCCGTTGTTCGTGGAAGCCTTGTACGCATCCGGTACGGCGTCCTCCGAAGGGCTGACCAGTTTGCTGCTGGACCGGGTCGCCGATCTCTCGCCGGCCGCGCGGGAGCTGCTCACGACCATTGCCGTGGCCGGCGGGGCGGTGTCGGACGACCTGCTGTCCGAGGTCTCCGCCGAGCCGGTCGAGGACGCCGTCCGCGAGCTGATCGAGCGGAATCAGGTCGCTGTGCTCGACCCGGGGTACGTGATCCGGCACGACCTGATTCGCGAGGCCGTCTACGGTGCGCTCCTGCCCGGTCAACGGCGGCGATTGCACACCCGGTACGCCGAGGCGATCGAGGCAGGTCCTGGATCGCTCGCGGCCCTGGCCGAGCACTGGGCCGTGGCCGGGCAACCGGGCAAGGCGCTGGTTGCGGCGTGGAGAGCGGCGGCGACGGCCGAGCGGCAGTACGCGTACGACGAGCAACTGAACATGCTCGAACGCGTGGTGGCGCTGTGGCCGGCGGTCGCCGAGGCTGCTGAGCTGATCGGGGTGAGCTGCGCGACTGTGCGGGAGGTCGCGGCCGCCGCGTCGTACACCACCGGACGCTCACGAACCGGCGTGGAGCACGCAACCGCGGCGCTGGCGGTCATCGATCCGGAGACCGAGCCACTCCGAGTGGCCGGTCTCCTTCGGCTCCGCGGCTTGCTGCGGTGCCGGATCGACGGCACCGGAAGCGACGACCTGGCTCGCGCGGTGGGGCTGGTACCGGAAGGAACCGACGACGTGTTGCGCGGCAGGCTGCTGTCCGGACTGGCCTTCACCGAGCTCGTCGGCAGGCCGGGACCTGAGATGAGCCTGCATGCGACGCGGGCACTGGAGCTGGCAGAGCGCGTTGGCGACGATCAGGTGCTTGCCGAGGCGCGGCTGGTCGCCGGCGGCATCGCGCTGCACACCGATGGTGGACCAGAGATCGTGCAACGGCTGCTGCAGGACGCGCGGCGAGCGGCTGAAGCGTGCGGCGACCAGCACACCTACCTGACGTCGCTGCAGTGGGAAGGGCGAGCCATCGCCGACGCCGGGCGTCCGGACGAGGCAGTGGTTCTGCTCGAGCAGGCCGAGCAGCAGGCGCAGCGGTGGGGCCGGATGCGCGCCAGGGGCTCGATGCTGGTGCAGATCCGGGCGGAGGCGCTGATCTCGCTGGGTCGCTGGGACGAGGCCCTGGAGCAGGTGGACAACGCGCTCACGGACGGTCCGCCGCCGTGGTACGACGCGGCCTTGCGGCTGGAGATCGCCCAGATCGCCGTACGGCGGGGCCGGTACGACGAGGCGGCCCACCAGTTCGCGCAGATGACGATGCCGCCGGCCGGGACGGTCAGCGAAATCGAACTGCAGCGCCTGCCGGTCCGCATCGGGCTCGCGGTGGGCAAGGGCGACGTACCGGCCGCCGACCGGTTGCTGGCTGACGCGCTCGCTGTCCTGCCTGACTGGCCGGCAGCCGATGTCGTCGTCACGGCGCGGCTCTACCTCGCGGCGCTCAGGCTCGAACGGACCCCGACCGGGCGACGGCGGCAGGTGCCCGCGCGGTCGGAGGCGTTGCGGCAGGGGCTGCCGGACTCCGGCCGCTGGCCGATCGTCGATGCGGTGGTGCGGACCGGGGACGCCTTCGCCGCCGGCACCGTAGCGGCCTGGGACGCGGCCGCCGACGCTTGGCGCGTGGTCCACGACGTGCACGAGCTGGCCCTGGTACTCGTCGGAGGCGCAGCCGCGGCGATCCGGACGAACAACAAGCCCGGCGGCCGCCGCCGTCTCGGCGAAGCCCGCGAGATCGCGACTCGCCTCGCGGCAGCGCCCTTGCTGGCCGAGATCGACGACCTGACCCAACGCGCCGGCCTCGCCACCACCGCACCCCGCCCGGAGCCGTCGGCCCTCGGTCTCACCGACCGCGAACTGGTGGTCCTCCGCGTCCTCGCGCGCGGCCTGTCCAACGCCGAGATCGCGCGGGAACTCTTCGTCTCGCCCAACACCGTCGCCACCCACGTCGCCCGGATCCTCCGCAAGCTCTCCGCGAGCACGCGCACCGAAGCCACCGCGAAGGCACACGGAGCCGGCCTCCTCGACTGAGCGGATGCCTTCGGTGCGCTGGTCAGGGTTGACGCAACCGAATGGTTGCCATACTGTGGATAGCAACTGAAAGGTTGCTATCCATGATTCCTGATCGCATCGAACGTGTCCTCGACCTCGCCCACCCGCCGTCGAAGGTGTGGGCGGCCATCACCACCGCCGAGGGTCTCGGGACCTGGTTCGGCAAGCAGGCCTCGATCGACCTGCGGCCGGGCGGAGCGGCCCGGCTGTGGTGGCCGGACAACAGCGTCGACCTGCGCGTGGAGCGCGTCGACGAGCCGTCGGTCTTCGCCTTCACCTGGCCGATCGACGGACTGCCGGCCGACGACCCGCGGCGCACCTACGTCGAGTTCACCCTCGAGCCGGCCGGCGCCGGGACGCGGCTGACCGTGGTCGAGACCGGGTTCGCCCAGGCGCCGGACGGTACGGCGTACCGCGGCAACTCCGACGGCTGGGGACGCGAGCTCGCCGAACTGGTCGAGTACCTCGATGCCGCCTGACGCCGAAGCGGCCGCCGAACGGGTCTTCGCCGCGCTCGCCGACCCGAGCCGCCGCGGCATCCTCGCCGAACTGGCCGCCCGCGGCCCCGCGACGGCGACCGACCTGGCCGACCGGCTGCCGATCACGCGGCAGGCGATCGCCAAACACCTCACCCTACTGACCGAAGCGGGCCTGCTGATCGCCGAACCGGGCGAACGCCGCAGGATCCGCTACCGCCTCGACTCCGACCCGATCCGGGTCGCCCAGCAGTTCCTCGCCGCGCTGGCGAACGACTGGGACGGCCGAATGGATGCCTTGCGCAAGTACCTCGACAGCTAAGGAGTGATCGTCATGTTCATGCCCACCTCACCGGTGATCGATGCCGCCCGCAACCAGTCCCGGTCCGCGCTGCCGGATGCTCCGGTGGTTGTCGAGACGTCGCGTCGGCACTTCGTCGTACGCCACGCCGCCGCCCGCCTCCTGGCTGCCGCTGCGGTTCGCATCGATCCGGCGGTGCGGCCGGTCCTGCTCGAGTCCTGAGCCTGATCACCCGGCCGGAACGGGCCGACGACAAGCGGCTCGACGTACTGCGGAGAATGCTCTTGTGAGCGACGTCGTACGTGTCAGCAAGAAGCTCTCCTGGTTGCTGCGCCACGGGGCGGGGGAGAAGGGCCTGGCGATGAGCGCGGACGGGTGGGCCGCGATCGACGACGTGCTGGCGTTGCTGGAGATCGACCGGCCGGCCCTGGATCGCGCGGTCGAGCGGAACGACAAGAACCGTCTGCAGGTGGAGGGCTCGTTGATCCGCGCCTGCCAAGGCCATTCCCTCGCGGGTATGCCGGTCACGGTCGAAGCCCTGGAAGCCAGTTGGAGACGCGTACATCCCACAGGCTCTCTCTGGCACGGCACAACACCTGCCGCGGTCCCCGCCATCCGCCGCGACGGCCTGCGCCCTGGCCGCCGCACCCACGTCCACCTCGCCCCGAGCCCAGACAGCCATGTAGGCAAACGCTTCACCGCCGCCGTGCTGCTACGGATCGATCCGACTGACCTCGTGGTGTTCGAGGCCCCCAACGGCGTGCTGCTCACCCGGCACGTGCCGCCTGCTGCGATCAAGTGGGGATGACTCGGCCAGGGCGCGCCGCTGCGATCAACTGGTAGCAGTGAGTGACCGTAGGCTGATGGGCAGGACCCGCCCGTCCTTCTGCCTGGGGGAGGCCTGCTGTGACCGAAGGCCCGCCGGACACCAAGACCGGCAGGGCCACCGTCAACGGCCAAGAGGTCGACACCATCGCCGTCAGCACCGCCGGCAAGAGCAACCAGAACATGGGCTGGACGTACCGCACGTTCTACTTCACCAACCTGCTGTCGAGCTCCTCGACGCTGGCCTTCGCCGGAACCTCCGGAACGATCTGGGGCGCGGTGATCGACGACGTCAAGGTGGAAAGCTGCCTACTCATCCTCTGCCCGGCCTCAGCCGCCACCACGAACCGAATCAGCTGAGACAGGGCTCACCGGCTCAAGGCTGCAACAGCGCGCGCCGCCAGGCGTTCGGCGTACTCGATGCTTGCCGGGTGCAACCAACCCTCGTTGAGAGTTGGCGTGTCGCCGTTGTTTGTCGCCATCTGATAGTCGAGGCAGGCCAACCAGAGGGCTCGCATGTTCAGGATTCGCGGGAGCCTTTGGAGTTCGTCGTCGCTGAGCTGGACGTGTTGCCGGTAGCCGCGCAGTACGGCGTCGATGTTGTCCGCGTTGCCTTCGGCAGTGGTCCTCAGGAGCCAGGCGAGTGCGGGTAATCGCGGTCCGCGCCCGGATCCTGCCCAGCCGACGATCGTGAGCTTTCCGGGTACGCCGACGGCGGCCCAGAGGTGGTAGTTGCCGTGCGTGAGCGCTTCCGGCAGCCCTTCGGCGTCGTCGGCGTTCTCGACCTGGTCGCGCAACCAGTCGAACTTCTCCCGGCCGCCGGAGGTCACCTTGTCTTCGACACGGGCCAGAAAGCTCATGGCCGCGGCCAGATCCTGCTTCGGTCGGCCGGTGTAGAAGCCGCCGTCGGCTTCCTCCGCACCGCCGTCCCGGGCGACCGCGCCGTCTGCCGCGGGGAGCGCGTGCAACCTCCCCAGCAGGCTGCCCAGTTCCTGCGCGATGTCGACGGACTCGCTACGGCCGTGCTCGTCGGACGGGCGCCCGCCCTCGACGAACCGGGTCACGATCACGCCGCTGTCGTCGAACACCGACACCGGGTCGTCGTGCGCGATCCGTTCGGCGGGAAAGTCGTTCGCCGCCAGGAACCGCAGGATCTCCGCGTCGCCTTCGACGCGCGCGACCTGGTCCGCCGGCGACGAGAACACACGGGCGATCCACGGCGGACCGTCCTCCAGCCGTACGAGCAAGGTCGACGGGTAGTGACCCGGCCACGAACCACGGGGCCGCGTCGCCGGGTCGTCGTCGATCGGTGCCAGCGAGCTGATCCGAATCCCGTACCGCGTCTCGAGGTGGTCCTTGAGATCGGACCGCTCGAAGGGACGGGTGCGCGCGAACGGCGACCTGTTGATCTGTTCCAGATCGGCGAGTGCCTGGGTGTACCGCTGCCCGGTCTCCCGGGCCCGTTGGCGAACGGCGCGCTTGAAACTGCCCTGCTTGGTCATGACAAGCCTCCTCGACATGTCTCCGTCCCCCAGCGACGCGACACTCGATACAGGCCTGGACACGAACAGCGGGCCTTGGGGGAGGATTCCCCTTCACCGTCTGCAAGGACCCGGCTGGGGCAGGTCCTCAGAGGCTGGGCGTCGGCCGACGCCAAGTCCCATCGTGCTGACGGTCACGCAGCATGTCAACGGCCGGCTCTCCGTGGTGGCACGGTGGACCGGTCGGCTGGGTTGCGGTCATGCTCGGGGCAGGCCGACTTCGAGGGGAATGCGTCATGGACCTGGGGTTCGAGTGCATCTTGCAGGTGAAGATCCCGGTGACGGATCTCCGGCGCAGCGTCAACTGGTACCGGCGGGTGTTCGGGCTGCGCCTGGCGTGGGAGTTTGGCGAGCACGGCGTCGTCACCGGGGCGGTCCTGACCGATGACGCCGAGCGGTTCCTCGTCGGCCTGCGGCGGCTCGACACGGTGGCCGGCGAGCCGTCCCTGTCGGGCTTCGACGTCGTCAGCCTCGGCGTACCGTCCGTCGACGTGTTGCGGGCCTTGGCCGAGCGTTTCGATGAACTCGACGTGGACCACGGCCCGCTGCTCGACCGCGGCCCGGGCGGCGGCGTGCAACTCGACGTACCGGACCCCGACGGCACGGTGATCCGGATCCTCTCCCCGTTCGGCGAGCACGAACCGTTCACCGGTGTTGAGTTCGGGCCTGACGGGGCGCCCAGCTTCTACACGACACCGCGCCTGGAGCTGGACTGAAGGGCCCGAAGATCGAACCTCATTGAGCCGACTGTGCCGAAGTGGTGTTGGTCTGCCGCTGCTGGAGGCCGCGGTCGCGTGCGGTCGTGGCGAGGATGATCGCGATGCCGAGCAGGGCCACGGTGGCGTTTGCGGCGGTGAGGGCGATCGCTTCACCGACCGTCGCGCCTTCGAGGTGGGCGACGTGGTACGCGAAGTGCGGCACCGAGAAGATCGAGAAGGCGAGTACGGCGGGGATCACCGCCTGCGCCCTCGGCTTGACGACGGCGATGCCTAGGAGCAGCGCGATGCCAAGGGTCGCGCCGCCGAAGTCCCGGGCGTAGTGCTCGCTGAACGGTGGGGTCAGGTCGACGGTCGGGAAGTGGCGGTAGAACGTCTCGGGACTGATCGCGTTCCACGCGCCGACCACGAGTTCGTCGAGGAACAGGATGGCGAGCCCGATCCTGATGAAGACGGTCATGAGGTTTCTCCTTCGGTCTGTACCGCGCTGCTGGACATGACCGTGCAGGGCCTCGATTCGTGAGGACGCACGTCAGCGCGACCTCACATCCGGGCCGACTACGCGGTCATGACCGGTGACAGCGCGACGAGTCAGCGTGAGGGGGACCAGATGTACGCAGCGAGCCTGATCCACAGACGCCTCAGGTGGGGGCCGGTGGCCACCATCATCTTCGCCGTACTGCTCCCCGCCCCAGGTGCGTGGGCGCACAGCCCGCTGGAGTCCAGCACGCCCCGCGCCGGCGAGCACCTTGCGACGATGCCGGCTCGGATCGAGTTGGCGTTCGTGGCACCGGTCGAAGACGTCGACGCAAGCGTCGTCCTGGCCGACGACCAAGGCACCGATTGGACTGCCGGGCCGGCGGCCGTGGAGGACATGTACGTCTCGTCCCCGGTGAGGCCCGGTCTTCCCGACGGCCGGTACGAGATTCGTTGGAGCGTCGTCTCCTTCGACGGAGCTCCGATGTCCGGCGTCGTCAGCTTCACCGTCGGCGCCGCGGAAGACACCAACCCCCTGAACGCGGTGCTGACTGCCGACGCAGCGTTCTGGGTCCGCGTGAGCGTCTTCACGGTTCTCGGTGGGCTTCTCGCCTTCATGGCGTACGGACTCGTCACTGTCTACGGGCGGCGGTCCCGCCGCACTCAACCAGAACGGAGTATCGGAAATGGCTGAATCTGCTGCCACCATCCGCCTGTTGGATCAGGCCGACCTCGAACGGGGCTTCGGCCCGTCGCACGTCATGACGGTCACCATCGAGCTGGAACCCGGTTCGGCGGGTTCACCACCGCACCGGCATTCCGGCCCGGTCTTCGGCTATCTCCTCGTGGGTGAGCTGATCTTCGAGCTCGAAGGCGAGCCGGAACGGGTGATCCGCGCCGGGGAGGCGTTCTGGGAGCCGGGCGGCGATGTCGTCCACTACCAGGCGGCGAACAACCTTGCCGACGGCCGAACCGTCTTCGTTGCCGTCATGGTCTGCGCGCCGGGCCAGGAGATGCTCACCTACGTGAGCGCCGAAGAACTGGAGGAGCGAGCGCATCTGCGGCATCCGCGCCCCGAGGCGTGACAGACGGCGGGAGCACGGCAGTACGCCGTACTCCCGCCTTCGTCGTCAGTGCGGGAAACCCTCGCGCCAGGTGGGGTAGCTGGGGTTCCAGCCCGCGGCGCGGGCTTTGGCGTTGGAGGCGCCTCGACCCCGCGAGGCGCCTTCCGGCACATCGGCGACCGTCGGCCGGGGAGCACCGAGCCCGGCGGCGAACACGGGGAGCCACTGCGTGGCCGCGGCCGGCTCGTCGTCGACGATGTTGTACGCACCGTCGGGCCAGTCGACGGCCTGCACGGTCGCGGCAATCACGTCCTCGACGTGGACGAACGAGGTGATCGCCGCGGTGGCCGGGACGAGGCCGGCTGTCACGGCGTTCGCCATGCGGGCCCCCGGTGCGTACCAGGTTCCGGGGCCGTAGAGCATGCCGTACCGCAGCATGGTCGCATGAGGCATGCCGCCGACGAGGGCTTCCATCGTCGCGATGGGTGAGCCGGGTTGGACGGGGTCGTCCTCGACGGCCGGTGCGCTGCCGTCCTCGTACGCCCAGGCGACGCTCTGGACCATCATGCGCTCGACGCCGGCGGCTTGCGCCGCGGCGACCAGGTTCGCGGTTCCCGCTCGCCGGAGACGCGCATTGGCTTCGGTGTCGAAGTCGCTCAGGTCGGTCAGCTCGTGCAGTACGAGATCGGGTGCGGCCTCGGCGACGACAGCCGTCAGGTGTGGGGCGTCGTACACGTCGACCACGACGCCCTCCGCGCCCAGGTCGCCGAGATAGTCGAGGTTCTCGGCGCGACGGGTCGTCGCGCGGACCTCGTGACCCGCGGCGGCGAGCTTCGGTATCAGTCGGCTTCCGATCAGGCCGGAGCCGCCGGCCAGGAAGATGCGCATCGGTGATTCCTTGTCAGGTGAGATTCAGCGAACGGTTGGGCGGTGAAGTGGAGTTGCGAGGTCAGCTGGTCCGCGCGGAGAGCCATTCGTCGAAGGTCTGACGTCCCAGACGGGTCCCTGCCTTCGGGAGCAGGGAGCCGTCCCGCATCCCGCGGCCCCAGGCCCCGGGGATCGAGAGTTCGACGACCGGCCGGCGCCGGGCGGTGGCGGCGAGGTAGCGCCGTACGAGGTCGCCCATCCGCTCCTCCTGTGGACCGGCGAGCTCGGGTGTCAGCCCTTGAGGTTCGCCGGAGGCGATCGCGACGAGTTCGGCGGCGACCTCGGCCGCCGCGATCGGCTGCGAACGCATCCTCGGAACGGCCTGGAACGGGCCGACCTTGCCATGAGCAACGAGTTGCTCGACGAACTCGTGGAACTGCGTCGTCCGCAGCAGCGACCAGCCACCGGACGTGGCGTGCAGGATCGCTTCCTGGGCGGCCTTGCCCGCGTAGTAGTTCGCGTTGAGCTTCGCCGCGCCGATGACGGAGATCGCGACGTGATGAGGCACCCCGGCCTCGCGTTCGGCGGCCAGCAGGTTCCGGGTGACCGTGGTGAAGAAGCCGATCGATCTCTTCGCGGACGTGCTGCTGGTCGCGGACGCGTCGATGACCGCGGACGCACCGCGCAGCGCTGTCACCAACCCGGAGCCGCTGATCAGGTCGGCGGCCGAGTCACGGCTGATCGGGACGGATTCGTGGCCGGCGGCGCGCACCGCGTCGACGACCTCGGTTCCCAGCGAGCCGGTCGCACCGGCGATTACGATCTTCATGTCCTCCAGGACCGCGCAGGAGGTTCGGATGTGAGGTTCGGCCTCACACATCGGCCCGCCGCCTGGTCAGATGGGGAAAAGGAGGACGAGATGACCCCCGAAGAGCGCGACGCCCTGCACGCCGAGATGCTGAGCGAGCGGCGCCACCTGGTGTCCTTGGCGTTCCGGATGCTCGGCACGGTCGCCGAGGCCGAGGACGCGGTGCAGGAGACCTACATCAGGTGGTACCGGCTCAGCGAGCAGGAGCGCGACGCGATCGAGGTGCCGAGGGCGTGGCTGACTCGCGTCGCGAGCCGGGTGTGCTTGAACGTCCTCGCCTCCGCCCGGCGACGTCATGAACGGTACGTCGGCCCGTGGCTTCCGGAACCTGTGCCGGCGTACGCGTTCCCGGCCGCGACGGACACGGCCGAGGACCCGCTCGAGCGCGTCACTCTCGACGACACGATCAGCACCGCCCTGCTCGTCGTACTGGAATCCATGACACCGGCCGAACGGGTTTCGTTCGTCCTGCACGACGTGTTCGCCGTGCCCTTCGCCGAGATCGCCGAGGTCGTCGGCCGTACGCCGGCAGCGTGCCGCCAGCTCGCCACCTCGGCCCGGCGACGCGTGCAGGAGAGCCGTAGCCGTCGCGTGTCGCGGGCAGAGCACGACGAGGTGGTCCGAGCGTTCGCGGCCGCGGCGCGGACGGGCGACCTCGCCGGGCTGGTCTCGTTCCTCGACCCCGAGGTGGTGCTGCGCTCCGACGGAGGCGGCTTCGTCAGCGCGGCGCGGCATCCGGTCCTCGGTGCCGACAAGGTGGCACGGTTCCTGTTCGGTGCGCTGACGAAGAACCCGAACGCCACGGTCCTGGACCAGCAGACCCCCGACGGTCTCGGGTTCGCGCTGTGGGACGACGGGCGCATCATCGGCGTCGTCACGCTCGACGTCGTGGCGGGGTTCGTGACCGACGTACGGCTGATGATGAACCCGTACAAGCTCACCTTGTGGAACTGAACCTCACATTCCGCCGCGGTGTCCGGTCCTCTTCCTCGACGGCGCTTCACAGTGCGCCGCGATTGGAGGAAGCCCGTGGCCCACCCAGCAACCATTGCGCGTCAGGACGACGACTACCGGCGGATCGGCATCAGCCGAGACGAGATCGCCCTGTGGGAAGACGCTGCCCGCACCGATGGCCGCAGCGGCACCTACGAGTGGTGGTACTTCGACGCGCATCTCGACAACGGCGCCAAGCTCGTCGTGATCTTCATGACCAAGGACCTCTCCGCGCCCAGGAAGCCGCTGAGTCCGATGATCCGGATGAACCTCGATCTCCCGGACGGCCGCAGTCTGAACTTCATCCGTGACTACCCGGTCGGCTCCTTCTCCGCCGCCGCGGACCACGCGGACGTGCGGATCGGCCGGAATCGCCTGGCCGGCGACCTGGCCCACTACGAGATCGACGTGGAGATCGACAACGTCAAGGTGAACGTGATCCTGGACGCGCAGATCCGCCCGTGGCGGCCGGCGACCGGCTACCTGGTGTTCGGCGAGAAGCGCGATCGGGAGTTCTCCTGGCTTCCTGCCGTGCCGCAGGGCGTGGTCAACGGTTCCTACGCGGTTGACGGTGTCCGCACGGAGGTGACGGGCATCGGCTACCACGACCACAACTGGGGCAACGTCGCGATGACGTCGATCATCAACGACTGGTACTGGGCGCGAGGCCAGGCAGGCCCCTATTCGGTGATCGCGTCCTACATTACCTCGCACGAGAAGTACGGGTACGAGCCGATCCCGATCTTCATGCTCGCCCGGGACGGGCAGATCGTCGCCGACGACGCGAAGCTCGTGCACTTCCGCGCGACGGAGGTCCACACCGATCCGAAGACCGGCAAGCCGGTCGCGAACGTCACGTCGTACGAGTACATCGACGGCGCTGATCGGTACGTCGTGACCTTCACCCGGCAGCGCGATCTCGTGGCGAACACCTTCGTCGAGCAGATGAAGGGCGTCCGGAAGCTCGCTGCACGACTCGTCCGGTTCGACGGGGCCTACCTGCGCTTCGTCGGCGAGCTCACGGTCGAACGATGGTCGGGACCGACCCTCGTGGAGTCGTTCAGCGACGAAGCGATCTGGGAGCTCATGTACTTCGGGCACGCGCGAACGAACGTTCAGGAGGCACAACGATGAAGCGCAGTACGGCAACGCGTCGCGTAGCGATCGGGGTTTCGATCGTCGCAGTACTGGCCGGGGCGGTGCCGCTCACGGTCCACCACGACGCCGAGGCCACCGTCGCGATCGAAGAACGGCAGCCGGTCGACCAAGTCCAGACTTCAGGAAGGCTGTTGTCCGCACAGCGGATCGGCAATCTCGACCCGGTGCTGGCGGCGGCGTCCGCTCGGGCGGACCGGATCACGTACCACTCCCGATCCCTGAACGGTCGTGAGGTCGTGGTCAGCGGCGCGTTGTTCACACCGAAGGGCCGGGCGCCGAAACACGGCTGGCCGGTCGTTTCCTGGGCCCACGGGTCGAGTGGCATCATCGACCGCTGCGCTCCGTCGACCGCGCCGAACAAGGACGGCAAGGTCGACCTGTTCGGGTACGGCGGCTTCGTCGCGCAGCTGCTCGAGGCCGGCTACGCGGTGACCGCGACCGACTACGAGGGCCTCGGCACCGAGGGCGAGCACCCGTACATCGTGGCCGACAGCGAAGCGCGCGGCGTGATCGACGCGGTCCGCGCCGCCGTACAGGCCGAACCGTCGTTGTCGACGTCGTACTTCGACGTCGGGCACTCGCAAGGCGGGCACGCCGCCATCGCGGCCGGTGAACTCGCCGGAACCTACGGCAGAGGCCTGGACTTCCGGGGAACCGTCGGGCTGGCCCCGGTGACGAACGTCGGGCAGGCCTACGGGTACGGATCGCCGAGCATCGTCGATCGAGGGTTCTACCTGCTGGCGCTGCACGGCCTGAAGACGGTGCACCCCGAGCTGCGGTACGACGACTACCTGGGCCGGCAGGCGCTGAAGATGTTGCCGAAGGCCACCGAGGAGTGCACCGACCAGATCTGGAACGACTTCAACAAGGACCTGGGCACGGAGCTGAACGACTACCAGTTCGACCCGCAGAACTCGGCCGCTGCCCTCCGGCTGCAGGGCTGGCTGGACGAGCAGAGCGTTCCCAGGGGCAACACCCCGGCGCCCATGCTGCTGGTCCAGGGGTCCGACGACCCGTCGATCAAGAAGGCGATCACCCAGCAGGCGGTCCGCAACGCACGAGCTGCCGGAACCGTTGCCGACTTCAAGCTCTACCCCGGCGAAGACCACTACTCGGTCCTCGCTCCCCGCAGCGAAGGCGGGGCCGCCGACGACGTCATCGCCTGGCTCGACCGCCACCGGCGCAGGTAGTTCAGGCGACCCCATGCGTTCTCGCTCACCCGTGAGCAGGTACGCCATCCGAAACAACTGCGTCCCGCGGTACGCCACGAACTCGACGTAACCGTCCGGCTCACCCATGCTCCTCCTTCCGCCGCTAACCGCTGTCGGAGAAGTAAGAGCCGGCCAGGCCGGGTCTTGTTTCAGGGCATCGTCAGGAACCTTCTGGAGTCGTCCCGATTCCACACCGCCGACTCGGGGTCGGCTAGATCTGGACGGCCGACGATCTGCTGGAGTACGCCGGGGCGTCGTGGCTCAGAGTTCGCGCAACGCAGCCAGGGCTCGGTCGCGGCCGCTGCGGACGCGGGCGAGGTCCGGGTCGCCGTACCGGGCGCTGATCCGTGTCAGTCGTTCGTAGATGGTGACGGCCAGCTCGGCGTGCTCGCGAACCCAGGCCCGCTCCTGGACATCGGCCGGGCTCAGTGGCTGGCCGCCGATCTCCTGGTAGTGGCCGGAGGATTGGCTGTACTCCTCGGCCAGCTGCCGCGATTGCACCAGCCGCATCGCCCTGAGCCGGGCGAGCCGCGCCAGCGCGTCCGCCGCATGCGCAACGGCCTGCTCGTCCTCGGCTCCGAGGTTGCGCACCTTCGCCGGATCACCACCCGCCCGGTCGAGCCGGTGGTAGAGCTGCCAGGCCTTCTCCGCCTGCTCCACCGCGGCGTACAGGTGACCGCCGACGCTGTGGATCTCGGTCAGGTCGTAGTGCAACGACGCCAGCACCTGCTCGTCCTTCGACGTCAGCTCCGACGCCGCGGCCGCACGTTCGATCGCCACCTGCGCCCGCTGGTTGGCGACCGTGGCGACCCGCCAGTTCCGCGTCGCGACGGCGGCCTGACTACGCCGCAACTGCTTCTGCGCCACACGCCGCCAGGTATCGGCCGACCGCCAGATCGTCATGAACCGACGCTAACGGCTCCTTGGGTCGCGCGGAATTCCATGTCGCACGGCCGAAGCCGGCGCAGCAGTGCGGGTCTCCTCACAGTTTTCTGCATCGGCGGCGTTCGTCAATCTGAGAAAACTGAGTAGTCGTGGCGCGGCGCGGGTGTTTCACTCGTTGACACCAACACCTATGAGCAGAGGTCGTGATGGCTGGCTACAGGGCACTCACCGACGTGTACGAATGGCTGATTCCGGACCAGAAGTTGACGCCGGACGGCGCAGTCAGCGCCGTCGGTGACCTCGTCAGGTCCCTGCCGCCCGGGGCGCGCGTCCTCGACTGCGCATGCGGAACCGGCCAGCTCGCAGTCGGCCTCGCTGCCCTTGACCTCGACGTCGTTGCGTCGGACGCCAGCCCTGGAATGGTCCGCCGAACCCAAGAACTGGCTGATCAGGAGGGCGTTTCGCTCAACGCGTTCGAGGCTCCGTGGGACGAACTGCCCGACCACCTCGATGCCTCGACGTTCGACGCTGTGTTCTGCGTGGGCAACTCACTAGGACATGCCGAAGGAGCATCCGGTCGGCAGTCCGCGCTGGCCTCCATGGCACGGCTGCTCAAACCCGGCGGCCGACTGGTGCTCACCTCACGCACGTGGGAAAGCATCCGAGACGCCGGCACACGAACCGACGTGTGGGACCGACTCGTACGACGCAACGGCCGCGATGCCGTCGTCATGTACCAGTGGGAGATCGCAGCGACCTGGGAACAGGAACACCACCTGCAGATCGTCGTCGCACAGATCGAGCCGGACGGGACCGTCATCAGCGGCTCCGAGCGCCTGTCCATCTGGCCATTCCGGTACGACGAACTGACCAAGCAACTCCAGGCCGTCGGGCTGACGACCCATGACCTCACCTTCGACCCCGACGGAAGCGGATACAAGGTGGTCGCAGTGCGCGAATGAGCATCGGCCACGTCGTCAGTCGCGTCCTGCGATCACCAGGGCGCGGGCGACCTCTTCGGGATGAGTCAGCATGGCCTCGTGCGGGCCGTCGCATTCCACGATGCGGGGCTCTCGCAGGCGGGCCGCCATCTGGTGGTAGAGCTCGCGTGGCACGGCGTTGTCGTCGCGCAGGAAGACGTAGCTGGACGGGAGGCCGGCGCTCCAGAAGCGCGGAAGGCGGACCGGCTCGGAGAGCCAGCCGAACGGAGTGGGGACCAGTCGGTCGACAACCGCCGCGAGTTCTTCCGGCGTCGCGCCGTTCATCAGGCGCTCGGTCCACACGTTCGGGTCCATCGTCAGGGTACGGTCCGCGCTGTGCCTGACGGCCTCTCGGTCGTGTTCGACCAGGGGCTTCGGCAGCACGTCGTGGATGGCTTCCCCGTCATGCAGGACCCAGGCGTCGACGAAGACGACCCGCCGCGTCTTCTCGGCGAGCCGGTCTGCCGCGTACTGGACCACCGGGCCGCCCCCGCTGTGGCCGACCAGCACCATGTCTTCCAGGTCCTGCTGCTTGATGGCGTCGATCAGGCCCTCCCCGATCGCGGTGAGGTCCACGCCGGACCGGGAGACGTCCCCCTCTTCCAAGCCGCGCAGCGTGGGGGCGAACACGTGGTGAGCCCCGGCGCGCAGGTGCTCGGCCACGCCGTCCCAGCACCATCCGCCTTGCCATCCGCCGTGCACCAACACGAAATCCACAGAGAGCTCCTTCAATCGGAAGCGCCATCCTCGACACCTCGGCTGGTCCGAGGTGTCGAGGATGTGCAGGATGTACGCCGGGTCGGCAGGTGCGACCGACCCGGCGTACGGAGAGGGGCCTCAGGCCAGGAAGTCGAGCACCTGCCGTACGAACAGCGTGTGGTACTGGAAGATGCCGCCGTGGCCGGCGTCCGGGTAGATGGCCAGCTGGGACCCGGGCAGACGTCGGGCGAGCTGGAACGAGCTGCTGGTCGGGGCCATGATGTCGTCGTCGCCGTTGACGACCAGCACCGGCTTGTCCACCTGGGACAGCCCGTCCGCCGAGGTGCCCTGCTGCCACTTCGCGGCCGCGGTCAGCTGGGCACCGATCGTCTCGTTGGTGACGGGGGTGTCGCGGTCCTCGGTCCGTTCGTCCAGGCGGGCGAGGAAAGCGTCTCCGGCGGCCTGGCTGGCCGGCGTCGGCGAGAAGAACAGGAACTGCTTGGGGTGCTTGCCCTGGGCATCTGCCTTGGCGAAGGCGTCCTGCAGCACGGAGCCCCAGACGGCAGGACCTTCGTCGCCGGCGGGAGTGGTTCCGGCAAGGATGATCCGGCGGACCAGATCGGGCCGTTGCTGGACGACCACCTGGGCGACCATGCCGCCCAGCGAGAAGCCCAGCAGGTCAACGGTCTCCAGCCCGAGCGACGCCGCGAAGGCGACCGTGTCGGCGGCCATCGCCTCGAAGTTGTCGGGCGTGACGCCGCCGGAGCCGCCGACTCCCCGCAGATCGACCAGGATCACGCGTCGTTCGGCCGCGAGGCCGTCGACCACCGCGGGGTCCCAGTCGTCCAGTACGGCGGTGATGTGGTTGAGGAACACCAGCGGGACGCCGGTCGTCGGGCCCAGCTCGCGATAGGCGAACGGGGTCCCGTCGACGTCCACGGTCCTGGTCGGCACGTTGCGATAACTCATTGCCATGTCTGCTTTTCTTTTCTGCGCGGCGGATTCCGCGCTTCTCGGGTCCGCGGCGGGGAGAGCGGCCTCAACGCGAGGATGCGGCCCGCTCGATCAGCGTGGTGACGACGCCGGGGTCGGTCACCTGCGCCGCGTGGGGAGTGTCCGCCTCCACGGTGTGACCGCCGGCGCGGGCGGCCATGAAGCGCTGGGTGGCCGGCGGGATCAGGTGGTCGTCCTTGGAGATCAGGAACCAGGACGGGACGGATTTCCACGCCGGCGGCCCGGACGCCTCGAACAGGCCGGTCGTGGCGATGGGGCTCTGGGTGGCGGCGAGCGTGGCGGCGGTCTCGCTGCTGACCCGGTTGCTCAGGAAGACGTCCGAGTACTGAGCGGCCTTCGCGTAGAGGTCGATGCCCGTGCTGCCGTTGGCCAGTGTGTACGGGACCGGCGTGAGGGCAGTGGGAACTTGCGCGGCGGGATCGGTGGTGATGTGGGTGCCGGGGAACTTCGCGGTCAGGTCGGCGGCGCTTTCGCCGGCGTCCGGTGCGAAGGCGGAGATGTAGACCAGCGCCTTGACGCTGCTGTTGCCCGTCGCGGCGTTGGTGATGACCGACCCGCCGTAGGACTGACCGGCCAGAACGACCGGACCCTGGATGGTCTTGAGGAACGAGGCCAGGTAGGCCGAGTCGTCGGACAGGCTGCGCAGGCCGGTCGGCGGTGCCACGACGGGGTAGCCGTCCGCGCGCAGGCGCTTGATGACGCCGCTCCAGCTGGCCGCGTCGGACCAGGCGCCGTTGACGAGGACGACGGTGGGCTTCGGGGTCGGGTCCCAAGAGGGCTTCGGGCTCTTGTCCGAAGACGGTGCGCCCTCGGCGAAGCTGCCGAAGGTGGCGGCGGCCAGCGCGGTCCCGATGGTGAGGACAACGGCGGCTTTCAAGGTGCGGCGTCGTGACATTGGTGCCTCTTTCCGGTGGTACAGGGGAAGCGGGGAAGTCAGACCTCCTCCGCGGATAGTCAAAGCCTCAACCTGATCGGTCGGCGCCGGCATCTGTCGGATGTCCATCGCTGGTGGCGAGCCGCGACGACGGGAAGCGCAGTCATTCGACTTACGCACCCGGAACGGATGTCGGCGAGACTGATCCGACAGGTACGACGCCGACAGGCGCCGCGCCGGCCAGTCTCAGTGCTTCATGGCCGCGAGCGCGTCGCGAAGAGCCGCCCTCGTCGTGACGCCGAGCTTGGGGAAGATCTGGTACAGATGCGCGCCGACGGTCCTGTGAGAGAGGTACAGCCGCTCCGCGATCTGCTTGTTGGTCAAGCCGGACGCCGCGAGATCGGCGACCTCCCACTCCTGGGCCGTCAGCACTCCACCGGCCGGAGTCGATGCGGCTTCGGTCCATCCGCCGGCCCGAAGCTCCTTCGTGGCCCGTGCCTCCCACGCGTGCGCGCCGAGTCCGGCGAACGCCTTCTGCGCCAAGCCGAGCGGCTCCCGGCACTCGCTGTTCGCGCGGGCTCGTCGAAGCCGTTCCCCGTGGGCCAGGCGCACCCGGGCCAGATCGAACGGCCACCGATCGAGCCCCGGCGCCGCCAGCGACGCCTCGAACATCTTCACCGCGTCCTCGTCGTCGGCGGCGCAGATCGCCGCCGCGCCGCCGGCGAGCAGGCCGAGCCGCGGGGACAGCGACGCGAGGTCGGCCTCGGCCATGGCACGGACATGGGCTGCCGCCTCGGTGTGGCGGTCGGTTCGCACCGCGGCCTCGACCACGTCGAAGGCCACCCACAACGCGTGCGGGGCGTGGGAGGCGAACGTGCCCGCCGCGCTGATCGCCGTCGCCTGGCGGTAGGCACGCTCGAAATCACCGCGTCCGACCGCGGCGACCGTACGCGCGTGTCGCGCGAAGTGCACAGCTGCGCCGACTCCGCGGGGTGTGGCCCACCGGACGATGTCGTCGGTGAGGCTGTCGGCGAGCTCGTCGTCGCCACGGGCCGCCGCGACCGCGGCGCGGCAGTACGAGAAGTACCAGGTGAAGAAGTGGTAGCCCGAGTCCTGGCACAGCTGGGTGCCCTCGTCGGCCAGATCGATGCACTCGTCCCACCGGCCGGTGAGGTAGTCGTCCAGGCACAGGTGCACCATCGCGCTGATGTGCCGGCGCGCCGGACCACCGTCGCGCCCCTGCCGCACGACCCGCCACGACGGCTCCCGCAGGTCAGCCATCCGATCGGCGTACAGCGCCGCTGGACCGGCCCGGACGATCCGACCCGGGTCCGTCTCCTCCTGGACGCCGCGGAGTACCGACTCCAACTGGGGCAGGGCCGCGGTACCTGAACGGGCCGGATCGGAGAAAGTCATCGCCGCCACCGAGAGCAACGCGGGCGGCTCCGGACGGAGGCGTTTCAGGGCCGCGTAGAAGGGCGCCCAGAGCTCCGCCCGCCCACCGAAGAAGCACAGCAGCAACAGCAGGTGGAGCGCGTCGACGAGAGCGGGATCCTTGGCGTCGTAGCGATGTGCGCCGGATTCGATGCAACCGGTCAGGAGCCGGTGGGCGGTGTCGATGTCCCCGTCGCCGTTGATGATCAGGTACACGGTCGCGGCGGTGGCGTGCGGAGACTGCCGCAGGCCGGGATCGGCGCGGCGGGCGCTCGCGAGCAGTTCCGAGGCGCCGCTGAGCTCCCCGGTCGCGTCGGCGCCTATGTAGGCGGCTTCGGCGAGCCGGCGAGCGCGGTCCGCGTCCCGAGGGCTCAGGTCAGCCGCCCGGACCAGTGCCGCCACTGCCCCTACCGCGTCCCCCCGGGCCGCGACGCACCGCGCGGCCTGCTCCAGCAGCGCGGCCACCTCCTCGTCCGGCCCGACCGCGGCCTCGCCGAGATGCCAGGCCCGGCGCTCGGACTCGCCGGCCAGCACCTCGGCCAGAGCGCGATGGGCCGCCCGGCGGTCCGCGCTCGTGCAGGCCTCCACCACGGCCGAGCGGATCAGAGGATGCCGGAAGACGAGCCGCCGGGTCCCGTCGTCGAACGCCACCAGACCGTCCTGCTCGGCCGGAGCGAGATCATCGAGGTCGGTGAGGTAGCCGGCCTGCCGGGCCGAGGCCCTCAGGATCCCGAGATCGCCGGTTCCTTCCAGCGTCGCGAGCAGCAACAGCCGCCGTACGTCGAGCGGCAGGGCGGACACCCGGGACACGAACAGCACTTGGAGACGTTGGGTGAGCGGGAGCACGGCGGGAAGGCCCTCCAGTGCCAGGCGCTGCTGGCCGGTCAATGCCGCAGGCAGTTCGAGCAGGGCCAGCGGATTGCCCTCGGCCACCGACAGCAGTCGTCGGCGTACCGACGGGGCCAAGGTCGGGAACCGGGTGCCGAGCAAGGCCAGCGCGGACGCCGTGTCCAACGGCGGCACCTCGTACTCCGGCAGGCCGCCGCGGTGGAAGAACGTCTCGCTGCCCGAGCGCATCGCACCGAGAAAGGTGACCCGGGTGCCGTTGAGCCGTCGGGCCACGAAGCCCAGTACGGCGGCGCTGGCTCGATCGAGCCAGGGCAGATCGTCGACCACCAGCAGCAGCGGGTCCGTCTGAGCCGCGTGGCGGAGCACCATCAGGGTCGCGCTGGACACGACCAGCCGCTCCGGCGCTGGGCCGCTGCCGAAGCCCAGGGCGATCCGCAGGGCGTCGGCGTGCGCACGGTCGAGCTCGTCGAACGTCTCGTAGAGGGGCAGCAGAATCTGGTTGAGGCCGGAGTAGCTCACGTCGGCCTCGAACTCCACGCCGGCCGCCCGCAGAACTCGTGATCCGGTGGAGCGCACGGCATCGGCCACAGCATTGAGCAGCACCGTCTTGCCCACGCCCGCGTGGCCGGACAGCAGCAGAGCTCCACCGCGCTCCGGGTCGGCAAGGAAACCGCGGATGCGATCGAGCTCGGCGTCGCGCCCGACCAGCGAGTCGCCGGCGCCGGGTGCGAAAAGACCACTGTCGTCCACCGAGTCGAACTCCCGTCAGCCGGCTACGCCGAGCAAGGCATCGCGCCGGCCCTGCCTCATGCGATGCATGATATGACCGTCCGACTTGGATTGGTCAACAGCGTACGGATAGCGGTATTTCCAGGTTTCGCGCTCGAATCACTCGTTTCACGCTGGTCACAAGGTCGTCGATGAGTACGACCGTTTGACTTGGTTGGCGAGATTTTGCCGTGCCGTGGGCGCGCGATGTCATCGGTCGGCTCACCTCTGACCGCCCCGGATCCGCTGTTTCGAGGAGTGGTTACGGGCGCAGGGCGTCGAGCGCGATCTCCAGGTGCCGGACCAGTGCCGTCGCGTCACCCGTCACCTTGGTTCGCAACGCGCCGCCCTCGAACGAGTCGATCAGGAAGGCCGCCAGGTCGGCCGCGGGACGCCGGGTTGTCACCTCGCCCGCTGCCTGGCCCTCGGAGATCGCTGCCGTGACGGCACTCGTCCACTTCGCCAGCGACTGTTCGACCGCCTTGCGGAGGTAGTCGCCGCCCGCCGGCGACTCCGCCGCGAGCGTCGCCAGCAGGCAGCCGAACTCCAGGCCGGTCGCCATCGTCCGCCACGCCTGGCCGGCGAAATGATTGCGCAAGCGGTCGATCACCGGCAGACCCTGCTGACCGAGCATTGTCACGTCGGTGGCGTTCACGTAGCGGTCGATGATCTCCGCGGCCAGCTCGGCCTTGGTCTGGAAGTGGTTGTAGAAGGACCCCTTGGGCACGTCGGCGGCATCGGTGAGGTCCTGGATGCTGGCCGCGCTGAAGCCCTGACGCCGGAACACGTCCTCGGCGTGATCGACGATCCGACTCCGCACATTCCCGCGCGTCACGCCGCCAACATACCGGCAACCGCCGATCGGTGCCCTGTTCGTCAGTTCTGGTCAGTCGGTGCTGAGCCCCGACGGCCGCGACGCGCCCCGGCGGTCAAGGTGGCGATGAAGACGCCGAAGATGACACTGCTGATCACAGCTTGAGGGAACGCAGCCGGGAAGAACGAGGGAGCCAGCGCTCTGCCGATCAGAGTGACGGCGAAGAACAAGCCGCCGTTGATCAGCACGAGAAGCCACCATGGAGCCTTTGTCGTCAGGTAGTTGCGCATACCGGAGTTGTAGCTGGAGCGGGGGTCGGACCATCCCAGGTCCGGCCGATCAACCAGGAGCATCCGACGCTGTGCTCGTACGCCAGCGGCCGTCTGGAGGAGCGCAGCGACGGAAGGCTGCGGAGCGCGCGTGGGAAGGAGGTAAAGGTGTGTTGCTGACGGGGCAGCAGTCGAGGGGGTGGGATCGTAAGAGGTGACGCGGTCCACCCTGTCTGCTGGTCTGACCGTTAGGCTCGGCGGTGATCCGTCATCTGAAGACTTGGGAGTAGATGTGGCCACCATTGAGGCCGTCGGCGCCCGCGAGATCCTCGACTCGCGCGGGAACCCCACTGTCGAGGTCGAGGTACTGCTCGACGACGACACCGTCGCCCGGGCCGCAGTGCCGTCCGGCGCGTCCACCGGTCAGTTCGAGGCCGTCGAGCTTCGCGACGGCGACAAGTCCCGGTACGGCGGTAAGGGCGTCCTCAAGGCCGTCACCGCCATCCTGGAGGACATCGACAAGGAGATCGTCGGGTACGACGTGCACGAGCAGCGCCTGATCGACCAGGCCCTGCTCGACCTGGACGGCACCCCGAACAAGGCCAAGCTCGGCGCGAACGCCATCCTCGGCGTCAGCCTGGCGGTCGCCAAGGCCGCCGCCGACTCGGCCGGCCTGCCGCTGTTCCGGTACGTCGGCGGCCCGAACGCGCACGTCCTGCCGGTCCCGATGATGAACATCCTGAACGGCGGTGCGCACGCCGACAGCAACGTCGACGTGCAGGAGTTCATGATCGCCCCGATCGGCGCGGCGACGTACGCCGAGGCGCTGATGCAGGGCGCGGGCGTCTACCACGCGCTGAAGGCGGTCCTGAAGGAGCGCGGGCTGTCTACCGGCCTCGGCGACGAGGGCGGTTTCGCGCCGAACCTGGGCAGCAACCGTGAGGCGCTCGACCTGATCGCCGTCGCGGTCGAGAAGACCGGCCTGAAGCTCGGCACCGACATCGCGCTGGCGATGGACGTCGCGGCGAGCGAGTTCCACACCGATGGCGTGTACGCCTTCGAGGGCGGCAAGAAGTCGGCCGACGAGATGATCGCGTACTACGCCGACCTGGTGGCGTCGTACCCGATCGTGTCGATCGAGGACCCGCTGAACGAGGACGACTGGGAGGGCTGGAAGAGCCTCAGCGCCCAGCTCGGCGACAAGATCCAGATCGTCGGCGACGACCTGTTCGTCACCAACGTCGAGCGGCTGCAGCGCGGCATCACCGAGAAGTCGGCGAACTCGCTGCTGGTCAAGGTCAACCAGATCGGCTCGCTCAGCGAGACCCTGGACGCCGTCGACCTGGCGCACCGCAACGGCTTCACCTGCATGATGTCGCACCGCTCCGGCGAGACCGAGGACACCACGATCGCCGACCTCGCCGTCGCGACCAACTGCGGCCAGATCAAGTCCGGCGCCCCGGCGCGCTCGGACCGGACCGCGAAGTACAACCAGCTGCTCCGGATCGAGGAGGAGCTGGACGACGCGGCCCGGTACGCCGGCCGCTCGGCCTTCCCGCGGTTCCAGGGCTGATCTGATGTCGTCCCGCCGGGATCCCGGTGCCCGGCCCGGCTCGCGTCCGTCGAGCCGGACCCAGTCGCGGCCACCGGTCCGGCGGGACGGCACCCAGCCCAAACGCCGTACGGCGGGAGCACCGCCCCCGCCGCCCAGGACGCGCGGTTCGCGCAACCTGACGGGCAGGGCCGCGGTGGTCCTGCTCGTGCTCGGCGCGCTGATCGTTTCGTACGCGCAGAGCCTGCGGGTCTGGTTCGACCAGCACCAGCAGATCACCGCGCTGCAGCAGGAGATCCGCGACCGCGAGAAGCGCGTCGACCAGCTGAACGACGAGATCGCCCGCTGGGACGACGACGCGTACGTCCGGGCGCAGGCCCGGCAGCGGCTCGGCTGGGTGATGCCGGGTGAGGTGGGGTACCGGGTGATCGGCGCGGACGGCAAACCGATCGGAGCCCCGCCGGAGCCCGTCGGTCCGGCCGACGCCGAGGCCGACGAGCAGAAGCCGACCTGGTACACCAAGCTCTGGGGGAGCGTCGAAGGCGCCGGCAAGCCCGCCGTACCGGCGAAGCCGCCGACCGTGAAGCCGACCCCGAAACCCATCCTCACCCCGAAGGCCAATCGTTGAGCGTCACCCCCGAAGACACCGCCGCCGTCAGCGCCCAGCTGGGGCGTGCGGCGCGTGGCATCCGTTCCATCGCGCACCGCTGCTCGTGTGGTCTGCCCGACGTGGTCGAGACCGAGCCGCGGCTGCCGGACGGTACGCCGTTCCCGACGACGTACTACGTGACGTGCCCGCGGCTCGCGTCCGCGATCGGCACGCTCGAGGCCGAGGGCATGATGAAGGAGATGACCGAGCGCCTCGGCACGGACGAGGAGCTGGCGGCGTCGTACCGGGCCGCGCACGAGTCGTACCTGGCGCACCGGGAGTCGATCGAGCACGTCGAGGAGATCGCCGGGATCACCGCGGGCGGCATGCCGACGCGGGTCAAGTGCCTGCACGTGCTGATCGGCCACTCGCTGGCCGCCGGGCCCGGTGTGAACCCGCTGGGCGACGAGGCGTTGAAGGCCCTGGAGGACTGGGGTCGTCGGGGGCCCTGTGTCTGACCAGCCGGGGGAGACGCCGGAGTCAGAGGATTCCCCGGAGCTCGCCGGCGGAGCCGCCATCACGTCGTCGGCCGCCCCACCGAGCGCCTCCGGTACGCCGACCTCGCCGGTCCTTCCGGAGGACCTGTCCGGCCAGCCCGACGTGATCGGCTCGGCCGAGGCCATGGGCCGGACCCCCGACGCCGACTTCCCGGCCCCGGCGGCCGGTGCCGTCCGCGTCGCGGCCGTTGACTGCGGCACCAATTCCCTGCGCCTGCTGATCGCGGACGTTGCCGACGGCAAGCTCACCGAGCTCGACCGCCGGATGACCGTCGTACGGCTCGGACAGGGCGTCGACTCCACCGGCGCCTTCGCCCCCGAAGCTCTCGAGCGGGCCTTCGCCGCCTCCGACGAGTACGCAGCGCTCGTACGCCGGGCAGGCGTCGAGCGGATCCGCTTCGTCGCGACGTCGGCTGCGCGCGACGTGAGCAATCGCGACGAGTTCTTCGCCGGCATCCGCGAACGCTTCGGCGTCGACCCCGACATCATCTCCGGCGACGAGGAGGCAGCGCTCAGCTTCCAGGGCGCGACCGCCGGGCTCGCCGACCTCGACGTACCGGGCCCGTACCTCGTCGCAGACATCGGGGGCGGCTCCACCGAGCTCGTCCTCGGCGACGAGTCCGGCGTGATCGCGGCCCAGTCGCTCGACATGGGCTCGGTCCGGATGACCGAGCGGCACCTTCCGTCCGACCCGTCGACGATCCCCGAGATGGCCGCGGCGACCAAGGACGTCGACGACCTGCTCGACGCCACCACGGTTCCGTTGCATCAGGCCCGCACTTTGATCGGCGTCGCGGGGACCGTCACGACGGTCGCGGCCGTGGCGCTGAAGCTCACCGAGTACGACCCCGCGGTCATCCACCACGCCCGGATCGAGGGCCCGCTGCTGCTCGACACCACGTCCTGGCTGATGGGCTCGACCCGCGTCCAGCGCATGGTCGAACCGGCCATCCACCCCGGCCGGGTCGACGTGATCGGCGCCGGCGCGCTGATCCTGCAACGCCTGTACGACCGGCTCACGCTGACCCGCGACGAGGTCGTCGTCTCCGAGCACGACATCCTCGACGGCGTCGCCCTGGCCCTCGGCCGCGGATGACGGTCGCGGTCGTCGGGGCCGGCCGGATCGGCATTCCGCTGATCGAGCGATTGGTTGCCGCAGGCTACGAAGTTGTCGGTACCGACATCCGCCCTGACCGCCGCCCAGCCGTCGAGGCGGCCGGCGCGCGCTGGTCCCCGGACCTCGCCGTAGCCGAGGTCGTCCTGACCGTCGTCTCCGGCACGCCTGAGTTGGAAGCCCTTGTCCAGGGCCCCTTTCTCACCCAGCTGCGTCCCGGCACGCTGTGGATCGACCTCACCAGCGCATCGCCCGAGCTCGGCAAGACCGCAGCCCAGGCCGCCGCGGCCGCAGGGATCTCGTACCTCGAATCCCCGCTCGGCGGAGGCATCGAAGGCATGCGCTCAGGCACCCTCACCCTGTACGCCGGCGGCGACCCCGACGTACTGGCCTCGGCCATGCCCATCCTCCGGACCTTCGCCACCACCATCCACCACACCGGCGACCACGGCACCGGTTACCTCACCAAGCTCCTGATCAACCTGCTGTGGTTCGGCCAAGCCACGCTCACCACCGAGGCCCTCCTGCTGGCCCAGCACCACGGCCAGTCCCCGGCCGCCTTCGCCGAAATCCTGAAGGGCAGCGCCGGTGACAGCGCGTTCGCCGAGCGCCACCTGCCCGCGCTCCTGGCCGGCAACTACCTGCCCGACTTCGGCCTCGACCGCTGCGTCGAGGAGCTCGACGCCGTCGAGCACGCCGCCCCGCCGGGCCTGCCGCACCCCATCACCACCGCTGTCGCCGAGGTCCACCGCGCCGCCCTCGACCACTTCGGCCCGATCAACGGCGAACTTCTCGGCCCTGCCTGGCTCGAAGAACAAGCCGGCACCCGCTTGTCCGACCCTCGCCGGCAGGCGTAGTCAGCCCTGCGTCTTCCTGGCCAGCAAGGCGAACGAGTTCGGCAGTCGGCCTCCCCAGACAGCCGCTTCCTGCCCGTCAGGCTTCCAGAACGGCTCCGGATACTCCTCGAGCACGCGCACCTCCAGCCCCGCCGCGACCACCGCCGTGACGATCTGCCCGAGCGTCCACTGCCACTCCTGCGCGCCGTTCGCCGGGAACGTGTCGTTGACGTGCGACTCCGCGAAGTAGCTGCGATCGGGCCGAATCCCGGCCTGCTCCTCGTCCCACACCCACAGCGGCACCGCCGGATGCGCCTCGTACACGAACAAGTGCCCACCAGGCTTCAACAGCGTCGCGACTCCCCGCGCCCACGCGTCGATGTCCCGCATCCAGATCAGCGCGCCCTTGCCCGTGTAGACAAGATCAGCCAGGCCCGGCGTCAAAGGCACGCCAGGCACTTCAGCCGCCACGTAGTACGCCGGTACGCCGAGCTCCCGCGCCCGCCGTTGCGCCGCCGTCGCCGCGGTGACGCTGTAATCGACCGCGACCACCCGACGCGCTCCCGCGGCGATCAGGTCGATGTCGTCCAGCCCGTGCCCGCTCTGCAGGTGCACGACGTCAGGCCGCGTCCGCAGTACCGGCTCGAGCAGTCTCAGCTCGTCGGCGTTCAGCGACTCGCGCCGCGCGGCCTGCGCGAGCAGTTCGTCGTACTCGCGGACGTGCTTCTGAGACGCCTGCTCCCAAACGGCTCTGTTCCGTGCGACCTCTTGATCCACGCGGCCGATCATCCCCTGCGGGCGGCGGGTGGGACCACCGGTTTGTCAGCGGCGACAATTGATCCATGCGGGTCCTGCTGCGGGTCAGGCCGGGGGCGTCGCGGACCCAGGTCGGCGGTCTGTACGACGGTCCCGCGGGTCCGGCGCTGGTCGTTGCCGTGGCGGCGCGCGCGGTAGAGGGCCAGGCGACGAAGGCTGTCCTGGGTGCCGTTGCGGCGGCGTTCGGCGTACGGCGGTCGGCCGTGACGCTGGTGCGTGGCGCGACCAGCCGGGACAAGGTGGTCGACATCGAGGGACCCGAGCCGGACCTTCGCTCCAGGCTCGACGAACTGCTCAGCTGACCGAGCTTTACGTGTGTACGCCGTCCAGCGCGATCTTCAGGACCCGTTGGCGCTGCGCGTCGTCGACGAACCCGGCGGCGGTCAGGCCGCTGACCATCCGGAGCAGGTCGTCGAAGGCGATGTCGGTCCGGGCTTCGCCGGCCGCCTGGGCGCGCTCGAACAACGGCGTACCGGCGGCGTACATCGCCTCGCGTGCCGTCGTGAACATCGCGGCGTCGCGGTTGAGCGCCTCGATGATCGCGCGCTTCGTCGCGGCGTACTGGACGAAGCGGGCGAGCCAGGTCGTCAGCGCCTCCCACGGCGGCAGGTCCGCGACGTCGTCGGCGGCCGCGCACAGCTCCTCGACCTCGCCGAAGTAGACGGCCTCGAACAGGTCTTGGCGAGTGGGGAAGTTGCGGTACAGCGTGCCGATGCCGACGCCGGCGCGGCGGGCGATCTCCTCCAGCGACGCGCCGGTGCCCTGCTCGGCGAAGGCGTCGCGGGCGGCGGTCAGCAGGGCGTCGAAGTTGCGGCGCGCGTCGGCCCGCTGCGGGCGCTTCACCGCGGCCTCCAGGCCGCTGCGCGGAGTCTGAGTCACCTCGATCACCTTAATCGACTAGAAGTGGAGGGGTACCTCCGCTATAGTGGAGGCATGCCTCAACTTTACCATCGGAAGACGACGTCCCCACGCCTGACGCTCGCGGTGCTGGCGACGGTCGTGGCCGCGTTCTCGATGCTGCAGTCGCTGGTGACCCCGGCGCTGCCGGTGATGCAACGTGACCTGCACACCTCGGCGAGCACGGTGACCTGGGTGTTCACGGCCCTCCTGCTCTCGGTCTCGGTGGCGACCCCGCTGCTCGGCCGGATCGGCGACATGGTCGGCAAGGAACGCACGCTGCTGATCGGTCTGGTCGCTCTCGCGGTCGGCTGCCTGCTCGCCGCGCTCGCGCCGAACATCGGCGTACTGATCGCCGCTCGCGTGATCCAAGGCCTCGGCGGGGCGGTGTTCCCGCTGTCGTTCGGCATCATCCGTGACGAGTTCCCCGCCGAGCGCGTCCCGTCCGTGGTCGGCATCGTGTCGGCCGTCATCGCCGCCGGCGGTGGGCTCGGCATCGTGCTCGCCGGCCCGATCGTCGAGACACTCGGCTGGCGCTGGCTGTTCTGGATCCCGATGATCGTCGTCACGATCGCGGCGGTGATGGTCCGGGTCTTCGTGCCCGAATCACCGAACCGCGTGCCCGGCCGGATCGACTGGCTGGCCGCCGCGCTGCTGTCCAGCTGGCTGATCGCGCTCCTCCTGCCGCTGAGCATGGGCCGCTCGTGGGGCTGGGCCTCGGTGCAGACCATCGGGCTTTTCGCTGCGGCCGTCGTACTGGCCGGTTCCTGGATCGCGGTCGAGCTGCGCTCAAAGAACCCGCTCATCGACATGCGCATGATGCGCATCCCCGCCGTGTGGACCACCAACCTGGTCGCATTGCTCTTCGGTGCCGCGATGTTCGCCGTCTACGCGTTCGTCCCGCAGTTCCTGCAGATCCCCAAAGCAGCAGGCTTCGGCTTCGGCTCGACGGTCACCCAGGCCGGCCTGCTGATGCTCCCCATGCTCGTCACCATGGCTCTGGCCGGCTCCTTCAGCGGCCCGATGGCTCCCCGCTTCAGCGTGAAAGCCCAGGTCATCTGGGGCTCCTTCCTCAGCCTGATCGCCTCGGTGATCTTCATTTCCTTCCACGACTCCCCGTGGCAGGTCGCCATCTCCACCGCCGTCTTCGGCCTGGGCCTGGGCCTCGCCTACGCGTCGATGACGAGCCTCATCGTCCAGAACGTCCCCCGAGAACAAACCGGCGCCGCCACCGGCATGAACGCCAACATCCGCACCATCGGCGGTTCTCTGGGTACGGCGATCGCCAGTTCCATCATCACCGCCCACATCCAGCCCTCGGGCCTGCCCGCGGAAGCAGGCTTCACCGACACGTTCATCCTGCTCGCGGCCTTCTCCGCGGTAGCGGTGGTGCTGGCCTTCGCCATCCCCGCCGCCCGCCGAGCCCAGCCCGCAGCCCCGGACCCGCTGCTCGAGGAACTGGTCCGCTAGGTCCGTTCCGGTTGACTGCCGCTGCCCTCGGACTTCCCGGCCCGGTCCAGCGGCGTCAACCGACCTCGACATCCCACGGCCCGCCGTACACCAGGATCGACTCTCCTGGCACCCCGTTTCGGTCAAGAAACATGAACCTCTGCAGGGCGTGCAGCTGATAGTGGCCGGGCGCCAGAACCGACTCGGTGCGACAGCCGATGAGGTTGACGGTCGCCGGGTGCTCGCGGGCCTCGCCCGGGGCGATCGTGTACGTCGTCCCCCTAGTCCCATCGAGCGCTACATGACCCGCAACGACAGGTACGACCTCGGCGGCACCCCGAACATCCTCTCCCCCGTCTGGATCCCGTGTCTGTCCTTTGCTCTTTGTGCTGTTGGTGTGTTGGTCCTGCTCTCTTGTCGGCCGTCTACGCTGAACAGATGAAGTTGCCGCACCCGTTGACTGGGGAGTTGTTCGAGAGTCCGGTGCCGCCTGGGTCGGGGTGGCCGGAGGATCCGGCGGAGGCTGGTACGCCGGTGGCGCACAACCCGGCGGAGGTTGTGGAGCTGGCTCGGGTGGATGGGCTGGCGGAGGTCGATGCTCGGGTGTCGGTTTGTGGTGCTTGTCCTCGGTTGGTGGCCTGGCGGGAGGACGTGGCTCGGGTCAAGCGGAAGTCGTTTGCTGATCAGCCGTACTGGGGGCGGCCGATTGCCGGGTGGGGAGACACCGCGCCACGGATTGTGATTGCTGGGCTGGCGCCGGCGGCCAACGGCGGCAACAGGACTGGGCGGGTGTTCACGGGGGACCGGTCGGGGGACTGGTTGTTTGCCTCGCTCTTCAGGGTGGGACTGGCGAACCAACCGACCAGCGAGCACGCGGGGGACGGGCTGCGGCTGCGTGGGGCTCGGATGATTGCGGCGGTGCGATGTGCGCCGCCCGCCAACAAGCCGACGCCCGGCGAGCGGGACACCTGCAACCCGTGGTTCCGGCGGGAGCTGGAGTTGGTGTTGCCGAGCACCAAGGTGATCGTCTGCCTGGGGAAGTTCGGGTTCGACGTGCTGCTCGGCGCGCTGGAGGGGCTGGGCGGAGTCGTGCCGAGGCCGCGGGCGAAGTTCGGGCACGGCGTTGAGTACGTCGTACCGGTCCAAGGCCGTGAGGTGACGGTGATGGGGAGTTTCCATCCGAGTCAGCAGAACACCTTCACCGGGAAGCTGACCGAGCAGATGCAGGACGCGGTGCTGACCAGGGCGAAGGTGCTCGGAGGGCTCTGATCTCAGGCCGTAAGCGAGATGAGCAGTCGACGGCGCACTCCGGGCCCCACAATAGGGCTCATGGGTCCCTCTCAGGGGTGAAGTTCCGGTGGGCGAGATCACCCACCAGAGGGTTTGTGAAAGTTTTCACGAGCGCGTAACCTGAAGGGGACATGAAGTCGAGTTCGCACTCAGGGAGAGTGAGCGACATGACAGCCCAGGTACCGCACATCCTTGTCGTCGGAGGCGGTTACGTCGGGATGTACACCGCGTACGGCCTGCGCAAGGCCGCCCGGCGGGGCAAGATCCGGGTCACCGTGGTCGACCCGCGGTCGGTGATGACCTACCAGCCGTTCCTGCCCGAGGCGGCGGCCGGCTCGGTGGAGCCGCGGCACGTCGTGGTGCCGCTGCGCAAGACGCTCAAGGGCTGCCGCGTGGTCACCGGGCGGGTGACGAGCATCGACCACGCCAACAAGGTCGCCAAGGTGATGCCCGAGGAGGGGCCGGACTACGAGCTGGCCTACGACCAGATCGTGGTCGCGCTCGGTTCGATCGCGCGCACGCTGCCGATCCCGGGGCTGGCCGAGGAGGCGACCGGGTTCAAGAACGTCGAAGAGGCGATCGCGCTGCGCAACAAGGTGCTGGACCGGCTCGACGTGGCCGCGTCCCAGCCTGACCCCGCGCTGCGCAAGGCGGCGCTGACCTTCGTCTTCGTCGGTGGCGGGTACGCCGGGGTCGAGGCGTTCGCGGAGCTCGAGGACATGGCCCGCTACGCCACCCGGTACTACGACAACATCCAGCCCGAGGACATGCGCTGGGTGCTGGTCGAGGCGACCAACCGGATCCTGCCCGAGGTCGGTCCCGAGCTCGGCCAGTACACGGTCGAGCAGCTGCGCAAGCGCAACATGGACATCAAGCTCGAGACCCGGCTGGAGTCCTGCGAGAAGGGCCACGTCATCCTCAGCGACGGCGAGGAGTTCGAGTCCGACACGATCGTGTGGACGGCCGGCGTGAAGGCCAACCCGCAGCTGGCCAGGACCGACTTCCCGCTGGACGAGCGCGGCCGGGTCAAGTGCCGCGCGGACCTGCGGATCGAGGGCCTGGACGACGCCTGGTCGGCCGGTGACAACGCCGCCGTACCGGACCTGACGTCGGAGACCGGCGCGTACTGCGCGCCGAACGCGCAGCACGCCGTACGGCAGGCCCACCGCCTCGCGGCGAACATCCTCCGCGTCGTCGACGGGCAGGAGCCGCAGGACTACAAGCACAAGTACGTCGGATCGGTCGCGAGCCTCGGCCTGCACAAGGGCGTTGCCCAGCTGTACGGCGTGAAGGTGAAGGGCTGGCCGGCCTGGTTCCTGCACCGGACCTACCACGTGTCCCGCGTCCCCACCTTCAACCGCAAGGCCCGCGTCATCCTCGACTGGACCCTCGCGCTGTTCTTCCGGCGCGAGGTGACCAGCCTCGGCAGTCTGCAGATGCCCAACGAGGAGTTCCGCCGGGCGACGAACAGCTAGTGGTCGACGGGAGCGGTTCCCCATCCAGTGGGAGCCGCTCCCATCCGTACGTCGATCCGGCCGCCGTGCGTGATGAACGACTCGGGCAGCCAGGACTCGGCGCGGCTGTGACCGTTCAGGGCCAGCGATTCGACGTACTGGTTGGTGTCTGAGGTCTGCGGCGCGTTCACAGTCAGCCGTACGCCGTTGCTGCGCTTGATCTCCACCTTCGGGAACAGCGGGCTCCCGACGAGCAGCTCGGCCCGGCCCGGCGTCTGTGGGAAGAGCCCGATCGCGGCGAACACGTACCAGGCCGACAGCGTGCCCAGGTCGTCGTTGCCGGGCAGCCCGGACGGGCCCACGCCGTACACGGTGTCGACGATCTCGCGCGTCGTCGCCTGCGTCTTCCACGCCTCGCCGAGCCCGTTGTAGAGCCAGGGCGCGTGCAGGCCGGGCTCGTTCGTCGGGTCGTAGCGCAACGCGCTGCCGCCCTTGACCGCCCAGTTGCCGGCCTCGTCGTGGAAGAACGCGTCCAGCCGGGGAACGGCCTGCCCGTTCATCGCCGCGGCCAGGCCGGAGACATCCTGCGGGACCATCCACGTGTACGTCGCGCTGGAGCCCTGCGCGAAGCCGACGTCCGTCGACGGGGTGAAGCCGGGCTGCCACGAGCCGTCAGCGAGGCGGGCGCGCTGGTAGCCGACGGCCGGGTCGAAGGTGTTCTTCCACCACGTGCCGCGATCGTTCAGCGCGGCGGAAGGCAGGCCCAGCCGCTGGGCCCACTGGCCCAGCGAGAAGTCGGCGAGCGAGTTCTCCAGCGTCTCGGCGGCGCCGCCCCAGCAGTGGCAGGCGTCCTGCGGCGCGTAGTGCTTGGCCAGGTACGTGTTCAGCGCCGGTCGTTGCCCGGTGCATTGCCCGGGGCAACCGCCGTCGTTCTCGGCCTCGGCGTTCTGCACAGTTGCCTGGTGCAACAACGAGTCATAGGCGCCGCGGGCATCGAAGTTGCGTACGCCCATCGCCGCGAAGGTCGCCAGCGTCGGCGCGGCCGGGTCGCCGGTCATCACGTGCGTGGCGCCGTTGTTGTGCAGCCAGCGGTCCCAGATGCCGTTGTTCTGCTGGGCGAACTGGTACATCGACTGCGCGAAGTCGCCCGCGATGTCCGGCTTCAGCAGCGCGAGGAGCTGGATGTGCGCGCGGTACTGGTCCCAGCCGGAGAAGGTGCCGTACTGCGCCTGCTGGCCGCGGGCGATCCGGTGGATCCGCAAGTCGGTGCCGAGGTAACGGCCGTCGACGTCGCTGAAGATGTTCGGCTGCAGGTACGCGTGGTACAGCGCGGTGTAGAAGGTGGTCCGCTGGGCGTCGGTGCCGCCGGTGATCTTGACGTCCCGGAGTTCCTTGCTCCAGGCCCGGTATCCGTCAGCGGCGACCCGGTCGACGGTGGCGTGCGGCTGGACCTCGGTCGAGAGGTTGCGCTCGGCACCGGCCAGGCTCACGTAAGAGATGCCGATCCGCGTCCGGACCTTCGCGCCGGGCTCGAAGGTGACGTACCCGCCGGAGCCCTTGCCTGCCCGGTCTGCGCCGGTCGCGTAACCCTCGCCGCCGGTGGTGTGGGTGCTGCCCGGCGTCAGGGCCGCGTCCTTCCAGGTGCCGTGGGCAACGATTGGCTGGTCGAAGGACGCGGTGAAGTACAGCCGGTAGTAGGTCTTGCGGTTGTTGATCCCGCCGTTCGCCCGACGGCCGCAGAACGCGCCGGTGAGCACCGAGCCGGTGACCTTGCGGTGCTCGGCGTCGATGGTGATCTCGGCGTCCTCGCTGCCGTTCAACGAGTTCGACGTCCGGAACAGCAGGTTCGCGGCCTGGTCGGCCGGGAAGGTGAAGTCGCCGACGCCGGCGCGCGTCGTCACGGCGAGATCGGTCTGTACGCCGTTGTCGAGCTTCACCGTGTAGCGGCCGGGGACGGCCTTCTCGTTGGCGTGGCTGAAGTTGCTCGCGTACTTGGCGTCCTTCGTGTCCGCCGTCGGCGACGAGTCGACCGCACCGGCGTACGGGAGGATCGGTACGTCGCCGGCCGCGCCCGGGTTGCAGCCGGCGCCGTTGACGTGGGTCAGGCTGAAACCGCGGACGCGCGTGGTGTCGTACTGGTAGCCGTTCGCGGCGCCGGTGCTGGTCTGGTCGCCGCGGGTGCTGGTCGGGCTCCACGAGATCATCCCGAACGGGCGGACCGCGCCCGGCCAGGTGTTGCCGTCGCGGGCCGAGCCGATCAGCGGGTCGACGGAGGCGGCGGGATCGGTCGGGCCGGAAACCGCCGACGGCTGAGCCTCCAGAGGCGGCCGAGCCTGGGCTGGGAGAGCGGGCAGGAGCAGGGCCAGACCGGTGACGGCGGCGACGACGCGGCGCATGGGGAACCTTCCGTGGGGCGGACGGACTCCTTCAGGCTAGACCGCGACAGTGACAGGCGGGTGATCAGCGGCTGTCGTCCAGGAAACCGGCGTCGTGCACGAGCAGCGCGATCTGCACCCGGTTGTTCAGGTCGAGCTTGGTCAGGATCCGGGACACGTGCGTCTTGACCGTCGGGACGCTCAGGTAGAGCGTCGCGCTGATCTCGGCGTTCGACTTGCCCTCGCCGACCGCGACGGCGATCTCCCGCTCGCGCTCGTTCAGCTCCTCCAAGCGAGTCGCGGCGCGGTTCTTGCGCAGGTCCTGGCCCGACGCCGCGACCCGGCTGATCAGCCGCTTGGTCACCGCCGGCGACAGCACCGGCTGGCCGTTCGCTACCCGGCGGACCGACTCGACGATCTCGGCCGGCGGCGTGTCCTTGAGGACGAACCCGGCCGCTCCCGCGCGGAGCGCGCGCAGTACGTGCTCGTCGGCGTCGAACGTGGTCAGGATGACGACCTCCGGCGCCCCCGGCCGGGACCGGACCGACTCGGTCGCGGTCAGGCCGTCGATGCCGGGCATCCGGATGTCCATCAGCACGACGTCCGGCGACTCGCGGTCGATCAGCGCCTGGACGCCGGCGCCGTCGTCGGCCTCGGCGACCACCCGGATGTCCGGCGCGCCGCCCAGCATCATCTTGAGGCCGGCACGCAGCAACGGATCGTCGTCGACGATCACCACCCGGATAGTCATGCGGGCCACGGTAGCCAGGCGGAGAGCCGGAAGTCGCCTTCCGGCGTCCGGCCGTGCTCGAGTCGTCCCTCGACGAGCGCCGCGCGTTCGCGCAGACCCTTGAGCCCCTGCCCCTGATCGCCGGGCCGGATCCTGGGCGCCGGGTTGCTGACGACAACGGTCAGGCCGTTGCCAGGGGCCCCTGTCACCTCGATGTGAACCGGTTCGTCGGGCGCGTGCTTCATCGCGTTCGTCAGCCCTTCCTGAACGATCCGGTACGCCGTACGCCCGACGTGCTCGGGCAACGAACCCGGCGCGTCCAGCTCCAGCTCCACCGGTACGCCGGCCCGCTGCGCGCCCTCGACCAGCACCGGCAGGTCGCCGAACGTCGGCTGCGGAAGTTCGCCGACCGGCGCGCGCAGTACGCCGATCACCTCGCGCAGGTCCTGCAACGCCTGGTGCGCGCTCGACCGGATGATCTCCGCGGCACCGGCGATCTCCTCGGTCGACGCGTCGGGCCGGTAGGCGAGCGCGCCGGCGTGCACGCTGAGCAGCGACAGGCGGTGCCCGAGGACGTCGTGCATCTCGCGGGCGATCTCCTCGCGGGCCCGGAGCTGGCCCTGCTCGGCCTCGAGCCGGGCGACGCTCTCGGCCCGCTCGGCGCGCTCGCGCAGGGTCTGGAGGAGCTGGCGGCGCGACCGGATGTAGGAGCCCCAGCCGACAGCCGCGATGTAGAGGGGGAGAGCGGTGGCGTACACCAGTACGGGAGGGTCGTTGGTCTCGCGGACGAGGGAGTAGAGGACCACGCTGACGACGTTCAGGGCGCCGATCAGCAGCGTCACCCGGAGCTGGAAGTAGACGGCGACGTTCATCGCGAAGATGAGCGCCGCGATCCCACCGGTCTCGGAGTAGATCGTCACCAGCGCAGACAGCACCGCCAGCTGGATCGGCCAGCGCCTCCGGAACCACAGCAGCAGGCAGAGCGCGATCCCGCTCACGAAGTCCGCGAGGAACATCCAGTCCGGGATCCGGTCGGCGGAGTTCTGGTCGTACAGGATCAGGCCGACCAGACTCGCGAGCAGGAACGCGACCGAGTCGACGACCCAGTCGCGGGCGCTGCGCCGGCGATTGAGCGACTGGTCCACGCTGTTGACGATAGCGAGCCTGCGGCCGTCGTACGGCGTGATCGCGCGGTCCGGATACCGAAGTCGGGGCAGGTCGAGACTTTCGGTTGGGTACGGTTCCGGCATGACTCAGCTCGCCGTCACCGTCATCGGACCCGATCGCCCGGGCATCATCGCCGACGTCACCGAGGCGCTCGCCCAGGTGGGGGTGAACCTCGAGGACTCCACGATGACGCTGCTGCGCGGGCACTTCGCGATGATGATCGTCTGCAGCGGGCCGTTCGCGCCGGTCAAGGAGGCGCTGGAGCCGCTGCGCGGCGAACTGGTGATCACGGTGCGGGAGATGGGGCCGGAGACCGCGCACGCGCCGCTCGGCGCGCCGTACCTGCTGAGCGTGCACGGGGCCGACCGGCCGGGGATCGTGTCCGCGGTGACACGGATGATCGCCACGGTCGGCGGGACGGTCACCGATCTGACGACGCGGTTGAGCGGCGAGTTGTACGTGCTCACCGCCGAGGTCGAGATCCCGCCGACGGCGGAACTGCCGATGCTGATGCGGGCGCTGGAGATCACCGCCGAGGAACTGGGCGTCGGGGTCACGCTGCATCCAGCCGAGAGCGACGATCTGTGATCGGTCACCTGAACCAGACCCTCGCGGCGTGGTCGCCGGCCCAGCTCGGGTTGGCGGGCGACGTACTGGAGGTCGTCCGGGCGCCACATCCGGTGCTGGCGCTGGAGGGGGCGGTGGTCGATCCGCTCGATCCGGTGATGGTTGCCCTGGCCGCCGATCTCGTGGCGACGATGCGGGTCTCGCCCGGCTGCGTGGGCCTTGCGGCGCCGCAGGTCGGGGTGGCGGCGCAGATGTTCGCGCTGGATGTCACCGGGCATGCGAAGACGCGCACGTGCCACGGGGTGTTCGTGCTGTGCAACGCGGTGGTCGTCGAGGCGAGCCGGCGAGAGAAGGCACGCGAGGGCTGCATGTCGGTTCCCGACCTGACGGGTGACGTCAAGCGGGCCACGCGGCTGACTGTTTCGGGGGTGCTGCCGGGGACCTCTGACGTCGTGACGCTATCGACCGACGCCTTCGAGGCGCGGGCTCTGCAGCACGAGATCGACCACTGCAACGGAGCGCTGTTCCTGGACCGGGTGGCGGGGGCGCATGCGATCTACCCGCGGAAGGTCTATCTCTAGGGTGGTGCTTCGAGTCAGCATTTGGCATGGCGACTTTTGACCGATCCGATGACGTGCGGGGCGCTCGGTTCGTAGGGGCGGATCTGCAGGGTGCTCGGTTCACCGAGACCGACCTGTCGGGCGTGGTGATGCGAGGCGTGGAGATCCGCGACGGCGACATCGACGCGCCGTGGCTGAGCTCGTTGAGGGTCAACGGTGTCGACGTCGCTCCGTACGTCGAGGCTGAGCTCGACCGGCGGTTTCCCGGTCGGGAGCTGCGACGGGCTTCGACGCCTGGCGGGCTGCGCGAGGCGTGGGCCGCGCTCGAACGCACCTGGTCGGCGACTCTGACCCGAGCCGCCGCGCTACCCGCTGGATCGGTCGACATCTCCGTCGACGGCGAATGGACCTTCGCCCAAACCCTGCGACACCTGATCCTCGCCACCAACACCTGGCTCGGCCGCGGCATCCTCGAGCAGGAGCAGCCCTTCCACCCCCTAGGCCTGGCCGACACCGGCGCCGCCGAGGAGGGCCTGGACCTCACCCTCTTCGCCACCGGCACCCCGCCGTACGAGGACATCCTGAAGGCCCGCGCGGACCATCAGACGATGGTCCGCGACTACATCGCTGCCGCGACTTTTGAGTCGCTGCAGGTCCCACGCAAGAACCCGCACGCCCCGCAGCACCCCGAAACCACCCTCTCCTGCCTCCACGTGATCCTCGAGGAGGAATGGGAACACCACCGCTACGCCGTCCGCGACCTCGACACCCTGGAAGCCCAGTCCTGACGGCGAGAGTTCAGAGCTCGACCGCCTCGACAAGACCGGACCTCAACAACTGGGCGACATCGACAGGGTTCACGTTGGGCGGCAGCAGCATCCCGGTGGTCAGACGGACCTCCCTGAGCAGCCACTCCGCCTCGGGAGGACAGGACCACGCCGGTCGAACCCCCGCGACCTCCTCAGGAGCAAGCATCTGCCGCGGGTGGAGCATGATGGACGCCGCCAGGACCCGGTAGCGGGTGTCAGCCATGTTCCTCAACTCCCTCGGGGCTTGCTGTCGAGTGCAACCAGCCGAGAGATTCCTGTCAAGGGCGCCCACGAGGACTGGTACCGAAACATCACCCGTACGGCGTCCGCGACCTCGACACCCTCGATCGTGGTCCAGCCGACGTCTGATCCACGCGACCCCTTGTGGTGGATGCGCAGCGTGACGATGCTGGCTGGATGAGGCCTATCGACTTCGAGCTCCAGCGGACGATCCGTGCACCGATCGACCAGGTGTTCGCGCGCATCGCCGACATTGAGGGCCACAACACGTGGATGGCCGGCACGGGAAGCATGCTCAAGCAGAGCCGTCAGACCTCTCCCGGAGCACCCGCCGTCGGCACGACGTTCGTCGACGAGACGAGCCAGGGCCCGATGCCCGGCGAGATCACCGAACTGGAGGCGCCGCACACGATCGTCTTCCACTGGTGGGAGAAGTCGAAGTCCGGCAAGCTCAAGTTCGAGGGTTGGCCGAGCTACCACCTCGAGCCCGCCGGCCCCGGCGAGACCCTCGTCCGCCACCGCGGCAAGCTGGTCCCGTACGGCGCCTGGCGTTTGGCCACGCCGGTCCTGCGCCGCTTCGCGATCAAGGAACGCACCATCACGGTCGACGCCCTGAAGGCATCCTTCGAACGGAATCGAGAAGCCTGAGTCAACATCCTCCGTGCGGTGACTACGCGTGCGCCGCGTGGCACTCGAACCCGGACGCGTTTCGGCTGCGAGGTATGAGTTTGACTCACCACCGGCAAGGTGGGTCCGTCCTGAAGGTGCAAGGACGTTGTCAGTTTGGTAGGCGATAGTAACCCTGGACCACATAGTCGATGAGAGGCTACGATCCGTGATCGGGGTGCCGCGAGGCAGTTTCACCATGGGGCGGATCTTTGGGGGGAAATGTACATCTCAGCCATCACGCTGGCAGGATTCCGAGGTCTAGATACTAGGGTCGCTCTGAGTGGGCCTCTCTCGATTATTGCTGGTGAAAACAACATCGGTAAGTCGACGATAGTCGACGCCTTGCGGATAGCTACGTCTCCATATCATGACTATCGAACACGCACGTCCGTCTCCGTCCAAGATTTCTCTCACGACGGTCGAGGAGATCGGGTTGCGACAGAGCTCTCGATAGCCTTGGAACTCCGCGGGCTTACCGGAACTGAACGAGGTCGACTGGCTACCTGTCTGACCCCATCAATCTCTCAGGACAGTGCGAAACTAACACTTACGGCTCGACTCGACGATAACGAGCGCATCACCACTGAGTGGTCCGGTGGTGATCTCGGAAATGATGTGGAGTCGTTCGCAAGAACAGCAATCCGGCACGTCTATCTGCATCCCTTGAGGGACGCGGCGCGGGACCTCAGACCCGGGGTGAATAACCGGTTGACTGGTCTAATCAGTGCATTTACAGATGCTGACGGCGTAGACAGGGCAGAGCTGGAGAAGATCGTTGATGCAGCGAACGCATCCCTCGCGAAGGTGAATGCTGTCGGCAACGCAAAGGCGGCAATTCTTGGAAGCCTCGCATCGCTAACGGGGCCGGGGCCCTACGCCCAACAGTCGGATTTGCGGTTCTCGCCGGCGAAGTATGACCGAATCATTTCAACTCTCCGAGCGCTTATGGGGCGACATGCCCCGCTCGATCTTGAAGAGAACGGTTTGGGATTCAATAATATTCTGTATATGGCTGTATTATTGGCTGTTTTGAAGAACGCTGACGAAGCTCCCCTGCAGCTCTTGTTAGTAGAAGAACCCGAGGCGCACTTACATCCACAGCTTCAGGACCTGCTGATGCGCTATCTCGAAGAGCAAGCTGCTGGTGATACGCAGGTCATCTTAACAACCCACTCGCCGCAGTTTGCCTCGTCCGCCAGAGTAGAGCGTATGACTGTGCTTGCGGAGACATCGACGAGTACCCGCGCTGCCTTCCATCTCGGCGGCATGGGCATCGAGGAAAAGGACCTCGCATTCCTCCGGCGCTTTCTAGATGTCACAAAGTCTTCTCTCCTATTCTCCAAGGGTGTAATTCTAGTCGAGGGTATCGCTGAGCAGTTGGTGGTTCCGCAGATAGCATTTAAGCTCGGAGCTCCATTGTCGCAGCATGGAATTACAGTCGTGAATGTTGGAGGCCTCAATTTCGCTGCGTTCAATTCCCTGTTTCGCGATGGTGGCCTGCCTTTCAATTGTGCGATCATCAGCGACAGTGATCCTACTTTTGAAGGTGAATTCGATCCTACGGACATTAATCCGTCGGCGATGGCGAAGAAGTTGGCAGAGCAACCTGAAGGTAGAGTCAAAGCGTTTCTCGCGAAGAGAACGTTTGAATGGGACCTCGCCTTCGCGGGAGATGGTGCTAATCGTCCTGCTCTCGTGAAGGCGTTGCGGTCTGTGCGCCCGATCAAGGCGAAGGAGTTAGAGAAGAGTGAAGCTCCGACCACAGGTTGGGCGGACGCGTTCTTAGATGCGGTGGGGAAACACAAGGGCACCTTTGCGCAATCCCTTGCGGCCGAACTAGCTACTTCAGAAATTCACCTTTCGAAAATCCCACTCTATCTCGCGGACGCCATTCGATGGGTGATCCCAGCCGTGACATTCGTAGACGATGATGTCGATGAATAGCGAAAAGCGACGACAGCAAGCTGCGGTTCTCTTATCTGAGATGCAGCAGCAGACAATGCTCGCCGGGGGCGGGAGGCTGGTAACGGCCTGTCCAGGAGCTGGTAAGACTAGGTCGGTCGGCGCTCGGGCGGCTGTTCTCGATGCCGACGGCCTGCGAGTGGCTCTAGTAACGTATACCAATGTGGCCGCCGACGAGATGCGCGGAACGCTGGCGCGGGACTATGGTGCGCGCCTTGCGGACCAACATTACGTCGGTACACTGCATAGTTTCTTGCTGAAATATGTTTTCCGTCCATTCTCGCATTTGGTTATGGGGTGCTCAGTCCCCCCTGCGGTCAGGGTGGAGTCAGGTGAAAGGTTTTTGCGCTTCAAAGAGCATCGCCTAGCGCTGGATGATTTTGAGTTCCATGTTGACTCCTCCTTGACTTTTGAGGGCCGGTACCCAAACGGACTTTTCCTCAAGCGTGCTGCGTTAAGCGAGGCAATGCGGGCGGAGGCGACCGCAGGTAAGGTCGAGGAAGCGCGATCAGGGGTGGTGCAAGTTGATGAGGCCATGTACTGGTGCATGCTCACCTTGGAGAAATTCCCTGACGTCCGTTCTGCAGTGGCAGCTCGGTTTGACGAAATTATTGTCGACGAGGCGCAAGATACCAGTGGGTTTCAAATAGAGTGCTTGAGATTGATCGCAGGTGCTGGGTTGTCGTCATTGTTCTTGGTTGGCGATTTCGATCAATCTATATATGAGTTCAAGGGTGCGAGCAGGAAGTCGTGCCTAGGATTGGCGTCCCAGATCGGGCTTGTAGAATATCGCTTGACCGAGAATCATCGTTCATCCCAACGCATTTGCAATGTTGCCGCGAACTTCCGCGGCCTCGAAACGCCCGATTCGGCAGTTGGGCCCGCTGCGAACGCAAACATCCAACCATCTGTAATGCTCTACGAGCCTGAGAGGCTCGCCTTAATTCCGGATGATTTCTCTTCCTACTTGAAGCAGTTCGAAATTTCACCTTCTCATGGTGCGGTGATTGCACGGAATAATCGGCTGCTAGATTCATTAAGTGGTAGACCGAGTCGCCCTGGTTTCACACCGTCGATACGGTTGTGCCTCGACGTTGCGCGTTTGGATCATCAGGCACCTGCGTTGCGACAACTGCGGAATCTAGAAGATCTTATCGTAAACGTCGCATTTGGCGAGGCCCAAGCATCCCGAACAGTGGAACGATCTGAGTCGCTGAGGGATGCTGCAATGTTCGTGGTTGATAATCTTCCTCCGTCGGAGGGCCTGTTAGGAGAGTGGGTCAACTCGGCAACAAGCATTATTGTGAGTGCGGCACAATTGGTCGGAGGGGATGCCGGGGTCCGCGATCGGATCTCTACTAGGCTCCGTATTAGCGCAACAAATGCGGAGCTGCCGTTGGAAGAGGCTGTCCAACCCGGCAGGTCCGACGGGCTTCGCCTCGACACCATCCACGGTGTCAAAGGTATGTCGATTGGTGGTGTTCTACTAGTAGTCGACCACGTGGAACGATATGACGGAGCGTTGCAGGCTGACGAGTGGGCGTCGGCGATTCGCCGGCAGACTGAATCGAAAGCTCAGCACGTCGCTGACGAGGAACTTCGGATCGTGTATGTCGCCCTCACCAGGGCTGAGCGTGTCTGTCGTCTAGCGATCCCGTCCGACACGTCTGTCGCAACGCTCGAGGCTTTCAGAAGTGTGGGATTCACCGTAGAAGGGCTAGACGTGTCGGCCTAGTCCGAGGGCTGGGCCGACCAGGTCCAGCCGGGCGATAAGTCGCGCGTTACCCCACAGCACAGGTGCGGGCGGTCGCAGGCCGGAGGAAGGTGCGGCGCCAAGCCGGAGTTGGTTGGGAGCGAGCGTAGTGCGTCCGGTGAGGGGCGCAGCGGCGAAGGAAGCGCGCGCAGAGCACGCGTTGGCTTGCCTGGTGTGGCGGCGGGATTTGAACCCGGAAGACCTTGCGGATGCGAGGTCTGGATTCGACTGCGGATGTCCGGAGCGGGCAGGCCAGGTGTTCGATCGCGCTAGCGCGTACTCCGTGCGGAAGCGCGGGCGATAGCCCGGAACTGCCGGCCCCAAGCCGCAGCTGATGGAGCGGGCATGGTGCGTGCGCTGAGGGAGGGCAGCGGCGAAGGAAGCGTGCGGGGAGCACGCGTGGGCTGGGCCGGGGTCCGCGACCGTTCGATCCCGTTCGCGTTTCGGTTGCGAGGTGGTCTCGGCCGACGATGCCCGGATCAGGTCAGGCTGAGTGGTCGATCGCGCGTGGGTGAGGCCTGTGCCCGGGACGGGGTTCGAACATGTGCGCCTTGCGGCTGCGAGGTGTGATCGCGGCCGGCGAGGTCCGAAAGGGAGCAGGCCGGGTGGTTGATCGCGCGCCAGCGCGCACGCGGGCGCCAGCCCGCAACTGCCGGCGCCAGCCGGCCAAAAGAAGCCACGGCGCCAAGCCGGGGGCGGGTGGGAGCGGGCGTAGTGCGCGCGCTGAGGAGCGAAGCGACGAAGAAAGCGCGCACGCAGCACGCGTGGGCGACGCCTGTGCCCGGGACGGGATTCGAACCCGTACAACCTTTCGGTCCGCGAGGTTTAAGCTCGCTGCGTCTGCCGTTCCGCCACCCGGGCTGGGGTGCGCAGGGAATGACGATACAAGCTGGTCCGGCGGTGTGGGGTGTTGAATCGGCGGTATGACGGATGCTGATCGGGAGACGCTGCGGGCGCTGGCCGACGAGGGGAACGAGAAGGCGATGGACCGGCTCGCGGAGCTGGCTGATGCGCGGGACGATCTCGACGAGTTGAGTGAGTTGCTGGACGAGGGGTCCGAGAAGGCGGGGGAGTTGCTGACTCGGCGGGCGGCGGCGCGGAAGGATCTGATCGAGCTGCAGCGGATCTCGGACGCTGGGTACGACGAGGCGGGCGACGTACTGAATCAACTGCTGGACCGCTGAGTGGCGCGGGTCTTGGTGACGGGGATGTCGGGCACCGGGAAGTCGACGGTGCTTCGGGTGTTGGCCGCGAAGGGGTACGCCACCGTGGACACCGACACCGACGAGTGGTGTGAGTGGGTGACCGACGACCGGGGCCACAGAGATTGGGTTTGGCGGCCTCAGGCGATCAACAAGCTTCTCGACGAGCACGAAGACCTGTTCGTTGCCGGGTGCAAGAGCAATCAAGGCGAGTTCTACCCACGGTTCGACAAGGTGGTGCTGCTGCGTGCGCGGGCTGAAGTGATGCTGCAGCGGATCGAGGAGCGCGGCGACAACCCGTACGGCAAGTCGGCCGAGGAGCGAGCGCTCGTGCTGGAGCATCTGCAAGTTGTGGAGCCGCTCCTGCGAGCTTCAGCCGACCATGAGATCGACACGTCCGGACCGCTGGACGACGTCGTGGACCGGCTGGAGCAACTCGCCGGGTATTGATCCAGATATATGGATCGTTCTAGGGTTGCGGATCATCAGACGCGACGACGAAGAAGAGGACGGTCATGGCTGAGGTTCTGCTGTTTCATCATTCGCAAGGGCTGACGGACGGCGTGCGGGCGTTCGCGGGGGAGCTCCGCGAGGCTGGGCACACGGTGCACACGCCGGATCTGTTCGAGGGCCGGACGTTCGGGTCGATCGAAGAGGGCATGGCCTACGTCAAGAGCGTCGGGTTCGCGGAGATCGCCGCGCGTGGCGTGAAAGCCGCAGAGACGCTGACAAACGAGTTGGTGTACGCCGGATTCTCGCTCGGCGTCGTACCGGCTCAGCAGCTCGCGCAGACGCGACCCGCAGCCAGAGGCGCGCTGTTCTTCGACTCGGCGCTGCCGGCGGAGGAGTTCGGGGCCTGGCCCACAGGACTCCCGCTGCAGATCCACGCGATGGAGAGGGACGAGTTCTACCTCGAGGACGCCGACGCGGCGAAGGCGCTGGTCGCCGAGGGCGGCGAGCTCTTCCTGTACGACGGCGACCAGCACCTGTTCGCCGACAGCTCGCTGCCGTCGTACGACGAGCAGGCCGCGAAGCTGCTCACCGAGCGCGTGCTGAAGTTCCTCGAAACTCGCTAGTCACACTTTCCCGGCGAGATCCGTCGCACTGATGAAACCCGGAAACACCGGGCCGATGCGATGGGAGTACGACGATGATTCTGGTGACTGGCGGAACCGGCACGCTGGGGCGCAAGGTCGTTCGCGGGCTGCTGGACGCGGGCCGCGACGTGCGGGTGCTGAGCCGCAGCGACAAGGCGCCGTACGATGGGGTGCAGGTCATGGTCGGCGATCTCGAGACCGGTGAGGGTGTCGACCAGGCCGTGCGCGGCGTCGACACGATCGTGCACTGCGCGGGATCCGCGAAGGGCGACGACGTGAAGGCCAAGAACCTGATCGCGGCGGCGGTCCCGGCCGGCGTCCGGCACGTCGTCAACATCTCCGTCGTCGGCGCCAACACGATCCCGGTGGTCAGCGGCCTCGACCAGAAGATGTTCGGGTACTTCGCCGGCAAGCGCGGCGCGGAGTTGATCATCGAGCGGTCCGGGATTCCGTGGACGAACCTGCGCGCGACCCAGTTCCACGAGCTGACCTTCACCGTGGCCGAGCAGCTGGCCAAGCTGCCGGTCGTGCCCGGGCCGAGCGGGTTCAAGATCCAGCCGGTCGACGCGGCGGCGGTGGCCGAGCGGCTGGTGGAGCTGGCCCTGACCGAGCCGCAGGGTCAGGTCGAGGACATCGCCGGGCCGCGGACGTACACGTTCAAGGAGATGATGAAGGTCTACCTGCAGGCGGTCGGCAAGCGGCGGATGATGCTGCCGATGCGCACGCCGGGCAAAGCGGCCGCGGCGTACCGGGCGGGCGCGAACCTGTCGCCCGGGCACGGGACCGGCCGGACCTGGGAGGACTTCGTGAACGCCGAGGTGAACGCCGACGTGAATGCCGGCGTGAAGGCCTGATCGAAAGGCTCTCCGGTGGTCCGGCCGCGCAGTACCGTGCCGGAAACGCCACCAGGAGGGGACGAACCGATGACCGACCTGAGCGAGCTCGTCGTCAACCGCGCGGACGGGCGCGACGACGGCGAGGACTGGACCGAGAACTACGAGGAGCTGCCCGGCGGCGCCGGCATCTCGATCATCCTCGAGGCGACCACGCAGGAAGGCGTCGGGCCGCGGCTGCACAAGCACCCGTACGCCGAGACGTTCATCATCCGGCGCGGCTCGGCGACCTTCACCGTCGACGGCACCGAGGTGGTCGGCCGGGCCGGGCAGATCCTGGTCGTGCCGGCCGACACACCCCACAAGTTCAAGACCGGGCCCGGGGGCTACGAGGCCGTGCACATCCACGCCAACGCGACGTTCGAGACCGAGTGGCTGGAGTAGCCCGCGGTACGACGTATTGGTGACTGATCTGTTGGCCTTCGCAACTGCTTCAGCCGCAGGGGTTTCGGTTGGGGAACACTGGGTTGTTCCTCAGCAGTTGTTAAGGGTGGGACCGTACTATTCCGGTACGACCCACAGTGGGTTCATCAGGAGGATGACATGCAGAGCAGTAACCCGGTTCTGAACCGGTCGAGTGCGTTCGCGCCTGGCCAGGGCCAGGCCTACCCCGGGGCCGCTCCGTACGGTCAGCCGGGTCCCTACGGCCAGCCTGGCCAGGGCTACGGCGGGCCGGGTATGCCGCCGCAGCAGCAGTACCAGTCCGCCGACAGCCGGCCGATGACGTTGGACGACGTGATCGTCAAGACGTCGATCACGCTCGGTGTGGTGGTCGTCTTCGCCGCGCTGGCGTGGTGGAAGGTCCCGACCAATCTGGTCACGCCGGCCTTCCTGGGTGGCGCGCTGGTCGCGTTCGCCCTGGCGATGGTGCTGTCGTTCTCGCGCAAGATCAACCCGGTCCTGGTGATGCTGTACGCCGCCGCCGAGGGTGTATTCCTGGGCATCGGCAGCAAGTTCATCGCCAACTGGGTGGGTGACTCGGGCATCGTCGTGCAGGCCGTGCTGGCCACGATGGTGACGGCCGGGATGACGCTGGCGACGTACAAGTACTTCGCGATCAAGGTCACGCCGCGGTTCACCAAGATGGTGATCATCGCGACGATGGGCTTCGCGGGCGTGATCCTGATCAACTTCATCGCCAGCCTGTTCGGCTTCAACTCCGGCATCGGCGGCTTCGGCCCGATGGGCCTGCTGTTCGCCGCGCTCGGCGCCGGCCTGGCGGTGTTCAACCTGATCCTCGACTTCGACATGATCGAGCAGGGCGTCAAGCACGGCGCCCCGCAGAACGAGGCCTGGCGGGCCGCGTTCGGCCTGACCGTCACCCTGGTCTGGCTGTACTGGAACCTGCTCCGGATCCTCGCGATCCTGCGCGGCGACAACTAGCGAACCAGCAGAAGGGCCGGTCCCCGGGTGGGGGATCGGCCCTTCTGTCGTTCCGGCCCGACGCGCGCCGCCGGGCCCGAGGACCGCGACTTCTGAACGCCCAGCGGTCACAATCGGAAGATGACCACGCGGGACGAGATCGTTCGTCGGTACCAGGACTACTTGGACGCGTGCAACCGGCGCGACTGGGACGAGCTCGGCTCGTACGTCGCGGACCAGGTGCTGGTCAACGGCGCCGAGCGGACCCGCGCGCAGTACGTCGCGGACGTCCGGCGGACGACGATGATCTTCCCCGACTACCGGTGGGAGCTGCGCCGCGCGATCCACGAGGGGGAGTGGCTGGCCGTCCACCTGTACGACACCGGTACGCGGCACTGGGAGTTCCTCGGCGCGGACGGGGACGGGTCACGCGTCGAGACCGACGAGTTCGACCTGTACCGCATCGTCGACGGACTGATCGTCGAGGTCGAGGGCACCGCCGACAACGCGCGGCTGCGGAACTGACGGGCCGGGACGCACAACGGGCCTGCCCCTCCACCTGAAAGGGCAGGCCCGCGGCAAAAAACTGGCTCCTGTTCGGCTCGTCAGCCCATTCGCCGGTGCGCTTTGACCAGGTCGTATTCGTGAACGATGGCTGTGGCGTGCCCGTGCGCGAGGGCGTACTCGCTGGAAAGCCATCTCACCCTGTCGTCGAAGCGTGAGAACGACGGTCCGTCGTTCATCAGGCCGAACCACTCGGTCATCTCGCGTCCGGTGCACTGGGGCACCTTCTCCACCAGACGTTTGTGGGTTTCCTCGGAGTGGTTCAGGCCCATCGTCGCCTCCCGTCGTCGGGGTCGTGCGGTTGTTATCGACTGTGCATCACGAAGCCCGTGCAGGCAAGGCCCTCTTGATGAAAGTCGCCGCTCAGCGGACGCACGATCGCGCGACAACCCTTCCAGTACGGCGATCCGGGCCGTCGGCACCGATCCGGACCACCGGCCGAAAGTCCGGTCAGGACGGCGAACCGACCATCGACTTGCCGGCTTCGGGCCCGCGCTCGTCGGCGGGGTCGTCGACGCGTTCGATGTCGGCCTTCGGGTGCCGGCGCCGGTGCCGGAGCTGCGCCCAACGGCCACGCGGTCCACGCTCGCGCCCGGCGACCTCGGTCGCGGCGACCTCAGTGCCCGCGGTCCGCACAGCCTGTACGGCGGCCTCCGCGATCGGGAGCACGGCCTCACCACGGAAGGCCTCGGGCTGGACGAACGACTCCGTCCCGACACCCATCGCCGCGGCGACCGACGGCAGCAGCGCCGCGGCGGCCGCGGCGTACCCGGTGACGGACGGGTGGAACCGGTCCGGCCCGAACATCTGCGGGTCGGTCCGGAACGCCTCGTTGAGCAGCGACCCCATCGAGACCGATCGCCCGCCGGCCTCGACCACGGCGATCGTCTGCGCGGCCGCGAGCCGCTGGCTCCAGGACCGGGCGACCTGCCGCAGCGGCGGCATGATCGGCCGGACCACGCCGAGATCGGGGCAGGTGCCTACGACCACCTCGCAGTTCGCCGCCCGCAGCCGCCGGACGGCGTGGTCGAGCAGCCGGACCGAGACCGACGGCGGCATCTGCGCCTTCACGTCGTTCACGCCGATCAGGATCGCGGCGACGTGCGGGCCGGACAGCAACGCGGTGTCGATCTGCGGCGCGAGGTCGGTGGACTTCGCCCCGACCTTCGACACGTCGACCAGCCGGACCGGGCGCTTGGCCAGCTCGGCCAGACCGCAGGCCAGCAGGACGCCGGGGGTCTCGTCGGGTGACGACGTTCCGTATCCGGCCGCGCTGGAGTCTCCGATCATCGCGAGCGTGATCGGATGACCTGGATACCGGCCGTACAGACCGTCGCCCTTGGCCGGGTGAGCCTTCATCGGGCCGATCACGCGCTTGGCGTACCGCGCCTCCGCGGTCAGTACGCCGTACAGCGTCGCCCCGATCAGTCCTAGTCCCCCACCACCGAAGGCTGCGGCCTGGGCCAGTCGCTTCGCGGCCCGGGCTGTGCTCATACCCCCAAGGATTACACGCAGTAGCGTTGAAGCAAGTGAAATAGGGGGAAACACGCGGCGTCCCATACAGTGAGATCCGTGCGCTACGCGAACTCACTCCTGGACCTGGTCGGCAACACCCCGCTGGTACGCCTGACGAAGACGACCGACGGCGCCAAGCCGCTCGTCCTCGCCAAGGTCGAGTACTTCAACCCCGGCGGCTCGGTGAAGGACCGGATCGCGGTCCGGATGGTCGAGGCCGCGGAGGCCTCCGGCGAGCTCAAGCCCGGCGGCACGATCGTCGAGCCGACGTCGGGCAACACCGGCGTCGGGCTGGCGATGGTGGCCCAGCAGAAGGGCTACAAGTGCGTCTTCGTCTGCCCTGACAAGGTCAGCGAGGACAAGCGCAACGTGCTCAAGGCGTACGGCGCGGAGGTCGTGGTCTGCCCGACCGCGGTCGCGCCGGAGCACCCGGACTCCTACTACAACGTCTCCGACCGGCTGGTCCGCGAGATCGAGGGCGCCTGGAAGCCGAACCAGTACGCCAACGTGAACAACCCGATCTCGCACTACGAGTCGACCGGCCCGGAGATCTGGGAGCAGACCGAGGGCAAGATCACGCACTTCGTCGCGGGCGTCGGCACCGGCGGCACGATCAGCGGCACCGGCAAGTACCTCAAGGAGGTCTCCGGCGGCAAGGTGCAGGTCATCGGCGCGGACCCGGAGGGCTCGGTCTACTCCGGCGGCTCCGGCCGGCCGTACCTGGTCGAGGGCGTCGGTGAGGACTTCTGGCCGGAGACCTACGACAAGACCATCGCCGACCGGATCATCGAGGTCTCGGACGCGGACTCGTTCGCGATCACCCGGCGGCTGGCCCGTGAAGAGGCGATGCTGGTCGGCGGCTCGGCCGGGATGGCGGCGGCCGCTGCGATCCGGCTGGCCCAGGAGATCGACGACCCCGACGCGGTGATCGTCGTGCTGCTGCCGGACGGCGGCCGGGGCTACCTGACCAAGGTGTTCAACGACGACTGGCTGGCGCAGTACGGCTTCCTCGCGCACAGCCGGCAGGGCACGACGCTCGGCGAGGTGCTGGCCGGCAAGGACGGCAGCATGCCGCCGCTGGTGCACACCCACCCGCACGAGACGATCGCCGAGGCGATCGAGATCCTGCGCGAGTACAGCGTCTCGCAGATGCCGGTGGTCCGGGCCGAGCCGCCGGTGATGGCGGCCGAGGTGGCCGGGTCGGTGTCGGCCAAGACGCTGATGGACGCGCTGTACACGGGCAAGGCCCGGCTGGCCGACATCGTCGAGCTGCACATGGACGAGGCACTGCCGTCGCTGGGGGCCGGCGAGGAGGTCGCGAAGGCGGTCGCGCTGCTGGAGGGCCGGGACGCGCTGATGGTGCTGGACGATGGCAAGCCGGTCGGCGTCCTGACCCGGCAGGACCTGCTGGCCCACCTGACCGTCTGATCCGCCAGGGCCGCAGCGGCGGCCCTAGCGGTCGACGAGCGTCGGGACGATGGCGATCAGGGCGGTGATCACGACACCGCCGACGATGACGACTGCGCTCAAGATCTGAATGATGTTCATAGCAACCATGGTGCTGCGCGGAAGCCGTCCGGACATCGGCCCTTGGACCCGTCTTCGGCTCATCCCTTGGTCGTACGGCGGACCCTGAGCGCTACGACCTCCGGCGTCCGGGTCATCCCCGGGTGAGCACGAAGTCCGTCGGGTTGAGGCGCCGGGTCCGGCGCCAGTAGCCGACCGTGAACTCGGGCCAGATCGTCGAGTTGCGGCCCTGGTCGTCCAGGTACCAGCTGTTGCAGCCGGACTCCCAGACGGTGTGGTCGAGCCGCTGCTGGACCTCGTCGACGAACCGCTCCTGCACGTCCTCGCGGACCTCGACCGCCGAAGCGCGGCCGAGCAGGCGCAGCGCCTGGACGACGTACCGGACCTGGGCCTCGATCATGAAGACCATCGAGGAGTGGCCGAGCCCGGTGTTCGGGCCGACCAGGAGGAAGAGGTTCGGGTAGCCGGCCACGGTGATGCCGAGGTGGGCTCCGATGCCGTGCTGCTTCCAGTGGTCGGCCAGGTCGGTGCCGTCGCGGCCGAGGATCCGCATCCGGGTCAGGTTGCCGGAGACCTCGAAACCGGTGCCGAGGACCAGTACGTCGGCCGGCCGTTCGGTGCCGTCGGCATCGATCACGCCGGTCTCGGTGATCCGGCTGATCGGGGTCGTGACCACGTCGACGTTGGGGCGGGTGAGCGCCGGGTAGTAGTCGTTGGAGAGCAGGATCCGCTTGCAGCCGATCTGGTAGTCCGGCGTCAGCTTGGCCCGCAGTACCGGGTCCTTCACCTGCTTGCGGAGGTGGCGACGGGCCTGCAGTTCCAGGCCCTTCATCAGTTTCGGGTTGCCCGCGAAGCCGAGACCTCGCGCTTCCAGACCCCAGAAGATCGCGTCGCGGATCACGCGCTGCCCGGCGGGGAAGCGGGCGTGCAGAGCCTGTTCGCGCGGGCCGATCGCGCGGTCGGGCTTACCGGTAACCCAGGGCGCGGTGCGCTGGTAGACATCCAGGTGCGCGACCTGCTCGGCGATCCGCGGCACGAACTGGATCGCGCTGGCGCCGGTCCCGACCACGGCGACCCGGCGGCCGGTCAGGTCCTGGCTGTGGTCCCACTGGGCGGAGTGGAAGGCCGGGCCGGCGAACGTGTCCAGGCCGGGCAGGTCGGGGAACTTCGGCTGGTGCAGGTTGCCGACCCCGGCGACCAGGGCGCGGGTCTCGAGCGTCTCGTCGCCGTTGATCGTCACCGTCCACCGGCTGGTCGCCTCGTCGAAGACGGCCTCGGTGACCTCCGCGCCGTACCGGATCTTGCCGGCGACGCCGTACTTGGTCGCGCAGTGCTCGAGGTAGGCGAGGATCTCGTCCCAGGGCGCGAACATCCGCCGCCAGCGCGGGTTCTGCTCGAACGAGAACGAGTAGAGGTACGACGGGACGTCGCACGCGCAGCCGGGGTAGGTGTTGTCCCGCCAGGTGCCGCCGAGGCGCTCGGCCTGCTCGAGCACGACGAAGTCCTCGATCCCCGCGGCGCGCAGTTTGATCGCCATGCACAGCCCGGCGAATCCCGACCCCACCACGACGACCTCGGTCTGATCCATGACCGGAAGGTTACCGGCGGGTTAGGGTGGGAGGTAAGGGTTAGCTTGGTCCGATCCGGTCCGGCTTCCGCTCCGAAGTACTCCCCGGCCGCACGACCACGTGCTCACTGCCCGCAGTGTGAACGGATTCACTGTTGCCGCGGCCGGTAAGTCGTTAGGTCAAAGAACAACCGTTCTTTATTCTGGTGACCCTGCCCAACTGTCTCGTGAGGAGGCGGACGTGAACGCTGCGACGACCCACGGCGGGCCGGTCGGATGAGCGGACGCGACAAGCTGGACGACCGGCTGAGCGAACACGTCGATCGGCTGGGCGAGGAGCACCCGCCGATCGACCTGGACAGTGTCGACTACTCGATGGCGCAGCCGGGGCTGATCGCGCGCCGGTTCGGCCCGGTGCTGAGCTACATGGCCCGCGTCGAGCTCGAGGTCGAGCGCAACGTGCTGGAACTGGCCGCGCTGCTGCCCAACCCGCCGGAGGTCGACCGGCACTTCTACGCCGACGTCTGGATGCCGCAGGAGACCCGCCACGGCGAGATCCTGGACAAGCTGCAGGCGATCATCGGGCTCGACCCGCTGAAGGCCGACCTGAACCAGGTGTCGATCCGGCTGCGGCTTCTCGGTGCGCTCGGCCGGTTCGGGCCGGTCCAGGATGTCAGCCGGATGCTGTACTACCTGACCGGTATGGCGACCGAGCGGTCCGCCGTGCTCGCGTACGGGCAGCTGCACAACGGGCTGCGGGAGATGGACGAGCGGGCGATCTCGGAGACCGTGATCGCGCCGATCCGGCGGCAGGAGCCCGGGCACTTCGCCTTCTACCAGATGTCGTCCCGCGGGTTGTGGGGGCAGCTGGGCGGCTGGCAGAAGTGGCTGGTCCGGTCGTTGCGGCGGTTGACGTTCACGCCGGTCGGCGTCGACCACAAGCGGCAGCGGGCCGACTTCGGGCGCGTGATGGAGGCGCTCGGGATGTCCGCGCAGGACTCGGACGTCGTGCATCACGCGCAGCAGATCGCCCGGGTCGAGCACGAGCTGCTGTGGGCCAGCCGCAAGGGCCTGCGGGTGCCGACGTACGTCGTCGACGCGCTGCGCCTGGCGGTCGAGGCGGCGAAGGCCGAGGCGGACGCGGTGGCGCGGAAGCTCCCGAGGCCGAGGCTGAGCCCGGAGAGCTAACGGAGCCGGTGGAGGATCTCGCCGGCGTTGGGGATGACCAGGGTCTCGGGGTCGTTCTCGTACGCCGTGAGGTCGAAGTCGGCCGGGGCCAGGTGGTTGAGGTTGGCCCGGCGTACGACGTCCTCTGCGATGCCGGTCGACAGCGTGACCTCGACGCGGAGGTGCTCGCCGGTGGCCGGGTCCCAGGTGCCGGCGCCGCGCAGGTGGGTGGAGTGCGCGAGCACGCCCCAGTGCAGGTCGCGGAACTTCTCCCACTGGCCGACGAAGTAGTCGCGGCAGTGGTACCCGATCTGCTCGATCTCCGGGTGCATCGCGGCCAGTTGCCGGACGTGCGGCGCGTACAGGATCACCTCACCGCCGTCCGCGACGACCGGCTCGACCTTGTAGAAGCCCTTGGCGGCCGTCCAGATGTCCTGGTAGCGCGAAGGCATCAACGAGACGATCCGGCGGACGGGGTGGTCGAGGTACCTGACGTGGGTCTGCGCCGAGATCTCGGCGGCCGCCTGCCACGACGACTGGGTGTCGCCGAACGCGACGGCGTGCAGGTTGTGCGTGCCGGACTCGACGACCAGTGACAGCGCGAGCTTCTCGGCCGGGATCAGCGCCGCGGCCTCGTCGATCAGCGCGCGGACCGGCGTCGTTCCCGTCGTACCGATGATGCTCGCGCTGGTGATCAGCGCGCCGAGCCAGTGCGACAGGTCGATCACCTCCTGGCCCGCGACGCCGGGGAAGAAGTACTTGTTGCCGCCGGAGAAGCCGACGACCTCGTGCGGGAAGACCGGGCCGACCACCAGGGCGACGTCGTGCTCCACGACGGCCCGGTTGAGCTTGACGGAGACCTCCTGGTGCAGGCGGCCGTCGGAGATCTCGCCGATCCGCTCCGCGCTGATCGTGCCGAGGTCGGCGAAGGTCTCGGGCTTCCACCACTCGTGGTTCAGTACGTCGTACTCGCCGCCGAGGTGCTCGCGCAGCGCGTCCGGCGACATCTCCGCGTGGGTGCCCAGGGCAACGAGCACGGTGAGCCTGCTGACCCGTCCGGCGACCGCGCTGTGGACGGCCCGCAGCAGCAGCGGCAGCGGGCAGCTACGGGTGGCGTCCGGCACGATCACGCAGAGGCTGCGTCCGTCGAGCCTGGCGGAGGCGAGCGAGTCCTGGACGAAGGTGGTGACCTCGTCCTCGGTGAGCGTCCGGGTGCTGTCGCCGATCACGGAAGAGTCGAGCATCCACCCAGCCTAGTCGGCAAGCGATTGCCACCGCCCCGAAGCCAGACTTTGAGCACCGGCCAGTCACCGAATCGCCCCTGCGGCGGCTGATCCGTGCACAAAGTCGGATTCTGGGTGCGGGGTGTGATCGGGCGGGAGCCGTTGGTGCACGAGGGTTTCGAGGCGTTGACCAGGAGGCTGGGCGGGCGCAGCATCGAGCGTGTCAGCTGGGGATTGGCGATCGAGGGGGAGTTCCCATGTCCGACACGATGATCACGCGCCCACTCGGGTTCGGGGGCCGGTTGCTGCGGGCGGGCGACCAGGACTACGAGCAGGCGCGCACGGTGTTCAACGCGATGATCGACAAACGCCCGGCGATGATCGCGCAGTGCGAGTCGGCGGCCGACGTCGGGGCAGCGGTCCGGTACGGCGTCGAGCAGGGACTCGAGATCGCGGTCCGCGGAGGCGGGCACGGCGTGGCGGGAACGGGGGTCAGCGACGGTGGACTCGTCGTCGACCTGCGCCGGCTGAACACGGTCCAGGTCGACGCCGACGCGCGGATCGCCCGAGTCGGCGGCGGGGCGACCTGGGGGGACTTCGACAGGATGTGCCAGCCGTACTGGCTCGGTACGACGGGCGGCCGGGTCTCGACGACCGGCGTCGCCGGGCTCACGCTCGGCGGCGGGTCCGGCTGGCTGGAGCGCAAGTGGGGTCTGGCCTGCGACAGCCTGGTGTCGGTCGAGCTGATCACGGCCGAAGGGGAACTGGTGATCGCCGACGAGACGCGCAACACCGAGCTGTTCTGGGCGCTGCACGGTGGCGGCGGGAACTTCGGCGCGGCGACGGCACTGACGTTCCGGCTGCAGGTGCTGCCGGCCGTGACGCTGGCGTTGCTGATGTGGCCCGCCGAGGCCGGGCCTGACGTCGTACAGGCCTATCGGGATCTGGTCGACGGCGGTGCGCCGGAGGAGCTCGGCGGAGGAGTGTTCTACCTGACCGGTCCGCCGGAGGAGTTCGTGCCGCTGCATCTCCAGGGCGAACCGCTGGTGGCCACGGCGGCGGTCTACATGGGTGACGAGGCGCAGACGCGGGACGTGTTCACACCGATGTTCGACCTGTCGCCGGAGGGCGTGATGGTCGCCGAGATGCCGTACGCCGCACTGCAGTCGGCGCTTGACGACCCACCGGGCTTCCGGCACTACTGGTCGGCCGAACATCTTCGAGAGCTGCCGGACGCGGCGATCGCGGCCTTCTGCGCGCGGGCGGCCGACATGCCGGCCCCGTCGCCCTCGCAGCAGATGATCGTGCCGTGGGGCGGCGCGGTCGCGCGGGAAGCGGACCGGTGGCCGTTGCCGCACCGGTCGGCGGCCTGGGTCGTGCATCCGTTCGGGGTGTGGTCGGACGCGGCGGACGACGCGCGCGGAGTCCAGTGGGCGCGGGACGTGTGCGCCGACGTCAAGGAGTGGTCGACGGGCGCGGTCTACCTGAACTTCATCGGGGACGAGGGGCAGGACCGGGTGGTCGCCGGGTACGGCGAGGAGAACTACCGGCGGCTGGCTCAGGTGAAACGGGAGTACGACCCGGACAACGTGTTCCACCTGAACCAGAACATCCGGCCGGCCTAGACAGCTTTCGCGATGGCGATCGAGCCTTCGAGGCGGGCGCCGGCCTCGTAGATCATGTACTCGACACCGTTGTCGGAGCCGAACGCCGGCGCGGCACAGCGGCCGTTGTCGGGCGCGCCGGCCAGCGGCGCGTGGAAGACGCCGAGGTGGTTGCGGCGGCTGAAGTCGTTGCCCACCTCGGTGATCCGCATCGAGCCGCCGGAGCCGATGTCGGTGTGGTAGACGACGTACGTCGAACCGTTGCGCGAGGCAACGGCCGGGGCGCCGACGTCGCGCGCGCCGACCTCCTGCGGGGTGATCAGCGGGGTCTGCGAGAAGGTCCAGCTCCGGCCGTCGGGGGACCAGCCCCAGCCGATCGAGCGCCGGTTCGCGGTGGTGTTGATCATGAAGACCATCACGTAGCGCGCGTTCCGGGCCGGCAGGTCATGGCGGAACACCCGCGCGTACGACGCTTCCGTCGTACCGGCCGGGAGCATCGACGTGGAGAGCACGACCTTGTCGTAGGTGAAGTGGATGCCGTCGGTGGAGCGGGCCAGGCGGGTGGTGGTGTTCTCGCCGTGGAAGTACAGCCAGAGCTCGTTGACGTCGTCGTTCCAGAGCGAGTGCGGGGACGAGACGTGCGAGACGTTGTAGTGCGGGGACCACGTGCGGCTGATGATCGGGTTGTTCGGGTACTCCGTGTACGGGCCGCCGAGGGAGTTCGAGTACGCCAGGCACAGGCCGCCGGGGGCGTCGTGCGGTGCGTAGTACAGGTAGAAGCGGCCGAGCGCGTTGCTGATCCGGCCGACGGTGCCGCGGACGCTGGGAAAGATCAGCTCGCCGGTGGGGTTGTAGCGCAGCTTCGACTTGTCGAAGGCGACGCGGGTGAACGCGTAGTCCGGGAATCCGCCCGGGGCGGCGTGGGCCTGGGTCCGGCCGGTGGTGGCGGCTGCGCCGAGGCCGAGGGCGGCGGTGCCGCGGAGCAGGGTGCGGCGGCTGAGGTTCGGCATCTCGAGGTCCTCTCACGGGGGCGGCGTGCTGGTTCGTGCCGAGTGTGTGAGGCTGGCTCGGGTGAGGTCAAGAAGCTAATCCGTATTAGCAAAGGTATTGTCTTGATTACCGGCGCGGGACCACTGGATCAGGACGGTGACCGCGAACAGTGCGGCGGCGAGGACGAGGATCCCGAACTGCGGGACAGGGAAGCGTGGGACGATCCCGATCGCGGTGCAGACGAGCAGGATCGCGGTGGCGAACGCGCCGCGGCGGCGCGACTGGGCCGCCGTACTCGGGAGTGGGCCGACGGAGCGATCCAGTGCCCCGGCTGCTGCGGCGAGGCCGACTGCGCCGCCCAGGACGGCGGTGAGGATGCCGGGCGGGCCACCAAAGACCAGGCCGACGACGACCAGGCAGAGCAGGGCGCCGGTGCCGAGGGCGCCGAGGACGAGCGCGCTGGTGAGGTGTGCGAATCTGCGCTGGCGAAGGTCGACGCTGTCTTGTGAGTGCGGTGCTTCGTCTTGCTGGAACAGGCTCTTCACCCAGAGCACGAGGCCGACTGCGAGCACCAACGCGATGAGAACGCCGGTCACGGTCAGCACGACGGTCCTGGCGGGGGAGACGAAGTCGTAGACCTGGCCGTCTCCGAAGTCGCAGGTGGCGCGAGGCGGGAACCAGGACTCGCGCACGGTCGCGCCGGCGCTGGACGCGCGGCCGAGCGTCAGCGCGCAGTCCTCACCGGGGTCGAACCAGCTCGGCATCGAGAAGTTCACGACGACGGACCAGGCCATCGACGCCGGGAGACCGAGGAGCAGGAGCCAGTTTCGGGTGCGCATCGTCGGCAGCCTCTCATGGTCTCGGACCGCCTGGGCACTGGAGAGGAATGAAGTATGACTGGTTCCTCACGGCCACCGAGCGTGGCAATCCCGCGACGGAGATCGATCGGGACGGGGCCTGGACCGAGGGGAACCTGGTCCGCCCGCTCGTCCACGGCGCGACGTACTTCGCACGTTTGTACGACGAACTGTGCGGGCTGTCGAAAGGCGACCGGGTCTACTTCACCGACTGGCGCGGGGACCAGGACGAGGCGCTGATCGACGACGGGACGACCGTCGGCGAGGTGCTGTGCGACCTCGCGCGGAACGGGGTCGAGGTGCGCGGGCTGCTGTGGCGGTCGCACTCGGACCACGTCAGCTTCAACGCGCAGGAGAACCAGCGGCTCGGCACCGAGCTCAACGAGGCGGGCGCGGAGGTGCTGCTCGATCAGCGCGTACGGCGGCTGGCGTCGCACCACCAGAAGCTGTTCGTGATCCGGCACCGGGACGATCCGGCCGCCGACGTCGCCTTTGTCGGCGGGATCGACCTGTCGCACCAGCGGCGCGACGACGCGTCGCACCGCGGGGATCCGCAGCAGGCGCCGATGGATCCGCGGTACGGATCGCACACGCCGTGGCACGACGTGGCGCTGGAGATCCGCGGGCCGGTCGTCGGCGATCTGTTGCGGTGCTTCATCGAGCGGTGGGACGATCCGCACCCGCTCGACCGGCGGACGCCGTACCGGCTGCTCGTGCAGCGGTGGTCGCGGATGCCGCGGCATCCCTCGCCGTTGCCGGAGTCGTTCCCTGATCCGCCGGAGGCGGGGCGGCACGCCGTACAGGTGTTGCGGACGTATGCGCACAAGCATCCGGGCTTTCCGTTTGCGCCGCACGGGGAGTACAGCGTTGCGCGGGGGTATTTGAAGGCGTTGCGGCGGGCGCGGTCGTTGATCTACATCGAGGATCAGTACTTCTGGTCGCGGGACGTGGCTGCTGCCCTGCAGGAGGCGTTGGAGCGGTCGCCTGAGTTGCGGGTGATTGTGGTCGTACCGCGGTTCCCTGATGCGGACGGGCGGTTCAGCGGGCCGCCGGCGTTGGATGGTCAGCGGCGGGCTTTGGCGTTGCTGCGGTCGGATCGTTGTGCTGTTTACGATCTGGAGAATGCTGACGGGGTGCCGATCTATGTGCACGCGAAGGTTTGCATTGTCGATGACGAGTGGTTTGCCTGTGGGTCGGACAACTTCAACCGGCGCTCTTGGACCAACGACAGTGAGTTGACGTGTGCGGTGATTGCGCCGGACGTTGCTCGTTCCTTGCGCTCGGAATTGTGGTCGGAGCATCTTGGAGCTTCCGCGGAGCTCGATCCGGCCGCGGGGTTCGATGCCTGGCGTCGTACGGCGGAAGCCTTGGATGCTTGGCATGCGGGCGGCGAGGTGGGCGAGCGTCCGCCGGGGCAGGTTCGTTGCCATCGGCCTGCAAGGGTGAGCCGGTGGCAACGGGTGTGGGCTCGGCCGATCTTCGATCACGTGTACGACCCGGACGGGCGGCCTCGGGCGATGCGGCGGCGCGGGGCTTACTGAATCTGTAGCTCGGCGAAGGCTGCGGGTGGGGTGGTCAGGCGGTGGGCGATCTGGGCCGCGCACTCGGCGGGCGTTTGCTGGTCGGTGTGGACCTCGACGTCGTACTGCAGTTGCTGGTGGACGAGGGGGAACTGCAGGGCGGCGCGGCCGATGGTTCGGTTGCCTCGGGCTTGTTCCCGGCGTTCGAGCTCGGGGAGGGCGCAGTGGATGCCGACGAGGTAGACCGGGAATCCGGCGAAGACCTGCAGGCAGTCGGTCAGGCGCCAGCGTTCGCCGAGGATGTGGTCGACGACGACGTCGTTGCCCGCCGAGGCCATGCCGGCGACCACCCGGTGGAAGCCGAGGACCGTGCGCTGGAAGATCGGCAGGAACTCCTCGTCGGTCCAGTCGTGCCGCGAGCGCGCACGGTGATAGTGGTCGACGGCCAGGTGGTACCAAGCGCCGTCGAGCGTGCGCAGGAGTTCCTCCGCGACGGTCGACTTGCCGGAGCTGGAGGTCCCGTTCAGGAACACGACCCGACCGAGGGGCGGGTTGGTTGCCTGAGGCAGCAGTTCGTGCGTCGCGGAGGTCATGGGGTCATCATTTCGCGAGGAAGGTCCGCAGCTTCTCGACGTACGGCGCACGTTCGGCGGCGGTAGCGGGCTCGGTGAGGTGACGGGTGTTGTTGAGCTCGTCACCGACGTACCGCGGGAAGACGTGCACGTGGCCTTGGTTGTTCGGCCACCAGCGGGAGGCTACGAAGGCGATAGCTGTCGAGGTGCGGCGTACGACGTCGTGCTGGGTGGTGAACTCGTCCTCGCCGCCGGCGGCGAGGCGGCAGAACGGGCAGGTGTAGCCGGGTGGGGTGTGGTTGAACATCGGGGCTCCTGGAAGTCGGTTGACCTGGGTGCTGCGGCGGGGTTGGGTGGTCGGGTGAGTGAGCTGCGGATGGTTGTGGTGGAGGCGGGGGACGACCGGCTGGTCGAGGACTGGCGGGAGGTGCACAACGCGATCATCCCGACGGCGCCGTTGTCCACCGACGACGTCCGGGAACGGGCCGGGCGCAACCATCTCGAGGTCTTGTACGCCGATGGCGTCGCGGTCGGGTGCTCGACGGTGCGGCCGCCGTCGGACTCGCCCGCCGCGACGGTGATCGCGCGCGTGCTTCCGGCGTACCGGCAGCGCGGGTACGGCGAGCAGCTGTACCGGCGCGGGCTGGCGACGGCCGAATCGTTGGGCGCGTCGGACGTCGAGACGATCGTGCTCGCGAGCAACTCCGAAGGGTTGCACTTCGCGCAGCGGCGCGGGTTCATCGAGATCGACCGTTATGTGCTTCCGGGGGACACGATCCCGTTCATCGATCTGCGGCTGAGCTCGCACAGCTGGCTGTCGGTCGCCGACACTGCGCACATCGACGCGATTCGAGCTGATCCGGGGCAGTACGGCGATCTGCTGCACCAGGCGTTGGAGGCGATCGCCTATCCGCTCGACGAGGGCGTCGAGGGCACGGCGACGCGGGCGCGCGTCGTACTGCACGAGGACGGCTCGATCGAGGTCTCCGACGACGGGCGCGGCACGTTCGTGCGGTTCGACGACGACGGCGTACCGATGGTGAAGCCGATCATGGCGACCCGCGACCTGCGCTTCTTCGGCAACCCTTCCACGCCGCTTCTGCCGGACGGGCGCCCGCGGCACGGCATGTCGGTCGTCGTCGCACTGAGCGCGTGGGCGATCCACACGAACCACCGCACCGAGGGCAGCTGGACGCGGCGCTACGAGTACGGCGTACCGCGCGGGCCGCTGGTGTCGCTGCCGGGGGCTGCATCCACTGGTACGACGGTGCACTTCCGTCCGGATCCGGAGCTGTTCGCGGGGAAGCTCACGGTGGATGAGCTCGCCAAGGCGTGCGAAGGCTTCGCGCCGTCGATCCCGATCGAGATCACGACCCGCTGATCGGCGGCCGGCCGCGCCTCGCGCCACGCACCCAGCAGTTTGCGCGACGCGCCCTGCGCTCTGCACCACGCATCCCGCGCCCGCGCTCTGCATCTCACGCCTAGTCGGGCGGTCCGGGCTGGCGCCCTGCAGGTTGCGCTGCCTGACGCTACGCCCGGCGTACTGGCTGACCTCAGCTGTCCCGGGAGCTGAGGACGCAGAACTCGTTGCCTTCGGGGTCGGCCAGCACGGTCCAGCTCGGGCCGTCGGGCTGGCCGACGTCGACGCGTCTGGCGCCGAGAGTTTCCAGCCGGGCAATCTCGGCGTCGCGGTCCTGGCTGGTGTGGGGCGCGAAGTCCAGGTGCAGCCGGTTCTTCACCGCCTTGCCCTCCGGCACCGGCACGAACACGATGCCCGGTCCGACCCGCTCCCACGGAATCTCACGCATCGCCTGCTCGTCCACCCACGACGGGATGATCACGCACTCGTCGTCGGTCGCGATGATCAGCCGCCAGTCCAGCGCCTCGGCCCACCAGGCCGCCTGCGCTTTCACGTCGGCACAGTCCACCACCACTGAGTACCACCGCAACGCCATCTCGCCCCTCCTCGACTCGGTGCGCCTGATCCTGCCAGGCGGCACCCCCAGAAGTACGGCGGTGGAGGCGGGACGTTCCCGAGCCGACGCCGGCGACCCGTTCGCTGCCAAGCGGCTGGCCGAGGACCTCGCCCAGCAGGGCCGCATCGACGACGCGATCCACGTCCTACGGCCCCTGGCAGACGTCGGCAACCGGTTCGAGGCCCAGGTGCTGATGAAGCTGCTCGCCCAGCGCGGATCCAGCCGGCAGGGCGAGCGCACCTTCCGGCGCGGCCGCCGCCACGCGGTCGAACGCACTCGCCGCCGGCAGCTCTTGGAGCTGGGCGTGGAGAAGCCGGCGGGGCCGGGGTTGCGGGAGCAGCGGACTCGGCTGAGCCGGGCGTGAGGAGGAGCGGACTCGGCGGGGCTTGGGGTTGCGGGAGCAGCGGGCTCGGCGGGGCCCGGGGTTGCGGGAGCAGCGGACTCGGCTGAGCCGGGCGTGAGGAGGAGCGGACTCGGCGGGGCTTGGGGTTGCGGGAGCAGCGGGCTCGGCGGGGCCCGGGGTGCGGGAGCAGCGGGCTCGGCTGAGCCGGGGTGAGGGAGCAGCGGACTCGGCGGGGCCCGGGGTGCGGGAGCAGCGGGCTCGGCTGAGCCGGGGTGAGGGAGCAGCGGACTCGGCTGAGTTCCAGGCGTGCCGGGCTCAGACCAGATCGAGCAGCTTGCGGGTCGGACGCGCGGCGATCCGCCAGTCGCCGTACAGGCCGAGTACGTCGTCCGTCGTGCAGCGCAGCGCGAGATACACCCAGCCGAGCTCCCCGTCGACACGTTCGGCGAACCCCGCCGCGACCTCGAACAGCTCACCGCCGCACGGGCAGACCGCCCGCTCGATCGCGGCCCACCCGCTCCCGCCGAGCATCACCCAGGGACTGTCGCAGCCGGCGCAGCGTCGTACGGCGTACCCGTGCTCGTCGTCGATCCCGACCACGAACACCGAGTCCCCGCACCCGTTGCACCGGGCCGGCACGATCTCGCTGACCTGCCCGTACGAGAACGCCACCAGGAACTCCGCGAGGTCCGAACTCACCGACCCCCGCCACCACGGACTGCGCCGCTCGATCACCATCCGCAGAGGATGCCAGCCCCGCCCTCCCGCTCCTCGGCGCCGGGCCGCAGCGCGCCCGTCTCAGTCCGTACAAGCTTCAACCGAGCGGCGTCAGCCGGCCCGGCATCGCCATGAGGCACCTCGGGCTCGACCACAACGGCTCGGTCTCGGCCCGCGTCCCGAGGCCGCACGCGATCGCCTCCACCGCCTCCTGCACCGAGGCAGCCGGTGGCATCTCGCACTCGATCTCGTTCGATGTCGCCGCTCAGGCCGGGCAGCGCCCGCGCATCGCCGATCAGGCTTCGCCGTCCGCGATCCCGGCGGATCGCCTCGGCCCGTACGGCGCTTACCCGGTCAGGCCGAGGGCCGAAGACGCCGTGGTCGCCGAAACCGCCGCCGACCACGTCGCGGTTCCGTCCACCCGCCGCACTCCGTCTCACCACTCGTCCTGCCCGCCGACCACTTGGCGGTTCCATGCAACCGCCGCACTCCGTCTCACCACTCGTCCTGCCCGAGCCCGACCGCGCCGTCGATCAGCTCCCGCGCCGCGTCCAGATGCCCGAGATGCCGCGCCGTCTCCTCGATCATGTGCAGCACGATCACCCGCAACTCAGCCGGCTCCGGCCCGACCCCGTGCCGCCCGATCGGTGCCGCCGACAACGAAGTCGAAGCCAGTACGTCGTTGGCCCGCGCGATCTCGTCCCGGTAGAACCCGAACACCACCTCCGTACTCCGCGTCGTCGACAACGGCCCACTGTCGTTGTCCTCGTCGTCCTCCCAAGGCACTGGCTCGGCCGCCCCCAGCATCACCTGCTGAAACCAGTGCCGCTCCGCATACCCCAGGTGCTCCACCAGCCCCAAAGGCGCCCACCCCGAAGGCAGCACGACCTGCCGCAACTGCCGCTCGTCCAACCCGGCAAGCACCTCGAACACCCGCCCCCGCTGAGCCTCCAGGAACCCCACCAACAGCTCGTCCACCGCATCCATGTCCAGACCCTCCCACCCGCCACCGACAAATCCACGCGCCCTGCCGGCCGCCGTACGGCGATGATCATGGGATGCAGACTCCGAGGTGGTCCGAGGTCGCCGACTTCTTCGGGCGCACGAACGGGCAGCCGCTGGGCGTCTACGTGTTCGGCGCTGGTGTGAAGGACTGGGAGAAGGCGATCGCTGCCGTCGTCTCGCAGGGCTGGCAGGTCGGCTTCACCTCGATCGGCCGGCCGGACCTGCCCGGCGTCCGCGAGATCTTCGCCGGGGCAGACGACCTCTCCGCCTCCCTCTCGGTGCAGCCGCTCGTCGGTCTCTTCATGACGACGAGGTTTTCGACCGCAGACGAGATCGAGTTCGGCCTCCACTCGGACGACGTCCGGGGGCAGACCGGGCTGGATGCCGTGTGCACCTTCCTGCGAGTCGTCGCGCAGGCGGTGGGGAAGCCCGCGGTACTCACCTCCGAGGAGCTTCGCCCCAGGCACCTGCTGGCCTACGACCCCGGCACGGACCACTTCGCCGTACGGCCGGAAACCCCGCGTACTGGATGATGTGGAGATGCGTGATCGGGTGACCAGGCCGCCGAACTGGTTGGCGGGCGTGTTCAGCGGACTGCTGTTCGGCGTTGCGTTCGGGGCATTCGTCAAGCACGACGGCGCGGGCTGGGGCGAGACGGTTGGAGTCGGTGTCGCGGCCGGTGTCTTCTTCGGCTTCGCGTTGTTGTACGGCGGCCAGTAGCGCCGCAGCGGAATCGGCAGCGGATTCGCCTGCTGTCACAGTCCACTGACTGACGCCAGGCGCCTCACCTGTCGGACCAGATGACCCGTTCCGCGAACGCGCCGCGCTCCGCGACCTTCGCCGAGCGGATTCGCTCGAGCTCCTCCGCGCTCGAGCCCAGCTCGACGGCCAGCGCGTGGACGACCTCGAGTACGTCGGCCAGCTCCTCCAGCGCCGCCTCGCGCTCGCCCTCGCCCTCGTCGAGGAACTCGCCGACCTCCTCGACCAGCTTGTCCCGCAGCCGTCGCCGGTACTCGTCGGGCTCGGCCTGGTACACGATCGGCACCTCGCCTTTCGCGCGGATGATCTCCGGCATCCGATCCCTCACGAGTTTTCGCATCGGGCCATTTCAGCAGGTCGAGTAGCGCGGCGGGGAAGTCGCGGCCGCCGGGAGCGTACGGGTGGACTTCGGGCACGGTCGGTCGGGCCCCGGTGCGTCAGACCGTGATGCCGAACAGATTCTCGGCGTTGCGGAAGGCGATCTTTTCCTTGTCCGCACGCGGAAGATCGACTGCTCGGAACCAGTCGGTCCCTTCTTTGATGCTGTCGATGAAGGGATAGTCGGTTGCGAACATCACTCGATCCACACTGATGTGTTTCAGCAACTGATGGAGCAGATCATCCTGGAAGAATGCACTGGTTGTGAACCAGAAGTTGTCCTGGAAGTACTGCTCGAACGGCTTCTCGAGCGAGTTCTCGGTCGGCTCGCCCATGTCGTTGGCGATCCGCTCGTAGTAGAACGGAAGGCCTTCACCCATGTGGCCCACGATGACCTTCAGTTTGGGGAATCTGTCGAAAACCCCGTACGCGATCATCCGGACGCATTGGATCAGCACCTCTTGGTGCCAGCCAAGTCCGGACCCACTGAAGATGTAGTCCTGGAACTCCTTCGTGTATCCCGACCGTGTCGTGCGGAAGTAGATGTCGTAGATCTCCTCGGCTGGATACCCGGGATGCAGGTAGATCGGCACGTCGAGAGCTTGGGCACGCGCCAGTACGGGCTCGAAATCGGCATGATCGAGGTACTTCTTGGTGATGTGTCCGTTGGTCAGTACACCCAGGAAGCCGTCTTCGCGGACCGATCGCTCCAGTTCGTCCGCCGCCGCCTCCGGGCTCTGCAAGGGCAAGGTGGCGAATGCCTGGAAGCGGCCCGGGTACTTGGCCATCGGTCCCTCGACAAGCATCCGATTGAGGCGGTAGGCGAAGTCGATCCCCCTTTTCCCAGGGACATTCTGTACGGACGGTGTGTGCGCGGAGAGGATTTGAACGTTGAGTCCCCCCTGGTCCATATCGCGAATGCGGCGTTCGCCCAGATCCGCAAGACCGAGTTCCGTGAGGAACGCGATGTGGTCCTTGTTGATGGAGTTCAGCCTCATCAGCTCGGGAGTCGAGAAGGTCTCTTCCGTGCCGATGAACTTCAGATCTTGGTCGCGAAGCGTGATGTCTTTCTCGGTGAGCGAGACTTGCGAATCCTTCGTGCCGCCGTCGCGTGTCGCGACTGCCGTTGCGGAGATTCCGACGCCGGCGCCGAGTGCGGCGGCCGCGCCGGCGACGAACCCGCGGCGCCCGAGCAACCGTCGCGGTGGGCCTTGCTCGATCGGTTCCATTCTGTAGGTGCTCCTTCGTCGGGTTGTGGGTGAGCGTCGGCGATCTCGTGGAACAGGCCGGGGAGTTCGTCCTCGAGGCTCCCGACTTCGCCGTGCGGATCACGCTCCCAGGTCCGCCCGCCCGAATCGTCCGCCCACGGAAGACATCTCCCGGTACTCCGCACGGAGTACGGAGGGCGAAGAGTGCTGCTCTGTGGCGAGCCCCGGTGAACGCCTCAACGGCAAGCCACCCGCTGCTTCGTCCGCACCGGCTCGCTGACAGCGCGAGGAGCACCCCAGGTCGCGCCTTTGTCGGGTTCGCGGGCGGGTGTCCTTGGCCAGGAATCCGCCTGCCCCATGTCGTCAGCGGAGTTGACCAGCACTGCGAATGCGCGCACCAGGGCCTGGTCGTCGGCGAGCAGGACCCGGATCACATGGGAACCCGCCAGGTCTCCGGCAGCGGCAGGCTGGCCCGCACCTCGAATCCTCCGGACTCGCCCGGGCCGGCGGACAGCTCGCCGCCGACGGCCTGTGCTCGTCCTGTCATCCCGGCGATACCGAACCCGGCCGGTGTCACCCTTGAGCTCGGTTGTGCGGGCCCGTGATCGACGACTGTGATCTGCAGTCGGTGGCCGTCCTGGTCGAGTCGGACGGTCGCGTGCCCGGCCGTCGAGTGCCGAATGACATTGGTGAGTGACTCCTGGACGATCCGGTAGGCCACGACGGACACCGTCGAAGGTAGGTGGTCCGGTAGCCCGGCGGTCTCCAGGTCGACCCGCACATCAGCAGCCTCGGCCATCTCGACCAGGCGCTGCAGCTCGCCGAGGTGGGGCGCCGGCTCGGCCGGCTCGATCTCGCCCCCGTGCAGGACGTCCAGAACGGCGCGCAGCTCCTGGAGCGTGGCCCGGCTCGTGTCCGACAGGTCGTGCAGCGTGCTGGACAGCTCCTGCAGCGACGGATGCCCGCGGTCCGGCAGCTGGTCGATCAGGTGCGCGGCGACGGACGCCTGGACGTTCGCGACGGCGAGGCCGTGCGCCAGGACGTCGTGCAGCTCGGCAGCGATCAGGACCCGCTCCTCGGCGACCCGTCGCTCGACCTCGTCGGCACGCTCCTGCTCCAGCCGCGCGGCGACGACGGCTTTCCAGTTTCCACGGAAGCGGACCGCCAGCCCGGCGAAGAAGGCCATGAAGAGCCAGCCGACGCCGAGGAGAGCATCGCTCAGTGCCCCTGACGTCTCGTCGGCCAGAACAGGCACGGTCACCGCGGCCACCGCTACCAGGACGGCGACGGGCCGCCGCTGCGGCTCGCTGTAGCGTGCCGCCGCGAACGCCGCCACGAGTGAGGCCGGCATCGTGGCCTCGTGGGGGTAGTCGAGGATGTGGTACGGCGTCGACACGGCGAGGACCGCGAGGACGACGAGGATCGGCCGGCGCCGGCGGGCCAACACCGGCGCCGCCATCGCGCCCAGCAGCGCGACCGCCCACACATCCACCCTGCGCTCGCCGTCGAAGTCGACCACCTCGAGCATGATCGCCGCGGCGACGCCGAGCACGAACGACCCCGCCGCCAGCAGCCTGTCGGCTACCGGCGGGCGGAGCGCCGTCATCGTTCACACGGTTTCATCGACCCGGTCCTCCTCGCGGTCCTCTCTTGTGCGCGAGAGCTTGCCGGGCCACCACATCCGCGAGCCCAGCGACATCGTCAGTGCGGGAACCACGACGGAGCGCACCAGCAAGGTGTCGATGAGCACACCGACGGCGACCAGGACCCCGATCTCGATGAGCATGACGAGCGGCAGCGAGGCGAGCACCGCGAACGTCGCCGCCAGCACGACGCCGGCCGAGGTGATCACGCCGCCTGTCACCGCGAGGCCGCGCTTGGTGCCCTCTACCGTCCCGTACCGGACGGCTTCCTCACGGACCCGGCTCATCAAGAAGATGTTGTAGTCGACACCGAGTGCGACCAGGAAGAGGAACCCGATCAGGGGCACCGACGACTCCCAGCCGCCGAATCCGAGCACCCGGTCGAACAACAGGTTGCACAGTCCAAGGGCTCCGAAGAACGACACCACGACGGTTGCCACCAGCACCAACGGAGCCACGACCGCCCGCAGCAGCAGCCCCAGGATCACGAGCACCACCAGCAGGATCAACGGCATCACCCGATTGCGGTCGCTCTTGTTCGTCTCGTCCGTGTCCAGCAGCTCGGCACTCGGCCCGCCGACCAGCGCGGCGTCACCGGCCACCTTCTGGACGGTGTCCCGCAGCCGCTTGATCGTCGCCGTCTCGCCCGCGCTCTCCGGCGAGTCGACCGGGATCGCCTCGATCTCCACCCAGTCCTTGCCGGCCCGACCGGTCTCGGCGCCGGCAACCCCGGACGTGCTCCGGACGGCAGCCAGGACCTCCCTGCTCTTGTCCGGCCGACTCATCACCGTGACCGGCTGACCGCCTTGACCAGGGAAGCGCTCGTCGATCAGCTTCGCACCCGTCACCGAGTCCGGAATGGAACGGGCGAACTGGTCCAGCTGCGGAAGCGCGCCGTTCGCACCCACCAAGCCCAGCGCGAGAGCGCCCAGGATCACCAGCGGCGCGGCCCAACTGACCACACGTCGACGATCGACCAGCTCACCGAGCCTGGCCCAACGCGATCCGGACCGGCGTGCCTCAGCCCCGAATCGCGGCATGAACGGCCAGAAGATCCTGCGTCCGAGCACCACCAGCAAGGCCGGGAAGAACGTCAGCATGACCAGCAACGAGGCCGCGATGCCCGCTGCACCCACCGGACCGAGACCGCTGGTGCTGTTGAGATCTGCGACCAACAGGCACAACAGACCTGCCGTTACCGTCGCTGCCGAAGCGGCGATGGCCGGGCCGGCCCCACGCAGCGCCGCCTTCATCGCGTCGATCGGGCGCTCGTGGTGGTGCAACTCCTCGCGGTAGCGAGACACCAGGAGCAAGGCGTAGTCGGTGCCTGCGCCGAAGACCAGCACGATCAGCAGCGCCGAGCTCATGCTCGTGATGGTGAAGTCGAAGACCTGGGTGAGCGCATACACGGCACCCATCGACGTGACCGCCGCGACCCCGACCGAGACGAGTGGTACCAGCCACAGCAGCGGACTGCGGTAGGTCAGGATCAGCAGGAGCGCCACCACCACCGCCGTGGCGAGCAGCAACCTCGCGTCCACGGCATCGAAGATCTCGTCCATGTCGGCCCCGATCGCTGACGGACCGGTGACATAGGCGTTCAGACCGGCCGGCCGGTCGGCGAGAAGGGCACGAGCATCCGCAACCGTGGTGGCCTCGGCCTCATCGGTGACCCAGTTGTCGTCCAGCGGTAGCCCGAGCATCAGCGCCGTGCCGTGGTTGGATTCGACGATCTCCGCAGGTGCGTCAGCGTCGTTGCCGAATCGCTTCGCCAGTTCGGTGTAGTCGCGTTCGGCCGCCGCCCGATCACCCGGTTGGATACCGGCGGCTCGTTCGTACACGACCACGAGCAGGCCATCCCCACCGTCGGGCAGGCCGGCCTCGGCCAGGAGCACCTTGGTCGATTGAGCGCCGGCCGGCAGATAGTCGGCCTGGTTGTCGCGAGTCACCGAGTCGAGCTTGCCGGCCAGTGAGAGGCCGCCCACGACCATCCCGATCCACACAGCCAGCATGAACCACGGCAGCGCGGTCTTGGCCCGTGATCTCTTTGGTCCGTTGTCGAATTTCGGGGGGCTAGGTGCCCGTAGCTGAGTCGTCATGGTGATCAGGCTCCCAATGCAGCCGGCGCTGAGCGTCCGGCCACGGCAGACACTTCCCAGTACTCCGTGGGGAGTACGAAGGACGGCTGGGCAGGCCGGCTAGCCGGAGCAACAGCTGTCAGTCCGGGTACGGCGACCACTCGATGTCGTGGCCGTACTGGTTCTGCAGTTCAGCGTGGCGGCTGACGACGTCCGGCCATGGGGCGAGGCCGAACTCTTCGGTCAGGGCTCTGAGGAGGAATGCCCGTGCGGATTCCTCGGGGATCTCCGGGCGATCGGGGAGTGCGTACGGGCCGTGGTACGCGAGGTCGTCGAGGTTGTAGCCGGTGAGGCAGCCCAGGGCGAGGAACTCCGGCAGGCTCGTGCCGACAACGTGGTTCGGCTCGTCGGCCAGGGGGACGCAGAGGACGACCGTGGTGGTCGGGGAATCGGCCGGGCCGAACAGGGCGCAGAAATGTACGCCGTCACCGCCGGTCGACGCGAAGGCGAACGCGTTCTGCGGGCCGTTGGGGTAGTCGCTGACCCGCCCGGGCTCGTACGGCGAGTCCAGGAACAAACCGGCGAAGCCGAAGATCGTCGACGGGTGCTCGGGCTCGCTGAATAAGCGGGAGCGGGGGTGCGCCGTGGTCAGCCGCTCGGCGAGGTTCCAGAGGCGGATCCAGTCCTGGCGGAAGCTCGCGGGTACGTCGGGCATGCCCGAATGATCTCAACCGAAGAGGCTAGAGAAGCGGACACAAGCTGGCCGCTACTCGTCCTAGAGTCGTTGTATGACGACAAACGAGCAGACCTTGACCGGTGAGCGGGCCGACCTTCTCGACTTCCTCGGCAAGCACCGGTACTTCCTGCGGCACACCGCGCAGGGGCTCACCGACGAGCAGGCCAACACGCGGAGCACGGTCAGTGCGTTGACGGTCGGCGGGCTGATCAAGCACGTCACGGCGGTCGAGCAGAACTGGGCCGACTTCGCCCGCAACGGCGGCGGCGAGGACGTGACCGAGGTCGAGTTCACGCCGGAGTTCGTGGCCGCGTGGGAGGACAAGTTCCGGCTCGTCGAGGGCGAGACGCTGGCCGGCGTACTGGCCGAGTACGAGAGGATCGCCGCGGAGACCGACGAGCTCGTGAAGACTCTCGACCTCGACGCGAGCTACGAGCTCCCGGCCGCGCCCTGGCAGCCGCCGGGCGTCTTCTGGACGGTACGCCGGGTGTTCATGCACATCACCGCCGAGACGGCCCAGCACGCCGGCCACGCCGACATCATCCGCGAGACCATCGACGGCCAGAAGTCGATGGGCTGACCCCAACCCCAACGCCAACGAAGCGGCGGCGGCGCGACGCCGGCGAACTCGCCCCGCGCCGCCGGCGTCAACCAGTGCATGCCAGGCGATCAGCGAGCAACCCGGTACCTGTACGTCGTCCGGCACGGCGAGGCCCTGCCGGACGACGGCGGCCTGACCGAGCAAGGCCGCCGGCAGGCCGCCCTGCTCGGCCGGCGGCTGCGGGACGTCCCCTTCTCGACCGTCCACCACAGCCCCCTCCGACGAGCAGCCGAGACCGCTCACCTGGTCAAGCAGCAGCTCACCGCGGACGTCCCGTTGGAGGTCTCGCAGGCGGCCGGGGACTACGTGCCGTACGTACCGACGAAGGACGAGCTACCACCGGACTCAGCCGATCAGCTGCTCGGCTTCCTGCAGCAGGCCACGCCCGAGGAACTCGAGCACGGGCCCGAGCTGGCACGCCTAGCGCTGAACAGCTTCACCGGCCCAGCCGCAGGCGAGAACGAGCAGCACGAACTAATTGTCACGCACAACTTCCTGATCGCCTGGCTCGTCACCCAAGCATTGGACGCACCGCGTTGGCGCTGGCTCAGCCTCTCCCACTGCAACGCCGCCCTCACCGTCCTCCGCTACACGCCGGACCGGCCTTCGTCGGTCCTGCTGTACAACGACATGCAGCACCTGCCCGCCGACCTGCGCTGGACGGGCTTCCCAGCAGGTCCGCGCGTCTAGCCCTCGTCAGCCGGATGCACCTCGATTCCAGAGTGGGCCGGGACCTGCATCTTGGCGATCGGCCTAGCTGAACGTCGGTGCCGCGGTGAGTGGCTTGCCGTGGAGGGTCTGGCAATCCGGGCCGTCGTCCCACCACAGCCGCCCGTCCGGGGTCAGGTAGGGATACCTACCCCGTACGCCGCCGCCGTGGGCGAGAGCTTCCGCCACCGTGTGCATATAGTCCGCCAGGCTCGGCCACGCGTCGGAGAAGTCGCCGCAGCCGTCGTGAACCGCCCAACCCAGCCGTCCGGCATCGGCGCCGGGGCGTAGGTCCAGCACGTGTGGGTCCCCGCCGGCCTCCTCCGCCCAGGGGACCCACAGCGGATGCCACCAGGGCTCGTCGTTCCCTTCGAGCGTCTCAAAGCCGTCGAAGTCCGGGGCCAGCTCCATCAGCATCTGCCAGCGCTCGGCGATCGCCTCGGCGCTGAGCAGCGACTGCTCCGGCAGCATGGTCGACCACTCGCGGGCGCCGTCGTGGCAGCGCAAGGACTCGGCCAGATCGTCGGGAACCGGTACGCCGAGCACGCGCTCGAGCGACTCCAGTCGATCCGGCTGCACCGGTGGGTTGAGCAACGCCAGATCCGTCGGCGAGTACGCCGCCAGCCAGGTGTCGATCCGGCGCCACGAGGCCGCCACTGACGGCCGAACATCCGTGTTCATGCGGACATCATCGTGCCGCGAAGGGGCGCGCCGCTGGTGAACGGCGGCCCCCATCGCGGTGTCAGGCGTTGTTCGGGCCGTCGATGAACTTGCGCACGTCCTGGGCGCACCGACAAGCGGCTGCGGTCTTGGCGGCCCACCGCAGCGCCTCCTCGCGCATGGGGACATCGACGATCAGTACGCCGCCGATCAGCTCCTTGCTCTCTGGGTACGGCCCGTCGGTGACCACGCCGTCGACGTCGACCACGGCGTGCTGCACGTCGCCGTCGTCGTACCTCAGCCCGTCGGCGAAGACGAACACCCCGGCGTCCTTGGCCTCGTCGCACACCGCCCGGGCGGCCTTGCCCACCTCGGGCCAGTCCGCCTCCGGAATGTGGTCCATCGCGCCCTTCTCGAACGAGATCAGGTACTTGGTCACCTCAGAACCTCCGGAACGGGAAGAACTCGCGCACGTCCTGCGGGCACCGGCACGCCGCCGCGGTCTTCGCGGCCCACTTCAGCGCGTCGTCGAAGGTCGGAACGTCGACGATCAGTACGCCGCCGAGCAGTTCCTTGCTCTCCGGGTAGGGCCCGTCGGTGACCACGCCGTCACGGCCCACGGTGGCGTGCTTCTGCCGGTAGTCCAGCCCACCGCTGAACACGAACACCCCCGCGTCCTTCGCCTCCTGGATCACCGCGTGCCCGGCCTCGGCCACCGCCGGCAGCTCCTCCTCCGTGGCGTCCATCGTCCCGTCGTCGAACGAGATCAGGTAGTGCGTCATCACATCGCTCCTTCGCCCGGCAGCCGCCTGCGGCCGCCTCTCACCCGTACCACGAACGACGGCCCTGGGATCCGACAGGCTATCGGGAGAAACACGCGAGGAGCTGAGAAATCCGGCCGATCCCGCCGGACGCGCTCGGCTGCTTCCGTTCGCGCTCGGGGCGGGCAACGTACTGGTCGGCAGCGGGCGGCGTACGCCTTACATGCCCTGACCGGTCGCCAGCTCGTGCCGCAACCGATCGGGGGTGCCCACGGCCATCGTCTCGTCGACGTACTGGAGGTTCGACCGCGTGAGGAACCGGAGATCGGCGTTCTCGACCTTCCGGTACGTCGCCGGCAGTTCGCCGAGGCGGTCGGGTGCGCCGCCGGCGCGGATCCAGTCGGCCACGAGCGTGCCCTGGTTCCGGACGGAGTCCCACCGCGCGCGGGTCAGCGGGCCCATGGCGGCCTCGATGGTCGCCACCGCCTCGGGCGGAGCCTCCGGCCAGGAGCACCAGTTGCTCACGGTCTCGATCAGGCTCAGCGTGAGCGCTTGGTCGAGCTCGCCGTCGAGATCGGCACTCGCCAAGGCCTCTTCGGCGATGCGGAGCGCCGTCACCACCGGCGCCGCGTCCCCCTGATCGATCGCCGGGCACAGCCGATGCTGGGCGAGGTGCTCGAGCTGCTGGGTCGGCGTCGACGCCTCGTCGAGGGACGGCCGGAACCACCGCAGGCTCCTGGACAACCGTCGGAGTACGACTTCAGCAGGGTCCACCGGGCGGCGACGAAAGATGCTCACCGGCCCCACGCTATCGCGGCCAGGTGCTGCGAAACGCCACGAGCGCAGCGCAGTTGCGATGCCTTGGAATTTGTGGCTCTGCCCGGCAACCAGGGAAGGCGATTCTGTTGCAGATAAAGGGGCTTTATGGCTTGACGATGGTCGGTTTAGCGTCGGGTTCATGTTCATGGCGAGGGACTTTCAGACGGCTGAAGAGATGGTTGCCGCGTTGCGGGCTGGTGACGTGAGTTCGGTGGAGTTGACCGAGGAGGCGATTGGCCGGATCGAGCGGGACGACGACGGGATCAACGCGGTTTGTGTGCGGGACTTCGAGCGGGCGCGGGGTGCTGCGCGTGAAGCCGACGCGGCGCGGGCGCGGGGTGAGGAGGGGGCGTTGCTGGGGATTCCGATGACGGTGAAGGAGTCCTACGACCTGGCTGGGTTGCCGACGAGTTGGGGGATGCCGGAGTACCGGGATCACCGGCCGGCAGAGGACGCCGTACAGGTGTCGCGGTTGAAGGCCGCGGGGGCTGTGGTGCTGGGGAAAACCAATGTGCCGTTGGGGTTGCAGGACATTCAGAGCTTCAACGAGATCTACGGGACGACCAACAATCCGTGGGATCACCAGCGGACTTCGGGCGGGTCTTCCGGTGGATCGGCGGCGGCGCTCGCGTCGGGGTTCGGCGCGTTGTCCATCGGGTCCGATCTCGCCGGCTCGCTGCGGACGCCGGCGCATTTCTGCGGGATCTACGCGCACAAGCCGACGATCGGACTGGTGGCGACCCGCGGCATGGTCGCGCCGCCGGCAGCGCCGTTGCCGGTCGAACTCGATCTCGCCGTCGCCGGTCCGATGGCGCGGACTGCCCGCGATCTCACGCTCCTGCTCGACGTCATGGTCGGACCGGATCCGCTGACGCACGGCATCGCGTACGACGTGACGCTGCCGCCCGCGCGTCACGAGCGGCTGTCGGACTTCGGGGTGCTGGTGCTCGAGGACCATCCGCTGATTCCGACCGGGTCCGCCGTACGGGCGGGGGTGAATCGGGTCGCCGATGCTCTGGTCGACGCTGGTGCCCGCGTCGAACGGCACAGCCCGTTGCTGCCCGACCTGACCGAGGCCGGGACGGCGTACATGCAGTTCTTGTTCTCGGGTTCCGTCGCGCGTTTCCCAGTCGACGCCTACGAGCAGCTGCAGATCCAGGCCGCCGGGCTGAGCGCGGACGACCAGAGTCTCGACGCGGCGCGGCTGCGGGCGATGGTGTTCAGTCACCGCGACTGGCTCGAGCTCGCCAATCGTCGCGAGCTTCACCGCCACGGCTGGAGGCAGCTCTTCGCCGAGTTCGATGCTGTGGTGTGCCCGATCACACCCACTCCCGCGTTCCCGCACGATCACAACCCCGACGTGCTGGAACGGCGGCTCGACATCGACGGCGTTGGACACCCGTACTTCGACCAGCTCGTCTGGGCCGGGCTGGCCACGATGCCCGGTCTGCCCGCGACCGCGATCCCCACAGGCCTGTCGCCCGAAGGTCTGCCGGTGGGAGTGCAGCTCATCGGCCCGATGTTCGAGGACCGTACGCCGTTGCGGCTGGCGGAGCTGCTCGAGCAGGAGCTCGGTGGGTTTCAGGCGCCTGGAAGATGACAGGCGACGGAGGCACCGGAGCTGCCAGGATGCCGGGATGGTTGAGCGCGCGTTGAGCTTCGGGACCGTGGCGGAGACGTACGAGCGGTTCCGGCCCGGGTACCCGGCGGAACTCCTCGAGCTGGTGTCGGCGTACGCCGGTCGGCCGATCCGGACGGCGCTGGAGATCGGCGCCGGGACGGGCAAAGCGACGCGGGTGTTCGCGCAGGGAGGGGTCGCGGTCACGGCGACTGAGCCCGACGGGGCCATGCTCGCGGAGTTGCGCAAGCAGCTGCCGGCGAGCGTCACGGCCGTGGAAGCGGCGTTCGAGGATCTGCCGCTGGATACGTCGTACGAGCTGGTGTACTCGGCGGCCGCGCTGCACTGGACCAAGCCGGAAGGCCGCTGGGCCCGGATGGCCGCGCTCGTCCAGGCAGGTGGGGTGTTCGCTTCGTTCGCCGTACCGATCCAGCTGGCCGACCCGGATCTCAAGGAGGCCGCGCGTGCGGCGCGTGCGCCGTACCTGGAGTACGACGGCGTCCCGTCACCTGACGACAGGCCGCCCGCGGATCGCCCGATGGATTGGCCCGGCACCGAGCTCCAGGAGTCGGAGTGGTTCACCGATGTCCGGCAGTTGGTCGTCGAACGGCGGCTGACGATGAGCGCCCACGAGTACGTCGGGCACCTGTCGACGGTCTCGGCGTACGTGCTGCTGGAGCCCGCGGACCGGGACGAGGTCTTCCGCCGGATCCTCGAGGTCCTGCCCGAGACGGTGGAAATCAACGCCGAGGTCACCGCCCACCTCGCCCGCCGGCGCTAGAACGCACTTCGGGCGGGCGCGATGCGCCCGCCCGAAGGTTCAGTCCTAGGCCTCAGCCGGGAACGGAACTCCCGTGTTGCTGTGGCAGCGGTAGCCGTTGGGGTTCTTGGCCAGGTACTGCTGGTGGTAGCCCTCGGCGTAGTAGAACGAGTCCAGCGGGGCGATCTCGGTGGTGATGTCGCCGTAGCCGCGGGGCTTGATGACCGGGGCGTACAGGTCGCGGGTGCGCTCGGCCTCCGCGCGCTGCTCCTCGGTCGTGTAGTAGATCGCGGAGCGGTACTGGGAGCCCAGGTCGTTGCCCTGGCGCATGCCCTGTGTCGGGTCGTGCGTCTCCCAGAAGACCTTCAGCAGGTCGGTGAAGGTGGTCTTGGTCGGGTCGTAGACGACGCGGACGGCCTCGGTGTGGCCGGTTCCGCCGGTGCAGACCTCCTCGTACGTCGGGTTGGGGCTGTACCCACCCGCGTAGCCGACGGCGGTGGTGTAAACGCCGGGCTGCTGCCAGAAGATCTCCTCGGTGCCCCAGAAGCACCCGGTGCCGAACCAGACTTCCTCGAAGCCGTCGGGCACCGGCGCCGTCTGCGGCGTACCGAGCACGATGTTGTCCGCCGGGACGGCGTAGCCGGGCTCCGGGCGGCCGGGCAGTGCGGCCGACGGCTCGACCAGAGCGGTGTTGCGCTTGAAGAACGACATCTCACGCCTCTCGCAGAATGACTTTCATAGTGTCTCAACACGACCCCAGGAGTGAACCTTCCCAGCGGGGATTACGTGGCGATGACGTCAGGCGATGAGAGCGGCCGCCGTACGGCGAGCCGGCCCGCGCTCGGTCAGTTGCCCGTACGACGCCGCCAGCAGCTCCACGGCGTGACGCAGCGTGTCCGGGTCCTGCGTGTACGGCAACCGCATGAACGTCTCCAGCCCACCTTCGGGCGAGAACCGCGACCCGGCCACCAGCAGTACGCCGTTGCGCTGCGCGACCCCCACCAGCGAAGACCCGACCGCCGCCGGCAGCTCGCACCACATCGACAGCCCGCCGCCGGGCAGCGTGAACTTCCAGTCCGGCAGCACCGACCGCAACGCGTCAGCGAGTGCGTCCCGTCGCTCCCGCAACCCGGCCCGCCGCTCGGGCAGGATCGACGCGCGCTCCCGCAGCAGCCGCGTCACAACGAGCTGCTCCAGCACCGGCGCCCCGAGATCCATCGACGCCCGCGCGTCCAGGATCCGCGCGACCAGCGTCTCCGGCACCCGCAGCCAGCCGATCCGCAGCCCGCCCCAGAACGACTTGCTCACCGAGCCGATCGTGATCACGCCCGTCGGGTCGAAGGACGCGAACGGCGGCGGCATCTCCTGCCCGTCCAGCGGAAGCTCGTACAGGGTCTCGTCGATGATCGCCGTCGTCCGGCTGCGCGCGAACGCGATCGCCAGCCGCTGCCGGTCGGCGGCGGACATCAGCCGGCCGGTCGGGTTCTGGAAGTCGACCACCAGCCAGGCGGCCCGCGGCGCGGTCTGCCTGATCGTTGCCTCCAGCAACGGGAGGTCCCAGCCGCCGGGACTCATCGGCGCCGCGACCACGCGGGCGCCGCTGCGCCGGATCGCGTCGACCGAGTTCGGGTGGGTCGGGCTCTCGGTCAGCACCCGGTCGCCGATCTGCGTCATCGCCCGGATCGCGATCGACGTCGCCGCCAGCGCGCCGGCCGTGACGATGATCTGGTCCGCCGACGTCGGCAGCCCGCGGGCCTCGTACGACGCCGCGATCTCCTCACGCAGCTCCGGCAGGCCTTGCGGGTGGTAGCCCGGCGTGGCCAGGTGGTGCGGCAGGTCCTCCATCGCCGCGGCGACCGCCGTACTGATTCCGGGTACGGCGGGCGACGCCGCGCAGGTGAAGTCGTACAGCCCGTCCGTGTCGATCCCCGGCGCGTGGTGCCGGCCGAGCTCGGGCTCGATCCGCGACGGCAGCGCGGTCACGCTGCCCGAACCGCGCCGGCTGGTCAGGTACCCGCGGTCGCGCAGCTCCCGGTACGCCGAGGCGACCGTCGTACGGCTGACTCCGAGCGCGTCGGTCAGCTCGCGCTCGCTCGGCAGCCGCGAGCCCGGCATGATCCGCCCGTCCGCGATCAGCAGGCGCAGGCGTTCGGCGAGGGCCCGGTACGCCGGTCCGTTGGTGTCGGACCACGCTCCGAGCAGGCCGCTCAGGGTGCTCGCGGGGAGTTGTTGGCCAGTCATGCAGTCCACTATTCCTCAATTGGCTATCGATCACCAGGCCACTGGCGTCGAAACTGGATCCTGTGACCGCCACCGTTGAACCCACCACGCCGCCGCGCACGCTCGCCGCCCTGAACCCGATCGAGCAGCTGAAGGCCGGCCGGCTCCCGCGCCGCCTGGTCCAGCTGTACGTCGGACTGGTCCTCTACGGCGCCTCGATGGGCCTGATGATCGAGAGCCACCTCGGCCTGGACCCGTGGGACGTGCTGCACTCCGGCATCACCGCGCACCTGCCGCTCAGCTTCGGCACGGTGGTGATCGCGATGAGCTTCGTCGTGCTGCTGCTCTGGATCCCCCTGCGGCAGTGGCCGGGACTCGGCACGATCAGCAACGCGATCGTGATCGGCCTGGTCACCGACCTGTCGCTGGCGCTGCTGCCGACGCCGGACGCGCTGTGGGTGCGGATCCTGTTCCTCACCGTCGGCGGCATCGTGCTGAACGCGCTGGCCGGTGCGCTTTACATCGGCGCCCAGTTCGGCCCGGGTCCGCGCGACGGGATGATGACGGGCCTCGTACGGCGTACCGGTTTGAGCGTGCGCCTCGTCCGGACGAGCATCGAGGTCACCGTCCTCGCCGTCGGGTGGCTGCTCGGCGGCGTGGTCGGCCTCGGCACCGTCGCCTACGCACTGGCGATCGGCCCGCTGGTCCACATCCTGCTCCCGATCTTCACCGTGCGCCTCCCGGAACGCGCGAAGGCCTAAACCCGCCGCATCCGCTCGACTTTGTGCACGGTTCAGCCAGATCTCGCGCCGAAATGTGGCCGAACCGTGCACAAAGTCGAAGGGGCGAGGGGGAGGCGAGGTCGGGACAGCTAGCTGAACCGGGTTGGCCGGCAGCCTTCGAGCTCGGGTGCCGGTTGGCCGGTGATGATCTCGGCAGCGGCGAGGCGGCCGACGGCGGCGGCCAGGGTGATGCCCGAGTGCATGACGGCGACGTACAGGCCCTCGGTGCCGGCCGGTGTGCCGATGATCGGCTCGTCGTCGACGGGCATGGGCCGCCAGCCGATCTCGGCGGAGAGGACCTTGGCGTCGCCGGCCCCGCGGAAGGCGGCGGCGAACCGGTCGCGCACGCGCCCGGCGGTCGCGAGCAGCGCGGCCTGATCGGTCTCGCCGCTGTAGATCGTCGGAGCCAGGACGGTGCCGTCGTCCAGTTGCCGGGCCTCCAGCGCCGGTGTCGCCACGATCGCCCGCACGAGGCCGGGCGTCGCGCGCAACCGGACGAGGATCGCAGGCGACGGCTCGACGGGGAGAGTGACGCCGACGCCGGCGCAGAGGCCGACGCTGCCGGTGCCGGCGGCCAGTACGACGGTCTCGGCGGGAATCGTCCCGTTGGTCGTCCGGACGCCGATCACCTTGCCTGCTTGGTGTTCCTCGCCGGTCACCGCGTCTCCCGGGCGTTCCCCGCTGATTGCCGCGCCTGCGTGGTGTTCGAGCGCCGTCGCCGTCGTACCGACCAGCAATCGCGCACCTCGCTCACGCGCGGTGGCGACCAGGAGCTCGGTCGCGGCGACCGGATCGAACGCCGCGTCCCCGGCATGGTGAGTGGCCTCGGCTGGGGGATCGACGAGCCGCGGCTCCAACCGACCAACATCATCCGCGAAAGGTCCCGGATTGTCGTCAAAGCCGTCCCAGACCAGTGAACCCGTCCAGCGGATCGCCAACCCGGGAAGCTCCGCCTCCAGGCGCCGGTACTCGTCGAGCGCGAGGTAACGCAAGGCCGCCGAGGGTCGATCGCTGCTGACCGGTCGCCCGATCCAGGCGAACGAAGCCCGGGTGACGCCCGAACCAGGAAGGCCCGCGTCGATCAGCGTGACCGGTCGGCCTTGCCCGCTCAGGTGGTACGCGAGCGACGCGCCGACGATGCCGGCACCGACCACGACAATGCTGCGCTCCGCCATCCCGCTGTTCTAACAGGGGAGGGTCTCACCACGACACCGAATATCGCCCTCCAGCAAGCGCCGGGGCCGGGCGGTGGAGAGCTCACCACGCAACGAGGCCCGGACCTTCGACGGTCCGGGCCTCGCTGTGCAGGACCCCTCAGCCTGCAGCTCCGACGGTCAGCCGACCGGCTCCAGCTCACGGTCGTCGGCGGTCGGCTGCTTAATCCTCAGCTTGCGTGGCCGCCAGGCCTTCGGGCCGAGCAGCGCGGTGACGCTGGGGACCAGGAAGATCGACATCACGAACGCGGAGATCGCGATCCCGACGGCGACCGAGAAGCCCATCTCGGTGAGCAGCGCCATCCCGGCCAGCATCAGCGAGGAGAACGTACCGGCCAGGATCAGGCCTGCCGCCGCGACGGACGGCCCGCCGTGCTCGATCGCGAGATCGGCCGCGGTGCGTGGATCGGTGCCTTCCTCGGCCTCCTCACGCAGCCGGGCGATCATCAGGATGTTGTAGTCGGTGCCGATGGCAACGACGAACAGGTAGAGCATGATCGGCAGCGAGAACGACACCCCGGCGTGCCCCGCAGCGCCCTGGAAGACCAATACTGTGGCACCCGTTGTGCTGAAGAAGCTGAGCACCACCGCGATCATCAGCACCAGCGGCGCCAGCAGGCTGCGCAGCAGCAGCGCGAGGATGATCGCGATCAGGCCGCCGGCGACCGGGAAGATCACCGACAGGTCGCGGCTGTTCGCGTCCCGGATGTCCGTGTACGACGAGGTCACGCCGCCGAGCAAGGTCGTCGTACCGGCGGGTGCGTCGGCGTGCGCGGCGTCCTTCAGGGCGCCGTCGACCAGGTCGAGCGATTCCGACGCGTACGGCGCTCCGTCCAGTACGACGTTGATCTGGGCAACGGTCTTGTCATCGTTCAGCAGAGCAGGCGAGCCGTCGGCCGAGGCGGGCAGGACCGCGCCGACGCCGTCGACCTGCGCGAGCTTGCCGGCGTACTGCTTCAGCTCGGCCGGGTCGAGCGGGCTGCCGTCGGTGCTCTTCACGTAGACGGTCGTCGGGTTCAGCGCGCCGGCCGGGAAGCCGGTCTGCAGGTCCTTGATCGCGCGAGCCGACTCGGTGTCGGCCGGCAGTTGGGCGAACGCGTCGTAGTCGATCTTCATCCCGAGCGTGCCGAGCGCAAGCGCGACCATGATGCCGCCGGAGATCGTCGCGACCACGGCCGGCCGCTTGGCGGTGAACTTGCCGAGCCGCTTGAACGTCGCGCCCTTCGGCGTGCGCTGCCACGACTTCGACGGCCAGAACACCTTCGGGCCGAGCAGCGACACGACCGCCGGGATCAGCGTGATCGCGGCGAACGCCATCACCGCGACGGCGATCGCGAGCCCCGGGCCGAGGCTCTTGAACCCGCCGAACACGGCCAGCAGCAGCGCGCTGAAGGAGACGACGATCGCGCCCGCCGCGGAGACGATCACCTCGGCGACCCGCCCGGCCGCGGTGATCAGGGCCTGCTTCGGCTCCTCGCCGGCGCGCAGGCGTTCGCGGTACCGGAAGAGCAGGAACAGGATGTAGTCGGTGCCGACGCCGTACAGCACGACGGTCAGGATGGTCTGCAGGTCCTGGGTGACCTGCAGGTCGAACGCCTTGGCGGCCAGGGCGATCAGGCCGGGCGCGATCGCGCTGACCAGGCCGACGGTGAGGATCGGGAGCAGGGCCGCGACCGGGCTGCGGTAGATGAACAGGAGCAGGCCGACGATCAGGACGAGGGTCGCGATCCCGACCACGACGAACGCGTTCTCGAAGGCGTCCTGGTTGTCCAGGTAGAGCGCGGCGTCGCCGGTCACGCCGTACTGCAGTCCGCTGTCGGCGAGCGCGGGACCGGCGACGTCGCGGACCTTCTGGACGGCGTCGAGCACGGCCTGGTCGTCGGCGAGCCCCTTGAGGCCGACGCTGACGAGCTGGACCTGCTTGTTCGGCGAGAGCGCCTGCGGGCCGGTGACCGCCGCGGTGACGCGCTCGATCTTCGCGTCGGTGATCGCCTTCGCGAGACCGGTCACCTCGGCCTGGTCGGCCGCGGACAGCTCACCGCCGCCGGACCGCTTGACCACGATGCTCGCGGTCGCGTCGTTGGTCTGGCCGAACGCGTCGGCCGCCAGCTTCTGCGCCTGGACCGACTCGTAGGAGTCGGGCAGGAAGCTGGCCTGGTCCTTGCTGGTGACGTCGGCGAGCGTCGGCGCGAAGGCGAGCACGGCGACCGCCGCGATCACCCAGGCGGCGATCACCTTCCACGGGTGGTGGACGACGAACCGTCCGAGTCGGTTGAACACGGTGAGCCCCTTCTGCCGTGCCGGTCTACCTGCCGGTCGGCAGGTAGACTACCTGCCGCACGGTAGGCTGGCAAAATGAGAAAGTGGTGACATGCAGCACGAGACGAGGGCCCGCGACACCAAGGGCGAGATCCACCGGGTGGCGCTCGAGCTGTTCAGCGGACAGGGGTACGAGAAGACCAGCCTGCGCGAGATCGCCGAGCAGGTCGGGATCACCAAGGCGTCGCTGTACTACCACTACTCGTCGAAGCAGGACCTGCTGAGGGCGATCATCGGGACGTTCTTCGACGACATCCACCAGGTCCTGCTGCGGATCGAGACCGTCGAGTGGTCGCTGGAGTCCGAGCAGGAGCTGCTCAACGCGTACCTGGACGTGGTGATCAAGCACCGGGGGACCGGGCCGACCGTACTGCGCGACGTCGCGGCGGTGCTGGCGGCGTTCGGGGACGACCTCGACGACCTGATCGGGCGCAGCCGCGCCTTCCAGCTGTGGCTGGCCGGGCCGGATCCGACGCCGAGGGACCGCGTGCTCGCGGCCGCCGCGGTCGAGGTGGTCGGCGCGGTGCTGTCGTCAGGCCTGGAGCCCGCCCAGTTGGGTGACGCCGAGCTCCGTCAGACCCTGCTGGAGGCGGCGACCGCCGTACTGTCCGGGCGTCGGAACGTTCCTGCCTGAGCTGTGAAAAGCACCGCCGAGGTGTCCTCGGCGGTGCTTCTCGGTGCTGCTTCCGGTGTTGCTGAGGTCAGTCGCGGGACTGGCCGGACTGGGTCGGGCCTTCCTTCTTCGCGTGGCGGCCGGTCTGCTCGCCGTTGGAGGAGGCGTCCGGAGCGGCCGGGGTGCCGCCGGAGTGGATCTCGGTGGCAGGGGCGGTGCCCTTCAGGACCCACGCCATCTCGTGGGTGGCGGCGGTCGTGCGGGCGCCCGCGTCCACCGACTGCTCGGGACCGCCGGGCTTCTCGAGGCTGACCTTCTGGTCGGTGCCGTACGCGTTCTGGATGAACGCGGCGAGTTCCGCGGCCTTGGCGGCGCGCTGGTTGTCCGGGGAGGTGAAGAGCTCGGCGGCCTTCTGGGCGAGCAGTACGTCGCGCTTCTGGAGCTTCTGGTCCGGGGAGGTCAGCCCGTTGTTGCGGCGGTCGGCGATCCCGGCGAAGGTTGCGCTGGCCTTGGCCGCGCCCCGGCTGATCTGCTGGTTGAACCAACGACCCGCCCGACCGGCCGCGGCCTGACCTGCGGCGACGGCCTGGCCGGCAGCGGACTGGCCGGCTGCAAGGCCCTGACGGCCTGCCGCAGCTGCGCGGCCTGCGAGGTCCTGGCCGGCGGCGACCGCCGTACGACCGGCGTCGGCGACCGCGCGGCCCGCATTGGCGGCGCCGCGGCCGGCGGCATTCAGGCCTTCGGCGGCGCGCTGGGTCAGGCCGACCGCCTGGTCGACCGTCCAGTCGCGGGCGTTGACCGCGCCGTCACGCGCACGACCGACCGCGTCGCTCGCCTGCTGGCTCAGCTCGGACGCCCGGTTGGACGTGGCCTCACGCGTGTTGGTCGCGGTCTGGCGCACGCTGCCGACCGCGGCCTGCCCCATCGACCTGGCGCTACTCGCCAACTGCACCGCGCGCTGGCTCAGGCGGGCCATCGTCTGCCGGATCACCTGGATGCCGCGGGCGACGGCGTTGATCATCGGGGCGACCGTCTTGACGGCGTTCACCACGTGGTTCATGGCCTCCTGCTGAGCAGGGGTCAGACTGCTGAGCGCCTGGAGAGAGTCCTGGGACAGGCTTTGCGGGCGTCCGGCGGTTTCCGGTCCCTCGTTCGGTGTGCTCATCGGATCTCCTAGTCGATGTAGACCGCGTAGTTGACGCCCACCGCCGGAGTCAGCGGGTCCTTGGTCGGCTTGTTGCTGAACAGGTGGAGCTGCGCGCCCGGCCGGAGCCAGACGGCCAGGTGCCGGCGGTCGGCCCCCGCGCCCGGCGCCCACTCGTCGAGGAAGTCGGGGCTGGTCTCGTCGCCGACGTAGTCCGGTTCACCCCAGTGCTTGCGGGCCAGGGCGAGGTGCGCGGGCCAGTGCTCGTCGAGCCCGGCCTCCGCGTCGGCGATGTCGTCCGGACCGATCTGGTACGCCGACCAGCCCGAGTTGCGGCAGTCGGAGAACACCAGCCCGTCGAACACGACCATCGTCGTACCGCGCCCGGTGGTGAAGCCCCAGGACGCCGACGCCTCGTCGATCGTCTCGCCCGGCTCCAGGTCCCACGGGGTCCAGCCGGTCGCCGCCATCACGCGGTTGACCAGCGCGGTCACCACGGCGGGACCGGTCGCGTCGCTGTCCGGCCCGGCCACAGCGGTCCAGTCCCGAACCTCGGCGAGGTCGGCCATCGCCAGGTCGTCCTCGTCCAGCGGCCTGTCCTGCGTCTTCATCCCGCATCCCTTTCACTCAACCCGAGCAAATTTAGGTCCGATCGAGGGTCACGGCCAGCTTGTTGTCCACAGGCTCCACCTGCAGGTTGGTGCAGTACCGGACCGGGCACTCCGGGCGACAGTTGTCCACAGCACCCAGGGCACGATTCGGGAACGGATGGGACCAGGCCGTACGCTGGTTCGGTGGAGATCAACGACCAGTACGGCTTCGAGACGCTTGCTATTCACGCCGGCAATGAGCCTGACCCGACCACCGGCTCGGTGGTGCCGCCGATCTATGCGACGAGCACCTACAAGCAGGACGGCGTCGGCGGGCTGCGCAACGGCTACGAGTACTCCCGGTCGGCGAACCCGACCCGGACCGCGCTCGAGGAGTGTCTGGCCGCGATCGAGGGCGGCAAGCGCGGGTTCGCGTTCGCCAGCGGGCTGGCCGCGGAGGACACGCTGATCCGGTCGCTGTGCGTCCCCGGTGACCACGTGGTCTTCCCCGACGACGCGTACGGCGGCACGTTCCGGCTGTTCTCCAAGGTGCTCGGCAACTGGGGCGTCGAGATGACGCCGGCCGCGGTCACCCACCCGGAGGCGATCCGCGCCGCGATCCGCCCGGGCAAGACCAAGGTCGTCTGGCTCGAGACCCCGACCAACCCGCTGTTGAACGTCGCCGACATCGCGATCGTCGCGCAGATCGCGCACGACGCCGGCGCGCTGCTGGTCGTCGACAACACCTTCGCCTCGCCGTACCTGCAGCAGCCGCTGGAGCTCGGCGCCGACGTGGTCGTGCACTCGACCACCAAGTACATGGGCGGGCACTCCGACGTGGTCGGCGGCGCGCTGATCGTCCGCGACCCGGAGCTGGCCGACAAGATCGCCTTCCACCAGAACGCGATCGGCGCCGTCGCCGGACCGTTCGACGCCTGGCTGGTCCTGCGCGGCATCAAGACGCTGGGCGTCCGGATGGACCGGCACAGCGACAACGCCGAGAAGGTCGTCGAGTTCCTGCAGCGGCACTCCGCGGTGACGTCGGTGCTGTACCCGGGTGTCGAGGGTCACCCCGGCCACGAGACGGCCGCCAAGCAGATGAAGCGGTACGGCGGGATCGTGTCGTTCCGGGTGAGCGGTGGCGAGCAGCACGCGCTCGACATCTGCAACAAGGCCGAGGTGTTCACGCTGGGCGAGTCCCTGGGTGGTGTCGAGTCGCTGATCGAGCACCCGGGGAAGATGACGCATGCGTCGGTCGCTGGTACGCCGCTGGAGGTTCCGGCGGATCTGATCCGGCTGAGCGTCGGCATCGAGACCATCGACGATCTGCTGCAGGACCTCGACCGCGCGATGGCGTGACAGACCGCCCGGCTGGGTGACTGGTTGCCTTCGGCGCTCATGTTTCGGCGTGACGTCTCGTGTGCGGTGTGATTCGTTGCTTTCGGCACCGAGTCACACCGCGCTTCGGTTCTAGTGGCGTGGGATGAGGTCGGCGGTGATGCGGCCGGTGAGGTTGTGGGGCTGAGGTTGCGGCGGCGGGAAGTGCATGGGGTGGCGCTGGGTTCTGGCCGCGCTGGAATGTGGATGGGGCGGTAGGGATGGCGTTGCTGGTGGCGGTGGACTTCGGGTCTACGTTCACGAAGGCGATTGCGGTGGACTCGGGGTCGGGGGAGCTGGTGGCTCGGGCTGAGCATCGGACGACGATCGGGACCGATGTGCTCGACGGGTGGTTTGCTTGTCGGGAGCAACTGCTTGCCGCCGACCGTGGGGTGGAGCGGGCTGAGGTTTTGGCTTGTTCCTCCGCGGGTGGGGGGCTGCGGGTCGCGGTGGTGGGGAATGAAGAGCTGGTGACTGCCGAGGCTGGGCGGCGGGTTGCGTTGTCCAGTGGTGGGCGGGTTGTGGCGGTGGTCAGTGGAGGACTGACGGCCGGTTCGGTGAAGGCGTTGCGGGCGGAGAAGCCGGACGTCGTACTGCTGCTGGGTGGGACCGACGGTGGGAACTCCGCCGTCCTGACCGGCGCGGCCGGCGTACTGGCGAAGTACAAGTGGCGGAAGCCTGTGGTTGCTGCGGGCAACATCGAGGCGCGGGACGAGGTTGCCGGGCTGCTGGCCGGTGGGGGAGTGCCGTCGGTGCTCGCGGACAACGTGGTGCCTGAGATCGGGGTGTTCGCGCCGGACTCGGCGCGCGCGGCGATCCGGGAAATGTTCCTGGCGCACGTGATCGGTGGGAAGAACTTGTCGAAGGACCCGGCGTTCGCGCGGATGGTTCGCGCGGCGACGCCGGACGTCGTACTGCGGGGTGTCGAGGTGCTCGCCGGGCTGCACGGGGACGTTGCGGTGGTGGACATCGGCGGCGCGACGACCGACGTGCACTCGGTGATCGAGCTCGACCCGGAGGACGCGAACCTGGGCCGCGAGGTCGTCGCCACGCACCCGGTGACGCGGACGGTCGAGGGGGATCTGGGGATGCGGTGGAGCGCGGTGCCGGTGGTGGCCGCGGGGGTCGAAGCCGGGTTGGTCGACGAGCGAGCGGAGCTGCGAGAAGCCGCTCGGCGGAGGCATGACGATCCTGCGTACCTGCCGGACTCACCGGCGGAGGCGGCGTACGACGAGGTGCTGGCGAGCGTGGCGGCGACAGTTGCGCTGAGGCGGCACGCGGGGCGTCAGCGGGTGGTGTTCGGGCCTGGCGGGCGGGTGATCGAGCGGTCGGGGAAGGATCTGCGCGAGGTGGATCTGCTGGTTGGGTCCGGCGGAGTGCTGCGGCACAACGGGGCTGAGGTGGCCGAGCGGATCCTTGGTGCGGTGGGTGCTGGAGCGCAGGAGGAGGGCTGGCTGGTGCCGACCTCAGCTCGGACCTGTGTCGACAAGGACTACGTACTGGCGGGAGTGGGCCTGCTGGCGGAGGTGGACCCGGTGGCGGCCGAAGGACTCGCGCGCCGCGTGGGCGCCGAGGACTAGCACGCCGTACAGGCGCCGGAGGCAGCGCGCCGTACAGGCGTGGATCTACATGGATCGGTCGGGACCGGGCACTAGGGTCAGCAACAAGCCTGGGGAGGTGCCATGAGCGATCCGGACAAGCCGGAGCAGGAGCGGTCCGACGTACCGGACGTCGGGTGGGACGAGCCGAGTCCGGTCGCCGACAACGCGGTTGCCGACGAGACCAGCGACACTGTCGTACCGGATCCAGGTGACCACTTGGTTGTCGCGTCGAGCCGCGGGCCGGTCGACCTCGGCGTCACGCCGGGCATGCAGATCGCGAGCGCCTGGGCCTGGCGGTTCCTGGTGGTCGTGGCGGCCGTGCTGGTGATCGCGTACGCGATGCGGTACCTGTCCGAGGTCGTCGTACCGGTGACCGTCGGCATCCTGCTCACCGCGCTGCTCATCCCGGTGACGAACGGGCTGCAGAAGCTGAAGCTCGCGCGCGGGCCGGCGGCCGGGATCACCGTCGTGTGCACGATCGTGCTGGTGGCCGGGCTGCTCACGCTGGTCGGGACGCAGATCGCGACCCAGTTCGAGAACCTGTCGACCCAGGTCGGCGAAGGTGTGCAGAAGCTGCGCGACCTGGCCCGGATCAACCTGAACGTCACCGACGCCGACATCACCGACGCGCTGAACCGGCTGCGCGACACCGTCATGTCCGGCGGCGCGCTCGGGCAGCGGGCGGCCGAGGTCGGGACCACCGCGACGCACGTCGTCGCGGGGCTGTTCATCGCGTTGTTCTGCCTGTTCTTCTTCCTGTACCAGGGCGAGCAGATCTGGGCCTGGCTGGTCCGGCTGTTCCCCCTGCAGGCGCGCGAAAAGGCCGACTCGTCCGGGCGCAAGGCGTGGGTCTCGCTGACCGCGTTCGTCCGGGCCACGATCATCGTCGCCGCGGTGGACGCGATCGGGATCGCGCTCGGCGCCGCGATCCTCGGGCTGCCGCTGGTCAGCGCGATCGGCATCCTGGTGTTCGTCGGCGCATTCGTGCCGGTGGTCGGCGCGCTGGTGTCCGGCTGCGTCGCCGTCCTGGTCGCACTCGTTGCCAAGGGCCCCATCGTGGCGGTGATCATGCTCGCGGTCGTGATCGGCGTACAGCAGCTGGAGGCGCACGTGCTGCAGCCGTTCCTGCTCGGGCGGGCGGTGAGCGTGCATCCGCTGGCGGTGATCCTGTCGATCGCGACGGGAGTGATCGTCGCGGGAATCGTCGGCGCACTGATCGCGGTGCCGACGGCGGCGGTGCTCAACACGATCGTCAACCACCTGGCCGGCAACGACGTCGACCCCGAGCCGCCGCGCCCGATCCCGCGCAGACCCCCACGTCGCCGCCCACCGGCAGAAGCCCGGGTCACGGACAGCTGAGAGTACGGCGGGAGGAGCTGTCGCCCCGAGCCCGTTGGGGCGACGTACCTCCGGTCGCGTCAGCGCGATACCTGCGGGTGCGTCCGCCGGGCAGGCGCCTGTGGTTGCGTCCGCGAGGTGCCTGTGGGCGCATCCGCCGGGCAGGCGCCTGTGGTTGCGTCCGCGAGGTACCTGCTTCGGGTCGCCCGCGTAGTACGGCGATGCCTGGATGATCGCCGGGACGTCGACCCCGGCCTGGGCGTCCGCCCGGTCAGACGTCCCGGCCGCCTCGCATCGCGAGCGCGTGCCTGCCGGCCAGCGCGTAGCCCTGGTCTAGCACCGCAGCCAACCCGATCCGGGCCACCTGCTCGTGGTCGGGATCCATCACTGCCACACTCCGCCGGCGCCGATCGCCGCCAGTTCCGGGAACGTCGTGTGCCACCGGCGGACGCAGTACCGGGGCAGGCGCAGCTGCGGCCAGAGCTCGATCAGCAGGTCCTTGTTCAGGAACCGGGCCAGGTCGTCGATCGTCGCTGCCTCGCTGATCACCGTTGTGTAGAGCAGGATCCGGTCGTCGGGATCGCCGAGGTCGTAGCCGGCCTTCGGGCTCCAGTCGATCGGGGCCGGCAGCTCGACCACCCCGCTGCGCGGACCGGTGAGCTGGTCGAGGGACTCCGGAACGACGTACGGAATCCGCGTCGCGTGCAGATCTCCGGGCTGGGTGCGGGGCGGCTCGTCCATCCGCCCATTGTCCCCGACGACCGGATCAGCTCGCGGGTTCTCGGCCTGCACTCGTTGCGTGGTCGAGCTGCTCGGCCCACTCGCGCGCCGACTGGCGGATGCGGGCGATCAGCTGCGGCGTCGCGCTGTATCGGAGGAAACCGGCTCGGGGAGCCGGCTTCCCGCGCGGAGTTGGCCGGCGAAGAGGCGCCGGTATGCAGGCAGCCGCCGCCGGGGGAGGCGACTCAGCGCCTGGTACGCAAACAGCCGCCCCCGGGAAACCCGGGGGCGGCTGCCGAGTGGTGCTGGGTCAGTGCATGGCGGCGGCTGCGGAGGCCTCGAGGTTCGGCTCCTCGCCGTCCTTCGGGGCGTCGTCGCGGCCGGCCAGGCGCTGCTCCGGGGTGATGATCGCGATCACCAGGGCGATCGCCAGGAACGGCAGGGAGACCAGGAACACGTCGCCCATCGCCTCGACCAGGCCTTGCAGGGCCCAGCCCTTCATCGGCTCCTTCAGCGCGTGCAGGGCCTGGACGCTGTTGGCCGCCTTGGCCAGCATGCCGACCATGTTCTGCGCGGTGTTCGGAACGATGTCGCCCAGGTGGTCGGTGAGCCGGCTGGTCAGCACCGCGCCGTACACGGCGGTGCCGATCGCGCCACCCATCGAGCGGAAGAACGTCATCGTCGAGGTCGCGGTGCCCATGTGCTGCCGGGGCACGCTGTTCTGCGCCGCGGTGACGGTGATCTGCATCGACAGGCCCAGTCCGGAGCCCATCACGAACATGTAGATCGCCAGCTGCCAGTACGGCGTGCTCATGCTCAGCGTCGACAGCAGCACCATCGCGCCGCCGACCAGGACCGCCGAGATGATCGGGTAGATCTTGTAGCGACCGGTCTTGCTCATCAGCTGACCGCTCGGGATCGAGGCGCTGAAGATGCCGACGATCATCGGCAGCAGAGCCAGCCCGGAACGGGTCGGGGACAGGTCCTTGACCGCCTGCAGGTACAGCGGCAGGAAGATCAGCGCGCCGAACATCGCGAAACCGAGCAGGAACGCGAACCCGGCGTACCCGGAGAAGATCCGGCCCTTGAACAGGTCCATCGGGATGATCGGCTCGGAGACCCGCAGCTCGACGAAGACGAAGGCGACGGCGAGGACGACGGCCGCGACCAGCAGGCCGACCGTGGTGGCCGAGCCCCAGCCGTTGTCCGGACCGCTCCAGGAGACGGCCAGCAGCAGGGTGGTGACCGCGGCGGTGACCACGGCCGCGCCGAGGTAGTCGATCTTGTGCGACCGCTTCACGTGCGGCAGCTTCAGCACGGCGGCGACGATGCCCAGGGCAACGAGCCCGATCGGCAGGTTGATCCAGAAGATCCAGCGCCAGCCGGGACCGTCGGTGAGCAGGCCGCCGAGCAGCGGGCCGGCCACCGAGGAGAGGCCGAAGACGGCGCCGAAGTACCCCATGTACTTGCCGCGCTCGCGCGGCGGGATCACGTCACCGATGGTGGCGAAGGCCAGCGACATCAGACCACCGGCGCCGAGGCCCTGGACGGCCCGGAAGCCGATCAGCATCTCGATGTTCTGCGCCAGGGCGGCCAGCACGGAGCCGGCCAGGAAGGTGACGATCGCCGCGATGAACAGCGGGCGGCGGCCGTACAGGTCGGAGATCTTGCCCCACAGCGGGGTGGAGGCGGTCGAGGTCAGCAGGTAGGCGGTGACCACCCAGGACAGCTTGTCCAGGCTGTTGAACTCGGAGACGATCTGCGGCAGCGCGGTCCCGACGATGCTCTGGTCGAGCGCGGCCAGGAACATGCCGGCCATCAGGCCGCCGAGCACGACCAGGATCTGCTTGTGGGACAGGTAGCTCGGGGTGTTCGGATCAGGCGGCGCGCCGCCGCTGACGGCGGGCTCGGTGGTGCTCATCTGGTGCTCTCCACGTTCTCTTCGGTGGTCAGTCGCGCGGCGGCGGCCCAGCCCTTGTCGGCCCAGGCCTTGTCGTCGCGTGCGTCGGTGAGGTTCGCGACGCCGTCGGCGAACCGCGTCATCAACTGCTCGAAAGTCTTGATGTCCTGCTCGGACCAGCCCTCCATGGCCTGGGTGAGCAAGGCCATCCGGCGGCGGGCGTTCTCTTCCCACTCCGCCGTGCCCTGCCCGGTCAGCTCGACCCGGAAGGCGCGGCCGTCGTCGGGGTCGACCGAGCGCTGGACGAGACCGGCCTGCTCCAGCGACCGGACGTGCCGGCTGGCGGTGGAGGCGTCGATCTCCATCTTGTTCGCCAGGTCGGACAGCCGCAGCGCGCCGTTGCACCGCAGGACGAAGAGCACCAGGTGGGCGCTCTGGTCGAGCGAGTCCCCGGGCTGCTTGGCCTTCAGCCGCCGCCCGATCCGGGTGAACGCGTGCAGAACTCCCTCGATCGGGGTCTGCGGGGCGTACCCGTCATTTACATGCATGGTGCAAGCATATACATACGTGCGTGATACATGCAAATGAGTTTCCTAGGATGTTCTGTGATTGGCCAACCATTAACGGGCCGTAGTCTGGTGGTCACACAGAGCGTCAGGAGCTGGGATGCAGAAGATCGCGGTGGTCACCGGGGGCGGGTCCGGGCTCGGGCGCGAGATGGCGCTGGCGCTCGCGGCGGCCGGGTTCCAGGTGACGGTGACCGGGCGGACCGAGGCGAAGCTGCGGGAGACCGCGGCCGCCGCCGAGGAGATCGACGCCGTCGGGGCCGCCGGCGTGGGTGAGGTCCGTACGGCGGTGCTGGACGTGACCGACGGCGCCGCGGTCCGCGACTTCTTCGCGAGCCTGTCCCGGATCGACGTGCTGGTGAACAACGCGGGCACCGGGATGCCGGCCGCGCCGATCGAGGAGGTCGGCGAGGACGACTGGCGCGCGGTCGTCGACACGAACCTGACCGGCTCGTTCCTGTGCGCCCAGGCGGCGTTCGCCCTGATGCTGCGCCAGGACCCGAAGGGCGGCCGGATCATCAACAACGGTTCGATCTCGGCCCACGTCCCGCGGCCGCACGCGATCGCCTACACGGCCTCCAAGCACGCGATCACCGGGCTGACCAAGGGCCTCGAGCTCGAAGGCCGGCGGCACCACATCACCGCCGGCCAGATCGACATCGGCAACGCCGCGACCGCGATGACCGAACGGATGGAGCAAGGCGCGCTGCAGCCCGACGGCAGTACCGCGATCGAGCCGACCTTCGACCCCAGGATCGTCGCCGACTTCGTCGCCCGGGTCGCGCTGCTGCCGACGTCGGTCGCCGTACCGACGTTGACGGTGATGGCTGCGGGCATGCCGTACGCCGGCCGCGGCTGACCGGCGTACGGCGCGACCCTCAGCTGATGCGGTTGACCTGCGAGGCCGAGGCCGGGCAGAGGATCAGCAGGCAGCTCTCGACATGCACGTCGTCGATGACCGCACCCCAGGCCTGCGCAGAGGTGCCGGCGAACTCCAGGACCGCCGAGCCGTTCAGCAGGTTGGTGAAGTAGAAGGTGCGGTACACCCAGCCCATGTTCGCGTTCGACTTCCCGGTGACGTCGAAGGTGAAGGTGTCGACCTCCTGACCGTTGACCGTCGCCCGGCCGCTCTTCACCGCCGGCGGCCCCTCGGAGTTGCCGGCCAGAGCGAACGTCACCTTGTACGTCGTCAGCAGCTGCGTCGGGAACGTCCGTGCGATCGCCCCCGGGCTCGAGCTGTTGAGGTCGAGGGACTGCCGGCCCTCGGCGTCCTGCCAGTCGGTGGTCAGGTCGACCGCGCCGGAGGTCACCGTCCAGCCGTCGAACTGCTGACCGGTGCTGTAGCTGCGGAACTCCACGGTGAGCTGCGGGTTCTCGAACCCGCTGGACAGGATCGGTGCGGCCGAAGCCGGCGAGCCGGTCAGGGCGACGAGAGCGGTGGACAGGGCAAGCAGAAGCGTCGTACGGCGGAACTTCACGGGGCCTCCCCAGGCAGAAGGACGGACGGGTCCTCTCAGTCAGCCTACGGTCACACTCCGGAGTCGGCGCGGTCTGGCGGCGTGGGGCAAATCGACAAGAACTTTGTCGGTGCGGGCGTCTAGGGTCGGGCAGGTGAGTGAGCAGCGGGAGTCACTGGTCCGGGCGCGTGGGCTGACGAAGGCGTACGGCGCGTTCGAGGCCGTGCGCGGGATCGACCTGGACGTCGTCAAGGGCGAGGCGTTCGGGTTCCTCGGGCCGAACGGCGCGGGCAAGTCCTCGACGATGCGGATGATCGGGGCGGTCTCGCCGGTCAGCGGCGGGGAGCTGCGGATCCTGGGGATGGACCCGGCGACCGACGGGCCGGCCATCCGGGCGCGGCTGGGAGTGTGTCCGCAAGACGACACGCTCGACACCGAGCTGTCAGTGCACGAGAACCTGACCGTCTACGGCCGGTACTTCGGACTGAGCAGGGCCGACTGCCGCGAGCGCGCGGACGAGCTGCTCGAGTTCGTCGCGCTGACGGACAAGGCGAAGGTGAAGGTCGACGAGCTGTCCGGTGGGATGAAGCGGCGGCTGACGATCGCCCGGTCCCTGGTCAGCAAGCCCGACCTGCTGCTGCTCGACGAGCCGACGACCGGGCTGGATCCCCAGGCCCGGCATCTGTTGTGGGACAAGCTGTTCCGCCTCAAGCAGGCTGGCGTCACGCTGATCATCACGACCCACTACATGGACGAGGCCGAGCAGCTCTGCGACCGGCTGGTGGTGATGGACGCCGGACTGATCGCGGCCGAAGGTTCGCCGTACGAGCTGATCCGGGACTACTCGACGCGCGAGGTGACCGAGCTGCGGTTCGGGCCCGAGGTGATGTCGTCCGACCACGACGCGCTGGCCGGCAAGGTCGAAGACCTGGCGCAGCGGATCGAGGTGCTGCCCGACCGGCTGCTGCTCTACACCGACGACGGTGAGCGCGCGGTCGCCGCGGTGCACGAGCGCGGCTTGCAGCCGGCCGCCGTACTGGTCCGGCGGTCGACGCTCGAGGACGTGTTCCTGCGACTGACCGGCCGGACGCTGGTGGACTGATGAGCGTCGTCCTGGAGAACGGCCGCCGCCAGTTCGACTACTGGGCGACGGTCTACAAGCGCACCTGGAAGGGCAGCCTGGTCAGCAGCTTCCTGCTGCCGCTGCTCTACCTGGCCGCGATGGGCATCGGCCTCGGCTCGTTCGTCGACGACAACGGCAGCGGCGCGCTCGGTGGGATCAGCTACCTGCAGTTCATCGCGCCCGGCCTGCTCGCCGCGACCGCGCTGCAGATCGCGGTCGGCGAGTCGACGTACCCGGTGATGGGCGGGATCAAGTGGCAGAAGTTCTACTTCTCGATGATCGCCACGCCGCTGCGGCCGGCCGACGTGATGTACGGGCAGCTCGCGTTCGTCGCGTTCCGGGTGCTGACCACGTGCACGGTGTTCCTGGTGGTGATCGCGCTGTTCGGCGGGCTGGCCACGCCGTGGGGACTGTTCGGCCTGCCGGTTGCGCTGCTGGTCGGGATGGCCGCGTCCGCGCCGGTCTGCGCGGTCGCGACCCGGCTGGAGAACGACTCGGGCTTCTCGATGATCTTCCGCTTCGGCGTAGTCCCGGCGTTCCTGTTCTCGGGCGCGTTCTTCCCGGTCTCGCAGCTGCCCGACTGGATCGAGTGGCTGGCCTACCTGAGCCCGCTGTGGCACGGCGTCGAGCTGTCCCGTGACCTGAGCCTGGGCACGGTCGACCCGCTCGCCGCCCTCGGCAACTTGGCCTACCTGGCGGCCTGGTTCGTCGTCGGGACGTGGTTCGCGGTCCGCGGCCTGACCCGGAGGTTGATCAGCTGATGGCCACTCTCACCGCGCGCGTGGTGCCGCTGCCGGTCCGCTTCGGCAACGGCCGGCACCTGGTCGAGCGCAACTTCCTGGTCTACCGGCGGTCCTGGATCGTCTTCGTGTCCGGCTTCTTCGAGCCGGTCTTCTACCTGCTGTCGATCGGCGTCGGCGTCGCCCAACTGGTCGGCGACTTCACGCTGGCCGACGGCACGAAGATCGGGTACGCCGCGTTCGTGGCGCCGGCCATGCTGGCCAGCTCGGCGATGAACGGCGCGATCTTCGACTCGACGTACAACATCTTCTTCCGGATGAAGTACGCGCGCCTGTACGACTCGATGCTGGCGACACCGCTGCGGCCGTGGGACGTCGCCACGGGCGAGGTGACGTGGGCGCTGCTCCGCGGCGCCTGCTACTCGGCGGCGTTCATCGTGGTGATGCTGGCGATGGGCCTGATCGAGTCGTGGTGGGCGCTGCTCGCGCTGCCGGCCTCGGTCCTGATCGGGTACGCGTTCGCCGGCGCTGGGATGGCGATGACGACGTTCATGCGCAGCTGGCAGGACTTCGAGTTCGTCCAGCTGGCCACGATGCCGATGTTCCTGTTCTCGGCCACCTTCTACCCGATCGAGACCTACCCCGGCGCGATCCGCTGGCTGGTCGAGATCACCCCGCTCTACCAGGGCGTCGCCCTCGAACGAGCCCTCACCACCGGCACGGTCAGCTGGAGCCTGCTGCTCAACGCGCTGTACCTGATCGCGATGGGCACCGCCGGCATGTACGTCGCCTCGCGAAGGCTGGGCAAGCTGCTGCTCGAGTAAGAGTTGTCCTCCCGGCCAAGGTTTAGTGGCCGGGAGGACGTGACGTCACCAGTCGAGGTGCTGTTCGCCCAGGCGGGTGGTGTACCAGGTGCGGATAGCTTCGACGGTTTCGGTGGGGAGGGGGTTGGCGGCTGCGGCGATGCTGGATTCGAGGTGCTCGATCGAGCGGGTGCCGGGGATGACGGTGGAGACGCCGGGGTTGGCGAGGAGGAACTGGACGGCGGCGTCGACCAGGGTCGTGCCGGAGGGGAGGAGGGCGCGGAGTTCGTCGACCAAGCCGGCGCGGAGGGCTACGTCTTCGGGGGACCAGCGGGAGCGGACGTCGGTGAAGGTGCTGGTGGCGTCGTACCGGCCGGAGAGCCAGCCGGATTCCAGGGGGACCTTGACGATGACGCCGGCGCCGTGGGCGGGAGCTTCGGAGACGCTGGGCCAGGTCTCCTGGAAGAGTGCCGACATCCGGACCTCGAGGGCTTGCGAGCTGGTGTTCGTCAGGACGGTCCGGACGTCCTGGTCCCAGTCGACCGAGGCGCCGAAGGCGCGGATCAAACCCTTGTCCCGCAGGGCTTCCAGGGCGGCGTAGTGGTCGGCGCTGTTCAGCACCTCCGGCGGCGGGCTGTGCAGGACGACGACGTCGATGTGGTCGACGCCCATCCGCCGTGCGCTGCCCTCGACCGACGTCGCGACCGCGTCGACTGACCAGTCGGCGCGACCGTCGTGGGTCGGGCCGACCTTGGTGCAGAGCACGACCTGGTCGCGGGGGACGCTCTGCAGCGCGGTGCCGACGTTCAGCTCGCTCTGCCCGTCGGCGTACGCCGGAGCGGTGTCGATGAAGTTCACCCCGGCGTCCAGGGCGGCGTGCACGATCCGCACCGCCTCCTCCGGGTCGGGACCGGTCGGCCAGCTCGACGACTTGCCGAGCTGCCACGCACCCAGCCCGATCGTGGTGACGTCGATGCCGGAAGAGCCGAGGGGACGTGTCTGCAAGGTCATGACGCTCAACCTAGTCGAGCGAGGCGCTCCGGTCCGCCAGGATTTTCCGCAGCCACCACACGCCACCGCTGAGCATCGACGCGCGGCTCGGTCCGGCGAGGTTGTCGACGAGGTGGAGATAGGTGACCGCCTGGTACAGCTCGCCGACCTGTTCGGCCAGGTCGAGCGCGCGCCGTAGGTCCGGCAGCGACGCGTAGTTCTGCCACTCGGCGAGGTAGGCGTCGATCACGCGCGGATCCCGCGACAGCGGCGACCGCCCCTCGACGAACGTGACCAGGTCGAGGAACGGATGCGCCAGCGCCGCGTCGGTCCAGTCGAACGCGAGCGCCTTCCCGTCCCGTACGGCGACGTTGCGCGGATGCAGATCCCCGTGCAGCAAGGTCTCCGGTACGCCGAACGACGCCAACTCGGTGATCGCGTCTCGCAAGGCCTTCGAGCGGTTGCCCAACCGGTCGCGTTCCTCGGCGGTGAGCTCGTCGGTCGCCTGGTTCGGGCCGAGGACATGGGGAACCTCGAGGGCGAGCCGGTCGAGACGCCGGTCGGTGCAGCTCATCGCGAGCAGGGCTTCGGGCGTCTCGGCGTAGCTGCGCTGCAACCGGGCGTGGGACGTCAGCGCCTCGGTCCAGAGCGCGACGTCGGTCTGCTCAGCCAGGGGTTCGCCGAGGTCTGGGAGCAGCATCCAGGCGCGCTCCTCGTCGACGGCGATCGGCTCGACGACCAGGCCGGGACGCTCGGCCGACAGCCGCTGGAGCAAAGCGGGCTCGTGGGCGAACAGGAGGGGGAGGGCGTCCGAAGCCGGTACGACGTTCGACGCGTGGGCGATCGCCTTGAAGTAGACGATGCCTGTCGTGGTGGGGATGCGGAAGACGTTCGACAGACCCCAGGAACGGACCTGTTCCGGCGGGCCGGTGCGCTCGACCTGCTGGTCGATCCAAGGCAGTGCGTCGGCGTACCAGCCAGGTTGGGTCCAAGCCGGAGCAAGCGCTGCTCCGGAAAGATGCTTGCGGGCGGCCTCGACCAGCGGCTCGTCGAGCGACGTCACCCAGCGCGCATCGTCGGGGACGTTGCCGATGGCCACCATCAGGTACGCCGGCCCCTCGGCGTCGAGACACTCCAGCACGTACGCCTCGATGCCGTGCTGCTCGGCGAACGCGCGCACGACCGCGCCGACGTCCGGGAACCACAGCTCACCGGCCGGCTCGATCCGCGGCAGTCCCGACGGCAGCACGAGCACCGCCTCGTCGTCAGGGCGTACCACCACGGCAGTCACGGTCACCGCCGCATCGTAGGCGCGGACCGTCGAGCGGCATACCGAGTTTCGGCGCGGCGCGTCAGGCGACGTACCAGGCCGCGGGCCGACTCGTTTCAACGAAATGGGCCCCGCGTACCGGCCGGTCGGCTTAGTGTGGGCGGGTGAGCATCACAGCGGCTGAGATTGCCCGGGCAGCGGATCTGTTGCACGACGTGGTGGCGCCGACGCCGCTGGAGTACTCGCGCTGGCTGAGCGACCTGGTCGGCGGCGACGTGTTCCTCAAGTGCGAGAACCTGCAGCGCACCGGCTCGTTCAAGCTGCGTGGCGCGTACGTGCGGATGGCGCGGCTGTCGAAGCAGGAGAAGGCCCGCGGCGTCGTTGCCGCGAGCGCCGGCAACCACGCGCAGGGCGTCGCGCTGGCGGCGCAGCTGCTCGGGATCAAGTCGACGGTGTTCATGCCGCACGGCGCGCCGTTGCCGAAGGAGCGGGCGACCCGTGCGTACGGCGCGGAGATCCGGTTCGTCGGGACGTCGATCGACGACTGCCTGCGGGCGGCGCGGGAGTTCGAGGCCGAGACCGGCGCGATCCTGATCCACCCGTTCGACCACCCCGACATCGTCGCCGGGCAGGCGACCGCGGGGCTGGAGATCGTCGAGCAGTGCCCGCAGGTGCGGACCGTCGTCGTACCGACCGGCGGTGGCGGGCTGGTCGCCGGGATCGCGTCGGCGATGCAGCGCGACGGGATGCCGATCAGCGTCGTCGGTGTCCAGGCCAAGGGCGCGGCGGCGTACCCGGCTTCGCTGGCGGCCGGTGAGCCGATCGCGCTGGACCGGATGAGCACGATGGCGGACGGGATCGCGGTCGGGTTGCCCGGGCAGGTGCCGTTCGCGGCGATCCAGGCGTACGTCGACGACGTGCTCACGGTCGGTGAGGACTCGTTGTCCAAGGCCCTCTTGCTGGTGCTCGAGCGCGCCAAGCTGGTGGTCGAACCGGCCGGCGCGGCCGCGGTCGCCGCCGTGCTGGACGACCCGAAGCGGTTCAAGCCGCCGGTCGTCGTGGTCCTGTCCGGTGGCAACATCGACCCGGTCCTGCTGATGCGCGTGCTGCGGCACGGCATGGCCGCCGCCGGCCGGTACCTGTCGCTGCGGGTGCGGATCCCGGACACCCCCGGTGGTCTGGCCACGCTGCTCGGCCGGCTCGCGGACGTCGAGGCGAACATCATCGAGGTCCTGCACGAACGCATCTCCGAGACCCTCGACCTGGACGAGGTCGAGGTCGCGCTGCAGCTGGAGACCCGGGGTGAGGAGCACCGGATGCGGGTATTGAACAGCCTGAGCGCCAACGGATACACCTACACGCTGAACTGAGGAGCCCCCAAGTGAAGGTCGTTGCCCTAGCGGCTGCAGCACTGTTGTTGGCCACCGCCTGTACGCCGGGGTCGGAGACGCCGGAGGGCGGCGCCAGTGCGCCGAGCTCGGTGAAGACCGACGCGGCGTCGTTGGGGGACGTCACCTTGACCGTGTGGGACCAGGAGGTCCGCGGCGGGCAGGCGGCGCAGATGGCCGAGCTGAACAAGCAGTTCGAGGCCAAGTACCCGAACATCAAGCTGAAGCGGGTCTCGCGGTCCTTCGACGATCTGAAGACCCAGCTGCGGCTCGCACTGTCCGGCAACGATGCCCCGGACATCGTTCAGGCCAACAACGGGCGCTCCGACATGGGGGAGTTCGTCAAGGCCGGACAGCTGGTTCCGCTGGACGAGTGGGCCAAGGCCTACGACTGGGGCAGCCGGTACCCGGCCTCGGTGATGCAGTACTCGCGGTACTCCGCCGACGGCAAGACGTTCGGCGAAGGCAACCTTTACGGCCTGCCGCAGGTCGGTGAGGTCGTGGGTCTCTACTACAACAAGGAGAAGCTGACCAAGCTCGGGATCCAGCCGCCGACGACGTGGGCGGAGTTCGAGGACGCGCTGGCCAAGGCCAAGGCCGGCGGCGAGCTGCCGATGCAGCTCGGAAACCTCGACAAGTGGCCGGCCATCCACGTCTTCGGCACCGTGCAGGGCAGGACCACCCCGGCCGACCAGATCACCACGCTCGCCTTCGGCCGGCCCGGTGCCTCCTGGAAGACGCCGGAGAACACCAAGGCCGCCGAGAACCTGGTCTCCTGGGTCGACAAGGGCTACTTCAACTCCGGCTTCAACGGCCAGGGCTACGACCCGGCCTGGCAGGACTTCGGCAAGGGCAACGGTGTGTTCCTGATCGCCGGGACCTGGCTGCAGGCCGACCTGCAGAAGGCGCTCGGCACCAAGGTCGGCTTCATGCTGCCGCCGGGCACGGACGCGAACGCCAAGCCGGTGGTCACCGGCGGGACCGGGCTGCCGTTCGCGATGACGAACAAGGCGAAGAACAAGGACGCGGCCGCGGCGTACATCAACTTCATCACCAGCCCGGACGCGATGAAGGTGCTCACCGCGACCGGCAACCTGCCGATCGCCGACACCGGTCAGCAGCAGGCTCCGGCCGGGCTGGCCAAGGACATCTTCGCCGCGTTCGGTACGGCGGTCGACCAGGAGGGCCTGGTCCCGTACCTGGACTACGCGACGCCGACCATGTACGACACGCTCGGCGCGGCGCTGCAGGACCTGATGGCGAAGAAGGCGACCCCGCAGCAGTTCGTCGACAAGCTGGAGGCCGACTACAGCAAGTTCGCCGGCAAGTGAGCTCACCGCCCGGCGAACCGCGCAAGATCGGTTACCTCTACGTCCTGCCCGCCCTCGTCGTCTACGGGCTGTTCCTGCTCTACCCGCTCGGGAGGGCTGTCCATCTCTCGTTGTTCGAGTGGGACGGGATCTCGCTCGGCAGGTTCGTCGGCCTGAGCAACTACGCCGACGTGGTCGCGGACGCGGGACTGCGGGCGGCCTTCGGGCACGCGCTGGTGCTGATGGTCTTCTACTCGGTGCTGCCGGTCGTCATCGGGCTCGCGCTCGCGTCCGTGCTGCAGCGGGCGCGGGTGCGAGGACTGGCGTTCTTCCGGACCGTGCTGTTCCTGCCGCAGGTGGTCGCGATGGTCGTCGTGGCCTTTGCCTGGCGCCACATCTACGCGCCGGACGGCCCGTTGAACGACGTACTGCGGGCCGTCGGTCTGGACGGGCTCGCGCGCGGCTGGCTCGGGGACTACGCGTTCGCGCTGCCCGCGGTCGGAGTGATCGGGACGTGGTTCGAGACGGGACTGGTGACGGTGCTGCTGCTGGCCGGGATGGCGCGGATTCCGCGCGAGCGGTACGAGGCCGCGCGGCTGGACGGGGCCGGCTCGGTGGCGGAGTTCTTCGCGGTGGTGCTGCCCGCCGTACGGGGTGAGATCGCGGTCGCGGTGACGCTGACGGTGATCGCCGCGCTGCGGACCTTCGACCTGGTCTACGTGACGACCAGCGGGGGACCGGGGACGTCGACCAGCGTGCCGTCGTACGAGGTGTACCACCGGGCGTTCGAGCTCGGGCAGGTCGGATCGGCGGCGGCGATCGGGGTCTGCCTGACCGTGCTGATCTTCGTGATCACGTTCGGCGTCAACCGGATCGCGGACCGCGGATGAGGGCCTCGGGCGCCGAGCGGTTCGGCAACTACCTGCTGCTGATCGTGTTCGGGTGCTTCGCGCTGGCGCCGATCGTGTCGATCGTGGTGGCCGCGCTCGGTCCGGACGACGGCGGCGGCGGGACGAGCGGCTTCGGGAACTTCGGCCAGGCGTGGGAGATCGGGCACTTCGGGACGTACCTGCGGATGAGCCTGCTCGTCTCGGTCACGGTGGTGATCGCCAGCGTGCTGCTGTCGATCCTGAGCGGGTACGCGTTCGGGACGATGCGGTTCCGCGGGGCGGGCGTGCTGTTCTACCTGTTCCTGCTCGGCATCATGATGCCGACCGAGGCGATCGTCGTGCCGTTGTACTTCGACCTGCGCTCACTCGGGCTGACCGACACGTACTGGGCCGTCGCGCTGCCCCAGGTCGCGCAGTCCGTTGCCTTCGGCACGTTCTGGATGCGGGCGTACTTCCGGTCGTCGAGCCGCGCGCTGGTCGAGGCGGCGCGGCTGGACGGCGCCGGGCACTGGCGCACGCTGTGGCAGGTGCTCGTCCCGCCGGCACGACCGGCGCTGGTGACGCTGATCGTGCTGGTGTTCATGTGGACGTGGAACGAGTTCCTGATCCCGCTGGTCATGGTGACCAGCGAGTCGTTGCGGACGGCACCGTTGGGGCTGGCGTTCTTCTCCGGTCAGTACACGTCCGGGTTCACGCTGCTGGCCGCGGGTGCGGTGATCGTGGGGCTGCCCGTCGTACTGGTGTACGCGTTCCTGCAGCGGCACTTCATCGCAGGGATGCTGGAAGGCGCCGTACGGGAATGAAATAGGTCGAGGCTCTCCGTCCCCGCCTACTGCGCGGCACTCGGCACGGCATCTCGCTGCACGGGAGCCAAGCTCACGATGCTTCGCATCGCAGCGCTCGTCTCCCGCACACCGAGCTACCGCACCGAGCACCTGCTCGCTACGGCAGGGACGGAGAGCCTCGACCTACTCGCAGGACTTCAGCAGCGGAGCGTGCAGCCGCTCGGCGAGGACCCGGCGCTGGGTCGGCTGCGCCTCGGTCTGGAGGAGCAGTCCTGACTCGGTGAGCTGCACGATCACGGCGCGACGGTCTTGCGTGCACATCACCCGCTCGACCAGGCCCGCGGTCTCCAGCCGTCCGATGACGCGGGACAGCGCGCTCTGGCTCAGGTGCACGGACTTCGCGATCGCGGACACCTTGGCGGACTGCTCCGGCAGCTCGGCCAGGCGCTCGAGCACCTCGTACTCGCTCATGCCCAGCGCGTGGCCCGCCTGCAGCTCACGGTCGAGCGCGCAGCTCAGGTCCGCGTGACGGGCGAGGATCTCGCGCCACTCCCGCACGTCGGCGGTGCTCTCACGATCGGTGCCGGTCTCACCAGAACCGGCGCTGACCTTCGTCTCGGTCATGGAGGCGACGTTATCATGCATGCGCATTCAATGCAAACGCATTTAATGCCTAGACATTAGATGCATGTGCATGCAAAACTCTCTGCTTGTGACACAGACAACGCACACACCTCCGGCTCGGATGACCTGGGACGCCCGCCTGTGGGGCGCGCTCCTCGTCGTCTGCGGCGTGATCTTCCTCGACGGCCTCGACGTGTCCATGGTCGGCATGTCCCTGCCCTCCATCGGCGCCGACCTGGGCGTCTCGCTCTCGTCCCTGCAATGGGTGGTCACCGGCTACGTGCTCGGGTACGGCGGACTGCTGCTGCTCGGCGGCCGCACCGCCGACCTGCTCGGCCGCCGCCGGGTCTTCCTGGTCGCGCTGGCCGTCTTCGCCGTCGTCTCGATGCTGAGCTCGCTGGCCACCAACCCCGAACTGCTCATCGCCGCGCGGTTCGTGAAGGGCGTCGCCGCCGCGTTCACCGCGCCGGCCGCGCTCTCGATCATCACCACGACCTTCCACGAGGGCCCGGACCGCAACCGCGCCCTCAGCATCTTCACCACCTGCGCCGCCAGCGGCTTCTCGATGGGCCTGATCCTCGGCGGCGCGCTGACCGAGGTCGGCTGGCGCTGGACCTTCCTGATGCCCGGCCCGGTCGCGCTGATCGTCTTCCTGTTCGCGCTCAAGCTGATCCCGAACAGCCCCCGCGACGACACCGCCGGCGGGTACGACGTACCGGGTGCGGTCACCGTCACCGGCGGCATGCTCTCGCTCGTGTACGCCGTGGTCGGCGCCGAGCACGCGGGCTGGGTCTCGGTCCAGACGATCGGCCTGTTCGTGCTGGCCGCCGTGCTGCTGACCGCCTTCGTGGTCATCGAACGGCGGACCAAGCACCCGCTGGTGCGGCTCGGCATCCTCAAGGCGCCCTCGCTGCGGCGGGCCAACCTGGCGATCCTGACCGTCTTCGGCGCGTACGTCGCGTTCCAGCTGATCGGGACGCTGTACCTGCAGAACCTGCTCGGCTGGTCGTCGTTCGAGACCGCGCTGGGCTTCCTCCCGGCCGGCCTGCTGGTCGCCACGCTGTCGCCGAACGCCGGCAAGCTGGCCGACCGGATCGGCACCGAGCGGATGATCGTCGCCGGGATGGCGCTGTTCGTGGTCGGGTACGCGCTCAGCTTGCGGATCGGGCCGGAGTCGGCGTACTTCGCGACGGTGTTCCCGACGATCATGCTGATCGGGCTCGGCTTCGCGATCGCGTTCCCGGCGCTGAACATCCAGGCGACGTCGGGGGTGCCGGACCACGAGCAGGGGCTCGCGTCGGGGCTGTTCAACACGTCGAACCAGGTCGGCGGGGCGATCGTGCTCGCGATCGTGACCGCGGTGATCAGCGGCCGGTCCGCGGGGGTGACGACGCCGGAGGGCATGTTGTCGGCGTACAAGCCCGCTCTGGGCGTGGTGACCGGGATCGCCGCGCTCGGTCTGATCATCGGGCTGACCGGTCTACGGGGGCTTCGGGCCCGTCGCGAGGCCGAGGCCGCTGAGGCGGCGCAGGTCGAGGCGGTGCAGCGTGAGCTGGCTGCCGAGGAGATGGAGCCTGCCGTCTAGAACCAGTCCTGAGGGGCTGTTGAAGGTATATGCCGCAGTGCGGGTCTCGGGCTACTCCGCCGGGACCCGCACTGCTGTGTTCGGGTCGCGCCGGAGGCTGTGTTCGGGATGGGCCGGGGTCGTGTTCGGGATGGGCTGTGGTGGGCACTTGATGGGGATCCCGACACCGCCCGATCGGAGTTCTTCGTGGTCCCCTGCCTGCTCGTCGCGTGCGTCCGCCGTACCCGGAAGGTGGCGTGACGGTGGCCGGCCCGGGCAGTCTGCTGGCGAAGCGGTACCGGCTGGTCGCCTCGCTCGGCCGCGGCGGCATGGGCATCGTCTGGCAGGCCCGCGACGAGGTGCTCGGGCGGGAGGTCGCGGTCAAGGAGGTCCTGCTGCCGCCGGAGCTCCCCGACGAGGAACGCGCCGTGATGCGAGAGCGCACGCTGCGGGAAGCCCGGTCGGCGGCCCGGCTGAGTCATCCGAACGTCGTCACCGTGTACGACGTGGTCGAGGAGGACGGCCGGCCGTGGATCGTGATGGAACTGGTCCGGTCGCGCACGCTGGCGCAGGCGATCCGGGACGACGGCCCCCGGCCCTGGCGGGAGGTCGCCGGGATCGGTGTCCAGGTCCTGGCCGCGTTGCGGGCCGCGCACGAGGCCGGCGTCCTGCACCGTGACGTCAAGCCGAGCAACGTGCTGCTGGCCGCGGACGGGCGGGTGGTCCTGACCGACTTCGGGATCGCAAGCCTGGAAGGCGAGACCACGCTGACCAGAACCGGGATGCTGGTGGGATCGCCGGCCTTCATCGCGCCCGAACGGGTACGCGCCCGTGGCGCCGGTCCCGAGTCGGATCTGTGGTCGCTGGGTGCGACGCTGTACACGGCGGTGGAAGGTCGTCCGCCGCACGACCGCGGGGCCGCGCTCCCGACGCTGACTGCCGCCGTGACCGAGGCGCCCGACCCGGCACCCTCGGCCGGCCCGCTGTGGCCGGCGATCGAGGGTCTGCTCCGCAAGGAGCCCGCGGAGAGGATCGATGCCCGCGAGACCGGTCGGCTTCTTCAGCGGGCGCTTGACTCGGGTGATCTGGGATCGGTGCCGCCGGCGGCTGCTCCGCGCGGGCAGGAGGACAGCGGCCAGCGGACGAGGGTTCTGCCGGTACCGGCGGAGGTGCACTACGGGTCTGCTGCCGAGGCTGGTACGCCGTCGGAGCCGTCTACTGGGACCGCCGCCGCGGGAGCGTCTGCCAGGGCTTCGTCGCCTGCCGCTGCCGGAGCGCCTTCGTCGCATGCCGCCGCCGTATCGCCTGCCGCTGCCGGAGCGCCTTCGTCGCATGCCGCTGCCGTATCGCCTGCCGCTGCCGGATCGCCTGCCCCCGCCAGGTCGGCTGCCGGGGCTTCTTCGTCTGCACCCGCCGGGCCGCCCGCTGCACCTTCGCCGCCTGCAACCGGGTCTTCGGGGCGGCGGGTGGTGCTGGTGCTGGTGGCGTGTCTGGTCGTTGTTGGAGCTGCGGTGGGCTGGGTGCTTTGGCCGACGGACGACGACCCAGGGAACCAGTCGCCGCAAGCAGGACAGAGCAGCGGAACGACACCACGCAGTACCGGCGCGAGCGCCACGAGCTCGCCGTCGGTGACGTCGAAACCACCGGCGGCCACGACGAGCAAGACGACTCAGTCGCCGGCGACCTCGAGCAAACCGTCGGTGACCACCAGTCGACCGCCGTCGGCCGCGCCTACCGGCGTACCGGCCGGGTTCCGGCGGCACACCGACTCGACCGGGTTCTCGCTGGCCGTGCCGGAGGGCTGGACTGTCAGCAGGGACAGCGGGCGGGTGTCGTTCCGCGAACCCGGCGGATCTCGCCTCCTGCTGATCGACCAGACCGATCAGCCGAAGGCCGACCCGGTCGCGGACTGGCGGCAGCAGGAACAGGCGCGTCGGGACGGGTACGCCGACTACCAGCGGATCCGGATCGAGGCCGTTGATTACTTCGTCAAGGCGGCTGACTGGGAGTTCACCTACGCGGCGGGGTCGGGCAGGCAGCATGTGCTGATCCGCGGGGTGGTGACGAGCGACGACCAGGCGTACGGGATCTACTGGTCGACGCCGGAGACGCAGTGGCCCGAGAGCCGCGCCATGCTCCGGACGATCACGGACTCGTTCCGCCCGGCGCCGTGACTCGCGGTGTGGGTCCTGGGCTCCTCCGCCCTGACCCGTGGTGCGGATCCTGGGCTCCTCTGCCGGGACCCGCGGTGCTGTGTTCGGGAAGGTCCGGGGTGATCCCTTATTGGTTTGGACCCGTCGGGGTGCTGGACTGGAGGACATGAGCAACCAGAGCGACTACGACCGCCGGGTCAAGGACATCCTCGACCGGGTCGCGAAAGGCCACCTGTCCAGCGACGAGGCCGCGACCTTGATCGCCGCCGTCACCCAGCCGACGGCCGCCGCGCCGGTTGCCGATGAGTCTGCGAGCGGCGCGACGACCTCGCCCGAGGCTGAGGCCGCGGCGGAGGCTGACGTGCCTTCAGCCTCGGTGTGGGCCGATGTAGTCGACTCCCCGGACGCCGCCGACACGGCGCCCGCTCCTCAGCACGCCGCACCGGATGCTCCCCTGGACTCCGCCCCGACCGATACCTCGTCGACGGCGAGCACCGTCCAGGACAGCGTGGTCGACGACGGCCCGGCCGAGCAGGCTGTGCAACCCGAGGTGGTGGAGGCGGTTGAGGCTGAGCAGGAGGAAGTAGAAGTCGAGCACAGCAACGTGCCGGTGCCGTCCGGGGTGCAGCGGGTGACGATCCGGGCCGTAGGGCGGCGGGTGCGGTTGATCGGCGAGCCGGCGATCACCGGGGTCGCGGTCGACGGGCCGCACGTGATCAAGCGGGACGGGAACACGCTGGCGATCAACAGCGAGGGCGACATGGGAGTGTCGCTCGACGGGTTCAGCATGCTGCGCAACCCGACCGACCTGAAGGCGCACGTGAACGGCTTCGCCAAGGAGCTGTCGATCCGGGTCAACCCGATGCTCGAGGTCGAGATCGAGGTGACCGGCGGAAGTGTGGTCGCCGAGCGGCTGCCCGGGCTGGCCCGCGTCCGCGTGACGGCCGGTACGGCGAAGGTGCACGACGTCGACGGCCCGATCGACATGCTCGTCCAGGCCGGTTCCGCGCATCTCGACGCCCAGGTCACCAAGGGCCGCTCGCGCGTCCGCGTCGAGTCCGGCTCCGCCACGGTCAACCTGCGCCGCGGCTCGGACGTCCGCGTCCACACCGAGTCCCAGCTCGGCCGCGTCACCTGGACCGGCGCCGTCAACGGCCAGTCCAAGGACGTCGAGATCGGCCGAGGCCGCGCCGCCCTGGACGTCGAGGTCCTGGTCGGCACGGCACAGATCACCTCCGACTGATCTGCGGTACGCCGGTACGGCGGCGCGAGCCCACGCGCCGCCGTGCTGCTTCGATTCCGCCCACTTTCCGTCTGGCTGGAGCACCAGTTCGCTGCCCGACCCGCAGTACAGCTCCCGCAGCCCGCGCACCGGCGCCGCACTCGCCGGACCGCCCACTGCCACCGCAGGCGCGCACCGCCGCCGCACTCGCCGGACCGCCCACTGCCACCGCAGCCCGCGCACCGCCGCCGCGCCGTAGCTCCCACTGCCACCGCAGCCCACGTACCCGCCGCCGCACCCGCTGTACCGCCGGCGCCCGGCGCAACACCACCGCATCAGCCTGCACTTCTTCGTACTGGTCTGCGTGAACACCTGACGGGGGGACCTCGGACAGATCGGACCTCCACCACTCACCAACCCCGCGGAGAAGCCGTGGCGCCCACGACCCTGAGCGTGGCCCCCACCCTTCGCCGCGGGTTACTGAGTGCTGCCCGTCCGCCAACCCCGACGGCCACCACTGACCAACCCCCGCCAACGCTCCCCACCGTCGCGTTTCTGAGCGTGCCGGCCCGCGCCCGCCGCTGTTTGATCAGTGGTGCACGTCGACCGACCGACGCCCACCACCCACCAACCCCCGCGAACGCCCTCCACTCCCGCCTACCTGAGCGCGCCCACCACCGCCCATCGCACCTTGATAGGTGGTGCACGTCGAAGCCCCCCGCCACATAGCCTGTCCGCACTCCCCAGCTGGTGTTCGAGGTCCCGGCTGCTGTCGGAGCGAGCCCCGCTTGGCCTCGTACCAACTGGCTCAGGTAGGGGTGACCAGGCCGGTTTCGTACGCGGCGATGACGAGTTGGGCTCGGTCTCGGGCGGCTAGCTTGGCCAGGAGGTTGCCGATGTGGGTCTTGACGGTCTTGATCGAGATGCGCAGCGCGTCCGCGATCTCGTCGTTGGAGAGGCCTCGGGCGATCAGCACGAGGACCTCGGTCTCGCGGTCGGTCAGTCGGTCGACCGAGCGTGTACGGCGGACTGCCGGTCGGTCGAGGTAGTGCTCGACGAGTCGCGTGACGATGCGGGGCGCGAACAGCGACTCCCCGCGGTGCGTTCGGCGTACGGCGTCGAGCAGTTGGTCCGGCTCGGCGTCCTTGAGCAGGAAGCCGCTGGCCCCCGCGCGCAGTGCGGCGTACACGTACTCGTCGAGCTCGAACATGCTCAGCACCAGCACCCGAGTGCCGGCCAGCGCGGGATCCTCGGTCAGGTGCTTGGTCGCCTCGATGCCGTCGCCGCCGGGCATCCGGATGTCCATCAGTACGACGTCCGGCCGCAACTCCCGGCCGAGCTGGACCGTCTCGCGCCCGGTTGACGCCTGGCCGACCACGGTCACGTCGTCGGTGGCGTCGACGAGCAGCGCGAGGCTGTGCCGCAGGAGCGGCTGGTCGTCCGCGATCAGCACGCGGACAGGCGTGGCGCTCACGCGGTCGGCCTGTGGCGGTTGGTGCACGGCCACGCGGAGCTGGAGCAGGCGGTCCTTGCGAGGACTGAGAGGCCGCCGGAGACTGGCGTGGCGTTCATGCGGTGGGTCCGTCGGGGAGGCTGGCGACGACCGTGTAGCCGGTTTCGGTCGGTGTGGCGGTCAGGGTGCCGCCCAACGCGGTGAGTCGTTCGTGGAGGCCGGTCAGGCCGTGGCCTACGCCTGGGTGGGCGGTCCAGTTGGCGACCGGGCCTTGGTCGGCGTACGACGTGAGCAGGACGCCGGCCTCTCGTCGTACGGACACGTGGGCCTGGGTGGGACCGCAGTGGCGGAGGGTGTTGTTGAGCGCCTCGCGGACGACGGCGCAGACGGTGAGCTGCGCGCCGGGCGACACGTCGGGGAGCTCGGGCAGGTCGAGCGTGACCTGAAGGCCGGCGGTGCGGGCTTCGTCGACGATCGTGGGGAGGTCCTCGAGCGTTTCCGCGGGACGGAGCGGCGCGGGCTCGCCGTCGGCTGAGCGGAGGACGTTCAGCATGCGCCGGAGTTCGGTCGTGGTTCCTCGGCTGACCTGTTCGATGTCGGTCAGCGCCGAGTCCAGCCCGGCACCGGTCGTCCGGGCAACAGCGGCGCGGACGGTGATCAGGCCCAGCCCGTGCGACACGAGGTCATGCAGGTCGCGGGCGATGCGCAGGCGTTCGGCCTGGACGGCCTGCTCGCCGGCCCACGCGGTCAGACGCTCCTCGTACCCGCGGCGCTGCCGGCGGCTGCGGACCACCGCGCCCACCGACACCGCGATCGCGATTCCGGTGATGACGACCGGCGCGATCAGGGTGGCCGGGTCCGGAGCGCCGGCGACGAACAGCAGGGAGACGAGCAGCACCGCGACGGTTCCGGCCGCGAGGCCGATGCCTGAGCTTCGGGTCGGACGGCCAGCCTCCACACGGCGAGTCTAGGTTCCGCAGAGCCGACCGGCATCGGACCCAGGTCTGACAGTCCTGGGGCCGAGCCGCGCGACGAAGTCCGGTCCTGGGACCGATCCCGACCGGCGTCGCGGGCGCTGGGATGGAGCGCATGCTGACCATCGACCAACTCGTGAAACGCCGCGGTTCCCGCCTGGTGCTGTCCGCGGTGAGTTTCCGCGCCGCCCCCGGCCGGATCACCGGCTTCCTCGGCCCGAACGGCGCGGGCAAGTCCTCGACGCTGCGGATCCTGCTCGGCCTCGATCGAGCCACCTCCGGTACGGCGCTCGTCGGGGGACAGCCGTACGGCGTACTGCGTGATCCGCTGCGTACGGTCGGCTCCTTGCTGGACGGGTCGGGTGCGCACCGGTCGCGTCGGGCCGGCGAGCACCTGGCGTGGGTTGCCCGCAGCAACGGAATCCCGCAGCGGCGGGTCGGCGAGGTGCTGGACCAGGTCGGGCTCGCGGACAGCCGACGGACGAGGGCCGGCAAGTTGTCACTCGGGATGGGTCGCCGGCTCGGTCTGGCGGCCGCGCTGCTGGGCGAGCCGGAGGCGCTGGTGCTCGACGAACCGTCGAACGGCCTGGACCCGGACGGCATCCGGTGGTTGCGTGGCCTGCTGAGGGACCACGCGGCGGCGGGCGGGACGGTTCTGCTGTCCAGCCACCAGATCAGCGAGGTCGCCCAGCTCGCCGACGATCTCGTGGTGCTCGCCGAAGGGCGGGTCGTCGCCTCCGGGCCGTGCGCCGAGATCGGCGCCGGGCACGAGTCCTTGGAGGACGCCTTCTTCGCCCTGACCAGTCCGGGCCCGCCGGGGAACGAGGGGCAACCGGACCGCGGTCTGAGTCGGACCGAGGAGGACCGACGAGCAGGTCGCAGCCCGGGCCGGACGGGGGAGCAGCGGTGATGAACCTCGTCGTCGCCGAACTGCGCAAGACCGCGACCCTGCCCGCGACCGCGGTCGCCCTGACCATCGCCACCCTCGGTCCGATCGCGCTCGCCGTACTCAACGCCTTCAACGTCCGGGACGCACTCATGTCAGGCCAGACCGATCGCGTCGGCTTCACCAGTGCAGCCGAGGCCGCGCTCAGCGCCGTACCGCTTGGCACCGCCGGTGCGATGGTTCTCGGCATCGTGGCGATCAGCAGCGAGTACACGGCGAACAGCACCGACGCGGGCGGTGGCCGGCAGATCAGTACGACGCTGCTCGCGGCGCCCCGGCGGTGGACACTCCTCGCGGCCAAGGCCACGGTCGTCGTGGCGCTCGTCGTCCTGGCGGCCGTGGTCAGCCTGTCGATCTCGCTCGTCGCGGCCACCACCATCATCGGCGATGCCGCACCGTCGACCGGCGATGCGCCGATCGGAAGACTTGTCGGCGCCGGACTCTACTGGGCCTTGGCCGCCCTGATGGCGCTGGCGATCACCGTCTTGGCCCGGAGCGGGATCGTGCCGCTGATCGTCCTGATCACCAACGGGACAGTCGTTTCGGTCTCCTTCCTGCTGTGGAAGATCACGCCGCTGGCCCGGTTCCTGCCCGACCTCGCGGGCACCCGGTTGTTCGCCGCGGAGACCTTCACGGCCGTCGACGACGCGCTGCCGCCCGTCACCGGCGGCCTGGTGATGACCGCGTGGGCGGTCGCGCTCCTGCTGCTGGCGGGCTTCGTACTGCACCGTCGTGACGCATGATCGGGCAGGCGGTCGCGGCCGAGCTCATCAAGTTGCGAACGTTGCCTGCAGCAAGGAGCACGAGCTTGGTGACAGTGCTTGTGGCCGTCCTCGTGACGGCAGCGTCGGCCGGCAGTACCTCGGATGCGGTGACGCTCGCGCTCGGCAGCGTGGCCTTTCTCCAGGTGGGCACCATCGTGCTGGGCGTAGTGGCGGCGGCCGCGGAGTACGGCGGCCATGAGCTCAGGACGACTCTGACAGCAGTGCCGAACCGGTCGGTCTCCTTGGCAGCCAAGGCCGTTGCGCTACTGGCTGCCATGACGGTGACCAGCGTTGTCGCGCTGCTGGCGGCCGTGTTGACTGCCTGCGCGCGGGAGCCGATCCAGGCCTCGCTCTGGTGGGTCGCCGGAGCAGCGGCGTACCTCGTACTCGTCGGACTGCTGGCCGCGGCGGTCACCGTGGTGCTCAGGTCGCTCGTCCCGGCGCTGGCCGTCCTGCTCGTCGGAGTCGTCATCGCTTCGCCGCTGCTCAGTAGCGTCACCGACCAGGCACGCTGGCTGCCCGACCAGGCCGGCCGGGCGCTCTACTCGGCCGAGCCAGTGCACTTCGGCCCAGCGGCCGGTACGGCGGTCCTGCTGGCCTGGCTGCTCTGCACCGGTACGGCGGCGTGCCTGGCCTACTGCAAGAGGGACGCCTAAGCGGCCGGCTGGTGCTCGGCGACCGTTCGCAGGGTCCGGAACGGCGAGAAGATCAGCCAGTTGGTGCCCAGCAACGTGGCGGCGCCGGCGATCCAAAGAGTCGGGCGGAGGCCGAAGGCGGTGCCCAGCGTGCCGCCGAGCAGGCTGCCGATCGGCAGGGCGCCCCAGCTGACGAAGGACATGGTCGCGCTGACCCGACCTTGCAGCTCGGGCGGGCAGACGCGTTGGCGGGTGCTGACCTGCAGGATGTAGCCGACGATGATGCAGATCGCCGCGAGCAGCGTCGAACCGACGTACCAGCTGAGGGCCCAGCCGGGATTGGTCAGCGGCTGCAGGAGGAACGCGACGCCCAGGCCGATCGCGGCGTACAGCTGGGCGCGGGCGTCGCCGATCCAGCGGCTCAGGCGCTCGGTGAACGCGGACGCTGCGATCGCGCCGAGCAGGCCGATCATGCTGAGCAGCCCGATGGTGGCGGGGGAGAGGTGGATCTCGCGGACCAGGAAGACGATGATCACGGCCGAGTTCGCGGCCTGGAAGAGCATGGTGGTCGCTGTGTTGAGGACCAGCGGCCGCAGCAGCGGATGGCGGAAGACGTAGCGCAGGCCCTCGGCGATCTCGCGGCGCAGGTTGCGGTGCTCGGGCGCGGGCGGCTTCTGTTCCGGCGTACGGATGGAGCGCAGCCACAGGGCCGACCAGAGGAAGCCGAGGGCGTTCAGGCCGATCGTCGTCGCGGCTGACAGCCACTGCACCAGTACGCCGCCCGCACCCGCGCCCACGACGGCGGCGACGGAGTGGTTGGCCGCGAGTCGTGCGTTGCCTGGCAGGAGCTGGTCGGGTGTGAGCAGCCGGGGCGGGTAGGAGCTGTGCGCGACGTCGAACAGCACGGTCAGGAGCCCGGACAGTGCCAGTACGACGTACAGCTGCGGCAGGCCCAGTACGCCGAAGGCTGCCGCGACCGGAATCGACCCGAACAGGACGGCCCGTCCCAGGTCGGCCGCCACCAGGACCGGCAGGCAGCGGATCCGGTCGACCCAGGCCCCGGCGAACAGGCCGAGCACCAGCCAGGCGGCGGTCTCGCAGGTCCGCAGCAGCGAGACCTGGAACGTCGTCGCGTCGAGCGTGATGACGGCCAGCAGCGGGATCGCCATCAGGCCGAGCCGGGCGCCGAGCTGGCTGAGCAGGTCGGCGATCCACAGGCGGCGGAAATCGGGGTGACTCAGGATGCCCATGCCGGGACGGTAAGCCCAGGACTTGAGCCTTGTCGACTCAATGGCAACAAAGTTGAGCCGAGGCGACTCAAGTTGGAGTCTGCAACTATATAGTGGCGTGGCCTTATATAACTGCTAGCGTATTTAGCGGTGGAGAAAAGGCTCGAAATCTGTCGGAGGTCTCGGCCAGGATGATCTGCATCACACTCAGGAGGGGCGGCTCGGATGGCGGCAATTGAGGCACACGGCCTCGTGAAGACGTTCAGATCCCGGAAGAACGAGGTCAAGGCGCTCGACGGGATCGACCTGGAAGTGCCCGAAGGGAGCGTGGTCGGCCTGCTCGGGCCGAACGGCGCGGGCAAGACCACGACGGTCCGGGTGCTGACCACGCTGATGGCGCCCGACGCCGGCAGCGCGCGCGTGCTCGGGCACGACGTGGTCAAGGAGGCCGACACCGTCCGGCGGCTGGTCGGGCTCTCGGGGCAGTACGCCGCGGTCGACGAGCTGCTGACCGGCCGGGAGAACCTGTGGATGTTCGGCCGGCTCTACCGGTTGAGCAGTCAGCAGGCCAAGCAGCGGGCCGACGAGCTGCTGGAGATCTTCGACCTGACCGAGGCCGCGGACCGCATCCTCAAGACGTACTCCGGCGGCATGCGGCGGCGGCTCGACCTGGCCGGGTCGCTGATCGCGCACCCGAAGGTGCTGTTCCTGGACGAGCCGACCACCGGGCTGGACCCGCGCAGCCGGCTCGACCTGTGGAAGATCATCCGCGACCGGGTCAACGAAGGCGTCACCATCCTGCTGACCACGCAGTACCTGGAAGAGGCCGACGAGCTGGCCGACAGCATCGCGGTGGTCGACCACGGATCGGTGATCGCGCGCGGGACCGCCGACGAGCTGAAGGCCAAGGTCGGCGGTGAGCGGATCGAGGTCGTCGTGCACGAGCCGGGTGACACCGCCCGCGCGCTCGAGCTGCTGACCACGGCGCTGGAGGTGACCGATCCCGAGGCGACCTCGCTCGACGAGCACAGCAAGCGGGTGACGCTGCCGGCGCCGGGCGGTTCGGCGGCGCTGGTCGAGGTGATCCGGACGCTGGACGCGCACGGGATCCGGATCGCCGACATCGGGCTGCGGCGGCCGACGCTGGACGACGTGTTCCTGACGCTGACCGGTCACGCGACCGACAACCCCGACACCGGGGCGGACGAATCGACGAAGAAGGGCCGGGCATGAGTACGCCGTACGCCGGACCGGCCGGGAGTGGACCGGCCAGGAGCGGATTGGCCATGAGTGGACTGGCCGTCAGTGGACTGGCCGTGACTGGGAAGGGGAGCCGGGCATGAGCGCGGAAGTGACGCGGAGCGAGCCGCTCGACGGGCGGGAGCAGAGCGGGCTGGGGCGGGCGGTCTCCGACGCCGGGATCCTGGCCTGGCGGACGCTGAAGCGGATCCCGCGGACGCCGGACATGCTGATCTACGCGACGATCCAGCCGATCATGTTCGTGCTGCTGTTCGCGTACGTGTTCGGCAACGCGATCCCGATCCCGGGCTTCCCGGGCGCCCGGGCGTACCGGGAGTTCCTGATGTCCGGGATCTTCGCCCAGACGATGGCGTTCGCGGTCGCCTCGGCCAGCGTCGGGCTGGCCGACGACATGTCGAAGGGCCTGATCGACCGGTTCCGGTCGCTGCCGATGGCGCGGTCCGGGGTGATCGCCGGGCGGGTGATCGGGGACGTGGTGTTCAACGCGTTCGTGATGCTGGTGATGGTGATCTGCGGGTTCATCGTCGGCTGGCGCTGGCACAACGGCTTCGGTCAGGCGCTGGGCGCGTTCGCGATCCTGCTGCTCTTCGCGTTCGCGATGCTCTGGGTCGGCGCGCTGATCGGGCTGTCGGTCGGCAGCCCCGAAGTCGCCGCGTCGGCGGGCCTGATCTGGCTGTTCCCGCTGACGTTCCTGTCCAACGCGTTCGTCCCCACGCCGAACCTGCCGAGCGCGCTGCAACCGGTCGCGGAGTGGAACCCGATCTCCTCGATCGTCGCCGCCTGCCGGCACCTGTTCGGCAACCCGTCCCCGTTCGCGAGCCCGGACGGTTTCCCGGCGCAGCACCCGGTCTGGCTCAGCCTGATCTGGTGCGCCGTGATCATCGGCGTCTTCGCACCGCTGGCAGTCCGGAAGTACCGCCGTACGACGGGTCACTGACCGTCCCCGGTTGCCAGAAGCCCGGTCGCCGGTCGCCCGGCCTGTCGCCGGCCGCCCGGGCGGACTCGTAGCGTCCGAAGAACCGTCATGCGTCCGAAGAACCGTGCGCTATAGCCTCGGGTTCTTCGGACGCATCGGGGTTCTTCGGATGTAGCGGGGCCAAGGGGTGCGGGCAGGGTGGCGGCCGAGGAGCGGACCCCGGCGTACCGCGCAAGCAGTCGCCCCGCGAACACGCCGGCGTACCGCGCAAGCAGTCGCCCGGCGTACCCGACGAACCCGCCCGGCGTACCCCGCGAACAACAGCGCCCCGGTGGTTTCCCACCGGGGCGCTCTTGTGCGTTTGGGGTGGTCAGCCGGTGAAAGGCTCCGCGGCGACGATTTCCACCGTGACGGGCTTGCCGTTCGGCGCCTCGTAGGTGGCCTTCTGGCCCTTCTTCTTGCCCAGGATGGCCGATCCGAGCGGGGACTGCGGCGAGTACACGTCGATGTCGACCGACGCGTCCAGCGCGAGCAGTTCGCGGGAGCCGAGCAGGAAGGTCTCCACCTCGTCGTCACCGGCGAACTTGATCGACACCTTCATCCCCGGCTCGACCTTGCCGCCCGGCTTCGGGGTCTCCCCGACCTGAGCGCGGCGCAGCATGTCCTCCAACTGGCGGATCCGGGCCTCGATCTTGCCCTGCTCGTCCTTGGCCGCGTGGTAGCCGCCGTTCTCCTTCAGGTCGCCCTCGTCGCGGGCGTCGCTGATCCGCTGGGTGATCTCGGCGCGGGCCGGACCCTTCAGGTGCTCGAGCTCCGACTTCAGCTGGTCGTAGCCATCCTGTGTCAGCCAGACAACGCTGTCCTCGATGTTCTGCGTCACGGGCTGCTCCTTTGTTGATGGGATGGGTCGGAAATACTCAAGGCCGCCGTCGTCGACGGCGACCAATCCTCCGAGCGTAGCAAGAACGGGCCCGGAACCCCACTGGTCTTTGCCGGCTCAAACACCGGGTGAGCGTTTGCACGAGCGCGGCGGCAATCGTTTGCCAGCGCTCACGATGGGATACCGGTCCGTACTACGGACAACAGGTACCCCGTACGCCGGGCACTACGCAGCCGCGGCGGGACCTGCGGCTGGCGCGACCGTCTCGCGGCTAGTGCGGCCGGGCCGTGTCGGCCGTCGTACAGCCGATCAGCACCACCGAGGTCGCCGCGCGCTGCGTGGTCAGCGTGGCCGGCAACGTCTGCTGCCGCGGGGAGTCGGCCGGGACCGTGAGCGTCAGTTCGCCGACGATCGAGAAGTCGGCGGCCTTGGCCTGCAGGCGGCACGACGCCTCGACGTCCTTGCGCTTCTCGACCTGGATCGTCGCCGTCGCCGAGGTGTCCGACGGAATCGCGAACGCCAGCAGGCGCGACGACACCGGCGGCGTGGACTGGACGAACGCGACCCGGACCAGCCACACCAGCGCGGCAACGGCAATCACGCCGATCACGGCGATCAGGAGCACGGGTCGACGGCCGCGCGGCGTACGGCCGTAGCGGGCGTCCAGGTCGGTCGCGGCTGGGTCGGTCAACGGTTCTCCTCGGGCTTGGAGGACCATTGTGTCTTGTGACCGAAGATCTTCGCCTGCTGCATGTCCATGCCCACCCCGACGACGAGTCCAGCAAAGGCGCTGCCTCGACCGCGAAGTACGTGGCCGAAGGCGTCGACGTGATGGTGGCCACCTGCACCGGGGGTGAACGCGGCTCGATCCTCAACCCGAAGATGGACCGCCCCGACGTCCTCGCGAACATCACCGAGATCCGCCGCAAGGAGATGGACGCGGCCCGGGAGATCCTGGGCATCCGCCAGGAGTGGCTCGGCTGGGTCGACTCGGGCTACCCCGAGGGCGACCCGCTGCCGCCGCTGCCCGAGGGCTGCTTCGGACTGATGAAGGTCGAGGACGCCGCCGCGCCGCTGGTCAAGCTGATCCGGGAGTTCCGTCCGCAGGTCGTCACCACGTACGACGAGAACGGCGGCTACCCGCACCCCGACCACGTGATGTGCCACCAGATCAGCGTTGCCGCGTTCGAGGCGGCCGGCGACCCGGACGCCTACCCGGAGCTGGGCGAACCGTGGCAGCCGCTGAAGCTGTACTACCACCACACGTTCCACTTCGAGCGGATGAAGGCGCTGCACGACGCGATGATCGCGCGCGGCCTGGAGTCGCCGTACGCCGAACGCCTCAAGGAGTGGAAGCCGGACCCGGAGAACGAGCGCCGGATCACCACCCGGGTCGAGTGCGCCGAGTACTTCGGGGTCCGCGACCGGGCGCTGCTGGCGCACGCCACGCAGATCGATCCGGACGGTTCCTGGTTCAGCGTCCCGCTGGCGGTTCACCAGGCGGCCTGGCCCACCGAGGACTACGAACTGGCCCGCAGCCTGGTCGAGTCCGAGCTCCCCGAGGACGACCTGTTCGCGGGGCTGCGCTGACGGCGGGTGGGGACGGTGAGACACTGGCCTGGTGACCGCGACGACCCTTCTTCTGACGACCGCACCCCCGGCGGGCGAGATCGACCCGAACACGGTGCGCCCCGGCTGGGTCGCCCTGCTGATCATCCTGGCGCTCGGTGCCGCGGTGGCGTTGCTGATGAAGAACATGAGCAAGCAGCTGAAGCGAATCGACATCGATCCCACCGACGGCCCGGACACGCCCCCGGCCGGCGCTGCGGACGCCCCAGCACCGTCCGACGCCCGGCCGACGGAGCCCAGCTCACCGGCCCCGGCTGGCGCTGCCGCTCCGACGACGCCTGACGCCGAGCCGACGGGCGACGACACCAAGCACTGAACGCCGCCCGGGCGGCTCGGCGGCGGGATCGGTGGGCCACCCCTCGGTGCGGTTTGCCGTGGCGGATCGGTGGGCCACGCCGCTCGGTGCGGTTCGCCGTGGCGGGATCGATGGGCCGCGCCGCTCGGCGCGGTTCGCCGTGGCAGGCTCGGCGCCGGTGCGCGACAGCAACTAACCGCCCGCGGATCGTGGTCCCTTTGACAGGACCTGATGCCGAGGGCAACGGCCCGGAGTTGCGGAAAGTCACGCCTAGGCAACCGTTTGCACCCTACGGGTCACGAGATGGTGTCGCTGGCGGCCGTGGTGAGGTAGCTCACCCTATAGTGAGCGCGTGTTCAACTGCGCCCTCGGCGGGACCGGTCGGTGACCGCGACCCGCGCCGCCCGGCACCGGATGCCCGGACGTCTGGTCGCGGGTGGTCTGGCTGCCCTGGTCGTTGCCGCGATTGCCTTGGTGGTGGGGGTTTTCGCCGCCGGTAGCGAGCCGACCGAGAACGTTCTCGGCATCGGTCCGGGCGAGGTGGTCGACTGGTCGCTTTCGCTCTTCCGGCTGATCTCGACCCTGGCGACCGTCGGTTGCGCCGGCGCGCTGCTGGCCGCGGTCGTGCTGCTGCGCACGGACGGCGGTCCGCTCGGTACGCAAGGACGGCGCGCGGTCCGCGATGCCAGCAACGCCGCGATCATCTGGGCGGCCGCTTCCTTCGCGGGCGCCGTGGTCACGTCGGCGATCATCCTGAACACGCCGGTCAGCCTGCTCCGCTACCGGTTCGACGACGCGCTCGGTGTTCCTGAGGTCAAGGCGCTGCTGATCACGGGCATCCTGGTGGTTGCCCTTGCCGTCGGCATCCGCCGCGTCCAGACGTCGTCGGCCGCCGGGCTCGGAGTCCTCGTCGCCGTCGCCGCGCTGATCCCGCCGGCGCTGACTGCTTATCCGCGCAACGAAGCGTACGTCGTACTGGCTGGTGCAGCCCTTGTCCTGCACGTGGTTGCCGCCACCAGTTGGGTCGGCGGCCTCGCCGGCCTGGTCCGCTACGGCCGAGCCAGTCGTGACGGTCTTCCCTTCGTGCTGGAACGCTTCAGCCAGGTGGCGCTGATCTCGTCGATCGTCGTCCTCCTCAGCGGCCTGCTGAGCGGTGCAGGCCGCCTGGCCGCCCAGGCAGGCGGCTTCGACCAGGTGCTCGACGCCGCCACCACAGCGCCGTACGGCGGTCTCCTGATCGCGAAGACCGCCGTCTTCCTGTTGCTGATCGTCGGCGGCTGGATCCACCGCCGCCAGGTCGTCACCAACCTGATCGAACCAGGACCCGCGTTCTGGCGACTGGTAGCGGTGGAGCTCCTGGTGATGTCGATCGCCCTGGGGCTGTCAGTCGCGTTGTCGCAAACAGGCTGAGCCTTGCGGGGGAAGGTGGATGGGGGAGAGGGCAGCACCGCCCCGGGGCCTTCGCTTCGCTCGGCAGACGCTTGCATCCCAGGCCGATCGGCGGGCATCCGCCTGGCGGCAGTTGCTTGCCGGGTCCCAAACCGGCTGAGCCTTGCGGGGGAAGGTGCATGGGAGAGAGGGCAGCGCCGCCCGGGGCCTTCGCTTCGCTCGGCAGACGCTCGCATCCCAGGCCGATCGGCGGGCATCCGCCTGGCGGCAGTTGCTGATGTTCGCGTTCCGGGGCGGCCGGCGGATATCCGCCTGGAGACGGTTGCTTGCTGATGTTCCTGTTTCGGCGCCGGTTGTGGGCGTCTGCCTTGTGGCGGTTGCGTGCTGATGCTCGCGTTTCGGCGCCGGTTGTGGGGTCCGCCTGGCGGCAGTTGCTTGCTGACGTTCGCGGTCCGGCACCGGTTGCGGGCGTCCGGCGGCAGTTGCTTGCAATCGCGTGCGTTCCGGCGCCGGTCGTCGGGCACTCGTCCGGCGAAAGCGTTCGGCGTCCGCTCCCGGCGCTGGCTGACGGGCGTGCTGGTCTGCGCCGGCTAGTTGCCGACGCCGAGGGCCGGCATGTGGGCTGTCGGGTAGCGGTCGCCGCGGACTGCGTTCGGGGGAACGGCTTGGGCGATGGCGGCGAGGTCGTCCGGGGTGAGGTGGACGTCGATCGCGGGAAGGGCCTCCGTCAGGCGTTCGCGGGTTCGGGCGCCTACCAGGGGGACGATTTCGGGGCCTTGGGCTGCGACCCAGGCGATGGCCAGCTGGGCGACCGTGCAGCCTTTGGTGGCGGCGACCTGGCGGAGGGCTTCGACGAGGGTGAGGTTGTGCTCGACGTTCTCCTGGGCGAAGCGGGGGCTGCGGCCGCGGTGGTCGCCTGGGGTGTTGGAGCGGGCGGCGGTCCAGTGGCCGGAGATCAGGCCGCGGCCCAGTACGCCGTACGCCGTGAGGCCGATGCCCAGTTCTCGCAGGGTCGGGAGGACGTCCGCCTCGACGGCGCGGGAGATCAGCGAGTACTCGATCTGCAGATCCGAGATCGGGTGGACGGCGTGGGCGCGGCGGATGGTGTCCGCGTTGACCTCGGACAGGCCGATGTGCCGGACGTACCCGGCCTCGACCAGCTCCTTGATCGCGCCGACGGTCTCCTCGATCGGGACGTTCGGGTCGAGCCGGGCCGGGCGGTAGATGTCGACGTGGTCGGTGCCCAAGCGGGTCAGCGAGTGCGCGAGGAAGGTCTTCACCAGCGCCGGGCGGCCTTCGATCCCGCCGATACCACCGCCCGGCTGGCCGAGCATGCCGAACTTCACGCTCAGCTGGTAACTGTCGCGATCCCTTCCCCGCAAGGCCTCCGCGAGCAGCAGCTCGTTGTGACCCATCGCGTAGAAGTCGGCGGTGTCGACCAGCGTCATCCCGGCGTCCAGCGCGGCGTGCACGGTCGCGATGCTCTCCGATCGATCCGCCTCGCCGTACGCGCCTGACATGCCCATCGCGCCCAGTCCCAGCGCGCCGACGGTCGGTCCGTGCTTGCCCAGTTCTCGTGTCTGCACAGCTTCGCTCCCTTGTCGTTGCTCTCGGCATCAGCCTGCCTCGATGGGGCAGCGTGCGGCAGAGAGAGTTCATCGTGGGAGCGGCGCTCCCTGGATAGGCGCTCGCCCGCGAGGGAGGATGAGGACATGCAACGCGACGAGCTCGCCGACTTCCTGCGCCGTCGCCGGGAGGCGATCAGCCCGGCGGAGGTCGGGATCGCGCCGGGTCCACGCCGCCGTACGGCGGGACTGCGGCGCGAGGAGGTCGCCATGCTCGCGGGGGTCTCGGTCGACTACGTCGTACGGCTGGAGCAGGGGCGGAGCAGTCAGCCGTCGACGCAGCTGCTCGGTGCGCTGGCCCGGACCTTGCGGCTGTCCGACGACGAGCGGGATCACCTGTTCCACCTGGCCGGTCACCGGCCTCCGCCGGCCGACGGCGTGGCTCGGCTGGCGAGGGCCGGCCTGATCCGCATGCTCGACCTGCTGGGCGACACCCCGGCGATGGTGATGTCCGACCTCGGCGAGATCCTCGCCCAGACACGGATGTCGGTGCTGCTCGGTGGTGATCACACGGGCTTCACCGGCGACCGCCGCTACCACGTGTACCGCTGGTTCACCGAGCCCGAGGCCTGGGCGATGCACCCGCCCGAGCAGCGCGAGCACCACGCCCGCACCCTCGTCGCCGATCTCCGCGCGACCGCGGGCCGCCGCTCCGGCGATCCTGTCGTGCAGGGCCTGATCAGCCGTCTGCAGGCCGCGAGCCCGGACTTCGCCCGCCGGTGGTCCCAGCACGAGGTCGAGGTCCGCCGCGCCGACCGCAAGACCTTCGTCCATCCCCGCGTCGGCAGTCTCCTGATGGACTGCGAAACGCTGGTCACTCCCGACCTCGGCCAGATGCTGCTGGTGCTCACCCCGGCCGACACGGAGTCCCGAGAACGCCTGGATCTCTTGCGCGTCGTAGGCACGGAGAGCTTCACGAACACAGAGCCGGGCCGCTGATGCCCAGCGACACCGACGCCCACCACTGATCAACGGCTCGCGGACGGACCGTGTGCTGGGGTTCTGAGCGTGATCGCGGGTGGTGGCGGTTGTTTGATCAGTGGTGGGCGTGGGGCGGCCGGTTCAGCAACCGGCCGCCCGACGGGGATCACCGCAGCCCGAAGGCCCGGGTGACGGTTTGCGTGATGCTGCCGCCGTTGCGCTGCTTGGCCGTGGCCCGGATGGACACGAACTCAGCGCGCCCAGGCGCGTGCAGCGTGGTCTGCCAGATTCCCTTCTCCTGCTTGAGGTTCTGGCGCTGCCAGGTCGTGCCGTTGTCGTAGGAGACCTCCAAAGCGACGGAGGTGACCGCATCTTCGGGGCCGCCCGCGCCCAGCACGGCCGGCTTCACAGCGAAGGCCGAGGTGCGCTTCGCCCGCCCAGCAGCATCCACGTCCAGCGTGTAGTCGAGCTGCGCCAACGGCAGCGCCTTGTTCTCGGCCTCACCGGAGGTGAAGGCCCACTCGGTGTGCGTCGCGGTCGAGTACGGCGTGAGACCGGCGTTGCCCACCGTGTCGACCACCAGCCGGTACGGCAACTTCTCCGGCGCGAGTTCGCCCACGCCGAAGTCCGGCCGCGGCCCGTTCTGCATCAGCAACCGGTCGCCCTGGTAGAGCGCGAAGCTGCGCGACATCATCGAATCCCCGCTGTGCGCGGACCCGCCGTCGCCGAAGCCCGCGATCATTCCGCCCATCGCGTTGCCGACGCGGTGCGGGACCTCGAACTCGAGCATGCGCGGGCGGACCAGCGGACCGAACCATCGCTCGTTCTGCACGCTGCGAGGCTGGTAGCCGACGACGTCCGTGAAGGTCGACCAGCCGTCGATGGACGCGTACTGCTGCCACTTCACGCCCGCCGAGACCCAGTCGGTCCGATGCCCGACGGCGGCCTTGCGCGGGAAGCGCGGGACGCGCGTCATGCCGAAACCGGCGTACGGGTAGGCGGCCGGCCAGTGCTCGTACGACGGGCTGTCCTCACGGCTTTCCATGACCGGCTGGCCGAGCGACGGCGCGAAGTCGTTCTCGATCCGCGCGAGGCTGCCGGGACCGGTGGCCGCGGACGGGTCGTCCGGCACCTTGCCCTGGTGGTAGTCGGCCAGGTCGTACAGGTACTTCGGCACCGGGTGGGCCTCGACGCCCAGCTCGGTCCGGCTGGTCTTGATCCGGGCGATCAGGGCCTCCCCGTCGTCCAGCGTGAGCGAAGCGGTCGGCACGGGGCCGGCGCTCCGACCGTCCGGGTCGCCGTACCAGTCGCTCTTGCGGCCGTTGAGGTCGTTGACCACCAGCAGCATCGCCGCGCCGGCGGCGTGCGCCGCCGCGGCCTGGTCGACGGTCGCAACGTCAGCACTGCTCCGTACGACGACGGCCTTGCCGCGAGCGGACAGACCGGCGTACTCGGCCGGCGTACCAGTCCCCGCGAAGACCGCGGTGACGCGCGACTTGCCGTCGCGGAAGGCAGCAGAGCCCGGCTGCACGAGCAACGCGTCGTCGAGCGTGCGGCCGCCGTACGTGATCTTCAGCGGCGTCTGCTCGGCCCGGATCCGCGTGGTGAAGACGAAGCTGCCCTGCTTGACGGCGGTCTTGGTCGGCAGTGCCCACAGGCTGTCGTACGCCGGCGGCGGCATCAGGATCTCGTGCAGCGCCTGCGCGTCGTTCGGGTCGGGCGCCGAAGTGAACGACCGGAAGAGGTCGATCCGGCTGGTGCTGACCGCCGTCGGCAGCGGCGTCGCGACCTTGACCTCGCGGATCCGCGAAGCGTCCAGTACGACGTCGCGGTCGCCGTTGAGGTTCACCTCGGGAGCCGTCAGGACCGCGAGACCGAGCGAACGGGGTCCGTGGCGTCCTTGCACGTCGAGCGTGGAGACGAGCGTGTAGATCCCAGGCGCCCAGCGGGTGGTGAGTTTGCCGTCCGGCACCCAGAACACGGTCGACCTGCCGTCCGCCCCGGTGATCTCGACCTCGCCGCTGATCGGCTTCCCGGCCTGGTCCTTCAGGTGGACGGTGAGATCGTGCTTGTTCGGCTCGACCGACAGCCCAACGGCCGTGTGCACGGTCCCGAACGACGAACGTGCGATCACCTGAGCGGCGTACTGGCCGGGCTGCAGACCCCTAGGATCAGCCGTCACGCCGACGGTCGACGTCCCGCGCGCGGGCACTGTGACCTGACGCGCGGCCAAGGTGAACGCCCCAGTGGTCGAGACCTGCAGCGTGATGGCACGGTCGGTGGTGTTGCGGTAGGTGATCTGCCGGTTGATCGGCTTCGGGGTCGACCCCGACCGAACCAGGCCGGCGTTCACCGAACCGGTGGCGACGATCTGGCCGCGCAGCGAGGCCGCGGCCACATCCAGCCGACCGCTGCCTGCCTCGTACGGCGTGTAGGCGGGCGTGAGCGCCGTCGTACTCATCAGCGCGTCCTTGAGCTGCGCGCCGGTCCAGTCCGGGTGCTGCCCGGCCAGCAGGACGGCCGCACCGGCGACGTGCGGCGCCGCCATCGACGTGCCGCTGTCGGATCGGTAGAAGCCTTCGCTCCCGTCGTTCATCTGCTGGGACCGCGCGGCCAGTACGTCGACGCCGGGCGCGGTCAGGTCGGGCTTGAGCCCGTCGTCGAGCATCCGCGGGCCGACGCTGGAGAACCCGGCGAGCTGGTCGGACGTGTCCACCGCGCCGACGGTCAGCGCGGCGTCGGCGGTACCGGGCGCGCTCACGGCGTACGGCGTGTTGCCCGAGTTGCCCGCGGCGATCACGAACAGCGCGCCCGTCTCGGCGCTCAGCTGGTTGACCGCCTGGCTCAGCGGGTCGTCCTGGGTGTGCCAGGCCGCCGTGCCGAGGCTCATGTTGATCACCTTGGCGTGCTCGGTCCGGGCCGCCCACTCCATCCCGGCGATGATGCCGGAGATCGGGCCGGACCCGCTGTCGCCGAGGACCTTACCGATCACCAGGTCGGCGCCGGGCGCGACGCCGCGCTCCTTGCCGTCCGAGGCGGCGCCGGTGCCGGCGACCGTGGACGCGGTGTGCGTTCCGTGGCCGTTCCGGTCGACGACGTCCTCACCGGTCACGAAGCTCCGGGTCGCGACGATGCGCGGCGCCAGGTCGGGGTGGGTGGTGTCGACGCCGGAGTCCAGTACGGCGACGCGAACGCCGGTGCCGACGGCCCCGGTCTCCCACACGGCGGGAGCGCCGATCTGCGCGGTGGTGTCGGCAAGGAGCGCCTTCGCCTGGCCGTCGAGCCAGATCTTCTCGATCCCGGCGGCGAACGCCGGCGCGGCCGGCTCCACGCGACGAGCGTTCGGCGACGCGGCGGTGACGGCCGACCAGAACGCGTCCGACCGCTGGGCGCGTACGGCCGCACCGCCGACCGACGGGAGATCCTTGGCCACGCTCAAGCCCGGCAGCGCGGCGCGGGCCTTGGCAGCGGCCGTAGCCGAGCCGGTGACGATCAGCGGCAGCTCCTTGGTCCGCGCGTCGTCGTAGCCCTGGGCGACCAGTTCGCTGATGTTGAACAGCTGCTTGTCGAGCCGCCCGGTGGCGACGTATTGCATGGCCTCGTCGGGAAGGACGTAGGTGTCACCCGCCTCGACGGTCACCCGGACTGAGCCGGTCGCCCGCGGTGCGCGCGCGACGGACTCGACCGACACCGCCCTGCCGGGCCCTCGGACGACGCTCACCTTGTCGCCGGTGATCAAGGTGAGCTCGACGGGTGCGGCGGCAGCAGGGGTGCCGGCGGTGGGTGGCGGGGGCTCGGCGCCGGCTTGCGCAGGAACCGCGACGCCGGCGATCAGGAGTAGTGCTGCGAGCGGCACGAGGTGCCGACGAGCAGAAGAACGACGCACGTTTTCCTCCGGAACTCTGGGGTGACCGCATCCGATCAGCCCGGTGGGGAGGTGTAAACGGAATGCCCATTTCGGCCAGGAACGGAGGCCGTTTTGGCCAGACTGGTCACGGGGTCCTGGAACGGACCACCTACCGTGGGGACCATGACCTCCAACGAGCTCGGTTCCTCGACCTCGCCCTACCTGCGGCAGCACGCGGACAACCCGGTGGCCTGGAAGCAGTGGGGGGAGGCGGCCTTCGCGCAGGCGCGGGAGCGGGACGTGCCGGTGTTCTTGTCGGTGGGCTACTCGGCTTGTCACTGGTGCCACGTGATGGCGCACGAGTCGTTCGAGGACGAGGCGACGGCGGCGTACCTGAACGAGCACTTCGTGAACATCAAGGTGGACCGCGAGGAGCGGCCGGACGTCGACGCCATCTACATGGAGGCGACCGTCGCGATGACCGGGCACGGCGGCTGGCCGATGTCGGTGTTCCTGACGCCGGCGGGGGAGCCGTTCTTCTGTGGGACGTACTTCCCGGCCGACGCCCGGCACGGGATGGCGAGCTTCCGGCAGGTGCTCGAGTCGCTGACCGACGCGTGGCGGACCAAGCGGGAGCAGATCGCGGGGATCGGGCAGTCCGTCGTCGAGCAGCTGGGGGCGCGGCAGCAGGTCGCCGGGGGAGCGATCGACGCGGCCGTGCTGGAGCGGGCGGCCGCCGTACTGAAGGTGGACTTCGACCCGGTGGACGCCGGGTTCGGGCAGGCGCCGAAGTTCCCGCCGTCGATGGTGCTCGACTTCCTGCTGCGGCACCACCGGCGGACCGGGTCCGCGGACGCGCTGGCGATGGTCGAGGCGACCTGCGAGCGGATGGCGCGGGGCGGGATGTACGACCAGCTGGCCGGCGGGTTCGCGCGGTACAGCGTCGACCAGCAGTGGATCGTGCCGCACTTCGAGAAGATGCTGTACGACAACGCGCTGCTGCTCGACGTCTACACGCACTGGTGGGCCGTCACCGGGTCGCCGCTGGCGCGGCGCGTCGCGACCGAGACGGCCGACTTCCTGCTCGCCGAGCTGCGGACGCCCGAGGGCGGGTTCGCGTCGGCGCTCGACGCGGACACCGAGGGAGAGGAAGGCAAGTACTACGTCTGGTCGCCCGACGAGCTGCACGCGGTGCTCGGGGACGACGACGCCGCGTGGGTGATCGAGCTGTGCGACGTCAGTGGAACGTTCGAACACGGTACGTCGGTGCTGCAGCTGCGGCGCGACCCGGACGACGCGGCGCGGTGGGACCGGGTCAAGCGACTGTTGCTCGAGGCCCGTGGGCGGCGCACGTACCCGGGCCGTGACGACAAGGTCGTTGCCGCGTGGAACGGGTTGGCGATCACGGCGCTGACCCGGGCCGGGATCGTGCTGGACAGGCCCCAGTACGTCGACGCCGCGGTGCAGGCGGCGTCGTTGATCCGCGACGTGCACGTGGACCCGTCGGGGCGGTTGCACCGGACCTCGCGGGACGGCGTGGTGGGGTCGGCGCACGGAGTGCTGGAGGACTACGCGGCGTACGCGCAGGCCTGTCTTTCATTGCTGGCGGCAACCAATAATCCCGACTGGCTACAGCTGGCGAAGGCCTTGCTGGACAGGGTTCTGGAACAGTTTGTTGCTGACGGCTCCTTCTTCGACACGGCGGCCGACGCCGAGCAGCTGGCCTGGCGGCCGCAGGACGCGACCGACAACGCGAGCCCGTCCGGGGTGTCGCTGGCGGCGGAGGCGTTCACCACGTTGGCCTCGGTGACGGGCGAGGCCCGGTACGACGAAGCGGCCGAGCTGGCGCTGTCCGCTTCAGCGGCTCTCGCGGGCCGCGCGCCGCGGTTCGCCGGCCGGGCGCTCGCGGTCGCTGAAGCGCATCAGGCCGGACCGCTCGAGATCGCGATCGTCGGGCCGGAGTCGGGTGCGGCCGACGAGCTCGTCCGCGTCGCCGTCGCCGACGCTCCGTGGGGGACGGCCGTCGTCCGGGGTGAGCCGGGATCGGACGTACCACTGCTGGCCGGCCGGGGCCTGGTCGACGGGCGCGCCGCGGCGTACGTGTGTCAGAAGTTCACCTGCAAGCTGCCGGTCGTGTTGCCGGAAGACCTTCGCGCGGAGTTGACCGGCGCCCGCTGACAACGCGGGCCAACGCGGGTTTTCCCTGTCGTTTCGCGAGATTCCCTTGACTCCTGCCCCCGCCGGGGGGAGAGTCCTCCCTCAGTCGGATGTAACAGGATGCGCATGTCCTGACACATAGTGTCACAACTGAGGCAGTGGCACTTCTGGGTCAGCTACGTCCGGCGTCCCCAATTGAATTGGTCGCTGCGCCCAAACAGCGACCACACCGTGAGGAGATGTTGTCTTGAAACGACTGACATCAGCAGGGGCGGTGGCCATCGTCGCAGCTGCGGGTCTGGCTGCGACCATCACCGGCACGCCCGCCGGAGCCGCCAACCGTACGGCCCCGCTCCCGGCATCCGGCTTCAACGAGCCGGCCGCCATCAAGGCCGAGAACGCGCTGACCGCGCAGACGGCCGCCGCCCTCGGACTCGGCGGAGGCGAGCAGCTCGTCGCCCGCGGCGTCGCGGCGGACCCGGACGGCACCGAGTTCGTGCACTACGACCGCACCTACAACGGCCTGAAGGTCGTCGGCGGTGACCTGATCGTCAAGCGCAAGGGCGAGGCGATCGGCGCGGTGACCTACAACCGCGGCGCCCGCAGCGTCGCCGTCAGCTCGACCAAGCCGGCCGTGTCCCAGGCCGCGGCGCTCGGCAAGGCGGCCAAGTCGGCCGAGTTCAAGGCCACCAGCAACAAGGGTTCGCTGATCGTCTTCGTTGCCACCGGCAAGCCGGTGCTGGCCTACGAGGTCGTCACCACCGGGACCAAGGCCGACCAGACCCCGTCGGTCCTGCACAGCTACATCGACGCCAAGTCCGGCGCCGTCCTCGCCCAGGACGACGAGATCAAGACCGGTACCGGCAACTCGATGTACTCCGGCACGGTGAGCATCGGTACGTCGGGCAGCTTCTCGATGACCGACCCGAGCCGCGGTGGCAACTACACCACCGACCTGAACGGCGCGACGTCCGGCAGCGGCACCACCTTCACGGACCCCGACGACACGTGGGGCAGCGGCACCACCGCGAACCGGCAGACCGCCGGCGTGGACGCGCACTACGGCGCCCAGCTGACCTGGGACTACTACAAGAACGTCCACGGCCGCAACGGCATCTTCAACAACGGCCAGGGTGCGCGGTCCCGCGTGCACTACGGCAACGCGTACGTGAACGCGTTCTGGGACGGCACCCAGATGACGTACGGCGACGGCTCGGGCAACTCCCGGCCGCTGACCGCCATCGACGTGGCCGGCCACGAGATGAGCCACGGTGTCACCGAGGCGACCGCCAACCTGAACTACTCCGGCGACGCGGGCGGCCTGAACGAGGCCACCTCGGACATCTTCGGCACCGCGGTCGAGTTCTCGGCCAACAACTCCTCCGACCCGGGTGACTACCTGATCGGCGAGAAGATCAACATCAACGGCAACGGCACGCCGCTGCGCTACATGGACAAGCCGTCGAAGGACGGGGCCAGCAAGGACTGCTGGACCACCAGCACCGGCGGGCTCGACCCGCACTACTCCTCCGGCCCGCTGAACCACTGGTTCTACCTGGCCTCCGAGGGCACCGGCAGCAAGGTCATCGGTGGGGTCACCCACTCGAGCACCGCCTGCAACGGCGCGACCATCACCCCGGTCGGCCGCGACGTCGCCGCCAAGGTCTGGTACCGCACGCTGAGCACCAAGCTCACGTCGGGCAGCACCTACAAGGACGCCCGCGAAGGCGCGATCAACTCGGCCAAGGAGCTGTACGGCGCGGACTCCGCGCAGTGCAAGGGCATCGAGGCCGCGTTCACCGGCATCTCCGTCCCGGCCGGCAGCGCCGCCTGTGGCGGTGGCACCGACCCGGAGCCGCCGACCGGTGACAACCTGATCAAGAACCCGGGCTTCGAGTCCGGCGCCACCAACTGGGGCGGCACCACCGGAGTGATCACCAACTCCAGCTCCAAGCCGGCCCACGGTGGCTCCTACAAGGCGTGGCTGCAGGGCAACGGTCGCACGACGACCGAGAACATCACCCAGTCCGTCGCCATCCCGTCGGCGGCCACCGCGGCCAGCCTGTCGTTCTGGATCCGGATCGACACCGCGGAGACCACCGGCTCGACGGTCTACGACACGGTGAAGGTTCAGGTCGTCGACGGCGGCACCACCACCACGCTCGGCACGCTGTCGAACCTGAACAAGTCGACGTCGTACGTGCAGAAGACCTTCAACGTGACGCAGTACAAGGGCAAGACCGTCACGGTGAAGTTCCTCGGCCAGGAGGACTCGTCGCTGCAGACGAGCTTCGTGATCGACGACGTGTCGCTGGTCGCCGGCTGACCTGCAGAGCCGTCCCGCTGTGATCCCGTCCGGGGCGCACACCTCCCGCCCGAGGCTGTGCGCCCCGGATTCTTTTGTGAGGCAAGGGAGTTCCCCATGTCCAAGCCCATCCTGTACGGCGTGCTCGGCGCCGCGCTCGTCGCCACCGCCCTGGCGCCGAGCGGGCCGGCCGTCGCGACCGGCGCCCCGGTCGTTGCCGAGTCACCCGACATCTCCGTCACCAACGTCAAGGCCCATCTCGACCAGCTCCAGTCGATCGCCACCAGCAACGGCGGCAACCGGTACACCGGCCGGCCCGGCTACCGCGCCTCGGCCGACTGGGTGAAGTCCAAGCTCGACGCGGCCGGCTACACCACCACGCTGCAGTCCTTCTCGACGTCGGCCGGTACGTCGTACAACGTGATCGCGGAGTGGCCGCACGGCGACGCGAACCACGTCGTGATGGCCGGCTCGCACCTGGACAGCGTCAGCTCCGGCCCGGGCATCAACGACAACGGCACCGGTAGCTCCGGTGTCCTGGAGACCGCGCTGGCCTACGCCGCCAGTGGCCAGACCCCGCGCAACCGTTTGCGGTTCGGCTTCTGGGGAGCCGAGGAGCTCGGCCTGCTCGGCTCGAAGTACTACGTCAACAACCTGCCGGCGGCTGAGCGGGACAAGATCGAGCTGTACCTGAACTTCGACATGACCGGCTCACCGAACCCGGGCTACTTCGTCTACAACGACAACCCGGCCGGCAACGGCGCCCGGGACGACCTGACGGCGTACTTCACCGGCAAGTCGATCCAGACCGAGTACATCGACGTGCAGGGCCGGTCCGACCACGCGGCGTTCCGATCGCTCGGAATCCCTACCGCTGGGACGTTTTCCGGTGCCGAGGGCATCAAGACCTCGGCGCAGGCGACCAAGTGGGGAGGGACGGCCGGGCAGGCGTACGACCCCTGCTACCACCGGTCCTGCGACACGATCAGCAACCTGAACCTGGCCTCGCTGGACCGGCAGAGCGACGCGATCGGCCACATGATCTGGACCTACGCGCAGAAGGACTACGGCACCACGAACCCGCCGACCGGCGGCAACCTGCTGCTCAACCCCGGCTTCGAGTCCGGTGCGACCAACTGGACCGGGACCACCGGCGTGATCACCAACTCCAGCTCGAAGCCGGCGCACGGCGGCAGCTACAAGGCCTGGCTGCAGGGCAACGGACGGTCGAGCACCGAGAACGTCGGCCAGTCGGTCGCGATCCCGGCCGCGGCGACCGCGGCGAGCCTGTCGTTCTGGATCCGGATCGACACCGCGGAGACCACGGGGTCCACGGTGTACGACACGGTGAAGGTCCAGGTCGTCGACGGTGCGACGACGTCGACGCTGGCGACCTTGTCGAACCTGAACAAGGCGACGTCGTACGTGCAGAAGACGTACGACGTCACGGCGTACAAGGGCAAGACGGTGACGGTGAAGTTCCTCGGTCAGGAGGACTCGTCGCTGCAGACCTCGTTCGTGATCGACGACGTAGTGCTCGGCACGAGCTAGACCGGCTTGCAGAGTTTGCCCGGCGCGGCGGCTTCGGTGAGCAGTTGGGTCACCGGAGTCGCCAGCGGCTTCAGGCGCGGATCCTCCATCCGGGCCATGCCGCCGCCGGCCGAGATGGCGATGATCATGTCGTCGGGGTGCCTGATCGACGGCTTGGTCGAACCGATGGCGGCCCAGTCGACCTCGCTCACCGCGGTCTGGAGCGAGGTGAGGAAGGCCGCGTCGAGCTTGCACTTGTGCGTCTGCTTGCCGCGCTGGCTGACGGTCGTGACGCCGTCCGTGCCGATCACGACCCGGTCGTCGAAGCCCGCGAAGCCGCCGGTCCGGGTGACCGTGATCGGCAACGCCGTGGGCGTGCTCGGCGTCGGTGTGGTGGTCGCGGGGGTGGTGGTTGCGGGTGTGCTCGGGCTGGGACTGCTTCCGGCGCCCGAGTCGTCTCCGCAGCCGGCCAACAGCAGGCCGGCGGCGGCAGTGGCAGTTGCGGCGGCAAGACGAAGATTCCTCACACCCTCATGCATACCCGGTTCCACCCAAGCGGCAGACTTCGTGCATGGGCTGGTACACGAATGTCATCCGGCTGTTAGGGCACCGGCCCTGGTTCGCCACTGTCGGTCGCACTCTCATGCCCCTTGATCGCTGGCTGCAACGACGCACCGGCGGGCGGGTCAACATCCTCGGCAAGAGCGCGCTGCCGACGCTGCTGCTGACCACCACCGGCCGCAGGTCCGGGCAGCCGCGGACCGTGCCGTTGATCTACGCGCACGACGGCGACTCGTTCGTGGTCACCGCGTCCAACTGGGGTCAGCAGCACCATCCCGCCTGGTCCGCCAACCTGATCGCCTCCGGGGACGCGGTGGTGTCGCTGCCGGGCGGCCGCGACGTACCGGTGCGGGCCGCGCTCGCCGAAGGGGCCGAGCGCGACCGCGTCTGGCCGCTGGTGACGAAGGTGTGGCCGGCGTACGACACGTACGTCGTACGGAGTGGCCGCGACATCCGGGTCTTCGTGCTGTCGCCTAGTTGAGCTGCCGGGTCAGGTCGATCAGCGCCCGGGTGAGCAGCACCCGGTCCTCGAACAGCAGCACGTTGGACTGGGTCGCGGGTGCGCCGAGGTTCTCCAGCGGGAGCGCGGTGAACGTCGCCCGGGCCAGCAGCGACCCCAGGTACCCGTACCGGACCTGCTCCCGCGGCACCTGCATTCCCTCGGCGGCCAATCCCTCCGTGAACGCCTCGAAGATCACCTTGTGCACGGCAGGCAGGGCGGCGGGCGACAGCTCACCGGCGTGAGCGAGCCCGATCAGGAGCTGGCCCAGATCGAAGCCGACCGCCTGGGGGCCGTCGAACCCCCAGTCGATCACCACGAACTCGTCCGGACTGCCCATCGGGACCAGCAGGTTCTGCGGGCTGGCGTCCCCGTGCTGGTAGCACTGCGGCAAGGCGTCCAGTGCGTCCAGTACGCCGGGCAACTGCTCGGCCAGTTCGAGCAGGTCGTCGCGCAGGCCGTGGTCGCCGGTGTTGCAGACCGCCGCGGCGAGCAGCGGGTGGCGCCAGGTCTCCCGGTCGGCCAGCGTGGGAAGTGCGGTCGTCATCACCCGGCCCTCGGTGTAGTACCGCAGGCCGATGCCCGCCTTCTCGATGTCCGGTCGCTGGAGGAACGGCTTCACCAGGTGTGGCTGCCGGCGCGCGGACAGCCGACCGAGCAGGAAGGCGGCCCGGCCGAACCGCTCCAGGCCCCAGATGCCCGGCTCCTGGAAGACGTGCTCCATCCACAGCGTGGCCCGGTCGTCGTCGTACTCGTCGATCCGGTACGTCGTCGGCAGCCGCAGGCCGTCGGGCAGCACGGTCGCGATGTCGCTGTGGTGCACGGCGACCTCGAGCTGCCAGGGCATCTTCTGGATGAAATCCTCGCGGAACGACTCCGGGATCAGGTGGATCAGGTTCCAGTGCCGGGGTGACTGGAGCTGCTTGACGAAGCTGCACCACTCGGTGGTCGAGCCGTCGGCCAGGCGGGCGGTGCCGAGGACGCGGGTCAGGGCGGCCGTGCTCGGCGTACCGATCTGGTACAGGAACGGCTCGGCGCGGGTGCTGAGCGGTGTGGCCGCCGGGTCGCCGGTGACGGCTCGGACGAGCTCGGTGAGCTGGGCGTCGTCGAGCGCGTCGCGGCCGAGCGGCTCGAGTGCGGTGATGGTCATCGGATTCCCCCCGGCGAAAGCAAAGCAGCTTTACCATTCGGATAGTAAAGTGGCTTTATGACCTCCGTCAACGGCCTTTCGGGTCTGAACCGTCCTCCTCACGTTGCCAACCTGCTCGGTGCGGTGATGGCGCGGATGCGTGAGGAGATCCTGGAGGGCCCGGGCCAGCCGTTCCCGGGGCTGCGGGTGTCGCACTACCGGCTGCTCGACCTGATCCCGCCGGACGGCGCGAGGATTACCGACCTGGCCGCGCACGCCGGGATGAGCAAGCAGGGGCTCGGGCAGCACGTCGACTACCTGCAGGCCCACGGCTACGCCGAGTCCGTCCGGCTGGAGACCGACCGGCGGGTGCGGCTGGTCCGGCGTACGCGCAAGGGCGACGAGGCGACGGCGTTCGCCCGGCGCGCGATCGACCGGGTGGAGCAGATCTGGGCCGAGCGGCTGGGTGACGACCGGTACGCCGACTTCCGGGCGGCGCTGATCGAGATCGGCGGCGTCCGGGTCGAGGCGTGAGTGGGTCAGCCGGCCCGGTAGGTGGCGATGCTGACGGCGATGTAGTGGCAGATGAAGGCGGCCACCGTGCAGGCGTGGAAGATCTCGTGGAAGCCGAACCACAGCGGTGACGGGTTCGGCCGCTTGGTGCCGTAGATGACCGCGCCGATCGAGTAGAGCCCGCCGCCGATCGCCAGCAGCGTCACCACGGCCGCGCCGCCGAGGTGGTAGAAGTCGCCCATCCAGAAGATCGCGACCCAGCCCAGGGCCAGGTAGATCGGGGTGTAGAGCCAGCGCGGGGCGCCGACCCAGAAGATCCGGAACAGGATGCCGATCAACGCGCCGCCCCAGGCCAGGCTGAGCAGCAGGATCCGGTCGTTGCCGCGCAGCAGCACCACACCCAGCGGGGTGTAGGTGCCGGCGATCAGCAGGAAGATGTTGCTGTGGTCGAGCCGGCGCAGGACGGCCTCGCCGGTCGGGCCCCAGTAGAACCGGTGGTACAGCGCCGAGATGCCGAACAGCAGCATCGAGCCCAGCGTGTAGACGGCCGCGGCCCAGCGGGCGCTCGTGGTCGGGGCGAGGCAGATCAGCACGATGCCCGCGGCGGTCGCGAGCGGGAAGGTCCCGGCGTGCAGCCAACCGCGCAGCTTGGGTTTCAGCGCCTGGCTCAGGCGGTGCCCGTGCTCCTGGTCGGCCGGTGGTTCGGTGGGGGTGGTGTCGCCGGTCGCGGTCTTGGCCGTCATGCGCCATCCTCCTCGGAACGCCGTCGGAAAGTTTACCTACGCAACCGTAACCTACGGTGGCGTAGGTTCGGTCGTCCTCAAGGATGAAATGTAGGCCACCTCACGGCGTCCGGAAGACCCGGCCGGAGTGTTCCACGACACTCACTGAAGTGTCTGATGCGATCGAGAGTCGATAAGTTCGATGTTCGTCAAGGCCTCTGCGGCCCCGCCGATCTGGGCTAGCCTCGTTGGGGCACGCCTGCACCACCTTCGATCCCGCAGACGGCCCGGTCGAGGACTCGAGGAGAACACCTGCCCATGCGGACACCCGGCAAGCAGCGCCTGCGCAACGCCGTGTACGGACTGTACGAGCGCCGGCTGGCGCGCTCCCTGTCCCCGGACCGGATGCCGCGCCACATCGGCGTGATCATCGACGGCAACCGGCGCTGGGCCCGGGCCTCGGGCGATCCGGTGTCGCGCGGGCACGAGGCGGGCGCGAGCAAGATCTCGGAGTTCCTGGACTGGTGCGACGAGGTCGGGGTCAAGGTGGTCACGGTCTGGATGCTGTCCACCGACAACCTGACCCGTCCGGCCGACGAGCTGGAGCCGCTGCTGCGGATCATCGAGCAGACCGTCGAGGAGCTGGCCGCGGTCGGGGGCCGGCGGATCCACCCGGTCGGCGCGCTGGACCTGCTGCCGTCGGCGACCGCCGAGGTGCTGAAGAGCGCGGAGACCGCGACCCAGCACGTCGACGGCCTGCTGGTGAACGTCGCCGTCGGGTACGGCGGCCGCCGCGAGCTGGCCGACGCGGTCCGCTCGCTGCTGCTGGAGGAGGCCGCCAAGGGCATCTCGATCGAGGAGCTGGCCGAGCGCGTCGACGTCGAGCACATCGCCGAGCACCTGTACACCAAGGGCCAGCCCGACCCGGACCTCGTCATCCGCACCTCCGGCGAGCAGCGGCTCGGCGGCTTCCTGCTGTGGCAGAGCGCGCTGTCGGAGTTCTACTTCTGCGAGGCCCTGTGGCCGGACTTCCGGCACGTCGACTTCCTGCGCGCGATCCGCTCGTACGCCCAGCGCGAGCGCCGCTTCGGCGTCTGAACGTCAACTGATCGTTTCCAGAACGGGTTCGGCTGGTTCTCCGCGGCCGCAGCGGGTGCAGGTGCTTCGACGCCGCAGGTAGTACGCGTACGCCGCGACGCCGAGCGCCGTGCCCCAGCCGACCCACAGCACCCCCGGCATCACCAGTCCCCAGGCCGATCCCGGGTTGTCGTCGATCAGCCGCAGGTTCATCAGCCCGGCCGGGATCAGCACCACCGCCACGATCGCGGCCGGGACGATCGCCCGCGACGGCGGCACCCGGCGCCCGGCCCGCCACCAGATCCAGCGCGGGTACACCTCGCCCCACCGCCGTACCAGCCCGTGCGTCAGCACGCTCCCGCCGATCCCGAGCACGGCCATCGCGAGCCCCATCTCCAGCATGCCCGGGGTGTCGGCCATCATCCGGCGGAACTCGTCGGAGATCCCCAGCGGCCACCCGAAGTACCAGGCGACGCGGGTGAACTCGTACGGCACGTTCGACAGCACCGCGACCCAGACCGCCCGGCGCCCCCACCGCAGCGCCGATTCCGGTGTCGTCCAGGCCGTTGGGGGCCCGTGCCGGCGTCCGCAGGACACGCAGGCTTCCCGGGCCCGTCGGTGGTACGCGATCGCCGTGGCGGCCCACAGGAGGCCGCCGAGGAAGAGCAGCAGCACGTTCACCCGGTGCCAGTACAGGACGTCTTCGAGCCCACCCTGCTGACCCGGGATCCCGGTGAACGCGAACACCAGCAACGCGGGGGACAGGGCAAGGATCGCCAACGGCGTGTAGTCGGGGATCGCCAACGCCAGCCCGACCGCGAGCACGGCCCCGAATGCCTGCGGCAACCACCCGCGCGGCCGTCGTACCGTCATCAGCACGGCGACCACCGCGCCGGTGAACCCGAGCACGGCCATCGCCGGCGCCACCACGCCCACCGGAGCCCCCTCCAGCAGGGACGCCGTGGACCGGTCGTCCTCGACCGTCGCGAACGGATATCCGGCCCCGCCTGCCGCCCAGAAAACCCCCAGTACGCCGTACGCGAAGGACCACAGCGCTGTCGCGCACCCCGTCCAGATCGGCCAGTTCTTCCGCATGCGTCAAGCCTGGCTCGTACGCTGCGTGAGCGGATCCCTCCCGCGGGTGATCGACCTCCCCCGCACGGGTGAACGGGCGGACGGCAACGTGTAACAAGCCGTTAACCCCATGGGAGGGCGTGTCGGGCTGCGGGGTTTCACCGACCGTCCTACTCTCGACAATGACGGTCGGAGGGGAAGCCGGCTGTCCTGGGAGGCCCGATCAGATGAGAATCGTTCGCCAGCCGGTTGCCCCATGAGGGGCAGAACGGAGTGCCCGAGACCTACGGTCTCGATCTTGCTGATCCCCGGCCACGTCACGGCGTGCCGGAGGGGGTCTGCACCAGACCTCCGGGCCCGATCCCGGTCCAACACCTAACCACTGGTGGGCCGGGCGTGGTGCACGCTGCGGCCCGAGAGGACGTGCGACATGGCTGCCACCCACGCCAAGGCGTCAAGCACCTCATCCGTACCGGACCAGCGCACCTACGTGCTGGACACCTCGGTCCTGCTCAGCGACCCGCACGCGATGGAGCGGTTCGACGAGCACGAGGTGATCATCCCGGTCGTCGTCGTCACCGAACTGGAGGGCAAACGGCATCACCCCGAACTCGGCTACTTCGCCCGCACCGCGCTGCGCATGCTGGACGAGTTCAGGATTCTGCACGGACGTCTGGACGCACCCCTGCCAGTGGGGGAGAAGGGTGGAACCCTCAGGGTCGAGCTGAACCACACCGACCCCGAGAGCCTGCCGGCCGGTTTCCGGCTCGGCGACAACGACAGCCGCATCCTCGCGGTGGCCTGCAACTTCAAGGCCGAGGGCCGCGACGTCACGCTGGTCTCCAAGGACCTGCCGATGCGGGTCAAGGCCTCGGCCTGCGGCCTGGTCGCGGAGGAGTACCGCGCCGAGCTCGCCCTGGAGTCCGGCTGGACCGGGATGAGCGAGCTCGAGGTCGAGACCGCCGACGTCGACAGCCTGTACGAGGACGGCGTCCTGGAACTGCCGCAGGCCGGTGAGTTCCCGACCCACACGGGTCTGGTGCTGCTGTCGGAGCGCGGCAGCGCGCTCGGCCGGGTGATGCCCGACAAGCGGGTCCGCCTGGTTCGCGGCGACCGCGAGGCGTTCGGCATCCGCGGCCGGTCCGCGGAGCAGCGGGTCGCGCTCGACCTCCTGCTCGACCCGGACGTCGGCATCATCTCGCTCGGTGGCCGGGCCGGCACCGGCAAGTCGGCGCTGGCACTGTGCGCCGGTCTGGAGGCGGTGATGGAACGGCGGCAGCACAAGCGGGTGGTCGTCTTCCGCCCGCTGTTCGCGGTCGGCGGCCAGGAGCTGGGCTACCTGCCCGGTTCGGAGTCGGAGAAGATGCAGCCGTGGGCGCAGGCCGTGTACGACACGCTGGGCGCGCTGACCAGTGCGGACGTGATCGACGAGGTGATGGACCGCGGCATGCTCGAGGTGTTGCCGTTGACCCACATCCGCGGCCGCTCGCTGCACGACGCGTTCGTGATCGTCGACGAGGCCCAGTCGCTGGAGCGCAACGTGCTGCTCACGGTGCTGTCCCGGATCGGCGCGAACTCGCGCGTCGTGCTCACCCACGACGTCGCACAGCGTGACAACCTGCGGGTCGGCCGGCACGACGGCGTCGTCGCGGTGGTCGAGAAGCTGAAGGGGCACCCGCTGTTCGCCCACGTCACGCTGACCCGGTCGGAGCGGTCGCCGATCGCCGCGCTGGTGACCGAGATGCTCGAGGACGTGCAGCTCTGAGGGGCGTTCGAACCGTCGTACGGCGGTAGTTCTGTAAAGCCAATTTAAAACTTCTGCGGTACCCGGTGCGGCCACACGCCATGTGGCCGCACCGTGTGTTGTGACCTGCTTGTGATCACGGTCTGTTTAGGTCAGAGTATGTTCCTGTTGCAGCCGACGGGGGTCGGGTATCTCGGAAGGACAGATGAAAGCGAAGCGCTCCGTCGCGGTCCTCGCGGTCACTGGAATCGCCGTCGTGTCGATCGTCGCGAGTATCGATCTCTTCAGCTCCCCCACGACGACCGCGGCCTCCGACCCGGTCTCCGGGCGGGCCGAGCTCGCCGCCCTGAACAGTGAGAAGAGCCGGGACGCGAAGAAGCCGTCCACCAAGCCGCAGAGCGCCGAGGAGCAGGCCGCGGAGGTGACCCGGCTGCGGAACCAGATCGAGGCCGTCGAGACCGCCCGCAAGGCCATGCAGGACCAGGCCCAGCTGCGCCGCAAGGCCAAGAACGCCGCCCTCGCCCGGTACCAGGCGCTGCAGAAGACGAACAACGACTCCCGCAAGGAGCGCGCCAGCCGCGACGCCGCCCGCAAGGAGCTCGAGGGCACGCCGAAGGAGATCGCGCTCAACCTGCTCGACAACCACGGCTGGAAGGAGAGCCAGTTCTCCTGCCTCGACAAGCTGTGGACCAAGGAGTCCCGCTGGAAGGTCGACGCGGACAACCCGACCTCCAGCGCCTACGGCATCCCGCAGGCCCTCCCCGGCCGCCGGATGGCCGAGTACGGCTCCGACTGGCGCACCAACCCGGTCACCCAGATCAAGTGGGGCCTCGACTACATCGAGGACGCCTACGGCTCGCCGTGCGAAGCCTGGGCCCACTCGAAGCTGAAGAACTGGTACTGAGCCGGCTGTAGGTTTCACCTGTGGGATTTGGCGAGGTGGCTCGTGCGGTGAGCGAGCGGGGTGAACTGGTGCTGCGGCGGCGTGCGGACGACGGGGCGCTGGAGCTGCGGGTGAACGGCGTGTTCGTGATGGACGACCGGGAGACCTCCAGCGAGGAGTTGCTGGCCGAGGTTGCCTTGGTGGGTTCGCCGTCGCGGGTGCTGGTGGGCGGGCTGGGGCTGGGCTACACCGTCCGGGCGTTGCTGGCTTCGGCTTCGGTGCGGGAGATCGTCGTGGCCGAGATCGAGCCGGCGCTGGTGGAGTGGATGCGCGACGGGTTGGTGCCTTCGGTGCTGGACGACCCGCGGGTGGTGGTTGCCGTCGGCGACGTTCGTGACGTGGTCGCCGGGCCTGCGTCGTACGACGCGATCCTGCTGGACGTCGACAACGGGCCCGACTTCCTCGTGTACGACGGGAACGCCGCGATCTACACCGACGGGTTCCTCGGCGTCTGCCGGTCGCGGTTGCGGCCCGGTGGCGTGCTGACGGTCTGGTCGTCGTCCGCGTCGGCCGCGCTGGAAGGGGCTATCGGCAACGTCTTCGGGGGGTGCGTCGTCTCGCCCGTCCCGGTGTCGCTGCAGGGACGGGACGAGACGTACTACGTCTACCAGGGGACCGTTCAGCCCTCGTAATCGACTGTCAGGCGCGGGCCCTTGTCGTCGTGCTCGAAGACGACGGTGCCGGTCAGGCCGGTGAGATCGCCGGTCGCGGCGACGATCTTGCCGCGCGACACGGTCTCGTCGGCGGTCGCGCCGTGCACCATCACGAACGAGCCGTCCCGGCCCGCGAGGGTGCCGGTGAAGCGCTCGACCGCGGTGTACGCCGCGGGGCCGGCCGGCGTACCGGCCATCAGCAGCTCGGCCGAGCTGGTGCCGACCAGCTCGCCGTCCGCGAAGGACTTCGTCACCGTCGCGCGGCCGAGCTCGACACCGTCGGCCTCGTCGTAGGTGGACTGGTCCCACTTGGTGATCTCGAACGACTGGGTGAACGGCATCGGTGCTCCTCGGTGCGCGTCGTGGAATGGCGTGTGGCGTTGTCCACAGACGTTCTACCAGCTCCGGCCGACAGGCCGGATCGACGTACTCTGCAGGTATGGGAGACAACGCGGAATTCAGGATCGAGCACGACACGATGGGCGAGGTCAAGGTGCCTCGGGACGCGTTGTGGCGGGCGCAGACCCAGCGTGCGGTGGAGAACTTCCCGATCTCCGGCCGGCCGCTGGCGCCGGCGCTCGTGCACGCGCTGGCCCAGATCAAGGCCTCGGCCGCGGTGGTGAACGCCGAGCTGGGGGTGGTGGACGCGAAGCTGGCCGAGGGGATCGTCGCGGCCGCCGACCGGGTCAGCGCGGGGGAGTACGACGCGGAGTTCCCGATCGACGTCTTCCAGACCGGTTCCGGTACGTCGACGAACATGAACGTCAACGAGGTGCTCGCGACGCTGGCGACCCGGGCGCTCGAGGCCGACGTGCACCCGAACGACCACGTGAACGCGAGCCAGTCGAGCAACGACACCTTCCCGTCGGCGATCCACGTCGCCGCCACGGCGGGCGTCGTCCAGGACCTGCTGCCGGCGCTGGACCACCTGGCCGAGTCGCTGGCCCGCAAGGGCGCCGAGTTCGCCGAGGTGGTGAAGTCCGGGCGGACCCACTTGATGGACGCGACACCGGTCACCCTCGGGCAGGAGTTCGACGGGTACGCCGCGCAGATCCGCCGCGGCGCCGACCGGGTGCGGGCCACGCTCCCGCGCGTCACCGAGCTGCCGCTCGGCGGTACGGCGGTCGGCACCGGGATCAACACGCCGCCCGGCTTCGCCGCGAAGGTGATCACCGAGCTGAACCGGCGCACCGGCCTGGAGCTGAGCGAGGCCGCCGACCACTTCGAGGCCCAGGGCGCGCGTGATGCCCTGGTCGAGTTGTCCGGCCAGCTGAAGACGATCGCGGTCAGCCTCACCAAGATCTGTAACGACCTGCGCTGGATGGGCTCCGGGCCGCGAGCCGGACTCGGCGAGATCGCGCTGCCGGACCTGCAGCCGGGCTCGAGCATCATGCCCGGCAAGGTGAACCCGGTGATCTGCGAGGCGACGCTGATGGTCGCCGCGCAGGTGATCGGCAACGACACCACGATCACCGTGGCCGGTGCCGGCGGCAACTTCGAGCTGAACGTGATGCTCCCGGTGATCGCCCGCAACCTGCTGGAGTCGATCGAGCTGCTGACCAACTCGTCGCGCCTGCTGGCCGACCGCTGCGTCGACGGCATCACCGCGAACGTCGAGCACGCCCGCGCCCTGGCCGAGTCGTCGCCGTCGATCGTCACCCCGCTGAACCGCTACATCGGGTACGAGAACGCCGCCGCGGTCGCGAAGAGCGCGCTGAAGCAGGGCAAGACGATCCGCGAGGTCGTGATCGAGAACGGCCACGTCGAGAACGGCGACCTCACCGAGGCCCAGCTCGACGCGGCCCTGGACGTCCTGTCGATGACCAGACCAGGCAAGCCGTGACGGCGGCCGCCGTACCGGAGCCGGAGACGTACTGGGCGCCGGGGACGACCATCGAGTGGGTGTACCAGGGGGCCGGGCTGCATCCCGACCTGCCGAACGTTCGGCCGATGACGGTGGTGCGGGACGACGCCGACGGGCTGGTCGCGTGGCTGGCGCCGGGGACGCCGTTGATCAAGCCGGTGCTGACCGACGGCCGCGAGCTGCGGCACGCGGGGCCGACCGGGATGTTCACCGAGCCGCGCGTGCTCAAGCTCGACATCTGGCACGGCACGGGCATCCTCAAGGTCGCGCCGACCGGCAAGCGGTGGTCGCTGTGGCACTTCTGGAACGAGGACGGCTCGTTCAGCGGCTGGTACGTGAACCTGGAGGCCGAGCACCGCCGGGACGCGTCCGCCCGCCGTACGACGACGACGGACTACGTGCTCGACCTGTGGATCACGCCCGACCGTGTGATCGAGTGGAAGGACGAGGACGAGCTGGAAGGTGCCGTCCAGGCCGGCCGCTACACGCCGGAGGAAGCCGACCGCATCACCAGGGACGCCCACGCCGCCGTCGAGGACATCAAGGCCTGGACGGCGCCGTTCTCCGACAACTGGCACGAGTGGACCGCCCCGCCGCACTGGCGACTCCCTGACGCTCCCACCGGCTACGAGGTCGCCCACATCACCGAGGAACTGTTGAGCTGAGGGGCCGACTTGCCTTGGGAGATGGTCCTCGGCAAGTCGGCCCCACCGCTTACGTTCTACGCCGCCGGCAGGTGACGGCCGAAGAAGGCGACCGCGCTCTCGAACTCGAACCGGGGGACCGCCTTGTGCGCTCCCGCATTGGCGTGCAGCGACTTCTCCGGCGAGGCGAACGCGTCGAACAGGGCGAGGCTCGACGCCCGCGGGATGTGCTCGTCGTCCCACTGCAGCAGGAACTCCAGCGGCACGGTGATCTGACCGGCGAGCTTCGCCAGCACCTCGTCGTACCAGAAGATGCCGAGGACTGCCGCGGTGATCCTCGGTTCGGCGGCCAGGAGCGGTACGCCGATCGCGGTGCCCATGTTGAGGCCGAAGTAGCCGACCGGTACGCCGGCCAGATCCGGTAGTTCCTGCAAGGCGTCGAGCGTCGCGATCCACTCGGGGACGGCGCGGTCGGCCAGGTGGAGGTTGTAGCGGACGACGATCGGCCCGACCGGTTCGCCGGTCGCCATCGCCTGCTGCATCGCGGCGATCTCCTGATCGTCGGTCGCCGTCCGCGGCCGGCCGCCGTGGCCCGGCGCGTCGATGCAGGCCACGGAGTAGCCGGACGCGACCAGGCGATGCGCGCGCCCAACCATCGGTGCGGCCTTGCTGTCCCGGCCGCCGCCGTGGCCGAGCAGGATCAGGGGAGTGGGGCCGGATGCGGTGACCGGCGACCAGAGGACGCCGGTGATGTCACCAAGGGCGAACGGACGCGTCAGTACGCCGTCCGCCGAGGTCTGTGCGGTGAACTGGAAATTCACAGGTGGTGCCTTTCGGGAGTGCCTACGGATTCCTGGCGCTCCCGGCGAGACCTACGTCAATCGCCCGACCGTGACGAAGCGGGGAGCACCCACGCGCAAAGCGTTCACAGGGCTCACCTCCTCGATCCGAACGGTCACCAGCGACACTAGCCCCGAGCTGTTCCATCGGCCACCGATTTAATCCCCGGCGATCCAGCCGGCCCGTACGCCGACTGCCGGCATCCGGACCCGAGTTCAACTCCGCGGGCGGACCGTCAGGGGGACCGGCTTGGCGGTTTCGGTGAAGAAGTCGTTGCCCTTGTCGTCGACCACGACGAAGGCCGGGAAGTCCTCGACCTCGATCTTCCAGACCGCTTCCATCCCGAGCTCGGCGTACTCGATCACGTCGACGGACTTGATGCAGTCCTGCGCGAGCCGGGCCGCGGGGCCGCCGATCGAGCCGAGGTAGAACCCGCCGTGCTCCTTGCAGGCAGCGGTGACCTTCGCCGACCGGTTGCCCTTGGCAAGCATCACGAACGATCCGCCGGCCGCCTGGAACTGGTCGACGTACGCGTCCATCCGCCCCGCCGTCGTCGGCCCGAACGACCCCGACGCGTAGCCCTCCGGCGTCTTGGCCGGCCCGGCGTAGTACACGGCGTGGTCCCGCAGGTACGACGGCATCGGCTCGCCCGCGTCCAGGCGCTCCTTGATCTTCGCGTGCGCGATGTCGCGCGCCACGACGAGCGGCCCGTTCAGCGACAACCGCGTCTTCACCGGCAGCTTCGACAGCTCGGCGCGGATCTCGCTCATCGGCCGGTTCAGGTCGATCCGTACGACGTCCGCGGTGTCGTCCAGGTGCTCGTCGGTGGTGTCCGGCAGGAACCGCGCCGGGTCCCGCTCGAGCTGCTCCAAGAACACGCCTTCCGGCGTGATCTTGGCCAGCGCCTGCCGGTCGGCCGAGCAGGAGACGGCGATCGCGACGGGGCAGGACGCGCCGTGCCGCGGCAGCCGGATCACCCGGACGTCGTGGCAGAAGTACTTGCCGCCGAACTGCGCGCCGATCCCGAACTGCTGGGTGAGCTCGAAGACCTTCTCCTCCAGCTCGACGTCGCGGAACCCGTGCCCGAGCGGCGATCCGGTCGTCGGCAGCGCGTCCAGGTAGTGCGCCGAGGCGTACTTCGCGGTCTTCAGCGCGTACTCGGCCGAGGTCCCGCCGACGACGATCGCCAGGTGGTACGGCGGGCAGGCCGCGGTCCCGAGCGAGCGGATCTTCTCGTCCAGGAACTTCATCATCCCGTCCGGGTTGAGCACCGCCTTGGTCTCCTGGAACAGGAACGACTTGTTCGCCGAGCCGCCGCCCTTGGCCATGAACAAGAACTTGTACGCCGGGTCCGTCGTGCCCGGCGTCGAGTACAGCTCGATCTGCGCGGGCAGGTTCGAGCCGGTGTTCTTCTCGTCCCACATGGTCAGCGGCGCCATCTGCGAGTAGCGCAGGTTGAGCTTGGTGTAGGCGTCGTACACGCCCCGGCTGATCCACTCCTCGTCGACCGCGCCGGTCAGCACACCTTCGGACTTCTTGCCCATCACGATCGCCGTACCGGTGTCCTGGCACATCGGCAGCACGCCGCCGGCCGAGATGTTCGCGTTCTTCAGCAGGTCGAGCGCGACGAACCGGTCGTTGCCGGACGCCTCCGGGTCGTCGATGATCCGGCGCAGCTGGCTGAGGTGCGCGGTGCGCAGGTAGTGCGAGATGTCGTGCATCGCCTCGGCGGTGAGCTGTTGCAGCACCGCCGGGTCGACCTGCAGGAAGGTGCGGTCGCCGGCGGTGAAGGTGCTGACTCCGTCGGTGGTGAGAAGCCGGTACTCCGTGTCGTCCTGGCCGAGCGGGAGCAGGTCGGAGTAGCTGAAATCGGCGGACACGCGGGCGTACCTCCTGGCAGGTGGTCTGAGATCCCACCAAGCCTAGAGCCGTCGGTCGTGCCCTGCAGCGCCGGGCTCGACCACGTGGGGCCGCGGGTGGGGCCGAAAGCACAGCTCAGGGGTCGGGTCAGGGTTGGATCGGGGATGTAACTCCTGTCCGCGCGAACTGGTCCGCGCGTAATCTTTTCCTGTGGCTGAGCAAGAGGGACCCCAGGACCGCCCGCAGGACACGCCGGCGCCGGTGCAGCCGACCGGGGACGAGTTGGCGTTGCGCCGCCGGGTGTCCGATCTGGAGCGTGAGAACGTCGCCGAGCTGCTCCGCGAGTCGGCCGGCGAGGGGCGCTTGAGCTACGCCGAGCTGGAGGACCGGCTCGAGGGCGTGTACGGCGCGAAGACGTACGGCGAGCTGGTGCAGCTGACCACCGACCTGCCGAACGGGCTGGTCCCGCCGCAGGCGCAGTCGGCGACACCGCAGTACGCCGCGCAGCCGTCGTACACCCCGCAGCACAACGGCGAGACCGTGCCGGTGATCAACGTCTTCCTGTCGGACTCGAAGAGGACCGGCGCCTGGATCGCGCCGCAGCGTCAGGAGGTCAACGCGGTCCTCGGCGACGTCACGCTCGACTTCACCGAGGCGCAGATGGCGCACGACGTGATGTACATCGACGTGAAGTCGATCCTGGCCGACGTGAAGATCCGCGTCCCGCAGAACGCGATCGTGCACCTGGACAGCAACCCGATCCTCGGCTCGGTCAGCGAGCAGGAGGCCGGCTTCGGCGGCGTCGTCGAGCCGAGCACCGCGCCCCCGAAGACCTTCCACATCCGCGGCACCGCGATCCTCGGCGAGATCAAGATCAAGCGCGGGCCGCGCCTCAGCAAGCGGCTACGCCTGCACTAATCGGCCGGAGTGAGCCGCCCAGCGGTCGCCGGTCCGGTGGATCTGGATCGGATGATCGAAGCACTCCGACACCAGCTCCGACGTCAGTACGTCGGACGCCAGGCCGGCGGCCTGAACCCGGCCGCCGCGGAGCAGGGCCGCGTGGGTGGTGGAGGACGGCAGCTCCTCCAGGTGGTGCGTCACCAGGACCGACGACAGCGTCGGCTGTGAACCGTGGACGACGTCGATCGTGTCCAGCAGCTGCTCGCGGGCCGCGACGTCCAGGCCGGTCGACGGCTCGTCCAGCAGGAGCAGGCGAGGATCGGCGACCATCGCCCGGGCGATCAGGGCGCGACCGCGTTCGCCCTGCGACAAAGTGGTCCACGGGTCGCGGGCACGGCCCGCGATGCCCAGCAGCTCGACCAACTCGTCCACCCGCGCCTGCTGCTCGGCGGTCGGCAGCCAGCGTGGCATCAGCTCGATCGTCCCGGTGATGCCGGTCAGGACGACCTGCTCGATGGTCAGCGGCGACCGCAACGGGTGCCGCGGATCCACGTGCCCGATCGACTCGCGCAGCTCCCGGATGTCGACCGTCCCCAGCCGGCGGCCGAGCACCTCGACGGTCCCGCGCGTCGGATGAGCCGTCGCGCCGGCCAGCTTGAGCAACGTGCTCTTCCCCGCGCCGTTCGCCCCGAGCAGCGCCCACCGCTCACCTTCCCGCACGGTCAGCGAAACGTCCTGCAGCAACGGTTTCCCGTCCCGCATCAGCGTCACGTCGCGGAGGTCGAGCACGGGCAACGGCAGGCGATCAGTGGGCACGCTCCCGACCGTACCAACCCCAACTCCTCAGACAAGCTGAGGGGTTCACCTGCTGGGACGTGAGCGTCAGGGCGTCAGCTTGTCGGCGTGGACGTCGCGGAGCCAGGTGGAGAGCTCGGTCAGGTTCTCGACGTTGTCCTGCGGGATGCCGATGGCGCCGGATCGGGTGCCGGAGGCATGGATCTGGACCGTGCGCAGGCCGGGGATGCCGGTCGGGTCGTTGATGCGGCTGATCTGGTGCCAGGGAATCAGCCCACGGTCCGAGCGGCCGAGCTGGACGCCGCGGGAGTCGACGGTGACTTCCGGACGCCCGGTCACGAGCTGCCAGGCCGTCAGGCCCACGCCGTACACGAAGGCCAGCAGCGCGGTGACGCGCAGGATGCCGAGGGTCCCGGAGACGTCGTCCTCGCGCAGGTGGTCGATGTTCGACCAAAGCGAGCTCAGCATCAGCAGCGCGAACAGCGCCAGCCGGAGCAGCAACCGCCTGCGCCGGGGCGGGAAGACCACGCGCCCGGCCGCAGCCAGCTCAGCCGACCAACCGGCCGCCGCTGCCCCCAGGTCAGCCGCCATGTCAGCTCCAGTACGACGTGTGCTCGGCCGCAGTGGGCGGGTCGGCGCCGTGCCGGGTGCAGGTGATGGCAGCGGCCTTCACCGCGTAGTCGACGACCGCGTGCAGCGCCTCCTCGTCCAGCCCTTCCAGCCGGGTCGCACCGAGCAGACCGCGCGCCTGCAGCCCGGCGATCAGCGCGGACATGAACGAGTCGCCGGCACCGACCGTGTCGACCACGTCGATCGCCGGCGCGGCCACCTCGACGCGGCCGGTCCGGGTGACGCCGATCGCGCCGTCGCCGCCGCGGGTGATCACCACGCACTTGGTCCGGTCCACCGACAGCAGCTCGGCGGCGATCTCGTCCGGCGTCGACCCGGCCCGCAGGAACTCGCAGTCCTCGTCGCTCAGCTTCACCAGGTCCGACATCCCGGCCAGCGCCCGTACGGCGGCCCAGGTGGACACGGGGTCGGGTGTGATCGTCGGGCGCGCGTTCGGGTCGAGGGTAACCGTGACGGGCTTGTCCGCCAGCTCGGACAGGAACTTCCGGATCGCGTCGGCGCCCGGTTCCAGCACGGTCGCGATCGAGCCGGTGTGCACGGCCGGGCAGCCCCGGTTGAGGGTCAGCGCCGGCGGCTCCCAGCTGATGTCGAACTGGTACTTCGCGACGCCCGCCGCGTCGAGCGTCGCCGTCGCCGTACTGGTCCGGAAGCCCGGCTCCACCGAGCCCGGCGCCAGCTGCACGCCGTTCCCGAACAGGTGCGCGCCGAGCTGATCGCCGTACGGGTCGGTTCCGAAGCGCGTCACCAACTCGGTCGACACCCCGAGACGAGCCAGGCCGACGGCCACGTTCGCGGGCGACCCGCCGGGCGTGGCCTTGCTGCCGTTCTTGCCGTTCCGGGGCTTGCCGTTGCTGACGATGTCGACAAGTGCCTCGCCGATGACGAGAACCGGTGCGGTCATCGGGCGTGCTCGAAGTCGATGGCGCTGTAGGCGCGCAGCTTCTCGAGCTGGTGCACGCTCTCGATGCTGCGGATCGTGCCGCTGCGGGAGCGCATCACCAGCGAGTGCGTGCGGGCGGTCGAGCCGCCGTACCGGACGCCGCGCAGCAGCTCGCCGTCGGTGATGCCGGTCGCGACGAAGAAGCAGTCGTCGCCGCCGACCAGGTCGTCGGTGCTCAGCACGCGGTCGAGGTCGTGCCCGGCGTCGAGCGCCTTCTGCCGCTCGGCGTCGTCGCGCGGCCAGAGCCGGCCCTGGATCAGACCGCCGAGGCACTTCATCGCGCAGGCCGCGATGATGCCCTCCGGCGTACCGCCGATGCCGATCAGCATGTCCAGACCGGTGTCCGGACGGGCCGCCTCGACCGCGCCGGCCACGTCGCCGTCGCTGATGAACTTGATCCGGGCGCCGGTGGCGCGGATCTCGGCGGCCAGCTCCTCGTGCCGCGGCCGGTCGAGCAGTACGACGGTGACGTCGTCGACGCTGGAGCCCTTCGCCTTGGCGACCCGGCGGATGTTCTCCGCGACCGGGAGCCGGATGTCGACGTGGTCGGCCGCCTCCGGGCCGACCACCAGCTTCTCCATGTAGAAGACCGCGGACGGGTCGTACATGGTGTTGCGCGGCGAGACCGCCATCACGGCGATGCCGTTGGCCATGCCCTTGGCGACCAGCGTCGTACCGTCGACCGGGTCGACGGCAACGTCGCACTCGGGCCCGTCGCCGGCGCCGACCTGCTCGCCGTTGTAGAGCATCGGGGCGTTGTCCTTCTCGCCCTCGCCGATCACCACGACGCCGTTCATCCCGACGGTGCCGATCAGCGTGCGCATCGCGTTCACCGCGGCGCCGTCGGCGCCGTTCTTGTCGCCCCGGCCGACCCACCGGCCGGCCGCCATCGCGGCGGCCTCGGTGACGCGGACCAGCTCCAGAGCCAGGTTCCGGTCGGGGGCGTGCTCGTCGACCTCGAGATGGGCGGGTGGTGTGCTGGGGTCGCTCATGCCACGGATCGTAGCCAACGCCCGATGGGGGTGATCGGGCGAGATCGGCCGCGCGAGACACTGGTGCCATGAGCCCGACAGGTCACGAGCCGACGCACCCCGCGACGAACGCGGAGGAGAACGCTTCCCAGCAGCCGATCGACGCCCCGGCCGACCCGGCGGACCGGCGTACGACGGAGGCCGGAGACCTGAGCCCGGCGGACCGCGAGCGTGCCCGGGCACGGGCCGAGGCGATCGCGTTCCGGACCCAGGACCGGGCGAACCGCGCCAAGGCCCGGACGCTGACCAACATGTTCTGGGCGTTGCTGGCGACGTTCGTCGTGGTCGCGTTCCTGATGATCGTGACCTGGCGGCCGAAGGAGGAGAAGGTTCGCGCGGTCGAGTACACCGCGCAGCTGGCGGACGCCCGCAAGGTCGCCTCCTGGATCCGCGGACCCGAACCGATGCCGGCCGGCTGGACGGCGACCAACGTCGAGTTCCGCGCGCCGGAGCAGAGCCCGATCACCTGGCACCTCGGCACGGTCACCACCGAGAAGAAGTACGTCGGCCTGGAGCAGTCCAACCAGACCAGCCCGCGGTACCAGAACGACGAGCTCGGCAAGACCGAGGACGACGGCACCTCGACGATCGGTGGCGTGGTCTGGCAGCGCAAGACGCTGCTCGACCGCAAGGACGAGCACGCGCTGGTGCTGATCGGTTCCGGCGTCACCACGATCGTGACGGGCAACGCCGGATACCCCGCGCTTGAAACGTTCGCTGCAACGCTGCGCTGACGCGGTGTGCTCAGGTGAGCACGAAAACCCTTGCAGGGTTGGAAGTTGTGCAGCTGTTGACAGGATGTTCGCCTTCGCGGTTCGATCGTGGATCGGGATTCGGCGAAGGAGCCTGGTGTGAACCTCACGGTCCAGGTCGGGGGTTGATGCCGCATGTTCGTCACCGGACTCGTGCTGGCTGCCGAAGGATCGCCACGGCTCGGCGTTCCCCGGCAGCTGCTGGCCTACCGCGGTGAAACGCTGCTCGGTGCCGCACTCGACACCGCGCGGGACTGCGGGTTCGACCAGCTCGTGGTGACGCTCGGTACGGCGGCCGACCAGATCCGCGACCGCATCGACCTGGACGGCGTCCGCGTTGTGGACACTCCTCACGCCGACACCGGAAGCTCGTCCATCGTGCCCGCGCTGGATGCGGTAGACCGCCGTACCGACGGGCTGGTGGTCCTGCGCGGCGACCAGCCGGGCGTGACCGCGGCCGCCGTCTGGTCGCTGGTCGCCGAGGCCGCCACGCCGATCGGCGTCACCCGGTACGACGACGGCCGCGGGTACCCGTGCTGGTTCGGCCGCGAGACCTTCGGCTCGCTCCGGTCCCTGCGCAGCGACCAGGACCTGTGGCCGCTGATCGAGACCGGGCCGCACCCGGTCACCGATGTGGATGCCCTGGGCAACGTTCCGCGGCCGGTCGACACCTGGGACGACTACCAGTCCCTGGTCGGTCACTACACCGCGGCCTCGGCCGAGCCGCTGATTCCGCCGGCCGCCGTCCCCACGCGTTCGCGGCGCCCGAGTCACACCCGCACGAACAACTAGCGGGGGTTGCGTCCTTCGCTGCTTCGGCCGGCGAGAGCGAGCCCGGCGAGGCGCCGTACGCGACGCTGAAGCTCGAGCCTGGTCAGTGGCTGCCGGACAGGCGCAGGCCGAGGACGCCCGCGACGATCAGCGCGATGCAGGCCAGGCGGACCGGGGTGAGCGGCTCGTGGAACAGGACGATGCCGAGCGTCACCACGCCGACCGAGCCGATCCCGGTCCACACCGCGTACGCCGTACCGACCGGGAGGCGGTCGAGGGTCTTGGCCAGCAGGACCACCGACGTGATGCCGAAGACCAGGACGGCGAGCGTCGGCCAGAGGCGGCTGAAGCCCTCGCTGGGTTTGAGGCTGAGGGCGAACGCGATCTCGAAGGCCGCCGCGGCCAGCAGGATGATCCACGCCATCACGCGGCCAGCGAGCCACGCAGGTGGCGAAGGGTGACGGTCGCGACCCGGCTGCCCAGCGCGGCGGCGGTCCGGAGATCGGTCTCCGGCGGGGCCTTCTCGGCGGACAGATCGGCGTCGGACTGCGCCATCGCACCGAGCCAGCTGCCGAGCCGGTTGAGGTCCTCGATGCTGGCGGTCGACTCGGCCCAGCCGGGGTAGATGTCGAGGCCGACCCAGATCATGCCGTGCTGAGCGGCCAGTACGGCGAAGTCGACCAGGCTGTTGAGCTTGTCGCCGGACATCGCCTTGGAGTTGGTGAAACCTGCGGCGATCTTGTCGCGCCAGCCGAGATTGTCGGCCCAGACATCGGCGCTGGCCTCGGCGAACGCCTTGAAGACGGCGCTCGGGCTGCCCATGTAGGTGGGCGCGCCGAAGATGATCGCGTCCGCGGCTTTGAGGCGAGCCCAGACGTCGTCGGTGAGCTCGTCGAGGGAGACGAGGTCGGCGGTCGCGCCTGGTACGGCGTCGGCGCCGGCTGCGACGGCTTCGGCCTGGCGTGCGGTGTGGCCGTAGCCGGAGTGGTACGCGATGGCGATCCGGGCGGTGCCGGAGGAGTCGGGCTGGGGCTGGGGTGCGCGTGTGGGCACGGGCTGGCCGGGCTGAAGTTCGGCGGCGCTGGGCTGGCCGGCGGGGACCTGCTCGGGCTCGTGGGCGGTGGGTGTTGCGGGCATGGGTGCTACCTCCTGGCGGATAATCGGACTACAGTCCGTCTTATGGACGACAGTAGCGGACCACGGTCCGTTTCACAACGAGATCTTCCGGTCCTCGGCGAACCACGCCCGGAACGCGCCGATGCACGCCGCAACCGGCTGAAGGTGCTGGAGGCCGCCGACCGCTTGTTCGCCGAGCAGGGTGTGACGAACGTGTCGCTCGACGCGATCGCCGCCGAGGCCGGCGTCGGCAAGGGCACCGTCTTCCGCCGCTTCGGCGACCGCGCGGGTTTGGCGGTCGCACTCCTCGACGAGCGCGAACGCGAACTGCAGGAGCGGATCCTCACCGGCCCGCCGCCGCTGGGCCCGGGCGCGCCGGCGGCCGACCGGCTGACCGCGTTCGTCGACGCCTACCTGGAGCTGCTCGACCGGCACGTCGAGCTGTTCATCGACAGCGAGAACGCCTCCGACGGCGCCCGCTACCGCATCGGTTCGTACTGGCTGTGGCACCGGCACGTGGTGGTGCTGGTGGAGGAAGCGCGGCCGGAGCTGGACGCCGCGTACGTCGCGCACGCCGTACTGGCCCCGCTGGCGGCAGACCTCCACCAGGCCTTACGCACCGAAGGATTCGACCTCGACCGAATGCGCGCCGGCCTGACGTCGGTCGTGCAACTGCTCTTCAGGCGCGCGTGAAGAACAGAACCTCAGGCCCAAGCCGATCGGCGATGCGAGCTTCCGCAGCACCCAGCAGGTCACCTGGACCTGCCGCGCGAACCTGCATCTGTCAGTCGGACTTCTTCTTGTCGTCCGTCGTCGTGTGGGCGGCCTGCGCCTCGGCCAGGCGGGTGCGGGCACCCTCGAGCCACTGGTGACACGTAGTCGCCAGTTCTTCGCCGCGCTCCCACAGCGCGAGGGACTCCTCGAGCGTCGTGCCGCCGGCTTCGAGTTTGCGGACGACCTCGACCAGTTCCTCGCGGGCCTGCTCGTAGGAGATGTCCGGTCGGGGGTCGCTCACTTGCTGGTCTCCTTGCTGGTGACTTCGACGTCGAATCGCCCGTCGGTCACGCGGGCGTGCAGGGTGTCGCCCGGGGTGACCTGGTCGAGCTGGCGGACTGCGGTGCCGTCGGCGAGCTGGAGCACGGAGTACCCGCGCTCGAGCGTCGCCTTCGGGGACAGGGCGCGCACGCTCGCCAGGCGATGCGCCAGGTCGTCGCTCGCCCGGTCCAGCCGGTGCAGCAGCGTACGGCGGTTGCGATCGACCAACGCGGCGATCTCCTCCGAGCGCCGCTGGAGATCGGTCGCGGGGGAGGCCAATGCGGGCCGGCTCCGGATCGCCGCGAGCGCGTGCGCCTCACGATCGAGCCAGCTCGTGATCGCTCGCAGCCCGCGATCACGAAGCAGCCGTACGCCGTCCAGCTCTTCCCGTACGTCGGGAACGATGCGCTTCGCCGCATCGGTCGGCGTCGACGCGCGCAGGTCGGCGACCAGGTCGAGCAGCGGCGAATCCGGCTCGTGCCCGATCGCGCTGACCACCGGCGTCTTCGCCTGGGAGACCGCGCGGATCAGGCCCTCGTCGGAGAACGGCAGCAGGTCCTCCAGCGAACCGCCGCCGCGCGCGATCACGATCACCTCGACCGACTCGTCCGCGTCGAGCTTGCGCAGCGCCGTCATCACCTCCCCGGCCGCGGCCGGCCCTTGCACCGAGGCGTGCTCGACCCGGAACGCGACGGCCGGCCAGCGGCGCTTCGCGTTCTCCAGGACGTCACGCTCGGCGGCCGAGTCGCGCCCGCAGATCAGCCCGATGGTGTGCGGCAGGAACGGCAACCGCTTCTTGCGGTGCGCCGCGAACAAGCCTTCCGCGCCAAGTAGTTGCTTGAGGCGCTCGATCCGCGCCAGCAGCTCGCCGATGCCGACGTGCCGGATCTCGCTGACCGCCAGCGCGAGCGTGCCACGCCGGGCGAAGAAGTTCGGCTTGGCGTTCACGACCACCCGCGAACCGTCGGTGACCGGCGGGTCGACAGCCTCGAAAACCCTGCGGTTGCAGGTGAAACGCAACGAGATGTCCGCGTCGGTGTCGCGCAGCGTGCCGAACACGGTCGTCGTCCCGCGCCCGATCGAGACGTCCGTCAGCTGCCCTTCGACCCAAACGGCGCCGAGCTGGTTGATCCAGCTCGCGATGCCGTTCGCGATCGTCCGCACAGCAGCCGGCGCGTCCGGCGAGGTCTCCAATGCCATTCCCAGACCCTACGGCCCACCGCCGACAATCCCACGCACCCCGTCCACAGGCAGCCCGTACGCCGTACCGTTCACGGATGCGCGACCGCCCGTACCTGCTGCTCGACGTCGACGGTCCCCTCAACCCGTACCGCGCGAAGACGATCCCGCCGGGCTACGCGCTGCACGACATCCACGAGGGCGAGAAGACGTGGACCTTGCTGCTCAGTCAGCAGCACGGCGTCGAGCTGAACGCCCTCGCCACGTCGTACGAGCTGGTCTGGGCCACCACCTGGGAACACGGCGCCAACCGCCTGATCGCACCCCGCCTGGGCCTGCCGGACCTCCCGGTGATCAGCTGGCCCGCCGACGCCCGCTCGGCGCCCCGCCGGAAGCCCAGCTCGTGGAAGACCCGGTACGTCGCCGAGTGGGTCGGCGCGCGACCGTTCGTCTGGATGGACGACGAGGTCAACCGGTTCGACCGGGCTCACCTGCGGGCGATCGGCGGCCTCGGGCGGCATCTGGTGCACCGCGTCGACGCGAGCCACGGACTCGGTGCGGAAGACTTCGCCGTACTACGTGCGTGGGTTGAGTAGACCGCGTACGACGTGCTCCAGCGCTCCGTCGGACAGCACGCCCGGGAGCGTCAACTGCTCGAGCATCAGCCCGCCGACCGCGCAGTAGAGCACCAGCGGATCGCCGGGAAGTCCATGTGCTTCGTGGAGTGCCATGTTCTCCTCCAGGTTCGCGCGCACCCGCTCGGTGAGGGCTTGCTGGAGAGCCGGCCGGCGGGTGGCTTCCAGGCGGAGCTCCAGCAGCGCCAGGTAGCCGGTCCGGTCGGCGTTCAGTCGGTGGCGGAGCAGTTGGAGCAGCGCGGTCAGGAACTCGGCTGACGGCGGCTGATCCAAGTCGGCCGGGTCCGGGCCCAGTCGATCGTGGATGCGAAGCCCGGCCTGGGTGAGCAGGTCGTCGCGGTTGGCGAAGTAGTTGGACGCCGTGCCGTTCGGTACGGCGGCCGCGGTGTCGACCGCACGGAAGGTCAGGCCGCGGGCTCCTTCGGCGGCCAGGACCTCGATCGCGGCGTCGATCAGCGCGGTACGGCGTTCAGGGTTGCTGCGCATTCCGGTTGTCTCCTTCGAACCACTATGCCTAGAGTACTACGACTGGAGTGGTAAGGAGCAGAACATGCGAGAACTGACCTATTTCGTGGCGTCCACGCTGGACGGATTCGTGGCGGACCCGTCAGGCGGCGACCCGACTGACGTGAGCCCAGGCGGGTTCTTCCTGTCGCAGGGGGGACCACTCGGAGCCGCTGCTCACGGCGTACCCGGAGACCGTGCCGGGCGCCGTACGGGAGCTGCTCGGGCTCGACGGCGAGAACAGGGTGTTCGACACCGTGCTGATGGGCCGGCGGACGTGGGAGCTCGGGCGAGACACCGGTGCGCCGGACCCTTACCCGCGCCTACGGAGCTACGTGTTCTCGCGGTCGATCACGCAAAGCCCTGTGCCGACGGTAAATTTCGTCTCCGGCGACCCGCTGGAGAAGGTCCGGGAACTCAAGCAGGAGGACGGTCTGGGCATCTGGCTGTGCGGCGGCGGGGTGCTTGCCGAGACGCTCTGGCCGGAGATCGACCGCCTAGTGGTGAAGGTGAATCCGGTCGTGATCGGTGCCGGCATCAAGCTTTTCCACAGCGATGAATTCGCCCTCCGGAAGCTGCGCCTGGCCGGGCACCATGTCTACGAGAGCGGCGTGGCCGTGCTGACCTACCGGAAGGAGTGAAAATGCCTTTGCGCAAACGGTTTTCGCATCCGCATCCTTTAGGACGTGAAGCACCTCCTAGGGGGAGCCGCCCGGACAGGGCGGGCGGCTCCCTTGCTTCGCCGGTGCGAGGTGAGCTGCGCCACGGCCGTCGGGCCCGCCGTGCCTCGCCCCGTACGATGGGGGACGTGACTGCCCAGCCTGAGACCAGTGGTTCGACAGCCGTGAAGACCAAGCGGGTGCTGCTCGCCGCGCCGCGGGGGTACTGCGCCGGCGTGGACCGGGCGGTGGTCGCGGTCGAGAAGGCACTGGATCTGTACGGTCCGCCGGTCTACGTGCGCAAGGAGATCGTGCACAACAAGCACGTCGTGCAGACCCTGCAGGCGCGCGGCGCGATCTTCGTCGACGAGACCGACGAGGTGCCCGAGGGCGAGACGGTGATCTTCTCCGCGCACGGCGTCGCCCCGGTGGTGCACCAGGAGGCGGCCGCGCGGCAGCTCAAGACGATCGACGCGACCTGCCCGCTGGTGACCAAGGTGCACCACGAGGCGAAGCGGTTCGCCGCGACCGACTACGACATCCTCCTGATCGGTCACGAGGGCCACGAAGAGGTCATCGGCACCAGCGGCGAGGCGCCGGAGCACATCCACTTGGTGGACGGTCCGGGCGACGTGCCGAACGTCGAGGTCCGCGACCCGGAGAAGGTCGTCTGGCTGTCCCAGACCACGCTCTCGGTCGACGAGACGATGGAGACCGTACGCCGGCTGCGCGAGCGCTTCCCGAAGCTGCAGGACCCGCCGAGCGACGACATCTGCTACGCCACCCAGAACCGCCAGGCCGCGGTGAAGAAGCTCGCCCCGGACGCGGACCTGATGATCGTCGTCGGCTCCCGCAACTCGTCGAACTCGGTCCGCCTGGTCGAGGTCGCCGTCGAGCACGGCGCCAAGGCCGGGTACCTGGTCGACTACGCCGACGAGATCGACGAGGCCTGGCTGGACGGCGTCGACGCGGTCGGCGTCACCAGCGGCGCCAGCGTCCCCGAGATCCTCGTCCGCGACGTCATCGACTGGCTGGCCGCCCGTGGCTACGGCGAGGTCCAGGAAATCAGCACCGCGGAGGAGACCCTCGTGTTCTCCCTTCCCCGCGAACTCCGCACCGACCTCAAAGCCGCCGGCATGGCGACGACAGGCACCTCCGACCACGCCTGAGCTCGCGTCGCACGTCCGACCACGGACCACGCCTGAGGTCGCGTCGCCAAGTCCGGCGTACTCCTGATCAGGCCTGATCAGGAGTACTTTCCGGTCCACGGCCGACTACGGCGTGGCGGAGCTGGTCGGGCCGTCGATCTTGACCTTCAGGGTCTTCTTCATCGGGACCTCACCGTTCGGTCCGCAGTAGGTGATCACGTAGCTGAACGTGTAGGTCCCCGGCTTGAGGTATGTGTGCGTCTGGGTCTGCCCGGTCGACGTTCCTGACACCCGCTCGTTCGCACCCTCACAGGTCAGTCCACCACCGAGCTTGCCGGTCGGTGGGTCGTAGCGGCCGTCGCCGAAGTCGTAGTCCCAGTTGAACGAGTTGTCCGGGAGACTGCTGCCGGTCGTCGCCGTCTTGCCGGAGAAGCTGTCGATCGGCGTCAGCAGCGAGCCGGTCCAGCGGTACGTCACCGTGAGTTTCAGCCCTTGCACCTTCGGGGTGAGCGACAGACTGATCTTCACCGGCCCGGGGGCTTCCGGTGTCTCGGTCTTCGGGGACGACGGCGAGGTCGGGGGTGGGGTGCCGGTCCCTTCGCCGGTGTCGGTCTCCTGATTGCCCGGCTCGAGGGTCTCAGCGGTGACGGCAATCGAGGACTTCGGGCCCGTCGGAGTGCTGGTCGGGGTCGAGGTGGGGACCATCGCGGTCGGGGTCGGGCCGTCGGGAGTTTCGGTGACCGGGGGAGCGGAGTCGATGCCGGTCAGGTTGCCTGCGGCCAGGGCGATCGTGGCGACCGCCGCCGTGGCCAGGCCGGCGACGAGGCCGGTGGTGCGGCGACGGCGTACGGTCTTGATCCGCGCGAACACGGCGTCGCTCGGCAGGCCGGTCGGTTCGGGGGCGTCCTTGACGAGGGCCTGGAACTTGGCCTTCAGCTCATCGGTCATAGGTCAGCCCTCCAGTCGGGCGGGGGCGGAGGTCAGGGGATCGGACTCGGCGAGCAGATGGTGCTCGCGGAGCTTGGCGAGACCGCGGGACACGGTGCTCTTCACCGTGCCGACCGAGCAGCCCATGATCTTCGCGACCTCGGCGTCGGGCAGGTCCTCGAAGAATCGCAGCGCCAGGGCCGCTCGAGTACGGCGGGGGAGCGTGGCCAGCGCGCGGAGCAGCCGGTCACGCTCGTCGATGGTGCCGAACTCCGACGGCGCGGCCGATTCGGGCAGCGTCTCGGTCGGGGTCTCGCCCTTCCACTTGCGGCGCCACCACTGCGTACTGGTGTTCACCATCACTGTGCGGGTGTAGCTCTCCAGGGCGTTGCCGCTGCGCAGCGACTTGCGGTGGAACCACACCTTGGTCAACGAGGTCTGCACCAGATCCTCGGCCAGGTGCCACTCACCGGTGAGCAGGTACCCGAACCGCTGCAGCGCGGTGAACCGCCCGTTCACGAACTCGGCGAACTCCTCGTCAAGCCCTGGATCCATCCCGGTGTCCCCTGCCCCAGCCTCGGTGCCGGCTGTCGGGCCGACCTTGTCAGCACTGTGACGACCGAGGCGGGTCAGAAGGTTGAGTTACGGCCGGAATTGCTCGAACCGGCGAAGAACGAAGGCCCAGCCGGTGTCGTAGTTCGCCCGCACCTGAGCGCCGTCCGGCACGCGTTCCCAGCCGGTGTGCGTCAACTCGACCAGCGTGCTGCCGGCCCAGCTCCCGCTCCCGCCGCCGCTGCTCCCGCCGCTCCCGCTCCCGGCGCTGACGCCGCTGCCCCCGGCGCCGCTCCCGCTCGCGCCGCTCCCGCCACTGTCGCTGCCGCCCCCGGCGCCGCTCCCGCTCGCGCCGCTCTCGCCGCCGCCGCTCCCGCTCGCGCCGCTCCCGCCACTGTCGCTGCCGCCCCCGGCGCCGCTCCCGCTCGCGCCGCTCTCGCCGCCGCCCTGGCTCCCGCCGCCTGCGCCGTCGTCAATCGCCGTGAAGCGGATCGTGACGTGGCCGGCCTGCTTCGGATCACTGCCCGGGTGCCAGCTGAAGCTGACCGTGTGCGGCGGATCCCAGTCGGACACCGTGCCCCACGAACCGACCGGCCCGCCGGCGTCGTACTCGACGATCTGCCCACCCACCGCACCCTCGAGCCGTACGTCGGTCGCCTGCTCGCCGCGCACCGAGTGCGTCGCGAGCGGCCACCACTTGCCCAGTTCCTCCGTGAACAACTTGAACGCCCGCTCCGGCGTCGTCGGCACCACCACGGTCTTCACCAGCGGCGCCAGACCTTGCTCGATGCTCATGACTTCCCCTCGCCTTCAGTACGCCGTACGTGCTCCGCGAACGCACCCAGCGCCTCGTCCCAGAACTGGTCCAACCACCGCCGCACGGCCTCCAGCCCTGCCGGATCGACCCGATAGATGTTCCGGGTCCCACGCGCCTCGTGCTCGACCAGCCCAACCCGACCAAGCACCTTCAGATGCTGCGAAATCGCCGGCCGACTCACCGGCACGCGCCCAGCCAACGCCCCCACCGAACTGGGTCCACCCCGCCGCAACGTCTCCAAGATCACCCGCCGCGTCGGATCCCCCAACGCATCCAGAACGGGCGAAGCCGCATCCAGTACTCCGTAAGTCCCCACGAACGGTAAGCTCCCACTAACCAATCAGCTAGTCAAGAGCCAACGCCGGCCGCCGGCCGTCCGCCATCGCTGATCAACGTGTCCGGCTGAGCGCGGCTGGGGTGATCCAGGCTTGGGGTGGGCGTGGGCGTCAGAGGGGGCGAGCGACGGATCTCCACCACTCACCAAGGTGCTCGGCTCGGGCTGGCGTGGGCGTGGGCACGCTGCAGGTGGGCCGCTGGGTTCGTGGTGTGGGAGTTGGTGAGTGGTGGGTGTCCGCTCTGCCCGCCGACCCGAGGCCGGCCGACGGCCATCACTGATCAACCTGGCCGGCTGAGCGGCGGCTGGGGATGATCCAGACGTGGAACAGGAAGTGCAGACGGCCAACTGAGGGCTTGATCAGTGGTGGGCGTCGGCAATCCCGCGCAACAAGAACCCGGGCCCCACCGCGGCAGCTGCGGGGGACCCGGGGGTCGGAGAAGCGCCGGACGGCGGCGCCTCAGGTCAGTTGAAGGGGTCGAGCGTGATGCTCGTCTGAGTCGGGTTGCCGTCGTGGACGAGGGACTCGTGGGCGCCGACGTCGTCGAAGGCGAAGCCGTAGGCCTTGCCGTCGGCCATTTGGGCGTGGACGAGGCGGGAGTAGTGGTTGGTGACGCCGTCCTGGTAGAAGTTCGCGTTGCTGGCGTCCGGCTGGTTGGGGTTGGTCAGCAGCGTCGAGCGGTTGAAGCCGGCGCAGAGGGTGCGGGAGATCGGGCCGCGGACGAGGTCGTTCGGGGCGTCGAGCAGGCCGGCGCAGCCGAAGATGCTGGCCGAGTTCGGCTTCTGGAACGACGTCACCACCTGGCCGGAGGTGTTGGTGAAGTTCATGGTGTTGCCCGACACCCGGCCGAAGTACTTGATGTTCGGCTGGTCGGTGAACGGTGTGACGGTCAGCGTCTCGTTGGTGTACTTCGACCAGACCCGGTTCACGTAGTCGTCCATCACCGAACCAGGCAGCGCGCCGGTCTCCACGCCGTACGACGGCGCGAGCGCCCGCAGTACCGATCCGTCGGGCGCGGTCTTGATCAGGTTCGACCAGCCGCCGGACTGGCCGCGCAGCGCGTTGAAGAACGCGTTGTACCCGCCGGGCTTCAGGTGCCCGGTCGTCTTCGTGCCGGCCGCGGACTGCACGCCGACGGCGTACGGCGCCGAGAACATGTCGACCTGGGTGCTGTTGATCCACACGCCGGAGTCGTTCAGCGTGTACTCGGTCCAGTTGAACAGGATGTTGGCGTTGGGGTCGCTCGGGTTCTGCACCGCGGGCTGGACCAGGCCGCCGGTGGTCAGTTTGAAGACCAGCTTCTGGCCGTACGAGAAGTACACCCGGCCGGAGAACTTCGGCATCTGGATCGTGATCGACTGGCGGTTGCCGGGCCCGGGGATCGAGGCGTCCGGCGCCGGGGTCGGCGGGTTGCCGCCGGCCGGCCAGGCGTGGAACGTTCCGTTCGCGTCGGCCCAGCCCTGCTGACCGGTCGCGAGGTTCGTGCCCAGGTTGTAGATGTAGACCGCGTCGCCGCGGCCCGAGTTGTTGGTGATCTTCAGCGGCACGGTCGCCGGCACCGCTTGGGCGGGGGCCGAGATGACGGCGGTGAGCCCGGCCGCGACGGTGGCCGCGGCGGCGAGCACTGCGAACAGCTTCGTTTTGATGCGCACAACTCCTCCTCAGGTCTGTCCCAGTGCGAGAGAAGGTGGGGGCACCGGCCGGTCCAACGGCAGTTGCGTTACCAGGGCGCAGCCGCGCCGGACCACGGTGGAAACACCGGTGCTCCCGGCCCATCCGATGAGGGACGGTAGACCATCGAATGGGGGGTGAGAGCGCTCTCATCGTTGGACAGCGTTCCAACGATGTCAATGCCGAACCGCAGACAGCTTTCGTTAATTCGGTACGGAGTGCTGGCCGACCGTCACTGTCCGTAGAGAGATCAGCCGGTTTGCGAGTCGAGGCCCGGCAGCGGTGGCGGAGTGTCGCGACGGGTGCGGTCGACGGGCGGCGTCGGGACCCAGCGGCGGGTCGGGTCGTCGGAGGGCGGCTCGTCGAGGGCGAGGAGCTCGGGGGCGGCCAGTGGGCGGACCGAGGCCTCGATGGTTTCCATCGCCTCGAGCTCGGCCTCGGTGACGTGCAGGTCGCGGAGTTTGCGGGCGGTCGTGAAGACGCGGCTCTCGAACGAGCCGACCGTCCGGTTGTACGCGTCGACCGCCGAGGTGAGCGAGCGGCCGACCCGGCCGAGATGGTCGCCCATCGTGCTGAGGCGTTCGTACAGTTCACGGCCGAGCTCGAACACCTGCTGCGCCGACTCGGTCAGCGCCGACTGGTTCCACGCGTACGCCGCGGCGCGCAGCGTCGCGATCAGCGTGGTCGGCGTCGCCAGGATGACGCGGCGCTCGGCGGCGTACTCGAGCAGGCTGGGCTCGACGTCGAGCGCGGCGGACAGGAACGACTCGCCGGGCACGAACAGGATCACGAACTCCGGTGTCGACGGCAGGCGGGACCAGTACGCTTTGGCGGAGAGCTGGTCGACGTGCGTCCGCAGGTGTCGCGCGTGCGCGCGCAGCCGCTCCTCGCGGAAGTCGGCGTCGTCGCTCTCGGCCGCCTCCAGGAACGCGGCCAGCGGGACCTTCGAGTCGACGACGAGATTCTTGCCCTCGGCAAGCCTCACGACGAGGTCCGGCCGGAGCAGCCCGTCGTCGGTGACGGTCGAGGTCTGCTCGGTGAAGTCGCAGTGCGCCACCATGCCGGCGAGCTCGACCGTACGACGAAGGTGCAGCTCGCCCCAGCGGCCGCGGACCTGCGGCTTCCGCAGTGCGGTCGACAGCGACGCCGTCTCCCGCCGGAGCGCCTCACCGCTCATGCGGACTTCGTTGACCTGCTGGTGGAGCTGGGACTGCCAGGCCGCGCGGCCCTTCTCCAGTTGGCTGAGCTCGACGTGCAGCCGGTCCAGCGCCTCCTTGACGACCGCCTGGCCGGACATCTGCTGCCCGACCGACGTCCGCTCCTGTACCAGCTCGACCACCCGGTCCTCGGCCGCGTCGCGCTCGGCGGTGATCCGCGCCAGCTCGGCGCCGTCGCGCCCGCGCGACCAGAGCACGCCGAAACCTGCCCCGAGCAACAACCCGATGACGAGGAACAGCAGCACCAACAACAGCGTCGTACCGGTCATGGCACAGACAGTGACACAGGCCTCCGACAATTTCCGTCAGGCGGGTCAGCAGTCCATCGCGGGGAAGCTGTAGCCCTGGGCCTTGAGCAGCGGGAGGACCTTGTCCAGGGCCGCGACGGTCTGCGCGCGGTCGCCGCCGCCGTCGTGCATCAGGACGATGTTGTGCCGGTGGGCGTGGGTCAGGATGTTGTGCGCGATCGCGTTCGTGCCCGGCCTGGCCCAGTCCCGCGGGTCGACGTCCCAGAGCACCTGCGCCATCCCGGCGGCCCTGATGTCGGCGCGCACCTTCGGGTTCGAGGCGCCGTACGGCGGCCGGAAGCACTTCGACTGCGGGCCGTCGAAGATCTCGTGGTGCCGCCGGGCGGCCGAGATCGCGGTCAGCTGCGGGTGATCGATCGAGTGGCTGCCGATGGTGTTGCCGTCGGCAAGGATCTGGTCACGCAGGCCCGGGTACAGGGCCTGGTTGCGGCCGAGCTGGAAGAACGTGGCGTGGGCGCCGTACTTCTTCAGCACCTGGAGGACCTTCGGCGTCCAGATCGGGTCCGGGCCGTCGTCGAAGCTGAAGAAGATCACCTTCTGGTTGCCGGCCACGAGAGCCGCGGTCGGGTCGGCGACCGGCGTGCCCGGCGTGTGGTCCGGGGTCTTCGGCGGAGTGCTCGTCGGAGTCGTGGTCGGCGTCGACGGCGGCGGTACGGAGCCCGCCGTACTGCCGGCCGCGGCCGTGGGGTTGGGAGGTGTGGAATGTCCCAGTGCGGCGGCGAAGAGCCCGCCGAGAACGAGTGCGGCGGCCGCGGCGGTGCCGATGACGGCAGCAAGCTTTCGGGACATGATGCTCCCTTGCAGATCAGGCGGATGGTCCCCAGTTCGCTCCCCCTCAGGAGCTGTCACACCATGGAGACGCGGCGGGCCTTGACCTGGTTGGCAACGCCGTGTTGCAAGGAGATCTCGGTCGCTTCCGTGTCAGCCAACAACGGTGTGGTCACGCTTGCCCGAATCGCTTGCCGGTCGGCCGCCGGGCCCGGTAGATCAACGGGACAGGGCGAGGGGAGAACGCGATGGACGCCAAGGTGGTCTTCGAGACCGAGCGGCTGGTGGTCCGTGACTGGTCCGAAGCCGACGGCGATCGGGTGTACGACATCTACCGGCGCTGGGAGGTGTCGCGCTGGCTGGGCGCGACGCCGCGGGCGATGACGGACCGGGACGCCGCGTCGCGGGTCATCGAGCGGTGGAACCTGCGCAACGCCGATCCCGTGCATGGGGTGTGGGCGGTGGAGGAGAAGGCCAACGGGACGGTCGCCGGAACGGTGCTGCTCGTGCCTTTGCCGGAGCCGTCGGACCCGGTGCCGTCGCGGGGTGAGGTCGAGGTGGGATGGCACTTCCATCCCGACGCGTGGGGGCGCGGGCTGGCGACCGAGGCGGCGCGGGGCGCGATCGGCCGTGGGTTCAAGGCCGGGTTGCCGGAGATCTACGCGGTGGTGCGACCGGACAACCAGGCGTCGCTCGCGGTCTGCCGGCGGCTGGGGATGCGGCCGCTCGGGCCGACCAAGCGCTGGTACGACGCGGAGCTGGAGTCCTTCGTGATCTGAGGCACGCGGCAGTACGGCGTACGGGCGTGAGCGGTACGTCGTACCGGCTGTGGATTGGGGTCAGGCGGGACGGACGCGTACGCTTGGCGCCCGTGGCACTCACCATCGGAATCGTCGGGCTCCCCAACGCGGGCAAGTCCACGCTCTTCAACGCGCTGACCAAGAACAACGTGCTCGCGGCGAACTACCCGTTCGCGACGATCGAGCCCAACGTCGGCGTGGTGGGGGTGCCGGACGCGCGGCTGGGCAAGCTGGCCGAGATCTTCGGGTCGGCCAAGCAGCTGCCGGCGACCGTGCAGTTCGTCGACATCGCCGGGATCGTGCGCGGCGCGTCGGAGGGCGAGGGGCTCGGGAACAAGTTCCTCAGCCACATCCGCGAGTCCGACGCGATCTGCCAGGTGACCCGGGTGTTTCGCGACGACGACGTCACCCACGTCGACGGCAAGGTCTCGCCGGCCGACGACATCTCCACGATCCAGACCGAGCTGATCCTGGCCGACCTGCAGACCGTCGAGAAGGCGATCCCGCGGCTGGAGAAGGAGTCCCGGCTGAAGAAGGAGAGCGTCGCCGTCCTCGAAGCGGTGCGCGAGGCGCAGAAGCACCTCGAGGCCGGTACGCCGATCATCGCGACGAACGTCGACCGCGACGCGATCCGCGAGCTGATGCTGATGACCGCCAAGCCGTACCTGTTCGTCTTCAACTGCGACGCCGACGAGCTCGCCGACGAGGCGCTCAAGCAGCAGATGCGCGACCTGGTCGCGCCGGCCGAGGCGATCTTCCTCGACGCCAAGTTCGAGGCCGAGCTGGTCGAGCTCGGCGACGAGGACGAGGCCCGCGAGATGCTCGCCGAGATGGGCGTCGAGGAGCCCGGCCTGGACGTCCTGGCCCGCGTCGGCTTCGAGACCCTCGGCCTGCAGACCTACCTGACGGCCGGCCCGAAGGAATCCCGCGCCTGGACCATCAAGAAGGGCGCCACCGCCCCCGAGGCCGCCGGCGTCATCCACACCGACTTCCAGCGCGGCTTCATCAAGGCCGAGATCGTCTCGTACGACGACCTGGTCGAGGCCGGCTCGATGGCGGCGGCGAAGTCCGCGGGCAAGGTCCGCATGGAGGGCAAGGACTACGTCATGGCCGACGGCGACGTGGTCGAGTTCCGCTTCAACGTCTAGGTCTCCGGTCCGTTCGTCCGAAGGACACAGATGGCTCGCGCGTACAGCCCCGGCCCGAAGGAGTTCGTCTTCGGGGCCGGTGACGGCAACGACCAGCGGGTCGTCGTCGCCGATCCTCAGGAAGCCTACGTGGCGTTCTCGGAGTTCTTCCGGGGCCAGAACGGCGGCACCTGCACCATCGACGACGAGCCGGCGGGCCAGCCGTTGGTACTGATGCCCGGTCAAGGGGTGATCGTCCGGCGTACGGGGGCGAACGTCGAGTACCTCAAGGTCGACCGGCCCAATCGGTACACGCCGAGCGCGATGCTGTTCTTCGAGAACGGGTACGCCGGGCTCGATCACTTCGGCCAGTGGCTCTCGAACCTCGCGGACCTCGACGCGTCACCGGAGGCGCGCGGTGCGACTCGCGCCGCCACGATCACGACCGAAGCCGCGGCGCTCGAGGAAGTCGGCCGGATCTGGGGAGATTCGGGCATCGTCGACCCGAGCGACCAGTGGTACGTCTTCTTCGACTCGCACGGCGCCGACGACGACCGAGCTGAACGAGCCGCGCTGCTCGTGCTGATCGAGTTCCTCGGGCTCGAACGAGTCGATGCTCCGGCCGAGGCTGCCGACGGCGAAGTCTGGGTGCGCAGGGAGCCGCGCCTCGACGCCGAGCTCGAACGGTGGTCATGAGAGACGTCGTGTTCGCCCGTGCGAACGGGTGGATCCCGAAGGTGGTCCGCGACCACGGCGTACTGCGGATCGAACTCGGTGCCGGGGCCGACGCCAATCACGACCCTCGGACTTTCACATTCCCGATCGAGGACGCGCATCTTGCGGTGATCCGGGGCGATCTGACGAGGCACCTGCTGCTGTGGAGTGCGGTCCTGCCGCTGTGCGACGCGGCCGGGACTCGGGGCGCGATGGACGAGGATGCTGCCGTTGCGCTCCTGGAGCCGATCCTGTTCTCCGCGCCCGCTGACATCGACGCGCTGTTCCGGCGTATCCGGTGGGACAGGCGCCGGCTCATCTCGTACGGCGCCGACATCGACCTGCTCGATCGGGGGCAGGTCTGGGCCGCGATGGGCTCGGCGACGGAGACGGCTGACTGGGCTCGCGTTCAGGAGTACGAGGCGAGCCGCCGACGCACCCAACGCGGCGTGACACTGGCTCCGCTGGACGCCGCGATTCTGAAGTTCACGGGCCAGTACCTCCATGGCGCGACGATCCCGAAACGTCGTCCCGAGGCGGTCGATCCGGCGCTGCTGCCCGGCGTACTGCGGGTGATCGCGACCGCGGAGCGTGCGTGCGCCGCGATGAGGATCAATCGTGATCCGCGCCGGGGTGGCCGTGCCACGGACAAGCGTGACTGGGACCGGATGGCGGCGGCGGTCGACGCGGCCGTGCGGAGCGCACACCCCGAGCTCGTCGACGACGCGGTGGCGACGGCGAGTTTCCTGATGTGCTCGGAGGCCGCGGGCCGCGCCAGGAACCTGCCGATCGAGGACGACGGCGTTGCCGGGAGTTCGAAGCTGATCTTCACCGACGACAAGGGCGGCGAGGAGACGTGGTTCCCGGGCGGTTCTGGCTTCGCCAGTACGGCGTTCTGGGAGTTCGTCCACGGTCGTTCCGCGGCGGACAACGAGGTGTTCACGATCGAGGACGAGGCGAAGGGGGAGGGACTCCAACTCCACTTCTACGCGGACTCGATCGCGCGGATCACGACGGTGGTGGCTGGTGAAGGCGGGGCGGATCCGGAGTACCGGGTCGAGTACAGCCTGGTGGACGGGATGGACGGATACCGGGCTCTGATCCGTGCCTTCGTCAGCGGCGGTTGCGCCGCGCTCGACCAGCACGGGCCGTGGCTGACGGATGTCGCCGAGTTCGAGCGTGCTCGCCGGGAGCGCGACGCCGCACAGCGCTGACGGGCGCTGGACGCGGCGCGACACATCTGAGCGCGATCCGCCCGGCTGTGAGAATGTCGGGCGTGGACGACTTGTATCCCTGCCCGTGCTGCGGACATCTGGCGTTCGCCGAGCTGCCTGGGTCGTACGAGATCTGTTCGATCTGCTTCTGGGAGGACGACCTCGTCCAACTCCGTTGGCCGGACTGGACCGGTGGCGCCAATCGACCGTCGCTCCGGGAGTCCCAGCTGAACGTGGTGCGGTTCGGCGCGATGGAGCAGCGTTTCGTCGGCAAGGTGCAGGCGCCCGCGGCGGACGACCGAGTCGACGACGGCTGGCGCCTGATCGACGACCGGGATCTGTTCGAGCCGCGCGGCGTCGAGGAACGGCCGTGGCCTGCCGACCGTACGGAGCTGTACTGGTGGCGCCCGACCTTCTGGCGACGCGACGGGATGTCGACAATCGAGCGGTGACGTCGATTCCTGCCTTCCGCTACCACCCGGATCCGATCGCCACCGGTTCTGCAGTTGCCGACGAAGGCGCTTGCGAGCTCTGCGGTGAAGTGACTGGCTACCGCTACGCCGGCCCCACCGTCGGTCGGCAGTCGGAGCGGTCTGCCTCGGGTGCATCGCCGACGGAACCGCCGCCGAGCGGCTCGCGCGACCTGACGGGCCGGCCGAGTTCAGCGATGGGCTGTGGAGACAGTCCGACAGCGTTCCGACCGCGGCACTGGAGGAGATCCTGCATCGCACGCCCGGGTACTTCTCCTGGCAGGAGTCGTACTGGCTCACGCATTGCGGCGACGGCGCTGCTTACCTCGGCCGGGTCGGCTGGGATCAGATCCAGCACGACGTCGATGCCCTGGAAGCCCTCCGGCTTGAAGCTCACGAGCTTGGGATAGACCCTGCCGCGGCACAGGACTGGATCAGCCGCCTCTCGCCGGAAGGCGACATGACGGCCTATCTCTTCGCGTGTCTGCACTGCGGCGTGCACCTGGCTACTCCGACGCGAACTGAGGATTCGTGTCGTCGTGGCGTGGTCGGGAAGCAGGTTGGCGGGAATCGTCAATGTGGGGCGGGGTTGGCGTTTGTCGACGTACGGCGACATTGTGGAGATGTCGGCGTACGTCGACATCGGCTGCCCGGACGGAGGCGCCGGGGCGTCGGCGTCGGACTGGTGGAGGGTAGGAGTTTTCGGTGGAGGACGCCGTGGTCGGCGGCCGGGAGGGCCCGGACCGGAGACGGCGCAACTTGGTGTTCGTGGGGCGGAAGGTGTGACCCGCTGATATTGGCTGGCGCTGGGGCGGTCACACTTGGTTGGCTAGAGGTGTATGCCCTGACGGTTTGTTAAGGAGACGGTATGAGCGACAAGTCCAGCAAGCCGGCGAAGGACGATCTGCAGGAGAAGTTCCGCGAGGCGCTCGCGAAGAAGAACGCGCACCACGAGTCGCACCCGGGGAGTGGGCCGCGGCACGAGGGTGTCGGCGAGGCGCACAACGACAAGCAGAAGCGCCAGTTCAGGCGCAAGTCCGGCAGCTGAATCACGCCGCCCATCCATCCGTTCCGAGCCCCGGGTTGCCGCCCGGGGCTCTAGCTTTTCCTGGGCCTGTATGACGTGCGCCCGCACGTGAAGAGGAGCCGCGACCCCGCCGTCCAGAGGGGTCGCGGCTCCGGGATCCGGGGGACGGCTGATGCCCCCATCGGCGTACCCCGGACCGGTCAGAGGGTGGTGCTGAGGTTGGCTTCGATCTCGCCGGAGCCGGAGCCGGAGCCCGAGCCGAAGGAGCTCGAGGCGGAGCGGGAGAGCGGGGTCACGGAGTCCTCCAGGGGCCACCTGCACCCGAGGTGGTCCGACGTGGGCGGGTCGGTGGGGTGCAGCATCCATTGAGGCTGACTTTTTTCACGTCGTAAACCGTTGAGGCCGAGCTGTGACGAGACCTGGAAATTTAGCGCTATAAATGACAATCGGTATCGACTACCACTTTTCGCGGGACTAAGACCATAGTGTGAAAGAAGTTCAGGTTTAGAGGAGTTCGGCAAGGAGACGGCCTGCTCGGTCGGCGCCGTCGGTGGTGACGGGCAGGTAGTCGACCGGGTCCGTGAGGGCCTTGGCGACGGCTTCGGCGAGGCGGTCGGGGCTCGCGGCTTCGGCGTACTCGAGACGGTGGCCGGCTCGGTAGCGGTCGAGGCGGGCGGCGACGTGGAAGTTCTGCTCGAAGTGGTGCTGCAGCGGGACGTAGACGAACGGGACGCGTTGCGCGGTGAGTTCCATGCAAGTGGTGAGGCCGCCTTGGGTGATGACCACGTCTGCCTTTCCGAGTTCCAGGTGGAGGTTGGGGAGATAGCCGTGCAGACGGACGCCGGGGACAACGCGCAACGAGGAAGGATCGATCCTGGGCCCGGTGACGATGTCGAAGGTGAGGCCGGGGACGAGACGTTGGATGGCCGGTACGGCGTCCAGAACCCTGTGCAGCAAGGAGGAACCGGCGCCGGAACCGCCGACGGTGACCAGGCAGCGCGGCGGCCCGGACAGCTGACGTGGCGCCGGGGCGAAGCCGGTGATGTAGCCGGTGAAGGTGTAGTTCTGCTCGGTCCACTCGCGGATCACCGGCAGACCCGGGCCGAAGCTGTCCCCGACGATGTCTTCCGGGTCGCCGACGAACAGCGAGTGGTCCCGGAGACGCCGGTAGCGGGCCCGTTGGGTGAGCATCTCGAGGTTGTAGTCGGTGGTGAGCCCAGCCTCGGAGACGTCCATGGGCAGCCAGCCGACGAAATCCGTGAGCCAGGCGTAGGCGAAGCGTTTGAGCTCCGGGTTCTCGTGCAGGAAGTAGTCGACCTCCCAGGCCTCGTCGCCGATCACCAGGTCGTAGTGGCGGTCCTCGACCACGTCGCTGAAGGTCAGGAAGTTGGCGACCAGGATCTCGTCCATCCGCCGCAGCGTCTGGAAGGCGTGCAGGTCGTGCTCGGCGAAGCCGGCCTCGAAGTCCACGTGGTCGGACTCGCTGAGCAGCCAGGACGACGCCGGATGCACGACCTCGCCCGCATCGGCGAGCACCCGCGTCACGGGATCCTGCGCGAGCCACTCGATCTCCAGATCACCACTCAAAGACCGCAACGACCGCGCGATCGCCAGGTCTCGTCGCGCGTGCCCGAGCCCGATGGGCGACGACAGGTAGAGCACCCGCCGGGGCCGGGACGCGGCGCGCTCCCACGTACGCCGTACCGCCCGAGGAATCAGCCGGGACGCGAAGTCCTTGAGCAGGTGGTTGACCACCACCGGATCGCGCGCGTGCGGCGCGTGCCCGCCGCCGACGACCGTGACCAAGGAGCCATCGGTCAGCGACGCGAGCCGCAAACCCTCGGCCGGCGGCCGGATCCCGTCCTCCGAGCCGTGCACGACCAGCACCGGGCAGCTCACCTCGGCGAACCGCAAGGGATCGAGATGACCCGAGCGCCCGTCCTCGGTGTCGACCAGCAGCTCAGGCGTGATCTCGTGCCCCCACCCGATGCCGTCCTCGATCTGCTTGGTCGAGTGCGGCTCCGGGAACATCCGGGCGAAGAAGAACTCCAGGAAGTCGTCGTACCCGCCCTCGAGCCAGTAGTGCCGGTTGTACTTGGCCCAGCCCTCGGTCGACTCGTGCCGCTCGTCCCAGGTCCAGCGGGTGCGGTCCTCCAGCATAGGCGTCAGCCTGGTCGCCGAGCCGATGCAGACCACGCCGAGCACCCGCGACGGCTGCTGGAGCGCGACCTCCAGCGCCCACGGGCAGCCGCGGGAGAACCCCACGAGCACGCACGACGCCACACCGGCCGCGTCCAGCACCGCGATCGTGTCCGCGACCATCTCGGCATCGGCGTACGCCGATGCGCCCGTCGGGCGGTCCGAGGACCCGGAGCCGCGCCCGTCGAAGGTGATCACCCGGAAGTGCCGCGCGAGGTACGGGACCTGCGCCTTCCAGACCCGCGAGGGCACCAGCGACCAGGTCGGCAGCAGCACGAGCGCCGGGCCGTCGCCCTCGCCGTACACCCGGTAGTGAATGTTCACGCCGTCGCGGGCGACCGAACCCTCCCGGTCGGCCGCCCGCGCGGGTCGTTGCGCCATGTCGCTCACTGTGTCAGGGGCGGACTTCGTAGACCAGGTTGAACGGCGTCTGCGCCGCGACCCGGAACCGGGTGAAACCGGCCGCCGTCGTCACATCACGGATCCGCGCCGGACCGGCCTGGGTGCCGAGCCCCAGCCCGACCTCCTGGGACAGCGATGCCGGCGTGCACAGCAGCGTCGAGAACCCGTAGTACGCGCGGCCGACCGGGTTCAGGTTGTCCTCGACCTTGTCGCCGGCCATCGGCTCGACGACCATCCACGTGCCGTCCGGCGCGAGCGACTCCCGCACCCGGCGCGCGGCGCCGACCGGGTCGCCCATGTCGTGCAGGGCGTCGAAAGTCGTCACCAGGTCGTAGTTCTCACCGCCGTACGACGTGGAGCCGGCGACCTCGAACCTGACGTCGGCACCCGCGTCCGTCGCGCGCTCACGAGCCGTCGCGATCGACTCGGGGTGGTAGTCGGACCCGGTGAAGCTCGACCGTGGGAAGGCCTGCGCCATCAGGATCGTCGAGGCGCCGTGGCCGCAGCCGATGTCGGCGACCTTCGCGCCGTTGGTCAGCTTGTCGACGACGCCGTCGAGCGCCGGCAGCCAGCTGTCGACCAGGTTGGCGTGGTAGCTGGGCCGGAAGAACCGCTCGCAGCCGTCGTGGACGTCGGTGTCGTGCTCGTGCCAGCCGATGCCCGCGCCGCTGCGGGCCGCGTCGACCATCCGGTTGGTGTCCTGGACGGTGCCGAGCGCGATCTGGAAGAAGCCGGGCAGGAACGCCGGGCTGTTCTCGTCGGTCAGCGCCACGGTCTGCTCGGGCGGCAGCGTGTAGAGGCCGGTGGACGGGTCGTAGGTGACGAATCCGCCGGCTGCCTGGGCGTTCAGCCACTCGCGCACGTAGCGCTCGTGGGTGCCGGTGCGGTCGGCCAGCTCGGCCGGCGTGAGGCCGCCGGCGCCGGCCATCGTCTGGTAGAGGCCGAGCTTGTCGCCCAGCACGACGAGCGCCGCGTTGAGCGTCGCGCCGACCTCGCCGACGGCCTGGAACACGAACTGCATCAGCTTGTCGCCGTCGACGGTGACGGGTTGGTCGATGGTGGTCATGGGTCCCCTCCCTGGGATCGCTTACCCGGGTGACGCTAGGAGCGGACAGTCATTCATCGCATCAGGTGGGGCACCTGGTCCTAGACTCCAGAGATGCTGATCGGGCGGGAGGCCGAACGGCGGGCGATCGAGCGGTTGGTCGCGGGGGCGAGGGTGGGATCCAGCGGGGTGCTGCTGATCACGGGAGAACCGGGGATCGGCAAGACCACCCTTCTCGACCAGGCGGCCGCACCGTCCGCCGGCCTTCGCCTGCTCCGGGCCCGGGGGACGGAGACCGAGCACGAAGTGCCGTTCGGTGGGTTGCTGCAGTTGCTTCGCCCGGCTTTGGGTGAGTTGGACAGGATTCCCCCACCGCAGAAGGCCGCTCTGGAAGCTGCCCTCGCGCTGACCACGCCAGGTGATTCCACAGGGCGGTTCGCCGTCGGCGCCGCGACGCTCAGCCTGCTGTGCCGGTACGCCGAACAAGCGCCGCTCGCGGTCCTCGTCGACGACGCGCAGTGGATCGACCGACCGTCCGCGGAAGCCTTGGTGTTCGCGGCCCGGCGGTTGGTGGCGGACCCGATCGTGCTCCTGATCGCCGCTCGGGAGGGTGAGTCGCACCCGTTGGCCGAGGCGGACCTTCCCGTACTGCGGCTCGACGGCCTCGGGTTGGACGACGCCCGCGAGCTGGTCGGACGCCGTACGGCGGACGTCGCGCAGGTGCACCGGATGGTCGGCGGCAACCCGCTCGCGCTGCTCGAGCTGAATCCCCAGAGCCTGCACCGGATCCGGCCGGGAGCGCCGGTGCCCGTACCGCGGCTGCTGGCGGAAGCGTTCTCGGCGCAGGCGGATCGGCTGAGCCCCGAGGCCCGGATCGCCTTGCTGGTGGCGGCTTCCGACGACGGAGAGCTCCAGTTGGTCGCCGCCGTCTGCGACAAGCTGAAGGTCGACATCGCCGTACTGGCCGAGGCCGAGGACGCGGGCCTGATCCGGATCGGCGACGGACGGGTGGAGTTTCGGCATCCGTTGGTGCGCTCGTCCGTGTACGCCGGGGCCGCGGCCGCCACTCGTCGATCCGTCCACCAGGCGATCGCCGGCGTACTGGCCGACTCGGACCGCCAGGTCTGGCACCTGTCCGAAGCCGCGCTGGGATCGGATGACGAGGTCGCGCGCAGGCTGGAGATCGTCGCCGGGCACGCGGTCGAGCGCGGCGCCCACGCGGTCGCGGCGACAGCGCTCGAACGGGCCGCGCGGCTCACGGACGACGCGGCGGAGCAAGCGCGCCGGCTGGTCGCCGCGGGCGAGGCCGCCTGGTTCGCCGGGTTGCCCGAGCGAGCCGAGGAGCTGCTGGTCGAAGCCCTGGGCCGGAATCCCGCGCAAGCGGCGGCCTCGGCGGGCAGCGCAAACTCTGCCGCATCCCGCCGCAGCGCGAGTTCCGCGGCGTCCCGCCGCAGCGCGAGCTCTGCCGTTCCTCGCCGCGTGGCGGGTGACGCCGTCGCGATCCACGCCCAGGAGCTGCGCGGCGACATCGCCGTACGCTGCGGATCACCCGGCCAGGCCCGCGACATCCTGCTCGCCGCCGCTGACGCGGCCGACGACCTGCCGACCCGGATCAGGTTGCTGGGTGACATCGTCAACGCCTGCTTCTACCTCGGTGACACCAACACCGCGCTGCGCGTCGCCGAGGAGCTCGACGCGATCCTGCCGAGCATCGACCAGCCCGAGAGCCGCCTGCTCGGTCTGCTCGCGAGCGGCGTCGCGCGGGTGTTCGCGGGCAGCGGTGGCAGCGAGCAGATCCGTACGGCGGTCACGCTGTCCAGCACGGTGAAGCTGGACCGGCGTCACCAGGTGTGGGTGGTGCTGGCGCCGATGTTCCTGCGCGAACGCGAAGGCGGTCGCGACATGATCCAGCAGGTCCTGCGCGACAGCCGCGACGGAGTCGCCCTCGGCATGCTGCCCGGCGTCCTGTTCCACCTGGCCCGCGATCAGGCGACCACCGATCGCTGGGCCGACGCGGCGGCGTCGTACGACGAAGGGATCCGGCTGTCGCGCGAGACCGGCCAGACGACCGAGCTGGCGATCAACCTCGCGGGACAGGCGTGGCTGTCCGCGCGTCGCGGGCGGGTCGACGAGTGCCGGGCCCAGGCGGCCGAGGCGATCGGGATCTGCACGGCGCGCGAGATCCGGCTCGGGCTCGCTTGGTCGTCGTACGCGCTGGGCGATCTCGAGCTCGGCCTCGGTGACGTGGCGGCGGCGCTCGCGGCGTACGACCGGTTGGTCGGCATCCTCACGACCGGCGGGATGCACGACCCCGACCTGTCGCCCGCGCCCGAGCTGGTCGAGGTGTACCTACGACTCGGCCGGCCGGAAGACGCCGCGCGGACGGCTCGGGACTTCGCCGAGCAGGCCACCCGCAAGGGCCTGCCGTGGTCGCTGGCTCGCGCCGCGCGAGCGCAGGGGCTGGTGAACGACGACGAGCACGCCTTCGAGACCGCGCTCCGGCTGCACGAGCGGACGCTCGACCTCTTCGAGACGGCTCGCACGCACTTGGCGTACGGATCCTGGCTTCGGCGCGTACGACGGCGCGTGGACGCGCGGGTGCAGCTGCGAGCGGCCGTCGGGATCTTCGACCACCTGGGGGCCGGGACCTGGGCCGATCAGGCGGCGGGGGAGTTGAAGGCGACCGGCGAGACGGCCCGACGGCGCGAGCACAGCAGCGCCGACGACCTCACGCCGCAGGAACGCCAGGTCGCGCAACTCCTCGCCGACGGCCACAGCACGCGCGAGGCCGCGGCGAAGCTCTTCCTCAGTCCGAAGACAGTCGAGTACCACCTGCGCAAGGTCTACACGAAGCTCGGCATCCACAGCCGCGCCGAGCTGGCCGAGCAACTCACCGAGACGTGAGCAGCTGCTCCAGCCGGTCGAGCTCCGGCTCCCAGCCTTGCAGGTGGTTGGCCGCGTCGTCCGGACCGGTGAAACCCGTGTGCAGCAACAGCATCCGTGTTCCCTCGTCGGCCTTGCTCAGCTCGACCCGCACGGTCGACGGCTCGTCGGCGTCCTCGTCCCACTTCCACGTGAACGCGAGCAGGTGCGGCGGGTCGACCTCCAGGTAGCTGCCGCGGACGACGTACGGTCCCATCTCGACGACGTACGCGCCTCCGACCCGGACGTCGGCGTCGACCTTCAGCTCCAGCGCCGGGTTCGGGCAGTACCACTGCGCGAGCAGCTCGGCCCGCGTCCACGCGGCGTACACGTCCTCGAGCCCGGCCTTCAGCACGCGCTCGATCCGGATGTCACTCACCATCGCCGTTCCCCTCCAGAAGGTCCGCCAGCCGGTCGACCGTGCGGTTCCAGTACGTCGTGAGGTCGCCGAGCCAGACCTCCACCTCGGACAACGCCTCCGGCCGGATCGCGCAGACCACCGTCCGGCCGACCTTGCGCCGGGTCACCAGCCCGGCGTCGACCAGGACGTGCACGTGCTTGGTGATCGCCGGCGGACTGATCGCGTGCGGCGTCGCCAGCTCGCCCATCGTCGCCTCACCGCGACTGAGCCGGGTCACGATCGCCAGCCGGGTCGGGTCGGCGAGCGCCGCGAAGGTCGTGGTCAGCACCCGAACACTTCACCATCTGGTGAAGTGTTGAGTCAACCCCCGCGCACGTACGGTGGTGAGGTGACGTCGCCCTTCACCGAAACCAGTGGCCAGGCTCGTCTGCGGGGGTTCGCGGAGATGGCGGCGGAAGGGCCGCTGCAGTACGTGACGCTCTTCACCGGCGTACCGGTCTGGCTGGTGACCGGGTACGCCGAGGCGCGGCAGCTGCTCGCGCACCCGGACGTCGTCCGGTCGTCGCTCGACGGGCCGCACCGCGACCAGGTCTGGGACGACCTGGTCAACTCGATGGAACGGCACATGCTGAGCGCCAATCCGCCGGACCACACCCGGATGCGCAAGCTCGTGTCGGCCGCTTTCACCCGGCGGCGGATCGAGCGGCTGGAGCCGCGGATCCGCGAGATCGCCGGCGAGCTGCTCGACGAGATGGCGGCCGCCGACGGGCCGATCGACCTGGTCGGCGCCTACAGCTACCCGTTGCCGATCACGGTCATCTCCGAGCTGCTCGGCATCCCCGCGATCCGCCGCGACGACTTCCGCCGTTGGTCGTCGGTCGTCGTGAACGCGGCCGTGCACACGCCCGAGGAGTACATCGAGGCCGCGCTCGCGATGGTCGAGTTCATCCGGGAGATGATCGAGGACCGCCGGGTGGCCGCACCGTCCGACGACCTGCTGTCCGCGCTGATCGCGGCCCGCGACGGCGGCGACCGGCTGACCACGGACGAGCTGACCTCGATGGTCTACCTGCTGCTCGCCGCCGGCCACGAGACCACGGTCAGCCTGATCAGCAACGGCGTGCACGCGCTGCTCACCCACCCCGACCAACTCGCGCTGCTCAAGGCCGAACCCGAACGTCTCCCGGCCGCCGTCGAGGAACTCATCCGGTACGACGGTCCGCTGCAGGCCGCGATCCCGTACGTCGCTCGCGCGCCGATCGAGATCGCCGGGCGGACGATCCTGCCCGGCGCGGTGATCGTGTTCGCGCTGGTCGCGGCCAACCGCGACGACGCGAAGTTCGGCGCCGGCGGCGAGCTCGACATCAGGCGGACGGACAACCAGCACCTCGGCTTCGGTCACGGCATCCACCACTGCCTGGGCGCGCCGCTGGCCAGGCTCGAGGGCCGGGTCGCGCTCGGCATGCTGTTCGACCGTTTCCCGGGCCTGCGGCTGACCGAACCTGACGGTGATCCGCGCCGCACCCCGGGCCTGCTGATGAACGGAATCGCGGAGCTTTCCGTCCGGCTGTGAACACTGGGTGAATTCCGTCCCAGGCGCCCCGAACCGCAGCGTCGGGATTGGGAGGACCTTGACACCGGATGGCATGCTCGGGGTCGTGACAGAGTTGATGGACGCCGCCCGGGAGCTGCTCAGCATCGCGATGGCGTCGCATTGGCTGCTGCTGGTGCTGTTTCTCGCTGCCGCGATCGACGCCGTGTTCCCGGTGATCCCGAGCGAGGGGCTGGTCGTCACCGCCGGGATGGCGGCCGCGGCCGGCCACCAGAACCTGCTGCTCGTGATCGTGCTGGCGATGGTCGGCTCGGTGATCGGCGAGTGCGTCTGCTACTTCATGGGTCGCGGCTCCGGTCCCGCGCTGCGGCGCTGGATGCGCCGGCGCGAGGCCCGGCAGGCGATGTACGACAAGGTCAGCCGAGCGCTGCACACGCGCGGCGGGCTGATCCTGATGACCGTGCGCTACATCCCTGGCGCGCGGATGGTCGCGACGCTGACGGCGGGCGCGACGGCGTACTCGTTCCGCAAGTTCGTGCTGTTCACCGCGGCCGGCGTGACCGTGGCCTACACCTACGTCGCCCTGCTCGGGTACCTGGGCGGCGACGCCTTCGCGCACGACTCGCTGAAGGCGCTCGCGTTCAGCCTGGGCCTGGCCTTCACGATCGGGCTGGTGCTCGAGACGACCCGGCGGATCGTCGGTCGCCGCAAGGCGGCCAGGGTCGCGGCCGAGTAACGACTGACCGGACGGTTTCGGGCCGGTCGCGTGTCCCGGGCCAACTCAATCGTTTGTTCGTGCGTCTCTAGAGGTATGACGGGGGTACGAGGCACACCGGTCCAGGTCGTGGTCGAGGCATGCTGAGGCGGCAACGACTGGTCGCAGCGACGGCGCTCGTGGCGGCGCTGGCCACCGGATGCGCGGACACCGCGCCGGAAGGCTCGTCGGGTCCGCCCGGCAAACCACCGTCCAGTACGCCGACGCCGAGCGAGCCGGACCCTTCGGCCACGCTGACGCCGGGCGTGAAGCCGCCGGCCGCGGCGCCCGTGACCAGGTCCTTCCCGGCCAAGCTGCCGAACGGCAAGCCGCCGTTGTTCGTCGTCGTCTCCTTCGACGGCGCCGGCGACCTCGCGCTGTGGTCGCACTGGCGCACGGTCGCCAAGCAGGTCGACGCACGGATGACGTTCTTCCTGTCCGGCCCGTACCTGTACCCCGAGGCGCGCAGGACCGACTACAAGCCGCCGTACCAGAAGCCCGGTGCCTCCGACATCGGCTGGGCCGACGCGCCCAAGGCGATCGCGCGGGCGACCGTGCTGCGGCAGGCGATCGCCGAGGGCCACGAGATCGGCACCCACGCGAACGGGCACTTCTGCGGCAAGAACGGGATCGACCGCTGGTCGGCCACGCAGTGGAAGGCCGAGCTCGACGCGTTCGACACGATGGTCGAGACCGGGCCGACGCTGGCCGCGGGCAGGACGTTGGCGGCGCCGTTCGACCCGACGACGGTGAAGGGCATGCGGACGCCGTGCCTGGAGGGCAACCGGCCGGCGTACCGGCAGGTGATGCGGCAGCGCGGGATGCTGTACGACGCCTCCGAGCCGGGCTACATCGCGTGGCCGAAGAAGGAGGACGGCGTCTGGGACTTCCCGCTGCAGTCCGTCGATCTGGCCGGGACGCGCAAGAGCACGCTGACGATGGACTACAACCTCTGGTACGCGCAGACCAAGGCCCGCAAGGCGCCGATCGCGCACGCGCCGAAGCTGAAGGCCCAGGTGCTGGCGACGTACCGGCAGGCGCTGGCGCGGTCGCGCGCCGGGAACAACCCGCCGCTGTTCCTCGGCAACCACTTCAACCGGTGGAACAACAGCGTCTACTCCGACGCGCTGACCACGTTCGTCCAGGAGACGTGCACGCAGCCGGACGTGAAGTGCGTCAGCAACGTCGAGCTGATCGCCTGGCTGACCAAGTACGGCGTACCGAAAGGCTGAGCGTCACAGCCTGAGGTAGCCGAACGCGGTCTGCCAGGTGCCGCCGGCCTTGATCCGCTCGACGATCAGCCGCTGCAGCGCGGTGTCCTGCGGGAACTCGTCGAGCTTGCCGAGGTCGTGGCTGCGGAAGGTGAAGAAGATCGCGCTGCCCTGGGAGTCGTGCGGTTCGCCGTACGGCGTGAAGCGGCGGCCGAAGCGCACCATGTTCGAGTCCTGCGGCAGGTGGTCGAGCAGGTACGGGTCGATCAGCCAGGAGCCGAGCGTCGCCGTCTTCACCGGCTGGTCCGGGAAGTGCTCGGCGAAGAACGCCCGTGCCTGGTCGAAGCTGTCGTCGACGGACTCGGGCGTCAGCGGGCCGGTCTCCGGGATGTGCACGCCGATCACCCACTCGCCGGGCTCGACGCCGGGCACCGGGTGCTCGTCGGGGACCCGGTGGATCATGAACTGCAGCCGGCCGAGCGCGTACAGCATGCCGGTCCAGTACGTGCTCACCCACCAGTGCGTCTCGAGGCCGAACTTGCCGTGCGTCCGCCGGTTCACCTTCAGCTGCTGACCGAGGTCGGCCAGCGTGGCCCAGCTGATCTCGTCGCTGACCCCGAGCTCCTGGTGGTAGCGGCGGATGTCCGGCAGGGTCTCCAGGTACGCCGCGAGCGACACCATCGGATCCTTGGGCACCTCCAGCTCCGCCTCGGCCGGTGCCTGGCCGATCGTCTTGCGCAGGTACGCGGCGAACTCGGCCACCGGCACCGGGTCGACGTCGAGCTTCTCGGCGTCGGCCTGGTCCTCGGCACTGAAACCCAGCAGGCGGTACTCCTCAGCGGTCGTCACGGATCAAGGATGTCAGATCCTCACCGTTCTTCGCCGCTGCCGGTCAACGTTCTTCGGCCAGGCCCGGGACCTATCGTGGGGAGGTGGTTGCCTACCTGCGATTTCCGCCGCCGGCCGGCCAAGTGGGGCTGGTCGAGCACTACTGGATGGTCGAGGGCGGCGGAGCGGCGGACCAGATCCTGGTCCCCAACGGCCGTCCGGCGCTGGCGGTCGCGCTGGGGACGCCGGGGCGGCGGCACGATCCGGTGACCGGCAGTTCGTGGGTGAACGACGGGTCGTTGTTCGGGGTGATGACAAGACCGCACGTCCTCGGTCAGTCGGGTCCGTCGAGCTACGCCGGCGCCGAGCTGAAGCCGTGGGGGATCGCGGCGCTGACCTCACGGCGGCTGGTCGATCAGGTGCTGCCGCTCGACGCCTGGCTCGGACCTGGGACCACCGAAGGGCTGGCGGCTCGCTTGCGGGGCTGCGAGTTCGGTCCGTCGCGGGCTGCGGCGCTGGCCGACTGGTTGGCTCCCCGGCTGCGGCCGGTCGACGTCGCCGTCGCCGAGCGCGCAGTGCGGTTGATCGAGGAGTCCCGCGGAACGTTGCCGGTCGCGGAGCTCGCGCGGGCGCTGGACGTTCCGTACAGCACGCTGCACCGGCGGTTCCGCGAGCTGGTCGGGGTCGGGCCGAAGCAGTTCGGGGAGATCGTCCGGTTCTTCCACTTCACCGGCGGGCTGCTCGACGGGCCGGCGGACGGGACCGCGATGCTGGCCGCGCTGCACGGCTACTACGACCAGGCGCACGCCGCGCGGGACTTCAAGCGGTACACGGGGGTCAGCGCCTCGTCGTTCCGGGCGGTGAGCAACGGAATCGCCGCGCTGATGCATGAGAGATCCGTCCAAGACCTGTCCGCCGGGGAGCAGGCACGCTGACGGCATGGGACGAATCGTTCACGTGGAGCTGACCTCGGCCGATCCCGAGCGGGCGGTGGACTTCTACCGCGCGGCCTTCGGCTGGGAGAGCGCAGCCTCGCCGTACGTCGACGGGTACTTGCTGACAGCAACCGGTTCGGGCGACGGGATCGACGGCGCGATCATGAGCCGGGAGCATCAGTCGCAGGCGGCGATCGTGTGGTTGCAGGTCGAAGATCTGGAAGCAACCCGTACGGCGGTCGTTGCGGCCGGCGGGTCGGTGGTGGGGGAGCCGCAGGAGATCCCGGGGCAGGGGTCGGTCGGCTACGTGCGCGACCCCGAAGGAACACTGCTCGGACTGCGCCAACCTGTCTGAGGCCGGCGCAGTCCGCCTGGATCAGTTCGCGTACTTGGAGTCGACGTACACGAGCGCGTCGCCGACCGGGCGTTCGGCGCCGGCCGGGTGGTTGACGAGGGTGCCGTTGACGGCCATCGACGTGGAGCCGCCGCCGTCGAGGTTCATCGCGTCGCGGAGGCCGAGGGCCTTGGCGAGGGCGGCGGACTCGGCCATCGTGGTGCCGACGCTGGTGGTCTGGCGGCCGTCGACGGTGACGAAGACGATCTTGCCGTCCTTGGTGGTGCCGGCCAGCGTGCGCGGGTTGCGGTCGTTGAAGCTGCCGCCGGTGGGCTGCTCGACGACCTTGCCGTCGCGGACCAGCAGGCCGCGCCCGGTCACGCCGTACAGGCTGTTCTTCAGCGCGACCTTCTTGCCGTTCTCCTCCTTCACGGCCAGCGCGGTGGTGACGCACCCGCCGGCAAGGGCCTGGAACAGGCTGATCGTGTCCTGGCCGGTGGCCTGGATCGAGGTCTGGCCAGCGGCGAGCGCCGTACCGCGGGTGGTGGCGGTGCGGACGACGCAGCCCTTTCGGTCGAGCACGACCTCGACACCGGCGCCAGCCGGCGTCGCGGCGGCGAACTCGGGCGTGAACAGCGACACGTCACCCGGTACGGCGCAGTCGGTCTGCGCGGTCAGCGTCGCGCAGGCAGCGGGGACGACCGGCGGGTGGTTGACGAACTCCAGCGGCAGCGTGGCCGCGGTCTTCTTGTTCGTCACCGTGCCGGTCCAGCTCAGGTGGCCGATCAGCGCCTTGCTGGTCTTGGCGTCGATGAGGAAGTTCGTCTCGGCCGGGTCGGCCAGCGGCTCGCTCAGCAGCTTGCCGCCGAACAGGCCGAGGCCGACCTGCTCGCCCGGGTACAGCTGGCTCGCGGTGAAGGTGAAGAACGACGCGTTCACGCCGGCCAGCGCGCCGGCGCCGGTGACCAGGGCGGTGGTCGGCTCGGTCTTGGCCAGGTCCGGGCCGTACGTCGCCTTGACGTAACCCTTCGCCGTGGCCGGGTCGATCGTGAGCACCTTGATCGAGTACGGGCCCCGCGTGGTCGTGTTGATCTGGTCAGCCGGCGCCGGCTCGGTGCCGCGCACGATGCTGGTCAGCGTGACGCCGTCGGTCAGCGTCTGGGCGCTGCGGGTCTCGGTGAGGTCCTGGTCGCCCAGCGGGAGAGTGAGGCTGCCCGCGGCGTTGGCGCCGGCCGGGACGAGGCCGAGACCGGCGAGCGCCAGCAGGACGGCTCCGGCCACCGCGGCGCGCGGTCGTCGTACGGAAGAAGTCATGCCTGGACCCAACGCGACCGGACGGAAACTTTCGCGCGATCTAGTTAACAGGTAAGCAACTTCCGGATGATGCTTTCGGTCAGGTCAGCCCGCGGCGGTGTCGATGTGCCGGGCCAGCACCAGGTCGTCGTCGGTGATCCCGCCGGCGTCGTGGCTGGAGACGCGGAAGGTGATCGTGGTGTAGCGGATGTCGATGTCCGGGTGGTGGTTCATCGACTCGGCCAGCTGCGCGACCGTCGCGACCAGCCGGATCCCGTCCAGGAAGGTCTCCTTCTTGACGCTGCGGACGAGGGCGTTGTCGGCGACCTTCCACTCCGGGAGGTGGTCGCGGATCGCCTGGTCGATCTGGTCGTCGGTCAGCAGCTCAGCCATGGCGCACACTCTAGCGCTGCACGCGCGGAACCTTTGCCGAGGTGAGCAGGGCGAGCAGGGCCAGTACGGCGGACGTCGTGATGATGGCGCCGAAGACCCAGCCGGTGGGGTGGTCGGCGTTGACGGCGAGCAGGGTGCCGAAGAGGGCGAAGACGGCGGCGATGCTGATCGTGCCGGCCATCTGGGCGCTGCTGCTGTTGCGGCCGGAGTTGGTGGCGTCGGACAGGTCGAGGGTGAGGACGGAGACGCTGGAGGAGTTGAGGCCCATGCCGATGCCGGCGATCGACCAGCTGATCAGGCCGAGCCAGGTGTGGTTGGTCCAGGCAAGCAACGACGTCCCGGCGATGCCGACGGTCATCAGGGCCAGGCCGGTACGGAGGACAGTGAGGCGGTCGAATCCGTGGTCACGGCCCTGCAGCCACGAGCCGAGCGCCCAGCTGACGCCGGTGATCGACAAGGTGACGCCGGCGCGGGACGGGCTGAAGTCGTGCAGAACCGTGAGCAGCAAGGGAAGGTAGGCGCCTGCTCCGGCGAAGGCGGCGCCGCCGAGACCTCGGACGGCGACGACCGCGGGGAAGCCGCGGCGGGCGGTGAAGGTCCCGGCCGGCATGATGCGTACGGCGGCGACGCCGAGGACCACGAGGCTGATCGGGACAGCGATCCAGGCGATCGCCGGATGGGTCTCGAGCTGGTCGCCGGCCCAGGTCAGCGCGAAGAGTGCGACCGACGCAGTGAGTGCCCAAGGCAACAAGGTGCGCTGGGCCGCCAGGGCATCGACATCCTTGGCGGTGGGCTGCTCGGTGGTGGCCGGCATCCGGAGCGCCGGGCGCAGGCAGAGCCAGGTCGGGACCAGCAGCAGCAACGCGCCGAGGAACACCCAGCGCCAGCCGACCTGCTCGGTGACCAGGCCGGTCACCACCGGGCCGACCACCGACGGCAGGATCCACATCGCCGCGAACAGCGAGAACATCCGCGGCCGCAGGACGGCGGGCAGCGCTCGCGCGACCAGGACCATCAGCGCGACGTCCAGCAGCCCTTCGGCGAAGCCGCTCAGCAGCCGGCCGCCGATCACCATCGGCATCGACTGCGCCGTACCGACCAGCAGTTGCGCGGCCACGAAGGTGATCGCGCCCGCCCGCAAAGCGGCGACCGGTCCTCGCCGGTCCGCCCACAGGCCGGCGAGCGCGAGCGACACCAGGTACGACGCGTTGGGGGCGGCGTTGGCCAGGCCGAAGCTGCCGAGCGCGTCGAACTCCCGGACCATCGTCGGCAGCGCCGTACCGACCGCGCGGTTCTCGAACGCGGCCAGGGTGACCAGGCCGACGACGCCGAGCACGAGCGCGAGGTGCTCGCGGCCGAACAGGCGGGGCGGGGCGTGGACTGCTTGTTCCTGGGACATGCGGCTCATCCTCAAGGTTCAAGCTCGCTTGAAGTCAACTGCCGCGGCGGGCGTCGGGGAGACGGAAGATCAGGACCAGGACGCGCAGCACGAGCACGGCGCAGATCACCAGCAGGTTGTAGCCGAACAGCTGGAACAGCGTCATCGTGGCGGTGACCTGCGGGCCGCCCGGCGTACCGAGCAGGAGGACGGCCATCACACCGGCCGTGGCGCCGAGGATCGCGAGCAGGGCCTGGTGCAGCATCGACGTGAAGTGCCGCCGGTCGCGCTCGTCGGCGAAGAGCCGGACGTTGAGGCCGAGCCGGCCGGACTCGGCCGCGGCGGCGATCCGGTCGATCCGGCGCGGGAGGCGCCGCAGCATCGGCAGGAGCGTGGCGAGCTCCTCGGTCGCCGTACGGCGTAAGGCGTCCGGGGCGAGCCGGTCGGTCACGTGCGCGGAGGCGAACTGCCGGGACGCGGCGATCAGGTCGAAGCCGGGCGACAGCCGCGAGATGGTGCCCTCGATCGTCGCGAGCGCGCGGAAGACCGCGGCGACCTCGGGCGGGACGCCGAGACCGTGCGCGGTGATGATCCGGAACAGGTCGTTGAACATCGCCGGGCCGAGCGCGGCGCCGGCCCCGAGGTGGCGGGCCATGAACTGGCCGACCGCGCGTTCCAGGGCCTGCTCGTCGACGACGTCGGGGCGGTCGACGATCTCGAGCAACGCGTCGGTCGCGGTGACCGGGTCGCCGTGGTCGACACCGAGCAGGAAGCGCTGCAGGGCCTCGCGGGTGGACGGATCGAGCCGGCCGACCGAGCCGAGGTCGAGCATGCCGAGCCGGCCGTCGGTGAGCAGCAGGAAGTTGCCCGGGTGCGGATCGGCGTGGAAGACGCCGTCGATCGCGACCTGGCTCAGCAGGCAGTCGAAGAGGATCCGCGCGAGCCGCGCGCCGTCCTGCCCGCGCTCGGCCAGGACGGCGGCCGCGTTGCCGAGGCCGACGCCGTCGAGGTGTTGCATGGTGAGGACGCGGCGGGTGGACAGACGCGGGTAGAGCTCCGGTACGACGACGTCGGCGTTGGCCGCGACGGACCGGCCGGCGGCGACGGTGGTCATGTTGCCGGCCTCGACGGTGAAGTCGAGCTCCTCCAGCATCGCGTCGGCGAACCCCTCGGCCAGCGCGCGGACGCCCATCGCGCGGCCCCAGTCGGTGTTGCGCTCGAGCATCCGGGCCAGGCGGCGGACGATGTCGAGGTCGCGCTGGACCAGGGCGGTGATGCCTGGCCGCTGCACCTTCACGACGACCGGCGTACCGGTGTCCGCGAGGCGGGCCGCGTAGACCTGGGCGACCGAGGCGGCGGCGAGTGGTTCGGTGCCGAAGTCCTGGAAGATCTGCTGCGGATGGGCGCCGAGCTCGTCGGTGAGCGCCTGCTCGATCTCGGGCCAGGGGGCGGGGGAGACCTGGTCCTGCAAGCGGCTGAGCTCGGTGGCGACCGACGCGGGGATGACGTCGCTGCGGGTGGAGAGGACCTGGCCGAGCTTGACGAACGTGACACCGGCTTCGTCCAGGGCCAGACGGAGCGAACGGGCCAGGTCGGCCTGGCCGGCGGCGTCCTCGCGGCCGGGACGGCGGCGGCCGCGGAGGTACGGGCCGAGCCCACGGCGTACGGCGATCCGGAGGATCTGCAGGTACCGACGGGTGCGGGCGATCCGGCCGCCGACGTCGCGGCGCAGGTCGCGCACGCGGGGGAGCGAGCCGGTCGGGACGAGGGCTTCGGACAGGACGAGGAAGATCAGGCCGGTCAGCATCGAGCAGAGCGCCGTGAGACCGAGGTACGCCGCGGCGGCACCGTTGGAACCGGTCCAGGGCAGTGGACCGACCAGGGCGTTCATCACCGGGCTGAAGATCAACAGGGTGAGCAGGGCGCCGATCGCCATCCGCACCAGCCCGAACCGCACCCCGAGCAACCGCTGCGACACCGGCACGAAGATCACCATGAAGATGACGAGATTGACCAGCCCGATCACCAGAACGTCCATGCCGAGCACCCTAGAAGACCCAACGTGGCGAATGTCTCACCCACACAGGTGAGCCGGTTCCCCCACAGGAGTGAACCGACCCTGGTCCGGAGTCGCCACCCCAGCCCCGACCTGATCCGAGAACGGGGACCGTGACCAGCAAAGCGGGACCGTGAACACGAAATAACGTGTTCACGGTCCCGCGATGGTGTTCACGGTCCCGAAAGGTGGTTCAGGTGCGGCGGCGGATCTTGTTGCCGAGCCAGACGATCGGGTCGTACTTGCGGTCGGCGACGCGTTCCTTCATCGGGATGAGGGCGTTGTCGGTGATCTTGATGTGCTCGGGGCACACCTCGGTGCAGCACTTGGTGATGTTGCAGAAGCCGAGACCGTGCTGGTCCTGCGCCTCGTGCTGCCGGTCGGCCGCGTCCAGCGGGTGCATGTCCAGCTCGGCGATCCGCATCAGGAAGCGCGGGCCCGAGAAGGACTCCTTGTTCTCCTCGTGGTCGCGGATCACGTGGCAGGTGTCCTGGCACAGGAAGCACTCGATGCACTTGCGGAACTCTTGCGACCGCTCGACGTCGACCTGCTGCATCCGGTACTCACCGGGCTTGAGGTCGGCCGGCGGTGTGAAGGCCGGGATCTCCCGCGCCTTCTGATAGTTGAACGACACGTCGGTGACCAGGTCGCGGATCACCGGGAAGGTGCGCATCGGCGTGACCGTGACGGTCTCGCCCTCCTCGAACGTGTTCATCCGGCACATGCACATCAGCTTCGGCATGCCGTTGATCTCGGCCGAGCACGAGCCGCACTTGCCGGCCTTGCAGTTCCACCGGACCGCGAGATCCGGCGTCTGCGTGGCCTGCAGACGGTGGATGACGTCGAGCACGACCTCACCCTCGTTGACGTCGACCTCGTAGTCCTCCAGGCCACCGCCTTCAGCATCTCCGCGCCAGACCCGGAACTTGCCCTTGTAGGTCATGCCGGCAGTTCCTCCTCGGTCATGTACTTCTTCAGCTCGTCCAGCTCGAACAGTTCGAGCAGGTCGTCCCGCATCGGGATCTGGTCCTTCTTCGACACGTCGACGCTGCCGTCGGCGTTCAGCCGGCAGACCAGTAGCAGCTTGCGCCACTCGGCGTTCATGCCCGGGAAGTCGTCGCGGGTGTGACCGCCGCGGGACTCCTCACGCTCCAGCGCCGCCTTCGCGACGCACTCCGACACCGTCAGCATGTTGCGCAGGTCCAGCGCGAGGTGCCAGCCGGGGTTGAACTGCCGGTGCCCCTCGACGGTCATCTTCGCGATCCGGCCGCGGAACTCGGCCAGCCGCGACAGCGCCTGCTCCATCTCCTCGGCCTTGCGGATGATGCCGACCAGGTCGTTCATCGACTGCTGCAGTTCCTGGTGGATGGTGTACGGGTTCTCGCCACCCTCCAGCTCGAACGGCGCCAGCGCCTCGGCCGCCGCCGCGTCGATGTCGGCCTCGGCGATCCGCGGCCGGTTGTCCCCGAGCGAGTCGAGGTACATCGCGGCGCCCATCCCGGCCCGCCGACCGAACACCAGCAGGTCGGACAGCGAGTTGCCACCCAGCCGGTTCGAGCCGTGCATGCCTCCGGCAACCTCACCGGCCGCGAACAGGCCCGGTACGACGGACGACGCGGTGTCCGGGTCGACCTCGACGCCACCCATCACGTAGTGGCAGGTCGGACCGACCTCCATCGGCTCGGCGGTGATGTCGACGTCGGCCAGTTCCTTGAACTGGTGGTGCATCGACGGCAGCCGCCGGGTGATCTCCTCGGCCGGCAGCCGGGTCGACACGTCCAGGAAGACCCCGCCGTGCGGCGTACCGCGACCGGCCTTGACCTCGGAGTTGATCGCCCGGGCGACCTCGTCGCGGGGCAGCAGCTCCGGTGGGCGCCGGTTGTTGTCGGCGTCCTTGTACCAGCGGTCGGCCTCTTCCTCGGTGTCCGCGTACTGCGCCCGGAACACGTCCGGCACGTAGTCGAACATGAACCGCTTGCCCTCGGAGTTGCGCAGCACCCCGCCGTCACCACGGACCGACTCGGTGACCAGGATGCCCTTCACCGACGGCGGCCAGACCATGCCGGTCGGGTGGAACTGGATGAACTCCATGTTGATCAGCGTCGCACCGGCCCGCATCGCCAGGGCGTGCCCGTCACCGGTGTACTCCCAGGAGTTCGAGGTGACCTTGAACGACTTGCCGACACCACCGGTGGCCAGGATGACGGCCGGTGCGTCGAACAGGATGAACCGGCCCGACTCACGCCAGTAGCCGAAGGCACCGGAAATCGCGTCGCCGTCCTTCAGCAGCTCGGTGACCGTGCACTCGGCGTACACCTTGAGGTTGGCCTCGTAGTCGCCGGTGGCCTGGAAGTCCTCCTGCTGCAGGGAGACGATCTTCTGCTGCAGGGTGCGGATCAGCTCCAGCCCGGTGCGGTCGCCGACGTGCGCGAGCCGCGGGTAGGAGTGGCCGCCGAAGTTGCGCTGGCTGATCCGGCCGTCCGGCGTCCGGTCGAACAGCGCGCCGTAGGTCTCCAGTTCCCAGACCCGGTCAGGGGCTTCCTGCGCGTGCAGCTCGGCCATCCGCCAGTTGTTCAGGAACTTCCCGCCGCGCATCGTGTCGCGGTAGTGGACCTGCCAGTTGTCGTTGGAGTTCGCGTTGCCCATCGCCGCCGCGCAGCCGCCCTCGGCCATCACGGTGTGCGCCTTGCCGAACAGGGACTTGCACACGATCGCGGTGCGCTTGCCCTGCTCGCGGGCCTCGATCGCCGCGCGCAGACCGGCGCCGCCGGCCCCGATCACGACGACGTCGTACTGGTGTCGTTCCAGCTCAGTCATAAGTTGTCAGACGTCCGAATCTCAGTTGATGAAGCGCAGGTCGGAGAACCAGCCGGCCGACAGCGCCATGATGTAGAAGTCGGTGAGGATCACGGTGAACAACGAGATCATCGCGAACGTGCCGTGCTTGGGGTTCAGCTTCGACACGAAGGTCCAGTACCGGTAGCGCAGCGGGTGCTTGGAGAAGTTCTTCAGCCGGCCGCCGACGATGTGGCGGCAGGCGTGGCAGGACAACGTGTAGAGCCACAGGAAGACCAGGTTGACCCAGATGATCAGCGTGCCCAGCCCGATCCCGAAGCCGCCGCCCTCGCCGTGGAAGGCGAGCACACCGTCGTACACGTTGAGGATTCCGAAGACCAGCGCGCCGTAGAAGAAGTAGCGGTGCAGGTTCAGCGCGACCAGCGGGAACTTGCGCTCACCGGTGTAGCTCTTGTGCGGCTCCGGGACGGCGCAGGCCGACGGCGCGAAGAACAGCGAGCGGTAGCCGGCCTTGCGGTAGTAGTAACAGGTGCCCCGGAAGCCGGCCAGCACCGCGAAGGTGATGATGCTGAACGGGATCACCCGCGGGAACTCGCCGAACCAGGTGCCCAGGTGGCTCGACCCGGGGACGCAGGACTCGGTCACGCACGGCGAGTACAGGGGAGTGAGGTAGTGGTGCGCGTCGACCCAGTACCACTTGTTCATGAAGATCCGGACCGTCGCGTAGACGACGAAGAAGCCCAGGATCACGCCGATCCGCAGCGGCGCCAGCCACCAGCGGTCGGTCCGCAACGTCTTCTGCCCGATCGACGCGCGACCGGGACTGTTCACACCAATGGCCATCAGGGCGCGCGCCGGTCCGGTGCTCCGAAGCCTTCGTGCTCTGCTTCTGTCCACATGGACGCGTCATACTCCACGTCGGGAATCTCCTCGAGTTCCTCCGGAACAGGTCCGGGTCTGTGCCGCGGGTCGGGCGGGCCCAGCTCGGCCAGGTCGTCGCTCAACCGGGCCACGTCGGAGACCAGCCGGCGTACGCCGAGGGTGTCGCCGTACTCCTGGCTGAGTCTCCCGACGCATCCGTGCAGCGCCTCGAGTGCGCGTTGCACAGCTGCCACACTGCTGCTGCCATCGCCCATACCGACTCCAGTAATGGTTTTGTCGCTGTAAGTATGGGCACACTTTGCCTTCGCGCGGCGCACAACGGAAGACCCTTCGGTACGGCGTGTTTTTACTTAGGTTCCCCTTTGTTGCCGAGCGCGCTTTCGTGGAGTAATGGGGCGTATCCGGCCTTCAGGACAACGAGATTCGCGGATGGGGTCAGGACCGTCACCTCGTCGTCGGGCGATCGTTGAACCGGCGTGGTGTAGCCGGACCACGACCAGGGACGCACCTGTCCGCCGACGACGAGAGCCGGGCCGTCGGCGTCCGCGATCATCGCGCCGTCAGGCAGTCCTCCCAGTACGGCGCGGGTCGTGCGTTGCCGGCGGCTACGGGATTCGACGCGTTGGCTGTGCAGCAGGGCGTCCATCGCCGCGGCCCGCGGCCGCTCGTCCAGGTCGTGCCCACCGGCCCACGCGTCGGCGTACCGGACGAAGTCCGTACGACGGCAGTACGCGCACGGCCGATGGCCGGCGGCCAGCGCGACGGCCTCGTCGAAGAAGAACAGTGCGGTCCACCGGCCGGGCGGCATCGGGTCGCGGCTGACGCCCTTGTAGTCGAGCACGCAGCACAGCCAGGCCTTCGACCGCCAGCGCGTCGTACCGAGCCGGCGGTCGGCGTCGTGCAACGAGCCGCGGTTGCCCATCAGCAGACCGCGGCCGGGTACGGCGACGATCTCCTGACTCGGCAGGACTCTGTTCTGCAGCGGCATGAGGACATCCTGCGTGCCGGGACCGACAGTTCGGGAGTCGGTGGCACAGTCGGCGCATGGACAGAAGGGTGGTCGTCGGCGTGGCGATCGTCGACGAGGGCCGGGTGCTGGCGGCGCTGCGGCCGGGACCGGACGGTGGATGGGAGTTTCCCGGCGGCAAGGTCGAGCCGGGTGAATCCGACGAAGTGGCGGCCGCCCGGGAAATCGAGGAGGAACTGGGCCTGCGGATCACCGTCGGGGCGGCTTTGCCGGGCGAAGAATTGATCGGTGACAAATATGTTTTACGCGTTTACCTGGCCGAACCGGCCGGTCACGACTGGTTACCGGTGCTGCGCGAGCACACCGAGATCCGCTGGGTGCAGGCCGCTGACCTGGGAAGTCTCAGCTGGCTCCCGGCGGACCGGCCATTTCTGAACACTCTGCGTCACCATCTGGTCGCTGATGGGTGATCAGTCACGATTCAGCGACGAGGTGGCTCGTCCCGTGGCGTCCACACTGCGAGATTTGTAGGGTTCCCGCCAGGCCGCGAAAGACATTTCGCTCGACCGGGAAGGCTTGGGGGAAAACAATGACTCTGGGAGCGACCGAAGCTTCCCCGCCCGACGGCGGACTCCCCGCTGAACACATCGCCGAGACCGCCGAGGCGAAGCAGATCGAAGGCCGTTCGCTCGGGCAGATCGCCTGGGCGCGGCTGCGCAAGGACAAGATCGCGCTGATCAGCGCGATCATCATCGTGCTGATCATCCTGATCGCCATCTGCGCCCCGCTGATCGTGAAGATCAGCGGCTTCCCGCCGGACCAGCCGAACTTCAAGGACAGCCACGGCAACGACCTGCTGGACAACTCCCTGGGTGGCATCCCGGCCGGTGGTCTGTTCGGCAGCGGGATGAGCACCGAGCACTGGCTCGGCGTCGAGCCGCAGAACGGCCGCGACGTGTTCGCGCGGCTCGTGTACGGCGCCCGCTCGTCGCTGCTGGTCGCCCTCGGCGGCACCATCGTGGCCGTCGTCCTCGGCACCGTCATCGGCATGGTGGCCGGCTACTTCCGCGGCTGGGTCGACGCCGTGATCAGCCGCCTGATGGACATCCTGCTCAGCTTCCCGACCCTGCTGTTCATCCTGGCGCTGACGCCGGTGATCGCCGACCGGGCCCAGGACACGTTCGGCATCCCGGACAACAACTCCCTGCGCCTGGGGGTGCTGATCTTCGTGCTCGGGTTCTTCGGGTGGGCCTACCTGGCCCGGATCGTGCGCGGCCAGACGCTGTCGATCCGCGAGCGCGAGTTCATCGACGCGGCCCGCTCGCTCGGTGCCGGTCCCGGGTACGTGATCTTCAAGCAGATCCTGCCCAACCTGATCCCGACGCTGCTGGTCTACGCGACGCTGATCATCCCGACCTACATCACCGCCGAGGCCGCGCTGTCCTTCCTCGGCGTCGGTGTCAAGGAGCCGACCTCGTCGTGGGGCCTGATGATCTCCGACGCCTCGAACTGGTACGAGGGCAACCCGCTCTACCTTGCCTTCCCGGGCGCGATGCTGTTCATCACCGTGCTCGCCTTCAATCTGCTGGGTGACTCGGTGCGCGACGCGCTCGACCCGCGAGCCGGACGGAGCTGACTGAGCCGTGTTCAACTACATCGTCCGCCGGCTGTTGCAGATGATCCTGATCCTGTTCGCGATCAGTGCCATCACCTTCTTCCTGTTCTGGGCGACGCCGGCCAACCCGGCGCTGCTGATCTGCGGCAAGGACTGCAACACCGAGCGGATCGCCGAGGTCAACGCGTCGTACGGGTTCGACGACCCGCTGATCGTCCAGTACGGCCGGTACATGAGTGGCCTGGTGAACCCGGGCGGGCGCGAACTCGGCACCGAGGGGTCGCAGGAGCACTGCTCGTGGCCGTGCCTGGATCGTTCGCTGCAGAACGGCCTGCAGGTCACCGACTCGATCAAGGACGCCATCGGCCCGACGTTCTGGCTGGCCACCGGGGCCGCCGTCCTCTGGCTGGTCTCCGGCGTGCTGCTGGGGCTGGTCGCGGCGTTGCGCAAGGGCAAATGGCTGGACAAGCTCAGCGTCGGACTGGCGTTGTTCGGTGTTTCGTTCCCAACGCTCGTCCTCGGCTACCTGCTGGTGTTCGTCTTCATCGTGAAGGGCGGGCTGCTGCCGTACCCGGACCAGGCGAACTCCAGTCCATCGGCAGGGTTGGTGCCGTTCTTCCAGTTCTTCATCCTGCCGTGGGTGACGCTGGCGCTGGTCAACGCGGCCCTCTACACCCGACTGACCCGGGCCAACATGATCGACACGATGAACGAGGACTTCATCCGCACCGCGCGGGCCAAGGGCCTGGGTGAGCGCAAGGTGGTCTTCAAGCACGGCCTGCGCGCCGCGCTGACCCCGATCGTGACGATCTTCGGGCTCGACCTGGGCGCGCTGCTCGGTGGCGCCGTGATCACCGAACGGATCTTCAGCATCCAGGGCCTGGGCAAGCTGTCGATCGACTCCGTCCTCGGCAACGACCTGCCCGTCGTGATGGGCGTCGTGCTGGTCGCCGCGTTCTTCGTGGTTTTCGCCAACATCGTGGTCGACGTGCTGTACGCCTTCATCGACCCGCGGGTCCGGCTGTCGTGACCACGAGCCGCGTTGTCAGCAAGGAACCCAGCACCAGGATGGAGCCGACACTGTGAGCAAGACCGTTTCCACCAAGCCGGCCAGGCCGTCCGGCAGCCGGGACGCCGAGGCCTTCCTCGAGGTCCGCGACCTGCGGGTGCGCTTCCCCACCGACGACGGCCTGGTCCGCGCGGTGAACGGGCTGAGCTTCTCGCTCAAGCCCGGTGAGACGCTCGGCATCGTCGGCGAGTCCGGCTCGGGCAAGAGCGTGACCAGCCTGGCGATCATGGGCCTGCACAAGGGCAGCCGGGCCCAGGTCGAGGGCGAGATCTGGCTGGACGGCGACGAGCTGGTGTCGATGCGGGTCGAGGAGATGCGGCGGCTGCGCGGCAGCAAGGTCGCGATGATCTTCCAGGACCCGCTGTCGGCGATGCACCCGTTCTACCGGATCGGCGACCAGCTGGTCGAGGCGTACCTGGTGCACAACGACGTGTCCAAGGCGGTCGCCAAGAAGCGGGCGATCGACATGCTCGACCGGGTCGGCATCCCGTCGCCGGCCGGCCGGTTCCACGACTACCCGCACCAGTTCTCCGGCGGCATGCGGCAGCGCGCCATGATCGCGATGGCGCTGATGTGCGACCCGCGGCTGCTGATCGCCGACGAACCGACCACCGCGCTCGACGTCACCGTGCAGGCCCAGATCCTGGACCTGATGAACGACCTGCAGAAGGAGTTCAACTCCGCGATCATCATCATCACCCACGACCTCGGTGTGGTCGCCCAGATGGCGCAGAAGCTGGTCGTGATGTACGGCGGCCGGGTGGTCGAGGCCGGCGACGTCCGGGACATCTTCTACCGGCCCGAGCACCCCTACACCTGGGGCCTGCTCGGCTCGATCCCGCGGATCACCGGTGGTGGTGACCGGCTGAGGTCGATCAAGGGCTCGCCGCCCTCACTGATCAACCTGCCGACCGGCTGCCCGTTCCACCCGCGCTGCGACTTCCGCGGCAAGGTGCCCGGCGACCTCTGCGTCACCGAAGTACCGGAGCTGCTGCAGATCGGCGGCGGTCCGCACGCGGCCCGCTGTCACATCCCGAGCCCGGAGCGGCAGCGGTTGTTCACCGAGCAGATCAAGCCGGCGCTGTGAGCGCGGCCACCCAAGGGGACGACGTGACCACGACCTCCACTCCGAAGCCGACCCGCAAGACCAAGAACAAGCCCGAGCGAACCGGTGGGACGCGCGGCGAGGTGCTGCTGGACGTGCAGGGCCTGCAACGGCACTTCCCGGTCACCCAAGGCATCGTGTTCCAGCGCCAGACCGGCGCGGTCAAGGCGGTCGACGGGATCGACTTCCAGTTGATCGCCGGCGAGACCCTCGGCCTGGTCGGCGAGTCCGGGTGCGGCAAGTCCACCACCGGGCGACTCGTCACCCGGCTGGACGAGCCGACCGGGGGCAAGATCGTCTTCCAGGGCGCCGACATCACGCACATGAACCGGCGCACGATGCGCCCGTTCCGGCGCGACGTGCAGATCATCTTCCAGGACCCGTTCTCGTCGCTGAACCCGCGGCAGACGGTCGGCACGATCATCGCCGCGCCGTTCGACATCCAGGGCATCAAGTCCGAGGGCGGCACCAAGAAGGCCGTCCAGGACCTGATGGCCCGGGTCGGCCTGAACCCCGAGCACTACAACCGCTACCCGCACGAGTTCTCCGGCGGTCAGCGGCAGCGGATCGGGATCGCCCGCGCGCTCGCGCTGCGGCCGAAACTGATCGTCTGCGACGAGCCGGTGTCGGCGCTCGACGTGTCGATCCAGGCCCAGGTCGTGAACCTGCTGGACGACCTGCAGGACGAGTTCGACCTGACCTACCTGTTCGTCGCCCACGACCTGTCCGTGGTGCGGCACATCTCCGACCGGGTGGCGGTGATGTACCTGGGCAAGATCGTCGAGATCGCGACCCGGGACGAGCTGTACAACCACTCGCGTCACCCGTACACCCACGCGCTGCTGTCGGCGGTTCCCGAGCCCGATCCGGACGCGGTCAAGCGCCGCGAACGGATCCGGCTCACCGGCGACGTGCCCAGCCCCCTGAACCCGCCGTCCGGTTGCCGGTTCCGTACTCGCTGCTGGAAGGCGCAGGACGTCTGCGCCGAGCAGGAGCCGCCACTGGTCCAGATCGGAGCTCCCGGCCACTCGGCCGCCTGTCACTTCCCGGAGGAACGCGACGTCGTCTGACGGACACAGACGGTAACAAACGGTCTCCGTCCCGCACTGAAGTCGTCACGATCCGGTGACGGAGGCGAAGAACCGTTGAAGGGGAATCGAGGTCGTGAGTAGATGACCGGCATTCCAGTCACCAGGGCAGCCGTGACCCGGCGTCCCGATGGAGGAAACAGAAAGAAGGATGGCATGAGACACGCCAAGCGCGCCGGATCCGTGGTTGCCACGGGTCTGGCCCTGACCCTCACGCTGGCGGCATGCGGCGGGGACAACAAGAAGGACGACGCCGGCGCACCGAGCTCGCAGCAGGGGGCGAAGGGTGGCATCGTCACGGTGTACTACTCTTCGGACTTCGAGCACCTGGACCCGGCGCGAGCCTTCGTCACGGACACCGGCATGGTCGGCCAGCTCCTCTACCGCACGCTGACCGCGTTCAAGTGGGACCCGCAGGCGAAGAAGGTCTCGCTGGTGGGCGACACCGCGGAGAAGTGGGAGAAGTCGGCGGACTTCAAGACGTGGACCTTCACGCTGAAGGACGGCCTGAAGTACGAGGACGGCTCGCCGATCACCGCCAAGGACATCAAGTACAACGTCGAGCGGTCGTTCTCCGCCGACCTGTCCGAAGGTGCGCCGTACGGCAAGAACTACCTGGACTGCAAGGGCTACGCGGGCCCCTACACGCCGGCCGGCAACAACGGTGGCAAGGGCTGCACCGCGATCGAGGTCCCGGACGACAAGACGATCATCTTCAAGCTGAACCAGGCGGTCTCGGAGTTCGACATGACCGCGTCGATGAAGATCTTCGCGCCGGTGCCGCAGGCCAAGGACACCAAGACCCAGTACGACAACCGGGTGTGGTCCTCAGGCCCGTACAAGATCAAGACCTACACCCGCAACAAGACCCTGGTGCTGGAGCGCAACACCAACTGGGACCAGGCCACCGACCCGATCAACACCGCGATGCCGGACGGGTTCGAGTTCAAGTTCGGTGACGACGAGGCGATCGTCGACCAGCGCCTGATCGCAGGCACCGGCGCCGACGCCAACGCGATCAGCCTGACCGGTCTGCAGCCGCAGAACCTTTCCAAGCTGACCCAGGCCAACGTCAAGGACCGGGTCGTCGAGGGTCCCGACACCTGCCGTCGCTACATCGCGTTCAACCAGCAGAAGCCGCTGCTGAAGAACCAGAAGCTGCGCGAGGCGCTGACCTACGCCTTCGACAAGACCGCGTACATGACCGCCCGCGGTGGCGACAAGCTGAACGTTCCTTCGGACTCGGTCGTGCCGGAGAGCCTCGACGGTTACCGCAAGAACACCGCGTTCGAGGTGCCGCTGACCGGTGACCTCGAGAAGGCGAAGGCCGCGCTGGCCGAGTCCGGCTACAAGGGGGAGAAGCTTCAGCTCGGTGCGTCCGACGCGACCGACATCTCGATCAAGGCCGCCGAGTCGGCTCAGGCCGCCTGGAAGAAGATCGGTGTCAACGTCGACATCAAGAAGATCCCGGGTGACAACTACTACTCGACGCAGCAGAACGACGCGTCGGCGACCGATCTGATCACCGCCGGCTGGTGCCCGGACTGGCCGTCGCTGTCGACGGTCGTTCCGCCGGTCTTCGGCCCGGACAACTCCGCTCCTGGCAAGGCCGCGCAGAACAACTACGCCCGGTCGCCCGTCGGCTGGGACAAGATGAACGAGATCCCGAAGATGGCGGACCAGAAGGAGGCCACCAAGGCCTGGGCCGACGTCCTGGACGAGGTCATGAAGACGTTCCCGGTGATTCCGATCTCCGCGGACAACAACGTCTACGTCTTCGGTGGCAACATCACCGGCGCGACCGCCAACTCCGACATCGGTGGTCTTCCGGACCTGACCAAGATCGCCCTCAAGAAGGTCGGCTGATCTCGAGCAGGTAGCACGAACTAGCTGAACCCGAGGGCGGTACCGGATCTCCGGTACCGCCCTCGGTGCGTCCGGACTCGGTACCCTGTTCGCCTCAGCCGGCGGCAGACGGGACCGACCACGAGTGAACGAGACCTTTGGCGCCGTGCTTCGGCGCCTGCGCCACGTGCGCGGCCTCACCCAGGAACGCCTCGCGGAGACGGCCGGGGTCAGTGCGCAGGCAGTCCGGCTGCTGGAGGCCGGCCGGCGGCGGTTCCCGCGGCCGTCGACCGTGACGGCGCTCGCCGACGCGTTGCGGTGCACCGACAGCCAGCGAGAACTGTTGCTGTCGGCCTCCCAACGAGCCTCGGACCTCACCCGTGGGTTGCCGTCGGCAACGGTCGGCTTCACCGGGCGGGCCGGTGAGGTCGAGGAGCTGACGCAGTTCCTGGCCGCCGGGGTGACGGCACCGGCCGTGCCGATCGCGGCGATCACCGGGATGGGCGGTATCGGCAAGACCAGTCTGGCGCTGAAGGTTGCCGAAGAGCTGGCCGACCAGTTCCCGGACGGGCAGTTCTTGCTCGATCTGCGGGGGTTCAGCCGGTCCGGGGCACTCGATCCGTTGACCGCGCTGGAGTTGCTGCTGGGGATGGTCGGTACAGCCGATGCCGAGCTGCCGGACGACGTGGACCGAGCGTCGGCGCGGTTCCGCAGCGCGGTGGCCGGGCGGCGGATGCTGCTGATCCTCGACAACGCGGCCGACAGCACCCAGGTCCTGCCACTGCTGCCGGGGACGAGTGGCACGGCGGTCGTGGTGACGAGCAGGCGGCTGATGCCCGAGCTCGGCGGCGCACGCCAGCTCCAGCTCGACTCGCTGTCGGAGCAGGAGGCCGTGGACCTGCTGGCCGAGATCGGCGGTCCGACAGTGCGCGCTGAATCCGGCGCCGCGGTGAGAATCGTGCAGTACTGCGCCCGCCTGCCGTTGGCCGTGCGGGTCGCGGGAGCTCAACTGATCGGACGGCCTGCGAGTGCTGCCGGTGCGCTGGCCGATCGGTTGGCTGATCTGTCGGATCGCCTGTCGACGCTGGACGACCATGGGCGGGGGGTGCGCAGCAGCATCGCGGTGTCGGTCGAGCAGCTTGCGGACTCGGACGATCCGACCGATGTGGCCGCCGGTGGACTGCTGCCGCGGTTGGCCGTGCTCGACGGGGCAGATGTCTCCACGCGGGTCGCGAGCCGGGTCGCTGGCGTCTCGACGGGCCAGGCGGAACGCCTGCTGGAAAGGCTGTCCGACGTCAGTCTGACGGAAGCGCTGACGCCGACCAGGTACCGCCTGCACGACCTGGTCGCGGGCTACTTCGACGAGGTCGTGCCTGCTGCCGAGCGCCGTACCGTCCGCTGTGCGGCGCTGGAGACGTACAGCGCGATGACCTGGCAGCTGGGCGGGATGTCCCGCCGGCCGGCGGGACCGCGGGAGGAGTTGGCGGATGAGGGTTGGCGGGTGGGCGCTGCCGACCTGGAGGACCGCGACACGTTGCTCGACCTGCTGGACGACGAACGGGCCAACCTGGTCGCGACCGTACGCCAGGCCGTCGAGGCGAGTCCGGCGGAGCAGGAGCTGGCCGTTCGGCTGGGGATCGGGTTCAAGTACTACGGCGTCGCCCGGAAGCGCTGGGCCGAGTGGCGTGACGTGACGAGTGCGACGGCGCCGGCCGCCGGCGATGCGCTGCCGAAGGCCATGCTGTTCGCCGATCACGGCCTGGCCCGGGCCGAGCTGAACGACTTCGACCTGGCCGCGGACGCCCTGATCCGCGCTACCGAAGTGCTGGCGTCGATCGAGGCTCCGGAGTTCGAGGCGACCACGCTGGTCAACCTGAGCCACGTGCTCGAGCGAGCCGGCCGGATCGACGAGGGGCTCGTGTACGGCACCCGATCGCTGGACCGGGCGATCGCCACCGGATCGCGCGAGGAGGAGGCGGAGTCGTTGCTCGTCCTCGGCATGCTGCACGGCAAGCTGGGGAGTCCCGAGCGGTCGTCGTACTTCACCCGGGCGGTCGAGGTCATGCGTGCCAACGGTCCGCCTCGCGGGTTGGCGATGGTGTTCCAGCAGATCGGTCTGTCGTACCGGGAGTCAGGTGACTTCGCTGCGGCGATCAAGCCCTTGGAGGAGAGCCTGCGTCTTCTCGTGGCGGACAACGCGGGCCCCTACCTGTCGGAGGCCCATGAGGATCTCGGCTGGATCCGTTACCTCTCAGGGGATGCGGCCGGCGCGCTCAAGCCGCTCACCGAGGCACTGCGGGGCGCTCAGGAGTTCGAGTTGTGGGACCGGGAAGGCAGTGTGCGGCTGCACCTCGCGCAGGTACTGATGGCGTTGGGCCGCCGGGACGAGGCGCGCGAGCACCTGGATGAGGCACTGCAGATCTACGGCAGCCGGGGGATGGCCGCTGCTGACGAGGCTCAGGCCCTGCTGGACAAGCTCTAACGGACCGGCGGCTGCCCGAGCAGTTCGCGGAGCTCGGCGGTGCCGTGGGCGTTGTGCTGCTCGCGGATGGACAGGGCGATGCGCCACTCGCGGCGGGCCTCGGCAAGACGGCCCTGGAGGTGGCGGACCTCGCCGAGGGTCTTGCGGATGTCCGCCTCGCAGAGCCAGTCGCCGTGCTGGCCGGCGATGGCCAGGCCCTCGCTCTGGTGCGCCACTGCCTCGTCGAGGTGGTCCTGGGCCAGGCAGAGCTTGCCGAGCTCGTTGAGGACCTCGGCCTGCTGTACGGCGGCGCCCGCCTGGCGGTAGAGGGCGAGGCTCTCCTGGAGGCTGGCGGCGGCCAGCTCGTACCGGCCGGCCTCGCGGTAGGAGACGCCGATGTTCTGGGCGATCATGCCGCGGTAGCGCTCGTGGCCGGGCTCGACCAGGAGATCGAGCGCCTCGGTGAAGTGCCGCTGCGCGGCCTCGGTCGCACCGGTCTTCAGGTACAGCATCCCCAGCGCGAGGCAGGCCCAGGCGGCGCGCGGCGGGATGCCCAGGCGCAGGCCGATCTCGCGGGCGCGTTCGGCGTACGGGATGCCGTCGGCGGTCCGGCCCGTCCGGTCGAGGACGTGGCTGAGGCTGCTCAGGCAGAGGGCCTGCAGGTTGCCGTCGCCGGACGCGTCCGCTGCTTCGATCGCTCGGCGCAGCGGCATCACAGCCTGCTGGTACTGGTCCAGCTCGGCGTGGGCGGCGCCCAGGTCGTGCAGTACGAGTCCCTCGGCGACGCGGTCCGGGCCGCCGCTGACCAGGCGGAGCACCGCCTCGTTGACCTGCAGCCAGTCGAGCCACGCGCGCCGCTGGGCGTAGTACGCCATGAGACCGACCGCCACCCGTACGGCGAGCTCAGGCTGCTCGGTCGCCGCGTGCTGGATGGTGGTGACGAGACCCGAGCGCTGGGCGTCCAGCCAGCCGCGCACGTCCTCCGGCGTCGGCAGGTCGTCGGCGCCCTTCAGCCACTCCTGGTCGAGCCAGCGCTCCCGGGTGACTCCGTGGCCGGCGTACTCGCTGGCCCGCCAGACCACCGCCGAGATCCGCTGCATCCAGCGGGTGGTGACCGCCCGCCGGTCGTCGCGCGACAGCGTCTGCTCGGCGAACTCGCGCGCCGCGACCCGTACGAGGTCGTGCAACCGGTACACGCCGGGCGCCGGCGTGGTGAGCAGGTGGACGTCCACCAGCCGCTCCAGGACGATCTCCGCCTCCGGCTCGGGGCTGTCCGAGAACGAAGCGGCCAGTGCGGAGGTCAGGTCCGGACACTCGGCCAGACCGAGCAGCGCGAACATCGACACGGCCTGGACGTCGATCGGGTCCTCGCTGCCGGCCAGCTGCTCGATCGACAGCACCAGAGTCGCCCGTACGCCGGAGTCGTCGAGCTGGAGCTCGTCCAGCCGGCGGCGGCCGTCCGCGAGCCGGTCAGCCAGGTGCGCGACCGGCCAGGACGGCCTGGAGGCCAGACGGGCGCCGGCCATCCGGATCGCCAGGGGCAGGCCACCGCACTGCCGGACCACCTCGGCGCACTCGTCCTCGGGGGCGTCCGGACGACCGGAGATCCGCCGCAGCATCTCGATCGACTCGTGCAGGGGCGGCTCGCCCAGCTGGTACTGGCGGCCACCCAGTCCCGCCATACTGCGACGGCTGGTCACCACCGCGGCGCAGCCACCGGCTCCTGGCAGTAGCTGTCGTACCTGTTCGTGGTCGGCCGCGTTGTCGAGCAGGAGGACGAGCCGGCGCTCGGCCAGCACGGTCCGGAACCGGGCCGCGGCCGTGGGCAGGTCGGCGGCGGGAGTCTCGCCCAGGTCCTCGAGCAGGTAGGTCAGAGCCTCCAACGGCTCCAGCGGCGGGCCCAGACCGAAGCCGCGCAGGTCCAGGTACAGCTGGCCGTCCGGGAAGTGCTCGGCCACCTCGTGCGCGACGTGGATGGCCAAAGTGGTCTTACCGATGCCGCCCATGCCGGTGATCGCCGTGACGCTCACACCGGGGCTGTCGATCAGGTACCGGCTCAGTTCGGCCAGCTCCTGGACCCGTCCTGTGAAGTCACCACTGGCGAACGGCAGCTGTCGTGGCGAGACTACCGACGTCGCTGGCTCCTCCAGCGGCAGGCGGTCCGTGCGGCCGCGGCGGGAGGCCGCGGTGACCAGGGCGGCCTGCTGATCCTTGTCGAGCCGCAGGGCGGCCGCCAGCGCCTTGACGGTGGCCGGCTGGGGGTACCTCCGGGTGCCGCGCTCCAGCGTGCTGATGGCCTGCACGCTGATGCCGGACACCGTCGACAGCTCGTCCTGGGTGAGGCCGGCCGCCGTCCGGTGCCGGCGCAGCAGCGCCGCGAACTGCGACTCCAACGCCCGGTCACCCCTCACGATCGCGACTTTGTATGGGTGAACTGTATGGGTTGTACCTGGTGACCTCCCCGGGCCGTCAGAAGAATGGGCTGCGCTGGACCAATCTGGGGAGGAGTTGAGGATGTCCGTTTACCAGGCTGTCCCTGTGGTGCGCATGGAGGACTTCGCGCCGGAGGTCGTCTGCGAGGTGTACGAGCTGGGGTCGCGACGGGCCACACCGGCCGTCGTGAAGGACCTGACCACCCGTCAGGTGATGATCGGCCGGCTGATGGCGACCGGCGCCAAGGACGCCGCGATCGCGCGGCAGCTGGGGCTGTCGCTGCGGACGGTGCGGTCCGAGATCAGCGCGCTGATCGCCGGGCTGGGGGCCCGGTCGCGGTTCCAGGCCGGGTGCCTGCTGGTCCGCCGGTTCGGCTGAGCCCAAGCTGGGCCGTGACCTGGTGGTAGCGGCCCGCGGCGGCCGGTCTGCGTCGTCCGGAACTGTCCGGGGTGCGACGTAGGCTGGCCGCATGAGCGAGCTTCCTGACCGCCGGCTGCTGCTGGTGCACGCCCACCCCGACGACGAGACGATCAACAACGGCGCGACGATGGCGAAGTACGTCGCCGAGGGCGCCCACGTCACGCTGATCACCTGCACCCTCGGGGAGGAGGGTGAGGTGCTGGTGCCGGAGCTCGAGCACCTGGCCGCCGACCAGACCGACGGGCTCGGTACGCACCGGATCGGCGAGCTGGCCGCCGCCATGGAGGAGCTCGGCGTCACCGACCACCGCTTCCTCGGCGGCCCCGGCAAGTACCGGGACACCGGGATGATCTACGACGAGAGCGGCAACGCCGCCGTACCGCCGGACACCCGGCCGGACAGCTTCTGGCAGGCCGACCTGGTCACCGCCGCGAACGACCTGGTCTCCGTGATCCGCGAGATCCGCCCGCAGGTCCTGGTCACCTACGACCAGTGGGGCAACTACGGGCACCCCGACCACATCCAGGCCCACCGGGTCGCGACGTACGCCGCGGCGCTGGCAGCGGCCCGCTCGTACCGGGAGGACCTCGGGCCGGCCTGGGACATCGCCAAGATCTACTGGACCGCGATGGCCGAGGGCCCGATGCGCGACAGCCTCCGCAAGCTGCGCGAGGCCGGCGACACCACCACTTTCGAGGGGATGGACCCCGAGGGCCCGATGCCGCCGATGATCACGCCGGACCGGCTGATCGACTGCATCGTGTCCGCCGACGGGTACCTGGACCGCAAGATGAACGCGATGAAGGCGCACGCCACCCAGATCACCGTCGACGGGCCGTTCTTCGCCCTGTCCAACAACAACGGCAGCGAGATCTGGGGCGACGAGGCCTACCGCCTGGTCAAGGGCACGGCCGCCCCCGGCCCCGACGGCCTGGAGTCGGACCTGTTCGCCGGCCTCTGACACTGCGCGACGCCAGCCGTGCTCGCCTGACTACGATCAGGCAGCATGGCCGGCCTCGCTGAACTGCTCAAGGGTTTCCGCAGCGCTGCCGGCCTGACCCAGGAGCAGCTCGCCGAACGCTCCGGCCTCAGCGTCCGCGCGATCGCGACGCTCGAGACCGGGCGGCGCAGGCACCCGTGGGCGTCGACGATCGACCGACTGACCACCGCGCTGGAGCTGTCGGCCGAACAACGTCAGACGTTGGTCGACGCCGCCAGGCGGGGGCCGGCGTCCCCGCGGGACGGCCGGCCCGTGGACCTGACCGACTTCGTCGGCCGGGAGCAGGTCACGGCCGGGCTGGTGGACCTCCTCACCAGCAGGCGAGAGACCGCGGCAGCGCCGATCTCGATCTCCGGGATGGGTGGGATCGGCAAGACGGCTCTGGCCGTGCGGATCGCCGGCCAGGTCGCAGAGTCCTACCCCGACGGCAGCCTGTACCTGAACCTCGGCGGGCACGGTGGCAGTCCGCCACTGAGTCCGGTGCAGGCACTCGGCCACCTGCTCCGCAGACTCGGGGCCCAGCACGTGCCGGACGATCTGCAGACCGCCACGGCACGCTTCCGGTCGCTGATCGCGGACCGGCGGTTGGTGCTCCTGCTCGACGATGCGGCGGAGGTCGCACAGGTCGAGCCGTTGCTGCCGGGGACGGGCGGTTCGGCCGTACTGATCACCAGCAGACCCCGCCTGGTCGACCTGGCCGGCGCCCGCCAGGTCGCGCTGGACCTCCTCGCCGAGGAAGAGGGCCTGCGCCTGCTCGCCGCAGTACTCGACCGGCGGATCGACCAGGAGCCGGAGGCCGCCGCCGAGATCGTGCGCCTGTGCGGCCGGCTGCCGCTGGCTCTCCGGATCGCCGGCAGCCACCTCGCCGACCGGCCCCAGCAGCGTCTGGCCGAACTGGCTACTGCCCTCTCGGACGAGCGCGCCAAGCTGCAGGTCCTGACCGATGAGGACACCGGCGTACGAGCCACGATCGCGTTGTCGGTGCAGTCACTGGCTGCCGGTGAACGTGCGGTGCAGCGAGCGGCCGCACGGGCGTTGCCGCTGGTGTCCCAGCTCGAGGGGGACGAGTTCTCGCTGCGGATCGCGAAGGCGGCACTGGACGTGTCGCTCGACCAGGCCGAGGACGCGCTCGAGCACCTCGTGGATGCGAACCTGCTGGAGACACCGGCTGTGCACGTCTACCGGCTGCACGACTTGGTCCGCGCGGTCGGTCGGGAACTGTCCGGACCGGCTGCGGAGGAGGAGGTCCGTCTCCGGGCGTTGCAGGAGTACTCCGCTCTGCTCTGGCGTGGTGACGAACTGGGTTCCGAGCCCAGCGCCCTGGCCGAGGGCTGGCGGGAGGCGAGTTGGTCGCAGGCAGCCGTGGACCTCGATCAGGACCAGGCCGACGACATCGTCGACGCCGAGCGTGAGGCGCTGCTACGGACGGTGCGGTCGGCGGCGCGCGGATCGGCGGCTGCCCGCGAACTGGTCGTTCGGCTGGCGCCGGCGCTCAACCTCTTCGCGATGAACCGCAAGCGATGGATCGAGTGGCGGGACGTGAACCAGGCCGCCGCGGAGCTGGTCGACGAGCGGGCCGACCCGGTCGCGGCCGCGATGATCACCTTCGACCTGGGCCTGGCGCACAACGAGTTCGGCGACTTCGCCGCCGGAGCGGCTGAGCTGGAGCGAACGCGGCGGCTGGCCAAGGAGCTGGGCGACCGGGCGTTGGAGCACCGGTGCATGCTCAACCTCGCGCACGCCCGCGAGCAGGCGGGCGAGCTGGCGGCGGCGTACGAGCTGACCTTGGAGTGCCTGGAGCCGGCGGTGCAGAACCAGGACCCGGTGCAGGAGTCCTGGGTGCGCTTACTGCTAGGCATCATCGCCGGCAAGCAGGGACGCCAGGACGAGCAGCAGGCGGCCCTCGAACGAGCCGTGGAGCTGTACTCCGGACCGGCCATTCCCAGGACGCGGCTCGGGATGCGGCAACTCGTGGTCGGTGAGTCCTATCGGGAGGCCGGACGGTTCGAGCTGGCCTCCGCCGCGCTGGAGCAGGCGCTCGAGCACTACCGGAGCGAGGAGCGGTGGAACGGCGTGGCCGAGGTTCTCGACCACCTCGGCGCCGTGTCGTTCGGGCTGGGCCGCTGGGACGACGCCTTGGTACGCCACGAGCAGGCCCTGGCGCTGGCCGAGGAGCACAGCCTGTGGGACCGCGAGGCCAACATCCGGGTCAGGCGAGGCCACACCTACCGGGCGATCGGCCGGACGGACGAGGCTCGGCGGGACTGGCGGGAGGCGTTGCGGCTGTACGCGGCGCATGGCTCCGGCGCGGCTGACGACGTACGGGAACTGCTCGAAGGGTTGCCGGCTGCGTGACCGGGGCCACACACCGGGTTGAGACGTCAGCTTCTGGCGGGTCTTAGGCTGCTGGAGTGACCCCGGACTCCAGTGGCAGCATCGCGCCCGCGGACTTCCGTACGGCGTTGAGCCGGTTCGCGTCGGGGATCACGATCATGAGCACGCTGCAGGGTGGGGTCGCGCACGCGATGACGGCGAGCGCGTTCACCTCGGTGTCGCTGGATCCGCCGCTGGTGCTGGTCTGTGTGGACAAAGGTGTGCGGATGCACGAGGCGGTGCTGTCGCGCGGGGACTGGGCCGTGTCGGTGCTGGCCGCCGGTGACCAGGCGGTCGCGGAGCGTTTCGCCCGGTCGGGACGGGACCTCTACAGCCAGTTCGACGGGATTCCGACCGTGCCCGGGCCGAAGACGGGGTGCCCGCTCGTGGCCGGGGCGCCGGCCTGGCTGGAGTGCCGCACCTGGGCGACGTACGAGGGTGGTGACCACACGATCGTGGTCGGTGAGGTGCTCAGCCTGGGCGCCGCGGATGACCCCAGCGCCCTGATCTACTACGCGGGGCAGTACCGGGATCTCCGGGGCAAGTAGGGGCAGATCGGCGGCGAGCCGGCGTGCCCCGGTCGCGTAGGATGTGCCGTCTGTCATCTGGTTCGAGCAGGAGGACTCTGTCCGGTGGGGAGAAACAAGCTCGCGGGGATCATCGCCGCGGCGGGGTTCGGAGTGCTCGTCGTGGCGTACGGCGTGGCGTTCGCGCTGACCGGCGACAAGGTACCGGGGGACACGACCGTACTGGGCATCGACCTCGGCGGACTGTCCGAGAACGAGGCCAAGGCCAAGTTGCAGGCGGGCATCGACGACCGGCTCAAGCTGCCGATCAAGCTCAAGGCCGGCGAGACGACGTACCAGGTGAAGCCGGCCGACGCCGGGCTCAGCCTCGACGTCGACGCCACCGTTGCCGAGGCGGGCGCGGGCCGCAGCCTCAACCCGGCCCGGATGTGGCAGGTGCTGACCGGCAGTGACGCGGTCGCGCCGGTGATCGCGCAGGACGAGGGCAAGCTGAAGGCGGCCGTCGAGAAGCTCGCCCAGCAGGTCAACCGCCCGGCCACCGAGGGCACCATCACCTTCCCCGACGCCAAGGCCGTCCAGCACGCGCCGGCCGACGGGCTGCAGCTCGACAACGACAAGGCCGCCGAGACCGTGGTGTCCGGTTTCCCCTCCGACGGGAACCCGAAGGACCTGCCGGTCGGCGTGACCAAGCCGCAGGCCGGGACCGAGGCGATCACCAAGGCGATGAGCGAGTACGCCGAGCCGGCGATGTCCGGTCCGGTCCGGCTCACCGTCGGCGACAAGGGCGTGAACCTCACCCCGCAGGAGCTGGCGCCGGCGCTGAAGCTGGTCGCCAAGGACGGCAAGTTCACCCCTAGCCTGGACGCGAAGAAGCTCGAGCCGCTGTTCAAGAAGCGGTTCAAGGACCTGGAGACGCTGCCGAAGGACGCCACCATCCAGATCGTCGGTGGCCGGCCGCAGGTGGTGCCCGCGGTCGACGGCGAGGTCGTCGCGCGGGACAAGGTGATCCCGGCCATCCTGTCGATCCTGCCGAAGCCCGAGGGGGAGCGGAAGGCGTCGGTCGGACTGGCCAAGTCGAAGGCCGAGCTGACCACCGAGGCCGCGCAGGGGCTCGGGATCAAGGAGGTGATGGGGCAGTTCACCACCAAGTTCCCGCACGCCGAGTACCGCAACGTCAACATCGGGACCGCGGCCCGCAAGATCAACGGCACCCTGCTCAAGCCGAACGAGACGTTCAGCCTGAACAAGATCGTCGGCGAGCGGACCAAGGAGAACGGCTTCACCGAGGGCAACATCATCAACGGCGGCAAGTTCGTGCTCGACCTCGGCGGCGGTGTCTCGCAGTCGGCGACCACGACCTTCAACGCGGCCTTCTTCGCCGGGCTCAAGGACGTCGAGCACAAGGCGCACAGCGTCTACATCAACCGCTACCCGGTCGGCCGCGAGGCGACCGTCGCGTGGCCGTCGGTGGACCTGAAGTTCCTGAACGACTCCGGGCACGGGGTCTTCGTGCAGACGATCTTCTCGGCGTCGACACCCGGCAAGCAGGGCAGCCTGACGGTGAAGATCTGGGGCACCAAGGTCTGGGACATCACCGCCGGCCAGTCGGCGAAGTACAACTTCCGCTCGCCCGGCCTGGTCTACAGCCAGGAAGCCGGCTGCCGTCCGCAGGCGCCGACCGGTGGTTTCGACATCAAGATCTACCGCTACTTCGCCAAGAACGGCGCCCGCGTGAAGACCGAGTCGTTCACGACGAACTACAACGCGGCCGACGACATCCGCTGCGGCCCGAAGCCCGGCACGCCGCCGAACACCCCGGACACGCCGCCGACCCCCGGCGCGGGCAAGCCGTCCGGCACCACCCGCCCGCCGAGCTGAACCACCGAACAACGAAGGGCCGCCTTCACCGGCGGCCCTTTGTCATGCTCGGTGAAGTTCGTGCAGTTCCGCCGCGACCTGGTTGAACAGCACCTCGCCGATCACCGCGCCCTCCCGGCGGACCTGCGCCGGCTCCACCCGCAGCACGCGGTCCAGGCGGACCTCGCTGTTGCGACCGGCCTTGTCCCACGGCCCGCTGCCGATGTCGAGCCAGACCCGCCCCCAGCGCGCCTCGTCGGCGGCGTCGCGGTCGTGGTCCTTGCTGGTGAGGATCAGCGCCAGCAGGTACGGCCCGTCCGAGCCGACCACGAGCACCGGCCGGTCCTTGCCACGGTGGTGGTCCTCCTCGAACGGCACCCACGTCCACACGATCTCGCCCGGGTCCGCCACGCCGTCGTCCGGGTGCGGCGTGTACTCGACCCGCACGGTCCCCTCGTAGTCACCCGGGTACTCCGGCCGCTCAACCACATGGTCCGCCATGAGCAGACCCTAGTACGCCGCCCTCACACGCCGGCCGTTCCGCACGTTCCACCCCCGTGACAGTGCGGACAACAACCACTCCCAGCCGCGGCGCCATGCTTGCCGTCCTGCTGACCGGGCAGTTCATGGCCAACGTCGACACAGCCGTCGCCAACATCGCGGCCCCGGCGCTGCAAACCGATCTCCACGCCACCGAAGGCCAGGCGGCGCTCGTCGTCTCGGCGTACGTCGTCGCCTTCGCGGTGCTCCTGGTCACCGGCGCCCGCCTCGGCTCGTCGATGGGCTACCGCCGCGTCTTCCTCACCGGCCTGCAACTCTTCACGCTCGCCTCCCTGGCCTGCGGCCTCGCGCCCGACATCCGCACCCTGACCGCTGCCCGCTTCCTCCAGGGCGCCGGAGCCGCGCTGATGGTCCCGCAGGTCCTCAGCGGCATCCAGCTCTCGTACGCCGGACGCGACCGCGTCAAGGCCCTCGGGTGGTTCTCCATCGCCCTCTCCGGCGGTGCGGTCGCCGGCCAGGTCCTCGGCGGCGTGCTGATCTCCGCCGACCTGTTCGGCACGAGCTGGCGCCCGATCTTCCTCGTCAACGTCCCGATCGGCATCGCGCTCACCATCGCGGGCCTGCGCCACCTCGATCCCGCCCGCGGCACCAAGCAGCCGCTCGACGCCAGGGGAGTCCTCACCCTGTCCGCCACGGTCCTCCTGGTGATCGTCCCCCTGCTCCTCGGCTCCGAGCGCGGCTGGCCCACCTGGTCCTGGATCAGCCTGGCCCTCAGCCTCCCCGCGCTCGCCCTCTTCGAGTACGGCGAACGCCGAGCAGCCGCATCCGGCGGCCGCCCGCTCATCGCCCGCCAGGTCCTCCACAACCCCCGCGTCCGGGCCGGCCTGCTCGCTCACGGCGCCACCACCGGCTCGTACTTCGCCCTGCTCTTCGTGCTCGCCCTCTACCTCCAGCAAGGCCTCGGCAAAAGCCCGGCGTACTCAGGCTTGGCCATGGTCGTCTGGGTCGCCGCCTTCGGCATCGCCGGCCCACTGCTCCCCAGACTCCCCGAGGGCATCCGGTGGCTCCCAGTACTCGGCTGCGGGATCCTCGGCGTGGGCTACCTGGCCGTCCTCACCTACCTGCTAGCAGGCGGCACCTCCGGACCTCTCCTGTTCGCCCTGCTCGGCGTAGGCGGCCTGGGCCTGGGCATTAGCGCCAACACCCTGATCGGCGGCATCACCTCGAGCATGCCCACCCAGTACGCCGCCGACCTCTCCGGAGTGGTCGCCACCAACGCCCAGCTCTCCGGAGCCTTCGGCGTCGCCCTGGCCGGCGCCGTCTACTCCGGTCTGAGTACGGACCCGCAGCACGCGCTCAGCGTCGTACTGGCCGGCTTCGCCGCGTTGAGCCTGGTCGGTGCGCTGGCGTCCTACCGCTTGGTCAGGTAGCGGTAGCGGTACGCCTCGACGTACCCGATGCCGATGTAGGCCGCCAGAGCCCCAGCATTCTGCTCCACGACCTCCAGGTAGGTCCTCCGACCGCCCAGAGGTCCTGCCCACCGAGCGAGCCCCTGGAGGAGCGCCGTGGCCAGCCCACGCCGCCGGTACGCCGGGTCGACGCGGACAGCGTCGACACCCAGCCAGTGCCCCGTCATCGAGCCCCGGCCAACCGCCACCAGTCGCCCGTCGAGCTCTACCGACGCGAAGGCCGTCCGGGGAGCACCTTCCATCACCGGAGGCGCGGCAGCAGGCACAGGTCCTTCGAAGGCCGCGTCGTACCACTGAGCGTCCGGCTGGTCCGACACCAGCACCTCGTACGCCGGCTGAGCGTTCACGTGGTCGAGCGTCGTGTGCAGCACCAGGGTGTCGGACTCCTCCGGCCGCGCGTCCGTCCACCCGACTTCGCTGAACGCGTCGGCCTCCGGCGTGCCCAGCCGGACCAGCGCCAGCGGCGGCAGTCCCCGCTCCAGGTAGAACGCCTCCGCCTGCTTGGCCGCGTCACTGAACGCCAACCCCGGGTCACCGGCCGGGAGCACCGAGTTCGCCCGGCCGGTCCAGCCGCCGGACGCGCGCAGCAGCCACTCACCGACGTACTGGGTCTCCACCGCGGGCCGGCCGAGCGCGGTGGTCAGGAACAGCTGCTCCACGTCCACCCGCCGCAGCGGCATCGGAGGGATCGGTTTGGCCGCCACCACCGCTGCCCGCTGGATCCGGTACGGCGTACTGTCGGCATGACGGACCTCCAGGGTCTGCTCGTCGTACGACTGCAGCACTCCGATGACGTCGGTCGCCTGGCCGCCCTCCAGCCGATGGCGGACCACGACACGGTGGCCGATATCACGGGTGCTGACGCCTGACACGATGCGGACTCCTGGCAGAGTGGGTCATCTACTACCGTGATACTAGAGAACCGAGCACTACCGCACCGCAGCATTCCCGACCGCTGCGCCTGCTGGCCATAGGAGGAGTACCAGTGACTTACGTCATCGCGCAGCCGTGTGTTGACCTCAAGGACCTCGCGTGCGTCGAGGAGTGCCCGGTCGACTGCATCTACGAGGGCAACCGGATGCTCTACATCCACCCCGACGAGTGCGTCGACTGCGGAGCGTGCGAGCCGGTCTGCCCGGTCGAGGCGATCTACTACGAGGACGACACGCCGGACCAGTGGAAGGACTACTACACGGCGAACGTCGACTTCTTCAACGACCTCGGCTCGCCCGGTGGCGCGTCGAAGCTCGGCAAGATCGACAAGGACCACCCGTTCATCGCCGCGCTGCCCCCGCAGGAGCACGACGAGTGAGCTGAGCCGTACGCAGAACTGCGGTGCACCCCGACCGGGTGCACCGCAGTTCGTCGTTTACTGCTCGACCACGTCACTGAGCCTATTGGTCGACCACGTCACTGAGCCTATTGGTCGACCACGTCACTGAGCCTATTGGTCGACTACGTCGACGTGAACGTGGTCCAGGTGCCGCAGGGTGTCGCGGTTCCCGGCCCGGTCCGGCGCCTGGTAGTCGCGCCAGCCGCTGTCCGAGCGCCCGCCCGCGGTCCAGATCTTGTCGCTGAAGATGACGGTCTTGATCTTCAGCCGGTCCGCCTGGGCGACCAGGTACTGCGCGAGCGCCCAGCCGCGGGTCGTGTTCGCCGCCGAGATCGGCTTGACGAAGATGTCGACCGCCCGGCCGTCGTAGTGCGCCGAACCCTCCATGTGCCCCGATCGGACGCCACCCTCGGCGTACCCGCCCGTGGACAGCTTGCCGAACGTCTTGACCAGGTCCTGCCGCACGGCCTCGGCCCGCGGCGTCAGACCGTTCCGGCCGATCGTTTCGACCGGGCCCGACGGGTTGTCGAGCGTGCAGCTGAACGCGCTCTTGGTCTGCCCGGTCAGCGCCGAGGCCAGGATCCGCGCGTCGCCCTCGTGGTCGGCGTACGCGTTGGGGAACGCGCTGCGCTGGACCCGGTCGGCCGCGACCGTCACCGCGAGCTTCTCGTAACCCTTGATCTTCACCAGCGCGTCGTAGAACCTCCACGCCGCGTAGTGCGGGTCCTGAACCTGCGCGGCGGTGCCCCAGCCCATCGACGGGCGCTGCTGGAACAGTCCGAGCGAGTCCCGGTCGCCGTGCGCGAGGTTGCGCAGGCCGGACTCCTGGTACGCCGTCGCCAGCGCGATCGTCGCCGCCCGCGGCGGCAGCCCACGCCGTACGGCGACGCCGGTGATCACCGCGGCCCACTGGGCCTGCTCCAGGTCGAGCGTCACGGTGGTGCCGTTGACGGTCGCCTCGCACTGCTCCCGGGGCGGGATCAGCGGCCCGATGCCCTGGCCGCCGACCCACGCGATCGCGCCGCCGACGGCCAGCGCGAGCGCGCCGATCGCGCCGACGGCGACGATCACTCCACGATTCACCGGCATACGGGTCCCAACGAGCGGGGGACGGGGCCGGGTTCCGGTTGGCTGGTCACGAACTGATTGACGTGCGGCGGCCCCGGCCGGTTCGCAGGCTCGGCGGCTGCCGGGGGAAAATCGTCAGAAAGTATGATCACGCGTTGGCGTGCAGGGCTTCGTTGAGCGTGATGCCCTCACCCGTGCGCGGCCGTGCCTCGACCGCGCCGGTGACCGAGTTGCGCAGGAACAGCAGGCCCGACTGTCCGGACAGGTCGCGCGCCTTGACGACGGCGCCGTCCGGCAGCGTCACCTTGGTGCCGGCCGTCACGTACAGCCCCGCCTCGACCACGCAGTCGTCGCCGAGCGAGATGCCGATCCCGCCGTTCGCACCGAGCAGGCAGCGCTTGCCGATCGACACGACCTGCTTGCCGCCGCCGGACAGCGTGCCCATGATCGACGCGCCGGCGCCGATGTCGCTGCCGTCGTCGACCACCACACCGGCCACGATCCGGCCCTCGACCATCGAGGTGCCCAGGGTGCCGGCGTTGAAGTTCACGAAGCCCTCGTGCATCACGGTGGTGCCGTCGGCCAGGTGCGCGCCGAGGCGGACGCGGTCCGCGTCGCCGATCCGGACACCGGACGGTACGACGTAGTCGGTCATCCGGGGGAACTTGTCGACACTCGTCACCGACAGGTGCAGGCCCGCGGCCCGCGCGCGCAGCCGGACCTGCTCGACCTGGTCGACCGGGACCGGGCCGTGCGAGGTCCAGGCGTTGTTCGGCAGGGCGCCGAAGATGCCGTCCAGGTTGACGCCGTGCGGGCGGACCAGACGGTGCGACAGCAGGTGCAGCCGCAGGTACGCGTCCGCCGTACCGTCGGGGGCGGCGTCCAGCGCGATCTCGGCCTTGACGACCTGACGGCGGACCTTGCGCAGGTCGTCGTTGCCCTCGGCAGCGATCAGCGCGGCCGGCGCCTTCGCGTCCGCCGGTGCGGTGCCCAGCTCGGGCGCCGGGTACCAGACGTCGAGCACCGAGCCGGACTCGGTGACGGTGGCGAGGCCGAAGCCCCAGGCGTGCGCGGCAGTCTCAGTCATGCGGGCAAGCCTGCCAGACGGTGCCGAAGCGTTCTAATTGGTACGCACACTGTGGACAGGGCGTGCTTCACTGGCTGGTCTGAGAAAGGGGTGTACGGCGTGCTGCCGGTGTGGATCGAGGCCGTCGAGCCGGCCGTGCTGAAGGCAACCCGGGCGCCGGTGCTGGGCGACGTGAGCGGCGACCGGTTGCGGTACTGGGGGTCGTCGGAGGTCTGGCGGCTGTCGTACGGACTGCGCAGTGTGATCGTGAAGCGGGGGAGCGACGCCCAGAGCACCGAAGGTACGGCGTACGAGCGGTACGTCCGGCCGCTGCGGCTGCCGGCTCCCGAGCTGATCGAGCTGGTGCGGCTGGACGACGCGGTGCTGCTGGTGATGGAGGACGTCGGCCGGGTGACGCTCGAGCAGGAGCCGAGCCTGGACGGTTTCCTGGCGGCGGTCGAGCTGCTGGCGGAGATCCGGTCGGTGAAGGTCTCGGGGGACAGTGAGTTCGACGCGGACCGGTTGGTGGCGCTGGCCGCGGAGATCTCCGCCGGCCGCCCCGAGGTCGCCGGATGGGCGCCTCGCGCCTCCTCCGCCGACCTGGTCGAGCGGGCCGAGATGCGCCTGCGGCCCGCGGTGGACGAGCTGCACCGACTGGTGCGACCGGCCGTGGTGCACGGGGACTACGTCGGCAAGAACCTGGTCACCGACGGTAAACGCTGGACGCCGGTCGACTGGCCGCTGACCTACCTGGCGCCGCAGCTGCCCGACCTCTACACCCTGACGCGCGAAGCCGTTGCCCTAGGCCACGATCGGGACCTGCTCGTCGGCCGGTACTGCGAGGTCGCCGAAGCCGATCGCGGGCTGGTCGAGCGGCAGGTGCTGATCGGCGGCTGCGGCTTCACGCTGCGCGCGCTGGCCTGGGTGATCGAGGAAGGCGTGCACACCGTGCCGTCGTCGAAGGACTGGATCGACCCGCTGCTCGAGGAGCTCGCCGGCCTCCTGGACCAGCTCCCGTGAGGCTGCTCGTCCTCGGCGGCACGAAGAACCTCGGCCGTCACGTCGTCGAGGCCGCGCTGCGGGACGGCCATCAGGTCACGCTGTTCAACCGCGGACCGGCCCGTCGAAGGTCCGCGCCGAGCACCTGCTGACCGACCTGTACGGCGAGCGCACGGCCGCGATCCGCTCCGGCTTCGTCGTCGGACCGTACAACCCCGACTTCGGGAACTGGGGGCAGGCGATCGCCTCGATGGGCACGCTGGAGTGCGCGGCCCGGCCCGAGCAGCCGATCCAGTGGCTGGACGCGCGCGACCTGGCGAACTTCTTGCTGCTGGTCACGACGGGCCGGTTCGCGGGGCCTTTCACCGCGGTCAGCGAGACGTGGACGATGCGGGACCTGGTCGAGGCGTGGCGGTCCGTCGTACCGGCTGAGCTGGCGGTGGACTGGGCGCCGGAGGTCGATCGGTTCCACCTGCCGCACGACGGGTCGAACGATGGGACGTTCCAGCTCGACAATGCGCGCGCTGTCGCCGCCGGGCTGCGGGTGCGACCGCCGGCGGCGAGCGCGTTCGACTGCGTGCGCTGGATCCGCGCCGGGAATGTCCCGCCTCCGCCACCGCACTAGATATCTTCAGCTCATGTATCTTGATGTCGAGAGATACGGAGGAGAGGATGAGCGGCTTCAGTCTCTGGCGGATTGCTGTGCCCGCGTTCGGTCCGACGGTGCTGAACGCCGTGGGGCAGGGCGCTGTGCTGCCCGTGGTCGCGTTGTCGGCACTCCAGCTCGGGGCCTCGGTCGGCTTCGCAGCCTTTCTCGTCGGCGTCCTCGGGATCGGTCAGTTCGCGGGCTCGCTGCCGGCCGGCGCGCTCGTCGCACGGATCGGTGAACGGCACGCACTCCTCGTCGCGGCCGTCGTCAGCGCGGTCGCGTGGTGCGCCGCGATGGTCGTCCGTACGCCGTGGCTGCTCGGCCTCAGCCTGCTGGTCGCGGGCCTGGCCGGAGCGGTGTTCAGCCTGGCCCGCCAGTCGTACGTCACCGAAGTCGTCCCCGTCGAGCTCCGCGCCCGCGCGCTGTCGACGCTCGGCGGGGTGAGCCGGATCGGCCTCTTCGTCGGCCCGTTCCTCGGCGCTTTCGCCGGTCACCACTGGGGCATGCCCGGCGCGTACGGCGTCGGCGTGGCCGGCTCCGTCGGCGCGATCGTCGTCCTGCTCACCGCCGGCGAACCCCAAGGCGCCCACGCGCCAGTCCAGGTCGAACGCCTGCCCCTGAAGCAGGTCCTCTTGGACCACCGCCGCACGTTCCTCACCCTCGGCACGGGCGTCTTCGTCATCGCCGTCGCCCGCGCCGCCCGCACCAGCCTGATCCCCTTGTGGGGCGAGCACCTGGGCCTGTCCGCGACCGACACCTCGATCGTCTTCGGCATCACCAACGGCGTCGAGATGCTGCTCTTCTACCCCGCCGGCGTGATCATGGACCGCCTCGGCCGAGTCTGGATCGCAGTCCCCGCCACAGTCCTCCTGGGCATCGGCATGCTCACCCTCCCGCTCTCCACAGCCTTCACCAGCATTCTCGCGGTCGGCGTCCTCATGGCCGTAGGCAACGGCCTCGGCTCCGGCATCGTCAAAACCCTGGGAGCCGACGCCGCCCCACCCGGCCATCGAGCCCAGTTCCTCGCCGGCTGGACCTTCTGCGCCGAGTTCGGCTCGGTCATCGGCCCGGTCCTCATCGGCGCCATCACCCTGGCTTTCCCGCTGGCCGCAGCCTCCCTGGTCCTAGGAGCCCTGACCCTCACCGGCTCCACCTGGCTGGCCAAATGGGTCCCCACCTACGACCCCCGCCGTACGGCGAAAGCGGAGCAAATCAACCGCACCTGAAGGCGTCCACGAGTGCGCACGTCGCGGTCGGCCACCTGAGGGTCCCGATCGGTGCACCTCTTTTTCCTCGCCGGCAGGTAAGCCAGTACGCCGGTCCGAGCAGATGAAGCGACTCCGTGCCGACAGGCCGCCATACCAGCTGCAGTTCTACAACTACGTCGCCGGTCTGCTGGTGGAACGCAGGCTGCTGACCAGTACGCCGGGATGTTGCGGGCGGCTCTGGAGCCCGACGAGTTCGGGGGATTCGAGCAGCATCATCTGCTGGCGATCAGGCACCAGCTGCGTCGGGTCGAGGGGGAGACCTGGGGGCACGGCTTCAAGGTGATGGCGTTGCCGCGGACGATGGACGCCTACCCGTGGTGGCCGGTGGACGGGCTTTGAGGCAAAGGACGAGGCCTTCGATGGTCCGGAGCGCCGCGACCGGTGCAACCGGAAGGGTCTGGCAGCAGACCTGGCGTTCTCTCCGCGGCCATCGAAGGCCTCGTGCTCACCAGATTAGCAGCTGCTCAGTTCTTCTTCCGCGCGTTCTTGGGAGCCGAGGTTTCGCGGATGTGGAGTTCGGTGCGGAGGGTGACTGTCGACGGCGGGCGGCCGGGGGCGGCGATTCGGTCTTTGAGGAGGAGGCCTGCGGTGCGGCCGAGTTCGTACGTCGGCTGGGCGACCGTGGTGAGGCTGGGGACGACGAGGTCGGCCCAGGGGATGTCGTCGAAGCCGACGACGGCGATGTCGGCGGGGGCTCGGACGCCCTTCTTGGCCAGGCATTCCAGGGCGCCGACGGTCATCAGGTTGTTGGTGACGAAGAGGGCTTCGGGTGGTTCGGGGAGCTCGAGCAGGCTCTCCATCGCGGCGTAGCCGCCGGCTTCGCGGAAGTCGGCGTGGCGGACCAGGTCCTTGTCGTAGCGGATGCCGCCGGCGCGCAGGGCCGCGCGGTACCCGGCGAGGCGGTCCATCGCCGTACTGACGCGACGAGGGCCGGTGATGCAGGCGATCCGCGAGTAGCCGCCGTCGATCAGGTGCTTCACGCCCTCGGCGGCGCCGTGCTCGTTGTCGACCAGGACGGTGTCGGCCTCGACGCCCTCGACGCGGCGGTCGATCAGCACCATCGGGGTCTTCGCCTCGGCCAGCTGCTGCACGCCCTCGGCGGTCGACGTCGGCGAGATCACCACGCCGGCCATCTGCTCGGTCAGCACCGCACCGGCGTACGCCGCTTCCTTGGCCGGGTCCTCGTCGGAGTTGCACAGCACGACGTGGTAGCCCTCGGTCTGCGCGACGTCCTCGAGGCCGCGCACCAGCGACGTGAAGAACGGATTCTCGATGTCGGAGATCACCACGGCCCACAGGTTCGTGCTGGCTCGCCGCAGGTTCCGCGCGACGCCGTTCGGCCGGTACCCGAGCTCGGCGACGGCCGCGCGGACCTTCTCGGACAGCTCCGGGTCCACGTTGCGCCGGCCACTCAGCACCCGCGACACGGTGGCCGGGGACACGCCTGATCTACGCGCGACGTCGTAGATCGTCGTCATGCTCACTCCCCGTTCAACCCGTAGGCGCCGTCTGGACGGCATCTAGAGTCTCACGGTTGGGGCGGAGCGGCGGCGAACGACGACGAATCGATGTCCGAGCCGTCGGCACCGGTCGACAGCAGACCCGAAGCCGCTGCCCGTGAAGGAGCCGAAGCGGCGGCCCCGTTGACGGTCGTCGACAGTGCTCCGGCAGCGTTCGCCAGCCGTACGGCGTCCGCAAGTGACGCCCCTTCCGCCAGCGACGCGGCGAGCGATCCACAGAACGCGTCCCCGGCCCCGACCGTGTCCACGGTGTCGACCCGATGCGCCGCCACCCGCAGTTCAACCCCCGCGGAACGATCCAGCACGTAGGCCCCGCGCGACCCCAGCGTCACCACGCATCCGCGCAGGTCCCACTCGTCGGCGAGCTTGCGCGCGATCACCGGCACCTGCGACTCGTCGTCGCAGTCCAGCCCAGTCAGCGCCGCGGCCTCGACCTCGTTCGGGACCAGGATGTCGACGTACGCCGCGAGCGACGGATCGACCGGGCCGACCGGCGCCGGCGTCAGGATCGTGGTGACGCCCGCGGCCGAGGCGAGCCGGAGGGCAGCGCGGCTCGCCTCGACCGGGAGCTCGAGCTGGACGCTGAGCACCCGGCTGCCGGTCAGTACGCCGGCCGCGGCCTCGATGTCGTCGGGCGTGATCGCGGCGTTGGCCCGCGACACGATGATGATCGAGTTGCTCCCGTCGGGCAGCACCAGCGGCAGCCCGACCCCGGTCCCGAGCGACGGATGCCGGATCACCCCGTCGACGTCGACGCCGTCGGTCTTCAGCAGGTCCAGGAACTCCTCGCCGTACCGGTCGTCGCCGATCGTCCCGACGATCGCGGTCCGCGCCCCCATCCGCGCCGCGGCGATCGCCTGGTTCACGCCCTTGCCGCCGAGGAACTCCGCGAACCCGGTGCCGTGCAGGGTCTCGCCCGGCAGTGGCCGCCGTTCGGCGCTCGCGACCAGGTCCTTCATGAACGAGCCGAGGACGCACACGTCGTACCGGCTCATGCCTCACCGCCCAGCAACCGGCGGCCGAGCGCCCCCGACGGATGGAACCGGGCGAAATCGTGGTGCGTGAACTCCCGCAGTACGACGAGCGCGCACGCGAGCGCGTCACCCATCACCAGCGCGGCCGTCGTCGACGCGGTCGGCGCGAGGTTCAACGGGTCGGCCTCGCGCAGCACCATCGTGTCCAGCGTGTACGTCGCCAACTGTGCGAGCGTCGACTCCTCGGCGCCGGTCATCGCGATCACCGGGATCTGCCGCTCGGCCAGCATCCGCGCGAACGCGCACACCTCGGCCGTCTCGCCCGATGCCGACAAAGCGAGCACGAGATCGCGCGAGGTGACCGCGCCGGAGTCGCCGTGCAGGGCGTCGCCGGAGTGGATGAAGGTCGCCGGCGTCCCGGTCGAGGCCAGCGTCGCGGCGATCTTGCGACCGACCAGGCCGGACTTGCCCAGGCCGGTGACGACCAGATGCCCTTCGCAACCAGCCACCGCGGTCAGTACGTCGAGGAAGACCCCGTCCAGCCGGTCCGCCAGCGCGGAGACCGCCGCGGCCTCGGTCTCGATCGCACTCCGTGCCGCCGCCAGCCCCCGGGTGACCAGATCCCGCGGGAGTTGGGCGGCGGGGCGGTCCGCACGGTTCGGCACTACTGGCATCCTCGACCCGCTTTCCGGTCTGTGTCAGAAATCGATTTCCGAAGACTAGGCAGCGGGTGGCGACAGTGTCAACGCCTGCATCCTGTGCAAAACAAGGGCAACCACCCCGTGCGGCCGAATTCGCGACCGTCACCCTCTTGACCGTTCCGGTGACCGCTCGTAGATTGCGAGAAATCGATTGCCCGTTTCCGGAGCGCTACCCCTGGAGCCCCAGATGCCCGCACGTCCCTCCCCGTCCAGGCCGATCAGCCGGCGTACCGTCCTGCGCGGTGGTCTCGGCGCCCTGGCCGCCGCCGGTCTCGGCGGCCCCCTGCTGACCGCCTGCGGAGGTGACGGCGGTAGCGGTGGCGACGGCAAGGAGATGTCGTTCTGGAACTTCTACGGTCCCTCCGACGACGGCGGCCCGCAGAGCAAGTGGTTCGTCGACGTGGCCGAGCAGTGGAACGCCAACAACGACGTCAAGGTCAAGCTGCGCTACATCCCGGGCAAGGACTACCTGAACGGGACGACGCTGCAGACCGCGTTCCAGTCCGGCGAGGGCCCGGACATCTTCCTGATCAGCCCCGGCGACTTCCTGCGCTACTACAACGGCGGCGTGCTGCAGGACCTCTCGTCCGCGCTGCCCGCCGAGTCGAAGAGCGACTACCTGCCCGGCCTACTGGAGGCGCGATCGGTCGACGGCAAGGTGTACGGCCTGCCGATGGAGATCGAGCCGCTCGCCATGTACTACAGCGAAGCGGCCTTCACCAAGGCCGGGCTGTCCGAGGCCGACCTGCCGAAGACCTGGGACCAGACGCTGGCCGTCGCGGAGAAGCTGACCGGCAAGGACCGGTACGGCGTGATGTTCGAGACGCTGCCCGGCTACTACCAGAACTTCACCTGGTACCCGTTCCTCTGGCAGGGCGGCGGTACGCCGATCAAGGACGGCAAGGTCGCCTTCGACTCGCCGGCCGCCGTCCAGGCGCTCAAGTTCTGGAAGGACACCATCCAGGCCAAGGTCGCGCCGCGCAAGGCGCTCGGCGACGGCGGCGGCGACGTCGTGTCCAACCTCGGCTCCGGCGCGGTCGCGCTGCAGCAGAGCGGGATCTGGGCGGTCGCCGACATGAAGGGCAAGGCCGCCAAGTTCAAGTACGGCATCATTCCGCTGCCGACGCCGGACGGCGGCAAGCCCGCCACCGACCTCGGCGGCTGGGCGTTCGTGGCCAACTCCAAGGGCAAGAACCCCGAGGCCGCGGCCAAGTTCATCACCTGGGCGCTCGGCTCGACCGATGCCGAGGGCATCGAACGGCAGCGGCAGTGGAACACCGTGGTGAAGACCAACGTGCCGCCGCGCAAGTCGGTCCAGCAGGCCGCGGACGCCAAGGGCGCCTTCGACCAGGGCGTGCTGAAGAAGTTCGTCGACGAGATCGCGCCGACCGGTCAGCCCGAGCCGCGGTTCCCACCGGAGGTGTACCAGCCGATCGCCGACGCGATCCAGGCCTGCCAGCTGAACGGCTCCGACCCGGCCAAGGCGGCGGCCGACGCGGCGGAACGGATCGACACCTTCCTGAAGACCTACCAGGGCGCGCCCATCAGCTGATGACCACGACGACAGCGCCCCCGTCCAAGCCGTCGGTCCGCCGTACGGCGGCCACGCCCAAACCTGGTATGACGCGCAAGCGGCGCGAGGCCTTGGCGGCGTACGCCTTCCTCGCCCCCGACCTGCTCGGCCTGCTTGCGTTCGTCGCCGTCCCGATGGTGCTCGCGCTCGGGGTCGCGTTCTTCAAGGTCGACGGGTTCGGCAACTACCAGTACGTCGGCCTGGCCAACTACAAGCTGATGGGCAGCGACGACCAGCTCTGGGCGTCGCTGAAGATCACCGCGATCTACGTGGTCAGCTTCGTGCCGATCGCGTTCGTGATCAGCTTCGGGCTGGCGATGCTGGTCCGCAACCACTTCCGCGGGATCGGCTGGGTCCGGTCCGCGTTCTTCCTGCCGCACGTGGTCAGCCTGGTCGTGGTCGGCCTGATCTGGCAGTTCCTGCTGGTCGACAAGCGCGGCGCGGTCTCCAAGCTGCTGGCGCCGTTCGGGCTCGGCGACGTGTCGTTCCTCGGGACGCCGTCGCTTGCCCTGGGCACCTATGTGGTGATCAGCGTCTGGTTCGTGATGGGCTACCAGATGCTCGTCCTGCTGGCCGGGCTGAAGGACGTGCCGAAGGAGCTCGAGGACGCGGCGCAGATCGACGGCGCCTCGGCCTGGCAGCGGTTCCGGTTCGTGATCTGGCCGTTGATGCGGCCGACCAGCTTCTTCGTCGTGGTCAACTCGACGATCGGCGCGGTGACCGGCCTGCAGGCCTTCGACCTGGTCTTCGTGCTGACCAAGGGCGGCCCGGCCCGGGCCACCAGCACGGTCGTGCTCTACATCTACGAGCAGGCGTTCACCTTCAACAACCTCGGGTACGCCGCGGCGCTGACGACCGTCGTGGTGGCGATCCTCGTGCTCTGCACCGGCCTGATGTTCGCCTTCACGAAGGGAGGCCGTTTCGATGAGGACTAGGTTCTTTCCCGTCTTGGCGCACGTGCTGGCGCTGATCGCCGTCGCGCCGCTGCTGTGGGTGCTGCTGAGCGTGCTGAAGCCGGCCGAGGACGTGTTCTCGTTCGGCTGGCCGTCGAGCTGGACGCTGGACAACCTGCAGTACGTGCTGCTGAAGTTCCCGCTGCCCAGATTCCTGCTCAACTCCGCGATCGTGTCGGTGGCGGTCACCGTGATCGCGCTGTTCTTCCACTCGATGGCGGCGTACGCGCTGGCCCGGCTGCGGTTCCCCGGCCGGGCGCTGATCTTCTCCGGCATCATGTCGACGCTGCTGGTGTCGCTGCCGGTGATCCTGGTCCCGCTGTTCCTGGTCGCCAAGCAGTTCGGCCTGCTGGACAGCTACGCCGGGCTGATCGTGCCGAGCATCTTCCATGCCTTCGGCATCTTCCTGCTGCGCCAGTACTACCTGAACATCCCGCGCGAGCTGGAGGAAGCCGCCGACCTGGACGGCTGCGGCTACTGGCGCCGGTACTGGAGCGTCATTCTGCCGCTGAGCCGCCCGGTCCTGGCGTCGCTGTCCGTACTGTTCTTCCTGGCCAACTGGAACGCGTTCCTCTGGCCGCTGACCATCACGCGCAACCCGGACCTGCGGGTCGTGCAGCTCGGGATCTCCGGCCTGCAAGGCCAGTACGCGTCGGCGTGGAACCTGATCCTCGCTGCCGCGGTGATCGCGGCGATCCCGACCGTGGTGGTCTTCGTCGCCGGCCAGAAGCGACTCGTCGACGCGATGAAGACCACCGGGCTCAAGTAGTCACGGCCAGGGCAGCAGTTCCGGGAGATCGCCGGTGAGGGGTCCCCGGGGCTGTCGCCCGGCCATCCAGGCGGTCAGGTCGGTGAGCTCGCCTTCGACCACCAGGTCGTCGCCCTCGCCGTGCGCCCAGCGGACGTCGGGCGCCTGCAGGACCAGGCGGGTGCCTTCGGGGACGCGCGGTCGGAGGAAGTCGAGCAGGTGCAGGCAGAACTCCTGCGACCAGTCGTCGACGGTATAGCTCAGGTCGAGATCCGCGGCGTGGACGTCGACCTCGCGCCAGGCGTTGTAGACGGTGTCGGCGAGGGTGCCGTTGCGGTGGCGGACCGGACGCGACCAGTCGTCGACGCGTTCCCAGGCGGCCACGAGGTTGGCCAGCGCCTCCTTGGCGTGCTGCGTCAGCTCGCCCGCGGACTTGGCCACGTCGCTCTCGATCGCCGCGTTCCGGGCCGGCGGGCCGCCGTCGTACATGTCGACCAGCCGGCCTTCGAGCGCCTCCTCGACCTGCCGCGTCATCGCGTCGCCGAAGTTCCCCAGGTGCGCCACCACGTGCGCCCGCGACCAGCCCGGCAACGCCGACGGCCCGCGCGCGGTGCTTTCGTCGACCTCGGCCAGTACGACGTTCAACCGCTGCACGGCGGCCGGGACCTCGGGTTTCAGCATGACGCTCCTAACGGCAGTTGCCAGACTTGACGTTAGGACCCTAGAGCAGGCCTTCACATGGCAGCAAGCGGGTATCCCATTAGAATCGGGCTGTGCTCGCCCTGGAACTAGCCCGCACCATCCGCCACGATGGCCACGGCGGCCTGCTCGACGTGCTCGCCACGGATGAGGGCGTCGAGGCCTTTCTGGAGCAGACGGCGCCGGAGGTCGAGCAGGTGGTCGGCCGATCTCTGGAGCTGTCTTCTTCCGACGTCTCGCCTGCGCTGGTCGATCTGCGGAGCGTCGTACGGAACCTGTTTGCTCGGGCCGTTCGGCCGGCGGCTCCTACTCGGGTCGAGCTGGCCGCACCGCTCGATCCCGCGACGGCGCTTCGGCGACTCAACCGGACGGCGGACTTCCTCGGGACGCCTCAGTTGGCCTGGGCGGAGGACGCCGACCTGCCGACGACCACCTGGTCGGCGCGCAGCAGCGACCCGCTGAAACTGCTGACCGGCGCGGTGGCCCGGTCGGCGATCGACTTCCTCAGCGGGCCGGACGTCCTGCGGTTGCGGGCCTGCCCGGCGGCTCGCTGCGTCCGCTACTTCCTGCAGACCGATCCCCGCCAGACCTGGTGCTCACCGTCGTGCGGGAACCGCGAACGCGTCAACCGGCACTACCGGAAACAGTCGGCGGATCCCTCTAGCCTTGGGGGATGAGTGTTGCGCGCTTCAAGGACCTGTGTGTCGACGTGAACTCGGTCGGCCCGATGACCGAGTTCTGGGGGACGGTGCTCGGCCTGACCCCGCCGGTGGACGCGGCGGCGGACGGGCCGGTGCCGCTGCGCGGCGAATCGTCGGAGCAGACCGTCTGGATCAACAAGGTGCCCGAGCCGAAGACCGTCAAGCAGCGCGTCCACCTCGACGTGCACACCTCGGCGATCGCCGACCTGGAGAACCTCCGCGCGACCGTGCAGTCGCCGATCAGCGACGAGCAGAGCTGGGCGGTGATGGAGGACCCGGAGGGCGGCGAGTTCTGCGGGTTCCCGCGCGACAGCGTTCCGGCGTACCGGTTGATGGAGGTGGTCGTGGACTCGGCCGACCCCGAGGCCCAGGCGCGCTGGTGGCACGGTCTGCTCGGCGGCGAGTTCAACGCGGGCGAGGGCAAGCCGTACAGCTGGCTGGAGAACGTGCCGGGCACACCGTTCGACTACTGGGTGTTCATCTCGGTCCCGGAGCCGAAGACGGTGAAGAACCGGATCCACTGGGACGTCGACGCGGACACCCTCGACGCCGTGCTGGCCGCGGGTGCGACACTGCTGCGGCCCCAGGACGACGAGATCGACTGGTCGATCTGCGCCGACCCCGAGGGCAACGAGTTCTGCGTGTTCCTGCCCCAACCAGAGGACGATTGATGGCGAAGTTGGACCTGACGCAATCCGGACCCGACCTGACGGCCGCGCTGGTGGACATCTCCTCGGTGAGTGGGACCGAGGAGGAGCTCGCGGACGCGGTCGAGGCCGCGTTGTCGGCGTACGGGCACCTGAAGGTGTTCCGGCACGGGAACACGGTCGTCGCCCGGACCGACCTGGGCCGCGCCGAGCGGATCGTCCTCGCCGGGCACCTGGACACCGTCCCGCTGAACGACAACCTCCCGTCGCGTCGCGCCGACGGCCTGATCCACGGGCTCGGCGCCTGCGACATGAAGGGCGGGGTCGCCGTCGCGCTCCGGCTGGCCGCGACGCTGGCCGAGCCGAATCGCGACGTCACCTACGTGTTCTACGACTGCGAGGAGGTCGAGGCCGAGCGCAACGGGCTGTTCAAGCTCTCGCAGTCCAACCCCGAGCTGCTCGACGGCGTCTTCGCGGTGGTGATGGAGCCGTCGAACGCGGTCGTCGAGGCCGGTTGCCAGGGCACGATGCGGGCCGAGATCACCACCCGCGGCGAGCGGGCGCACTCGGCGCGCTCGTGGATGGGCGTCAACGCGATCCACGCCGCCGGGGGAGTGCTCGCGCGGCTGGCGGCGTACGAGCCGCGGCGGGTGCCGATCGACGGGCTCGAGTACCGCGAGGGCCTGAACGCGGTCGGGATCAGCGGCGGCGTCGCCGGCAACGTCGTACCGGATCTGTGCACGGTGACGGTCAACTACCGGTTCGCGCCGAGCCGGTCCGAGGCCGAGGCCGAGGCGCACGTGCGCGAGGTCTTCGAGGGGTACGACGTCGTGGTGACCGACAGCGCGCCCGGCGGGCTGCCGGGTCTGCAGCGGCCGGCGGCGGCCGCGTTCCTCGAGGTCGTGGGCGGTGAACCGCAGCCGAAGTTCGGGTGGACCGACGTTGCGCGGTTCACGCTGCTCGGCGTACCGGCGGTGAACTACGGGCCGGGCGACCCGCTGCTCGCGCACAAGCAGGAGGAGTACGTGCCGGAGGCGGAGATCGAGCAGTGTGAACAGCGGTTGAGGAGCTGGTTGACAGCCTGATCCGTCCGCGCGAGTCCCCGCTGGCCGTCGGTGGGCCGCACTAATCTGGGGGCATGGCAGATTCCATTCACCCAGACCGCCCCCAGTCCCAGCAGCGGGGGCCGGTGGTCATGCGGCGCAAGCAGGTGCAGCAGTCGACCTCCGAGCAACGGCTGCTGGACAGCCGCGGCCCGTCGGACTGGGTGCACACCGACCCGTGGCGGGTGCTGCGGATCCAGTCGGAGTTCATCGAGGGCTTCGGCATGCTGGCCGAGCTGGGCGCGGCGATCAGCGTGTTCGGGTCGGCGCGGACCAAGCCCGACGACCCGATGTACGCCGCCGCCGAGTCGTTCGGGCGGAAGCTGGTCGGGGCCGGGTACGCGGTGATCACCGGTGGTGGGCCGGGCGTGATGGAAGCCGCGAACAAGGGTGCCTCCGAGGCCGGCGGGGTGTCGGTCGGGCTCGGCATCGAGCTGCCCTTCGAGAACGGCCTGAACGAGTGGGTCGACATCGGGATGAACTTCCGGTACTTCTTCACCCGCAAGACGATGTTCGTGAAGTACGCCCAGGGCTTCGTGGTGATGCCCGGCGGCTTCGGGACCTTGGACGAGCTGTTCGAGGCGCTGACGCTGGCGCAGACGCGCAAGGTGACGTCGTTCCCGGTGGTGCTGTTCGGCACGTCGTACTGGGGCGGGCTGGCCGACTGGCTCCGCGAGACCATGCTTGCCGACGGCAAGATCTCGGCGGCCGACCTGGACATGTTCACGATCACCGACGACGTCGACGAGGCGATCAGCTACATCGTCAAGGCCGGCGAGATGGCTGATGCAGCGGCCGAGGAAGCGGCGGCTGCCGCGGCGGCGGACGTCGAGGACAACCCCGAGGCGCGCGAACGGCGGGAGCAGCACCGGCTGGGCTCCGACGGCAGCTGACACCGAGCGCGGCAGGTACGTAGCTTCGGCGACTTGCTGACCCCGTCTCGGTGGCGGAAACCCGCGGGGATTGTGCGCCGGTGCACCCCGGCGTGGCACGATCGGTCCCGTGATGTGGTTCTTCGGGCTCGTTGTCGTCGTACTGATCGGGGCTGTCGCCGTCGTCGCCTCCGGGCGCTGGGGCGCGATGAGCCCCGCCTACGACGACCGGCCGGACGTGTCCGTACCCGCCCGCCAAGTGCTGTCGTCCGACGACATCGCCACGACCCGGTTCGCGGTCGCGCTGCGCGGCTACCGGATGGACGAGGTCGACGGCCTGCTCGAACGCCTGGGCCGCGAGGTCGCCGAACGCGACCGCCGGATCGCCGACCTCGAACGCGCCGTCACCCCGATCCTGCACGGCCCCGAAGGCGCCGGCTTCACCTCCCGCGCCGACTACGACCTCACCGACTTCGACGACACCGGCTACCAGAAGCCCATCCTCGTCGGCGGCGACTTCCCCGTCGCCGAGCCCGCAGCCGCAGACCAGCCCGCCGCGGACCAGCAGGCTGCTGCTGACGAGCAGGCTGCTGCTCACCCGGAGGCCGCCGCCGGGCAGCAGGCCGCCGTCGACCCGCAGGCCGCCGCTCCGCAGCCGTCTGCTGCAGAGCAGGCGTCCGTCGTCGAGCAGGGCGCCGCCGCACGGCAGCCGTCGGCTGCCGCAGAGCCGCAGAGCATTCTCGACGCACGGTTGGCCGCCATCGAAGCACGGAAGTCTGCCGCTGAGCCGCAGGAGTCTGCTGCCGAGCCGACACAGACGGACGCCCTGCCTCAAGCCGGCGCGAGCGACCCGACAGACACTCTGCCGCCCCAGCCCGAGCCGGGGCTCCCGCCGGAGCCGGTGCTTCCGCCCGAGCCCGAGCCGGTGCACCCGCCCGAGCCCGAGCCGGTGCACCCGCCCGAGCCCGAGCCGGTACGCCCGCCCGAGCCGGAGCCCACGTTCCCGGAGCCCGAGCCCGTCCTCCCGCCTGACCCGGCTCTCCCGCCGCAGCCGGAGAACAACCGGTACGCCGATGCCGCCGACGTACCGGCAGCGCCGTACGCAGCTCCCGCCAGCCAGCAGGCCGACCCGTACGCCGCTCCCGCAGCCGACCCGACGCAGGCAGTCCCGTACGCCGACCCGGCGAGCACGACACCCTCTGCCCAGTCGACCCCGTACGCACAGCCGACAGACACACTGAGCGCCTCACCGGCTGACGCGCCGGCCGCCGTACAAGCGGACGATGCTCCGGCTGACGCGCCGGGCGCCGTACAAGCAGACCCGTACGAGCCTCCGGCCGCCGTACAAGCTGACCCGTACGAGGCTCCGGCCGATGGGCCCGCGCAGGCAGACCCGCACCCGGCTCCGCAGGCTGACCCGTACTCGACCTCCGGGGAACCGGCCGGGGCGCCGGGGGTGGGGGCTGGTGCGTACCCGATTCGGCAGGTGGATGAGTACTCGCCGACGTTGGACCAGCTCGGGACGCAGGAGCCTGTGGCCGTGCCGCAGGCTGAGGCTGAACCGGAGGCCTGGTTCCAGCATGCGCCGCCGCCCGAGGACCAGCAGGCTGAGCAACTGCCGCTTGACGGCCAGCCCGACGGCGGTCGGCAGGCCGAGACCGACGCCGACGTGGTCGAAGGTGTCTGGCGGCCGGCCACCGCGACCGCTGCTGCGAACTCGGGCGCTGGCGAAGACGTACCTGCGGAGAACGGTGAGGCGGGTGACTCCTCCGAGGAGGCTCCGCGGGGCCGGCACAGTGCGGCGCCTGATGTGGTTCGGCGTCCAGGCTTGTGAGTGTGCTGGGGGCCGACGGGCGGCCTCGGTGTGACTGGGCGGTGTCGGCGCCGGAGTACGTGGCCTACCACGACGACGAGTGGGGGCAGGTGATCCGGGACGACCGCGGGCTGTACGAGCGGATGACGCTCGAGGGGTTCCAGTCGGGGTTGTCGTGGATCACGATTCTGCGGAAGCGGGAGAACTTCCGGCGGGCGTTCGCCGGGTTCGACCCGGAGGTGGTGGCGGCGTACGGCGAGGACGACCGGGCGCGGTTGATGAGCGACGCCGGGATCGTGCGCAACCGGCTGAAGGTCAACGCGGCGATCGTCAACGCGCGGGCTCTGCTGGAGTTGGAGCCGGGGGAGTTCACGGAGTTCCTGTGGTCGTTCCGGCCTGAGCAGCAGCACGTGCCGAAGACGCTGGCCGACGTACCGGCGACCACGCCGGAGTCGATCGCGATGGCCAAAGGGCTGAAGAAGAAGGGGTTCGTCTTCGTCGGGCCCACCACCGCCTACGCGCTGATGCAGGCCACCGGGATCGTCAACGACCACCTCGCTGACTGCATCGCCCGCTGACTTGCCCCTTGCGGCCGCGGTGATGCGGCCGACCAGCTCAGCGCTGGTTGAGGCCGCTCCGGCCGGAAAAAGTTGGGCGCGGAATGGTCCTGGTGCGCCGTACGGGTGCGCGTGCTACTTGCCTTCGAAGACCGGCTTCTGCTTGGCGACGAAGGAGGCGACCGCGTTGCGGTGGTCTTCGGTGCTGCCGGTGGACTGCATCTTGCCCGCCTCGAACGCCAACGCCTCGGCCAACGTGTGGGACGCGGAGTACGCGATGGACTGGCGGACGCCGGCGTACGCCTGGGTGGGGCCCGCAGCGAGCTTCTGAGCGAGGTCTGCGGTGGCGGTGTCCAGGTCGGCGGCTGGTACGACGGACGTGGCCAGGCCCAGCGACAGTGCCTCGGTGGCGGGGATGGTGCGGGGGAAGTACAGGAGCTCGGTGGCCTTGGCCTGGCCGATCAACCGGGGCAGCGTCCACGAGATGCCGGTGTCGCAGGACAGACCGATGCCGGTGAAGGCGAAGTTGAAGCCTGCGGTGTCGGCGACGACGCGGAAGTCGCAGGCGAAGGCCATCGACGCGCCGGCGCCGGCGGCGACGCCGTTCAGCGAGGCGATGACCGGCTTCGGCATCTCGGCCAGGGCCAGCGCGATCGGCGCGTAGTGGTCGGGGACGGTGGACCACAGCGCGTCCAGGTCGTTGGCCTCGAGCAGGGTGATGTGCTCCTTCAGGTCCTGCCCGACGCAGAACGCCCGCCCGGTCCCGGTCAGTACGACGCACCGCACGGCCTCGTCCTCGGCGGCCGCGCGCACGGTGTCGCGCAGCGCGACCTTGGTCGCCGTGTCCAGCGAGTTCATCGCGTCGGGACGGTTCAGCCGGATCGTGCCGACGCCGTCGGTCACGTCGTACACCACAGAGTCACTCATCGTCGCGAGCTCCCAACAATCGGTGAGAAAAGGTCAGTGAACAGTCAGGCAGTTGTCGACGAAACGCCCGGCCGCGTGGCCAAGGCGCGCGGCGTGAAAATCGAAGAACTCGGCCGCCCGCGCACCGGCCCAACCGGCCGGCAGCAGCTCCGCCGGGAGCCCCGGGTCGACGAACAGGAACTTGCGCCACTCGTGCACCAGTTCCGACCGTACGGCGAACGCCTGCTCGTCGCTCACCTCGCCCTCGGCCCGCGCCACCAGCGCCTTCGCCTCGACCAGCCACGCGTCGTACGACGCGCCCAGGTCGTCCAGCTTCCAGACCCGCCGGGCGAACTCCACGGCGTCGTTGTCGACCGGTGCCCGGAACCGGTCCGCGGCGATTCCCTCGGCGGCCAGGATCTGGTCCACCTCGGTGTCGTGGCGCAGCCCGACCCAGGCGCCGTCGGACAGCGGAGCCCAACCCAGGAAGGAAAGTTGGCTCACCAGTTGCTCCCGGCGACGAGCGTTCGGGACCTCGCGCAGGATGCACAGGTGCCAGTGCCGGTCCCACCGTCCGGACGGGGCCGGTACGGTGTCCAGGCCGTCGCTGTCCTGGTCGGTGCGGTAGATCCGGACGGCCGCGTCGTCGAGCCGGCGACGCGCCCGGGTGGTCAGCGCGTACCCCGGTTGCCCGTCGGTCCGGACCGGCTCGAGCCAGCCCTGCCGGACCATCCGCGAGACGGCTGTCCGGACCGCCGGCGGCTGGACGCCCAGAGGCGCGAGCAGCCGGACCAGGGCGGCCACGGGCGCCCGCGCGCCGCGGGCACGCAGGTGGTCGCCGTACAGGTCGAAAAGGGCTGATCGGGCGTGCACGAGACCTGAGTCTGCCGTATGGTGCGCGGCTCTGGCCTCGGATCGGGGATAATGGGTCCTGATACACACTGCGATACGCGCCGACGGCGCATCACCGCGTGGCGCCGGCGACGGTCACCGCGCGGTGTCGTCGCTCAAAACCGATGAGGACAGTATCCGAATGAGGGAAGGGGTGCGCGCATGGCGGCGATGAAGCCGCGGACGGGCGATGGTCCGCTCGAGGTCACCAAGGAGGGCCGGGGCATCGTGATGCGGGTTCCGCTCGAAGGCGGCGGTCGGCTCGTCGTCGAGCTGAACGCGGATGAGGCGACCGAGCTGGGGAACGCGCTCAAGGCCGTAGTCGGCTAGCTGTCCCCGCAGGGTGACGCCACGCGCACCCTCCTGACAAAACCCGTAACAACCCCGGTGGCTGCCTGGTTCCAGGCACCCGCCGGGGTTGTTACTTCTGCTCCCGAAGTAAAGTCCCGGTCGGAACAACCAAGGCACGTTTGATCAAACCTCGTGAGGTCTCCTGTGGCTCGCCGTAGCGCCAAGTTCGTCTTCCCCACCTTGCCGGCCGTGGCCTGGCAGCCCGGGCTCCCTGTGCACGGTGCCCCCAGTTGGGTCGTCGTGGTCGGCGAGGCCGGTCTGCCCGCCGCCGCGAAACAAGCCGGTGAGCGGCTCGGGGTCGATCTCGACCGCCTGCTCGAGGTGCAGCGCGACACGGGGTTCAGCACGACGGCCGGCGCCACCGCGGCGTACCCGTTGCTGTCCGGCGAGGTCACCGAGGTGCTGCTCGTCGGCGCCGGGTCCGGTACGTCGGCCGAGCTGCGACACGCCGGTGCGGCGGTCGCCCGCTTCGGCCGCGGCAAGGACGAGCTCACCGCACTTGTTGCCGAAGGCATCGATGACGAGGCGCTCCAGGGCTTCGCCGAGGGCCTTGTGCTCGGCTCGTTCACGTACACCCTCAAGACCGTCGACCCGGGCCAGCCGGTGGCCGGCCGGATCACGCTGACCGACGGCTCGGACGCCGACCGGTCCGCCGCGGTCGACCGCGGCCTGGTGGTCGGCCGGACCGGCTGGCTGGCCCGCCAGTTCGCCACCACCCCGTCGAACGAGAAGGACCCGGCCTGGCTCGCGGCCCGGGCCACCGAGCTGGCCGCGCACGGCGGGCTCGAGGTGAAGGTCTGGGACGAGAAGGCGCTCGCGGCCGACGGGTTCGGCGGCATCCTTGCGGTCGGCAAGGGCTCGACCCGGCCGCCGCGGCTGATCCGGATCGACTACACGCCGGACGGCGCCGGCCCCGACACGCCGTACGTCGTACTGGTCGGCAAGGGCATCACCTACGACACCGGCGGCCTGTCGCTGAAGCCGCGCGAGTCGATGGTGTCGATGAAGCGCGACATGACCGGCGGCGGTTCGGTGATCGCGACGATGTCGGCGCTGCGCGAGCTCGGCGCGAAGATCCGGGTCACCGGTCTGGTCTGCTCGGCCGAGAACATGCCGTCCGGCACGGCGTACCGCCCCGACGACGTGATCCGCCACTACGGCGGCCGGACCACCGAGGTGAAGAACACCGATGCCGAGGGCCGGCTGGTGCTGGCCGACGGGCTCGCCTACGCGGTCAAGGAGCTGAAGCCCGACGCGCTGGTCGACGTCGCGACGCTGACCGGCGCGATCAAGGTGTCGCTCGGCGCGATGCTGTACGGCGGGCTGTTCGCGACCGACGACGCGCTGGCCGATCAGCTCACCGCGGCCGGCGAGGTGTCCGGCGAGCGCCTGTGGCGGATGCCGCTGCCGGCCGAGTACGCCGACCTGATCTCGACGCCGATCGCCGACTCGGTCAACAGCTCTAAGGGCCCGGGGTCGATCACCGCCGCGCTGTTCCTGAAGGCGTTCGCGGGTGACGTCCCGTGGGCGCACCTCGACCTGTCGAGCATCGCCGAGTCCCCGCGCGACGAGTACGAGTACTCGATCGGCGCCACCGGCGCCGGCGCCCGGCTCCTCACCACGTGGCTCACGTCGGAGGACCCGCTCGCCGGTATCGCCTGATCGCCGACGTGCACCACTGATCAACCTCGGCGGGCTCGCCGGCCGAACGCTCAGCGGCGGGCCCGGCCGCGGCCCACGCGAAGGTTAGTCAGTGGTGGGCGTCGACCCGGCGATTCCATCCAGCTCGGCGATCGCGTCGGCCGGGAGGACCAGGTCGGCGGCCGCGACGTTTTCGCGCAGGTGGGCGATCGACGACGTGCCAGGGATGACGACGCTGGTGCTCGAGCGCTGCAGCAGCCAGGCGAGGGCGACCTGCTGGGGTGTGGCGTCGAGGCGCTGGGCGACGGAGGTCAGCGTGCCGGACTGCAGCGGTGTGAAGCCGCCGAGCGGGAAGTATGACGCGAACGCGATGTTCTCCCGCGCGCAGAGCTCGACCAGCGCGTCGTCGCGCCGCTGAGCCAGGTTGTACAGGTTCTGCACGGTGACCACCGGCGCGATTGCCTGGGCCTCGGCGAGCTGCCCGGCGGTCACGCTGCTGAGCCCCAGGTGCCGGATCAGGCCCTCCTTCTGCAATTCGGCCAGCGCACCGAACTGCTCGGCGATCGAGTCGTCGTTCAGCCGGTCGTTGTCGCCGGCCCGGAGGTTGACGGCGTCGAGCACGTCGACGCCCAGGTGCTCGAGGTTCTCGTGGACCTGCGCCTTCAGCTCGGCCGGGTCGCGGGACATGATCCAGCTGGCGTCCGGACCGCGCCGGGCGCCGACCTTGGTGATGATCCGCAGGTCGGCCGGGTACGGGTGCAGGGCCTCCTTGATCAGCTGGTTGGTGACGTACGGGCCGTAGAAGTCGCTGGTGTCGATGTGCGTGATGCCGAGCGCGACCACCTCGCGCAGGACGGCGATCGCGGCGTCGTGGTCCTTCGGCGGTCCGAAGACGTGCGGGCCGGCCAGCTGCATCGCGCCGTACCCCATCCTGCTGATGACGAGGTCGTCGGCGAGGCGGAGGGTGCCGCCGGGAACGTTGCTCATGAGCTGCCTTTCGACGAAGTGGATCTACCACCCACTCTTCGTCGGCACCGGCGGATCAGGGAGTGCCCTGCTGTTCCTGGGACTGACAGGACCCAGGCTGTTCCAGCGGAAGGCGCCACGATCCGCGCTCGCCGCGAGAAGCTCAGAGCAGCGAGTTGTACAGCGCGACCGTCCGGTCCGCGACGGCGTCCCAGCCGAACTCCGAGACCGCGCGTTCGCGGCCGGCCTTGCCCATCGCCTCGGCCTTGGCCGGGTTCGCGACCAGGTCGTTGATGCCCTCGGCCAGCTGTCGCTCGAACGTGACGACGTCGTTCTCGTCGTACGCGACCAAGGTGCCGGTGACGCCGTCGTTCACGACCTCGGGGATGCCGCCGACCGCGCTCGCGACGACGGCGGTCTCGCAGGCCATCGCCTCCAGGTTGACGATGCCGAGCGGTTCGTAGACCGACGGGCAGCAGAACGCCAGCGCGTGCGTGAGCACCTGCCGGACGTCCTCGCGCGGCAGCATCTCCGACACCACGAACACACCGTCGCGAGCCGCCTTCAGCTCGTCGATCAGCGCGTCGGTCTCGGCCTTCAGCTCCGGCGTGTCGGCGGCTCCGGCGAGCAGCACGAGCTGCACGGACGGGTCCAGCTGCAGCCCGGCGCGGAGCAGGTGCGGCACGCCCTTCTGCCGGGTGATCCGGCCGACGAAGGTGACGTACGGGCGGCTCTGGTCGACACCGAGCCGGTCGAGCACGTGGGTGGCCGGGTCCGGGTGGTAGAAGTCGGCGTCGATCCCGTTCGAGATGACGTGGACCTTGGCCGGGTCGACGGTCGGGTAGCACTCCAGGACGTCGTCGCGCATGCCCCGGCTGACCGCGACGACGGCGTCCGCCGACTCGTACGCCGTGCGCTCGGCCCAGCTCGACAGCCGGTAGCCGCCGCCGAGCTGCTCGGCCTTCCACGGCCGGCGCGGCTCGAGCGAGTGCGCGGTGACCACGTGAGGTACGCCGTACAGGAGCTTGGCCCAGTGGCCGGCCATGTTCGCGTACCAGGTGTGGGAGTGGACGAGGTCGCTGTCGCCGACTCCGGCGGTCATCGTCAGGTCGGTCGACAGCACGCGCAGCGCGGAGTTGGCGGTCGCGATCCGGTCGTCGTCCTCGGAGTGCGCGGTCGCGCCGGCCCGTGGCTCGCCCATGCAGTGCACGTCCACGTCGATCAGGCGGCGCAGCTCGCGGACCAGGAAGTCCACGTGCACACCGGCCCCGCCGTACACGTCCGGAGGGTACTCACGCGTCAGGATGCCGACCTTCATGCTCCCGACCATAGATCAGCTCAGCGTTGTGGGCACCCAGAAACGCAGCTTGCCGTGCCGCTCGTCCTCCAGTTCGCCGCCGGCCGCCTCGATCACCTTGCGGGAGGCGTCGTGGCCGACGTCACAGGTGAGCAGCGCGGGGTCGATGCCGAGCTTGGCCGCGAGGGGCAGCGACTGGGTGAGCATGTCGGACGCATGGCCCCGGCGCCGGGCCGACGGCCGTACGACGTACCCGATGTGGCCGCCGAGCTCGAGCAGCGCGGGCGTGAGCTCGTGACGGATGGACAGACGGCCGAGCCACTCGGCGCCGTCGACGAACCAGAGCACGGTCTGGTGGACCAGGCCGGGCGGGAGCTCGGTGCGCTCATCTGATTCCGACCGGATGCGGTCGACCAGTCGCGCGAACTCCGCGGGGTCCTCGGCCTGGGTCCTGGTCCAGTCCTCGTCGAGGGCGTGCGCGCCCATCCACCGCTCCTCTTCCGGCCGCAGTTCGTCCCACGCGGCGAGGAAGGAACGGTGAACGGCGACAGTCGGCTCGATGAGGGTTGGCATGTACTCAGTGTGGCGACACTCGCAAGCGTCTATTGCGCGGCGGCATCCACGGTTAGGGTGCGGACATGGCGAAGGCACCCAGAGTTCTCGGAATCGTGCTGGCCGGCGGCGAGGGCAAGCGGCTGATGCCGCTGACGGCGGACCGGGCCAAACCGGCCGTGCCGTTCGGCGGGAGTTATCGCCTGATCGACTTCGTGCTGTCCAACCTGGTCAACGCGGGCATCCGCAGCTTGTGCGTGCTGACCCAGTACAAGTCGCACTCGCTGGACCGGCACGTCACGATCACCTGGCGGATGTCGACCTTCCTCGGCAACTACGTCACCTGCGTGCCGGCCCAGCAGCGGCTCGGCCCGCAGTGGTACCAGGGCAGCGCGGACGCGATCTACCAGTCGATGAACCTGATCAACGACGCCAAGCCCGACATCATCGTCGTGTTCGGCGCCGACCACGTGTACCGGATGGACGCCTCGCAGATGGTCGCCGACCACATCGCGCGCGGCAACGGCGTGACCGTGGCCGGCATCCGGGTGCCGCGGGCCGAGGCGTCGGAGTTCGGCGTGATCAAGACCGCCGACGACGGCCACACGATCGCGGAGTTCCTGGAGAAGCCGGCCGACCCGCCGGGGCTGCCGGACTCCCCGGACGAGACGTTCGCCTCGATGGGCAACTACGTGTTCTCGGCCGACGTCCTGGTCGAGGCGCTGCGCAAGGACGCCGCGAACCCGGCCAGCCGGCACGACATGGGCGGCGACATCGTCCCGATGCTGGTTGCCGAGGGCAAGGCGGGCGTCTACGACTTCAAGGACAACGACGTCCCGGGCGCGCTCGACCGCGACCGCTCGTACTGGCGCGACGTCGGTTCGCTGGACTCGTACCACGAGGCGCACATGGATCTGGTCTCGGTCCAACCGGTGTTCAACCTGTACAACTCCGACTGGCCGATCTTCACCTCGCACCCGCAGCTGCCCGGCGCGAAGTTCACCGACCACGCGACCGTCAGCGAGTCGATCGTCTGCCAGGGCTCGATCGTGTCCGGCGCGGTCGTCGACCACTCGGTGCTCGGCTCGAACGTGATCGTTGCCGTCGGCGCGCACGTCGAGCGCGCGGTGATCATGGACAACTGCAAGATCGGCGCCGGCGCGGTGCTGAAGAACGTGATCCTGGACAAGAACGTGGAGGTCCCGCCGGGCGTGCAGATCGGGGTCGACCCCGAGCACGACCGGGCGCGCGGGTTCACCGTGTCCAAGGGCGGGGTCACCGTGCTCGGCAAGGGCCAGGTGGTCGAGCCGCCGGCGGCCGTCGCCGAGCCCGCGGACGAGGCCGCCGAGGCGTGACCGCGGAGAGCGGCGGATCGGCGCGACCCGGCTCGGAGGCCGAGGCGTTCGCGCTGGACGCCGGGGATCCGGGGCATCGCGAGCTGTTCGACGTACCGCCGGTGGACGGTGGGCCCTACCCGGACGTCGCGTACTTCGCGGGGAACTCGCTCGGGCTGCGGCCTCGGGCGACCCGGGGTGAACTGCTGGCCGACCTCGACGCCTGGGCTGCTCTCGGAGTCGAGGGGCATCTGGAGGCCGAGCGCCCCTGGTTGCCGTACCACGAGTCGCTGACGGCACCGGCGGCCCGGCTGGTTGGCGCGCTGCCGAACGAGACGGTGGTGATGAACTCGCTCACCGTCAACCTGCACCTGCTGATGGTCTCGTTCTACCGCCCGACCGCTGAGCGCTTCCGGATCGTCATCGAGGACTCGGCGTTTCCGTCCGACAGCTACGCCGTCCGGTCGCAGGCGCGTTTCCACGGGCTCGATCCGGACGACGCGATCGTGCGGTTGAAGCCGCGCGCCGGTGAAGACGCGCTGCGCACCGAGGACGTGGTCGGGGTTCTCGGCCCGGACACCGCGCTGGTGCTGCTCGGCGGCGTCAACTACCTGACCGGCGAGCTGATGGACATCCCCGCGATCACCGCCGCCGGTCACGCGGCCGGCGCGGTCGTCGGCTGGGACCTGGCGCATGCCGCGGGCAACGTTCCGCTCCAGCTGCACGACTGGGACGTGGACTTCGCCGCGTGGTGCTCGTACAAGTACCTGAACTCCGGCCCGGGCGCGCTCGCCGGGGCCTTCGTGCACGAGCGGCACCACGGCGGCGACCTGCCGCGGTTCGAGGGCTGGTGGAGCACCGAGCCGGCGACCCGGTTCGAGATGGCGCCGGAGTCGCGGCCGCCGCGCTCGGCCGACGCGTGGCAGGTGTCGAACCCGCCGATCTTCGCGATGAGCCCGGTGCGGACGTCGTACGAGCTGTTCGACAAGGTCGGGATGGACGTACTGCGGGCGCGCAGCCTGCGGTTGACGGCGTACCTGGAACGGTTGCTGCTGGAGGTCACGGCCGGCCGGCCTCTGGAGATCATCACGCCTTCCGATCCCACCCGGCGCGGCGCGCAACTGTCGATCCGGGTCGGCGGTGGGCTGCGGGCGGGGGAGCTGTGCAAGACGCTGAGATTCGAGTACGGCGTGATCGCCGACGCGCGCGAGCCGGACGTCGTACGGCTCGCGCCGGTGCCGTTGTACTCGCTCTACCACGACTGCTGGCGTGCGGCGCGGGCTCTCGCGGCCGCCGTACCCGAGACTGCCTGACGGAGGCCAGATGACTGTCGCGATCGTTGGTGCCGGGCTGACGGGCAGTCTGCTCGCCTGCTTCCTGGCGCGGCGCGGTCTGTCGGTGACCCTGTACGAGAAGCGCGCCGACCCGCGGACCGGCGCGGCCGAGCGCGGGCGGTCGATCAACCTGGCGATCTCCGAACGCGGGCTGGACGCGTTGCGGCGGATCGGGCTCGACGACGAGGTGATGGCCGACGCGCTGCCGATGAAGGGGCGGATGATCCACCCGGTCGACGGGCCGCTGGACTTCCAGGCCTACAGCGCGTCGCAGGATCGCGCGATCAACTCGATCAGCCGGGGTGCGCTGAACAACGCGCTGCTCGACGCGGCCGAGAAGGCTCCTGGCGTTTCGATCGTCTTCGAGCACCGGCTGGTGTCGCTGGACTCGCAGACCGGGGCTCTGGGGTTCGAGACACCGGGCGGTCTGGTCGAGGTGTCGGCGGACGTCGTACTGGGGGCTGATGGGGCTGGGTCCGCGGTGCGTGGGCAGTTGGTCGCGGACGGGTCGGTGGTGGACGACGTCGACTTCCTGGACTACGGGTACAAGGAGCTGTCGATCCCCCCGGCCGGTGGGGACTTCGTGCTGGATCCCGGCGCGCTGCACATCTGGCCGCGCGGGACGTCGATGATGATCGCGCTGCCGAACCCGGACAAGTCCTTCACCTGCACGCTGTTCTGGCCTTCCGGGTCGTTCGACGCGTTGACGACGCCGGCCCTGATCCTGGGGTACTTCGGGGAGCACTACCCGGATCTGTTGCCGTTGGCCCCTACCTTGGTGGACGACTACCTGCAGAATCCGGTGGGTGTGCTGGGGACTGTGCACACGCATCCGTGGCAGGCGCACGGCCGGACGGCACTGATCGGCGACGCCGCGCACGCGATCGTGCCGTTCTACGGGCAGGGCGCGAACTGCGCCTTCGAGGACGTCGTCGCCCTGGACCGCTGCCTGGACGAAACCGGTGGTTCCTGGGCTCGCGCCCTCCCACTCTTCGAGGCGCGCCGCCGCGACAACACCGAGGCGATCGCCGAGATGGCGCTGGCCAACTTCGTCGAGATGCGCGACAAGGTCGCCTCCCCGGTCTTCCGCCTGACCAAGCAGTTCGAGCACTTCGTGGAGCGGCTGCTGCCCGGGCGGTATGTGTCCCGCTACGAGCTGGTGAGCTTCAGCACGACGCCGTACGCCGAAGTCCGCCAGCGCGTCCGGCGGCAGCATCAGGCGCTGGGTTTGGCGGTTGGTGTGGGAGTCGGCGCGGTAGGTGCGTTGGTCAGAGCGGTGGTGAAGAGACGATGACTTCGTTGTGGCGACCCGAGTTGTTGACCGGCGTAGTGACTGAGCCTGGGCTGTTGCGGAACTTCGTCGACGGCTCCTTTGTCGAGAGTGCTTCGAGGTTCGCCAAGCACAGCCCGGTGACCGGCGCGCACATCTTCGACGTGTGTGAGGCTGATGCTTCGACCGTGGACGCGGCGGTTGGCGCTGCGCAGGCCGCTTTGAAAGGCCCCTGGGGCCGGATGAGCGAGCAGGAGCGGGCCGTCGTACTGCGTCGCGTCGCCGACGAACTGGAACGGCGGTTCGACGATCTGGTGGCGGCCGAGGTGGGCGACACGGGGAAGTCGATCAGCCAGGCGCGCACGCTCGACATCCCGCGCGGCGCGGCCAACTTCCGGGCGTTCGCTGACTTCGCGACGACCGCGCCGACCGAGTCCTACACGACCACGCTCCCGGACGGCCGCCGGGCGCTGAACTACGCCGTCCGCAAGCCCGCCGGCGTCGTCGCGATCATCGTCCCCTGGAACCTGCCGCTGCTCCTCCTCACCTGGAAGGTCGCGCCGGCGCTTGCCTGCGGCAACGCTGTCGTGGTGAAGCCGTCCGAGGAGACCCCGGCGTCGGCGACCGTGCTCGCCGAGGTGATGGCGGCGGCCGGCGTACCGGACGGGGTCTTCAACCTCGTGCACGGCTTCGGCCCGTCGTCGGCGGGGGAGTTCCTGACCACGCATCCCGGCGTCGACGCGATCACGTTCACCGGCGAGTCGGCGACGGGGTCAGCGATCGCCAAGGCTGCGGCCGACGGCGTCAAGGCGGTGTCGTTCGAGCTCGGCGGCAAGAACGCCGGGCTGGTCTTCGCCGACGCCGACCTGGACGCGGCGATCGAGGGCTCGGTCCGCTCGGTGTTCACCAACGGCGGTCAGGTCTGCCTGTGCACCGAGCGCCTGTACGTCGAACGCCCGGTGTACGACGAGTTCTGCGCGCGCCTCGCCACCCGGGCCGAGGGGTTGACCTTCGGCGGGCCGTCCGACGAGGCGACGGTGAACATGCCGTTGATCTCGCAGGACCACCGGACGAAGGTTCTGTCGTACTACGACCTGGCCCGCTCCGAGGGCGCGACGGTCCTGGCCGGCGGCGGCGTCCCGTCGTTCGGCGACGCCCGCGACAACGGTTGCTACGTGCAACCGACGGTCGTCACCGGCCTGCCCGCCGACGCCCGCACGAACACCGAGGAGGTGTTCGGCCCGATCTGCCACATCGCGCCGTTCGACACCGAGGACGAGGCGTTCGCCCTGGCCAACAACAGCAAGTACGGGCTGGCGGCAACGGTCTGGACACGCGACGTAGGCCGCGCTCACCGCGCCGGCTTCGCTTTGGACGTCGGCCTGGTGTGGGTCAACACCTGGTTCCTCCGCGACCTGCGGACGCCGTTCGGGGGCATGAAGCTCTCGGGTCTCGGCCGCGAAGGTGGGACTCACTCGGTGGACTTCTACTCCGACCTGACCAACGTCTGCGTGGAGCTCTCATGACCGTCGTACCGGGCAAGGCGGTGCCGCGCGGGCGGTTCCCGCACGTGAAGGTGGCGGGCGGGTTCGCCTACGTGTCCGGGACGTCGAGCCGGCTGCCGGACAACACGATCGCCGGCGCGGCGGTCGACGAGCTCGGGACGACGACGCTCGACATCCGGGTCCAGACGCGCGCCGTGCTGGAGAACATCCGCGACATCCTGGCGTCGGTCGGCGCCGGGCTGGAGGACCTGGTCAGCGTCACGTCGTACCTGGTGTCGATGAACGACTTCGGCGGGTACAACGAGGTGTACGGCGAGTTCTTCGACGAGACCGGGCCCGCTCGTACGACGGTGGCGGTGCATCAGCTGCCGCATCCGCAGTTGTTGATTGAAATCCAAGCCGTGGCGGCGATCCCGCAGAGGAGCTGACAATGGTCAACCTGGAGTCGACGAACTTTCCGGAGTGGGTCGAGCAGAACAAGCACCTACTGAAGCCGCCGGTCGGCAACAAGCAGATGTTCCCGACCGGGGACGACTTCATCACGATGGTCGTCGGCGGGCCGAACCAGCGCACCGACTTCCACGTCGACCCGTACGAGGAGTTCTTCTACCAGATCTCCGGAGAGCTGCGGGTGAACGTGATGACAGAGGACGGTCCCGCGACCGTCGAGGTGAACGCCGGCGAGATGTGGGTGCTGCCGCGCAACATGCCGCACTCGCCGCAGCGCGGGCCGGAGTCGATCGGCCTGGTGATCGAGCGGGTGCGCGAGCCCGGCGTACTGGAGAAGTTCCGCTGGTACTGCGCCAACTGCAACGCGATCGTGCACGAGGTCGAGCTGCAGGTCACCGACATCGTCGAGGACCTGCCGCCGGTCTTCAAGGCCTTCTACGACAGCGAGGACGCCCGCACCTGCCCGGAGTGCGGCACGCTGCACCCCGGCAAAGTCTGATGGCGGTTGACGTTCACACCCACCTCGTCCCCAAGGGCTGGCCGGACCTGGCCGAGGCCTGTGGGGGGACCGGCTGGCCGTGGTTGCGGATCGACTCCGAGCGGGCCGCGATGATCATGGTCGGCGAGACCGAGTTCCGGCCGGTCGGTCCGCAGGCCTGGGACACCGGCGTACGGCGTACCGACATGGATGCCGACGGCATCGACCTGCAGGTGGTGTCGCCGACCCCGGTGTTCTTCGGGTACGAACGCCCCACCGTCCAGGCGGTCAAGCTGGCCCGGATCTTCAACGACCGCACGCTGGAGACGCTCGCCGGGGACGAGCGGTTCGTCCCGTTCTGCCAGGTCCCGCTGCAGGATCCGGACGCAGCCTGCGCGGAGCTGGATCGTTGCCTCGACGCCGGACATGTGGGCGTCGAGATCGGCAACCACGTCGGCGACCGCGACCTCGACGACGAGGGGATCGTTGCCTTTCTCACCCATTGCGCCCACGTCGGCGCCCCGGTGCTGGTGCATCCCTGGGACATGCCGGGCGGCCCGCGGATCGACCGCTGGATGGCGCGCTGGCTGACCGGGATGCCCGCGGAGACCCATCTGTCCGTGCTCGCGATGATCCTCGGCGGGGCCTTCGACCGGATCCCTCCGGAGCTGCGGATCTGCTTCGCGCACGGCGGCGGGAGCTTCCCGTTCTGGATCGGCCGGCTCGACAACGCCTGGCACCGGCGAGGCGACATCGTCCGCGGCGCCTCGATGCATGCCCCGAGCCACTATCTGGACCGCTTCTTTGTCGATACCGTGGTGTTCGACGAAGCCCCGCTGCGGCTGCTGGTCGACACGCTGGGTGAGGACCGGGTGATGGTCGGCAGTGACTACCCGTACCCGCTGGGTGAGCGTCCGGCCGGTGAGGTGGTGCGCAAGGCCGCCTTCCTGTCCGACGATCAGCGGCACAAGCTGCTGACCGCCAACGCGACGCGTTACCTGGGGAGGTCTGGATGACCGAGGACCGCTCAGTGCTGTCCCGCGAGGCCCGTGAGCCCGACGAGCAGCTCCGGTACGGCGAGGACGCCGACCACGTGGTCGACGTCTGGCACGCCAAGGAGTACCGCCCGGCCGTGATCTTCCTGCACGGCGGCTTCTGGCGGCCGGAGTACGACCGCATCCACGCCCGCCCGCTCGGCGAGGCCCTGGCCGCCGAGGGCTGGCCCGTGGCGTCCGTGGAGTACCGCCGGGTCCCCGGGCATCCCGACATCACGACGAACGACGTCCGCGAGGCCCTGGACCGCCTGCCCAGCCTGATGGACCTGCACGCCGGCTACGTCCTCGTAGGCCACTCAGCAGGCGGCCACCTGGCCCTGTGGGCCGCAGCCACGCTCAACCCGGTCCAGCTTCGCGGCGTGGTTGCTCTGGCCCCCGTGGCCGACCTCCTCCTCGCCGACCAGCTCTGGCTCGACGACGGCGCCGTACAGGCCTTCATCAGCTCCGGAGTCCGCAACGACCTGGACCCGACCCACCTCCCGGCTCCCATCGCCCCGGTAGCCCTCATCCACGGCACCCGCGACCAGCGCGTCCCGCTGTCGGTCTCCGAGTCCTACTTCGCCGCCCACCCCACCGCCAAGCTCGACCGCCTGGACGGCGTGGGCCACTACGAGCTCATCGACCCACTCAGCGAGGCCTGGCACACGGTCACCAACGAAATCACCCGCCTCACCGGCCATGCCGAGCAGGCTTAGCGGCGCAGCTGGCTCGCGTCGGGCGATCGCCTCCACACTGCGCCCCGCCCTACTCCGTCGGGGGTGACCAGGCCCTCGGCCTTGAGCTGGTCAAGCACCAAGCGGATGGTCTGATCACTGATGCCCGGCAGGGCCGACCGTATGTCGGCCAGCCGAAACACCGGAGCAGCGTGTTCGAGGACGTACTTCCGGACCCGCTCCTGCTTGGTCCCACCAGAGCGATCGGACGCTGCGCGCTGCGCAAAGGTCTCGTACGCCGACGACAGAACCGTGACGAAGTACTTCAACCACGGCCAGGGGTCCGCACTGTCCTCGTGCCAGTCGTTCGTGGAGGCCAGCAGCGCGTCGTAGTACCCGTCCGCGGACTCGGCGATCAGCTGCTCGAGTGAAACCCAACGACAGACTTCGTACCCCGCGTCGATCAGCAGGGCGTTCGTCAACGCCCGAGCGACGCGGCCGTTGCCGTCAGCAAAGGGATGGATGACCAGCAGATCCAGGACCGCGAGCCCGACCAGCAGCACAGGATGATGCCGGCCGGCGCGCTGCGCCGCGTCGTACCGGTCGATCAGGTTCACCAGGCAGTCCGGCGTCTCACTCGCCGGTACGGGCCGAAACCGGACGGTCTGCGTCCCATCAGGCGACCGGTCGACGACCAGGTTGTCGTCGGTCTTCAGCTGTCCACCGCCGTACTCGGTCTCCGACCAGAGCAGCCGATGCAGGTGCAGGAGGAGCCCCAGGTTCAGCGGGTGCCAGTCCTCCTGAAACAGGTAGTCGAGAGTCTTGCGGTAGCCGGCAAGCTCCTTCTCACTTCTCGTACGCAGCACCCCTGCCCGCCCGTCGATGACTTCAGCGGCTCGGCGTACGTCGGGAACGACGACACCCTCGATCGCCGACGACGCGGTGATGCTCTGGACCCGCGCTCGGTTGGCGAGCTCCGTCAGCAGGGCGGGTAGCTGGTGGCGGAAAAGAACCCCCAAAGAACCAACAAACATACTAATCAGAGTCCATCTTAGTATGTTTGTTGGTTTTATTAGGTAGTTCCCTGCTCTTTCAGTGACTCAGGGTGCGCGGGTCGGTCACTCCGCGCGTTTGACGGCGGCCAGGAGGCCGTCGCCGCAGGGGAGGAGGGCGGAGACCAGGTCGTCGTCGTCGCGGACGGCTCGGATCAGGTCGCGGACGGCGGTGGTGTCGGCGTCGCGGTGGGAGGGGTCGGCGACCCGGCCCGCGTGCAGGGCGTTGTCGAAAGCGACGACGCCGCCGGGGCGGAGCAGGCGCAGGGCCTCGTGCAGGTACGCCGTGTACTCGCGCTTGTCGGCGTCGCAGAAGACCAGGTCGTAGTGGCCGTCGGTCAGGCGGGTGACGACGTCCAGGGCGGAGCCGGCGATCAGGCGGAAGCGGTTCGCGGGGATGCCGGCGTCGAGGAAGGTCTTGCGGGCCAGGCGCTGGTTCTCGGCGTCGATGTCGACCGTGGTCAGCGTGCCGTCGGGGCGCATGCCGCGCAGCAGCGCGAGGCCGGACACGCCCGTGCCGGTGCCGATCTCGACCACCGACTTGGCGCCGACGGCGGCGGCCAGCACGCTCAGGGCGGAGGCGGCGCCGGGTCCGATCGCGGAGATCCCGCTGTCGTTGGCGCTCGCCCGGGCACCGGCGACCGTGTCGGTCTCGCCGGTGTAGTCCTCGGCGTACGCCCAGGACGCGGGGTCGATGCCGGTGGCGATGATGCCCTCCCAATGTCTCGCCGCTGCAGTCCTCATCCGTCGAAAGCCTAGCGCCCTGCGGTGCTGCTTCCGTGTCTCCCGCGCTGAGACTGCGCACTCTTGCTCATTACAGGGCCCCTTGAGTCAGATATGATCGTGCTGACGAGTCAGAGATCACCCCTGGGAGGTGGCCGTGCGGAATTTCAGTCGATCAGGACCGGATCACGTCGATGCCGGCTTCCTTGAACACGGCCAGCTGGGACTCGTCGGCCTGCGCGTCGGTGACGAGCGTGTCGATCTCGCTCAGCTCGCAGATCCGGGCGAAGGCGCGCTGGCCGAGCTTGCTGGAGTCGGCGACCACGACGACCTTGGCGGCCCGGCTGACGATCAGCTGGTTGATGTTCGCCTCGCCCTCGTGGTGGGCGGTGGCGCCGGTCTCGTCGATGCCGTCGACGCCGATGAAGGCGATGTCCAGCGACAGGTCGGCCAGGATCCGGTGCGACAGCGGCCCGATCATCTCGTACGACTGCGGCCGCGCCACGCCGCCGGTGAGCACCATCTTCACGTGCGGCCGGACGATCAGCTCGTTGGCGATGTTCAGCGCATTCGTGACGAGGGTGAAGGCCGGCTCGCCGTGCTCGGCCGACAGCTCCGGCCGGGTCGCCAGCGTGCGCGCCACCTCCGAGATGGTGGTGCCGCCGTTCATGCCGATCACCATGCCGCGCCGGACCAGCGTGGCCGCGGCTTGCGCGATCCGCTGCTTCTCCGACGCGAAACGCGCAGTCTTGTAGCGCAGCGGCAGGTCGTAGGAGACCGCGTTGGCGACCGCGCCACCGCGGGTCCGGGTGAGGAGCTGCTGCTTGCCCAGGTGGTCCAGGTCGCGGCGGATCGTCGCCGCGGACACGTGCAGCTGCTCGGCGAGCTCGTCGACGTCGATCGCGCCCTTTTCGGCCAGCGACTCGAGCAACGTGTTCAGCCGTTCATAACGCTTCACCCGGGGCTCCTCCTCTACACAATCGGTCAGCCGGGCGGCTGCCGGTTGGCACCATTCGATCACGTTCGAGCAGTTTCGACCATTACAACGACGGAGACGACATGACCGACACCCCGTTCGTGAGCACCGAGATCGCCACTCAGCCGGCCCTGTGGCGACAGGTCGCGACCGGTTTCGCGCAGTACGGTGGCGCACTCCCGCAGTCCGGTCAACGGGTCGCGGCCGTGGGCTGCGGCACCTCCTGGTTCATGGCGATGGCGTATGCCGCGCTGCGCGAGGACCTCGGCCAGGGCGAGACCGACGCGTTCGCCGGGTCCGAGTTCGCCTTCGACCGCGCGTACGACGCGATCGTGGTGATCAGCCGCTCCGGTACGACGACCGAGGTGCTCGACTTGATTCGCCGTACGTCGGTGCCGACGATCGCGATCACCGCGACGCCGGGTTCGCCGATCACCGAGCTGGCCGACCACACGATCATGCTCGACTTCGCCGACGAGCAGTCCGTCGTACAGACCCGCTTCGCGACTACCACCCTGGCACTGCTGCGGGTGTCGCTCGGCCAGGACCTGACCCAGGCCGCCGCCGACGCCGAGACCGCGCTGACGATCGACGTCGACGAACTCGCCAAGCTGGAGCAGGTCAGCTACCTCGGCACCCGCTGGACCATCGGCCTGGCCCACGAAGCCGGCCTGAAGCAGCGCGAGGCCGCGTCGGCCTGGACCGAGGCGTATCCGGCGATGGACTACCGCCACGGCCCGATCGCCATCGCCCAGCCCGGGCGTGGGGTCTGGCTCTTCGGTGACGCGCCTGAGGGTCTGCTCGGCGACATCACCGCCACGGGGGCCACTGTCGTCCACCACGCGGACCTCGACCCGATGGCATCCCTGGTGGTCGCCCAACGGGTCGCGGTCGCGAAGTCGCTGGCGCTCGGGCTCAATCCCGATCAGCCGCGGAGCTTGAGCCGGTCGGTCATTCTGGATTGACCTGCGCGGGTCGCCTCGGGCCAGCGCGGCTCAGCCGATGACGGCTTCAGGGCCGGATCCAGGCGACCGTGAGCGTGCTGATCAGGTCCCAGCCGAGCCGGGTGTAGAGAGCCCGGCCGGCTTCGGTGGCCACCAGTACGCCGGTCCGGGCGCCCTGCCTCGCCGCTGCGGCCGACAACTCCTGCATCACGACCGAGCCGAGCCCGCGCCGCCGGTAGGCGGGCTGGGTGACGATCTGGTCGAAGGTGGCGTACTTGCCCCAGACGGCGACCTGTCCCTGGGCGGCGACGACGCCGTCGAGCTCAACGGTCAGGTGAATAAGTCCACCACCTGCAGCTGTCACCTTCACGAGTCCGCCGCCAGCAGCGTTGCTCGGCCCTGGCGGCTTCAGCGGGGTGGCCATCAGGTACTCCGGCGGCTCGAGCGTCCAGCGACGCGAAAGCGTGGGCAGGGCACCCGCCGTCTTCAGCCAGGTGCCTGGCTCGTGCAGCTGATCGATCAGGTCCTGCTGCGGAGTCGGCAGAACGTACCGGACCAGGTGACGCGGCTGGCAGACGTCGATGCGGTAGCCCTCGGGCAGCGCGACCGGCGGGGGAGTGCTGCGCGAGATCGACCAGCCGTGCACCCAGCCCGCCAGCACATCGGTGAGCGAGATCGGGTGGTCAGCGGGTGAGGGCATGGGTGGGCCTTCGTTCGGTGGTGAGTCGGCCGAGCGCGGCTGCGGCGATCAGGGAGATGGCTACGGCTAGGAGTGCTGTGTGGGTGCCGACTACGGGGACCAGCAGGCCGCCGGCGGCTTGGCCGAGGGCTGCGGCGCCTACGCGGAGGCTGGCGGCTGTGGTGCTGACGCGGCCTTGCAGTTCGACAGGGGAGTACTGCTGGCGGGCAGCGAACATCGCCGGGAGCATCGGGCCCTCGAGGAGACCAGTGGCGGCTGCGAGCACCAGGAGGACGGGGAACGTGGTGGCCAACGGCCAGGTGCTCATGGCGAGGCCGTACGCCGCGACGGCAACCATGACGACCAGTTCGGGCCGCCAGCGAGTCTGCAGACGACCTAGCAGGACTGCGGTGGTGACACTGCCGAGCTCGAGCGCCGTCCAGAGGTAGCCGGCGGCCGAGCGAGGTACGCCGAGAGCGCTCATGTGGAGCGGCAGTGTGATCAGCAGGACGCCGACCGAGCCCATCAGGGCCGTGGTGGTGATCGTGGATGCGCGCAGCCGGGGAGTCCGCGCGAGGTGGGTCAGGCCGCCGATCATCGAGGCCAGGAAGGGTTCGCGGTTGTCCGCGGTGACAGCGGCGGGGAGTGCGGGGAGCTTGGCCATGGCGATGATGCTGAGCGTCGCGGTCAGCGCGATGACCACCACTGCGGCCTCGACGGAAACGGCTGCGGCGAGAGTGGCCGCTGCGGCCGGACCGGTGATCGTGGCAGCACCAAAGCTCGCGGCCTCGCGGCTGTTCGCCTTGGCCAGCAGGCGCTTGGGCACGAGCGACGGCAGCATGCTGGTGAAGCCGCCGCTCACCATCGGGAGTGTCACGCCGGCCACGGCGGCCAGCGCGGGCGTCAACCAGTCAGGTGCGTGCCCAGTGACGAAAACCAGCGTCACCATGACTGTGCCGAGCAGCGCCTGGTTCAGCCCCAGCGCCGTACGCCGGTACGCCGTTCTGTCGAGCCACGTCCCCAACAGCGGTCCGGTGAGGACGGCGGGGAGCGCGTACGCCGCGCCGGTGATCCCAGCGAGCGCGGGGCTGTCGGTGCGAGCCAGCACGAGCAGGACCAAGGTGAACGCGACCATCTCGTCGCCGAGGCGGGCCAGCGTCGCCGCCCAGTAGTACGCCCGCATGATGCACCTCGCTGTAACGCGTTGGGATCAGTTACGCGTTACGCTAACAAAGCCGTTACTATGGCGCCAATGGAAAGCCTGCAGACTCCGGATCGGCTCGTCCGGCTCGCGGTCGACCTGGTCAACACCCGGACGCTGGAGCCGGAGAAACTGACCAAGCCGGCCGACGTCCGGCAGTTCCTGCTCGACCACGGTGAGTCCGAGCCGGTCAGGATCGACTGGCCGGAACTGGTCGAGGTCCGCCAGGTGCGCGAGCTCATCCGGCCGGTCTTCCACGTCGAGCCCGCCGAGGCCGCGCGGATCCTGAACGACCTGCTCGCGGAGTACGCCGTACGGCCGTACTTGTCGGACCACGACGGATCGCCGTGGCACCTGCATGTCGCGAAGCCGGGTGCGAACTGGGCGCAGTGGCTGGCCGCCGGCACGGCGCTCGGCCTCGCCGGGTTCGCCGCCGGCCACGGCTTTCAGGCACTCGGCGTCTGCGCGGCCGGCGACTGCGAGCGGGTCTTCGTCAACCCAGCCGCCAAGCGTCCCCGCCGTTTCTGCACCCCCACCTGCGCAAGCCGCACCCGAGTCGCCACCCACCGAGCCCGCCGCGCAACCAGCTAGCCGCGGGCCGCTGCAGGGGTGCCACCAGTTGACCGGCGTTGCGGGGGCTTCTGGTGTGGGGAGGGGGGTAATCCGTGCGCACTAGGATCGGGAGTCAGGTTCCGGCGATGGAGGAGTGCTCGTGGGTCACACCGTGGTGGCAGAGCTGGTGGCGAACGTTCTGAAGATCACCGCCAAGGCCGGGGACACCGTCGGGCCGCAGGACACGTTGGTGATCCTGGAGTCGATGAAGATGGAGATTCCGGTGCTGGCCGAGGTGGCCGGGACGATCACCGAGTTCAAGGTGAGCGAGGGGGAAGTGGTCCGGGACGGGGACCCGATCGCGGTGATCGAGGAGAAATAGGTCACCCGGTCAACCGATCGCCGGTCCCGTGGCGTCTACTGGGGGACGAGTGATCACCGGGAACTTCCCGTCCGCGCGCGCCGTTGGACCGTCGTACCGGCATCTCAGGGTTCAGCCCGGGTGTCCCCGACGTGCGCAGAGGACGGTGAACACGGCACCATGGTGGTCACGCTCGTTGCCGAGAGGACCCAGGGAGGCGTTGCCGTGAAGCCGGTCGACACCTCCGTGGTGCCTGCCCTGGCCCCCCAGTCGCTCCCGCAGGACCAGCCCGACGTACTGCCGTCGTGGGACGAGATCGTCCGCACGCACTCGGCCCGCGTCTACCGGCTGGCCTACCGCCTGACCGGCAACAAGCACGACGCCGAGGACCTCACCCAGGAGGTCTTCGTCCGGGTCTTCCGGTCGCTGTCGAGCTACACGCCGGGCACGTTCGAGGGCTGGCTGTACCGGATCACCACGAACCTGTTCCTGGACGGCGCCCGCCGCCGGCAGCGGATCCGTTTCGACGGCCTGCCCGAGGACGCGCACGACCGGCTGCCGGCCAAGGGCAGCGGCCCGGCCGAGAAGCTGGACTCCGACCAGTTCGACCACGACGTCCAGCACGCGCTGGACGCGTTGCCGGAGGACTTTCGCGCGGCCGTGGTGCTGTGCGACATCGAAGGCATGACGTACGACGAGATCGCGGCGGTGCTCGACGTCAAGCTCGGCACCGTCCGGAGCCGGATCCACCGCGGCCGCTCGATGCTGCGCAAGCACCTCGAGCACCGCGCACCCCGGACCGGCCACTCCCGAGTCAGCGGCCCGCCCGCGGACGGGCCCCTTCCCGGTGGAGGTGGGGACCGATGATCGCGCAGGACAAGCTGCAGGCCGGCGGCAAGCCCGCGCCGGCGCTCGCCGAGACGGTCGCGCCTCGCGCCGTTCTCGACCGTGTCGGTAGAGGTCAGGGACCGGTGGCCGCGCTGAGCCAGCCGAGCGCCGTTCTTGGCCGTGCCGGTAGAGGTCAGGGACCGGTGACCGCGCTGAACCAGTCGAGCGCCGTTCTCGACCGTGTCGGTGGAGGTGACGACCGGTGACGGTGCAGCACCCGCTGGACAAGCTGAGCGCCGCCGTCGACGGCGAGCTCGACCACGACTCACGCGACCGGGTGCTGAGCCACCTGGTCTGCTGCGACTCCTGCCGCGCCGAGGTGGACGCCCAGCGCCGGCTGAAGGCGCAGATGTCGGCCCTGGAGTCCCCGGAGCCGTCGACCGACCTGATGCAGCGCCTGCTGGGTGTGCCCGCGTTCTCGCTGGAGCCGCGCGAGGAGGTGCGGCCGGTCGTCACGCCGGCTGTCACGCTCAGCCCGCAGCGCTCGGCGTTCCCGGCCGCCCGGACCGGTGCGACCAGACCGGCTGCTCGGACGACGACGCCGAGGTCGCGTCGGCGTACCGGCGTATTGGGTGCTGCTGGGTCTGCCGCTGCGGTCGCCTCCCTGCTGGGGACGGCGTTCGTGCTGGGCGACCCGGCGCGTGGCACCGAGCAGCCGCCGGTGCTGGCGCCTCCCGTGGCCAGCTTCTCGGCCGACCACGCGGCCACCACGGGTGGTAGCCCGTTCGGTGACCCGGTGGCCTTCTTCAACTCCTACAACGGGACTGGGTACGCCGGGCTGAGCCCGACGCTCCAGCCGGTGGCTCTGAGCGGGCGCTGAGTCCTGTGAGTACTACCCGGCTGGTCGGCCCTGCCCGGCTCGCGGTGTTGGTCAGCACTGTCCTGATCGGTATCGGCCTGCCCCTGCCCGCTACAGCCACGCCTGCGCCCGCGTCACCTCGTGAGGACGCGCCGCAGGCGGTCAGCTGGCTGGAGCGGGCCGCTGCCGCGCCGGACCACATCTCGTACCACGGCACGCAGATCGTCACCTCGTGGGGACCGCAGGGCTCCAGCTCCGCGATGCTCGACATCGTGCACGCGGCCTCGCAGGGGTCGGAGATCAGTCTGGTCGGCTCCGGCTCGTCGGACGCCAAGTCGTTCGTGCAGCGGGCCACCCAGGGGCACAGCCCGGCTGTCGACGGCGGACCGCTCGCGTTGCTCAAGGCGACGTACCAGCTGGTCTACCGGTGCTGCACGGACACGATCGGACGGGCCGCCGTACTGGTGGACGCGCTGCGGGACGACCAGACGCTCGCGGCGCGGTTCTGGATCGACCGGGCGACCGGGCTGCTGCTGCAGCGGCAGCTGTTCGCGGCGGACGGCAAGGCGCTGGTGCGGGCGACGGTGTTCACCGACCTGGAGATCGAGAACGGCGAGTTCCTCGGGCACCTGCCGCCGATGCTGCCGGGCGGGTCGGACTCGATGGGGCTCGGCGGGGTCGACGGGCTGCGGACGCAGGGCTGGACCTGCACGAGCGAGCTGCCGAACTCCCTGGAGCTGTACGACGTGCACCAGGACACCGCTGCCGGGGTGCTGCAGTTCTCGTACTCCGACGGGCTGTTCAACGTGTCGCTGTTCCAGCAGCGTGGGGCACTCGATCCGAAGGCCGTCGCCGGGTACGGGACGACGGGGACGCCGGGCGTGCACGTGCGGTACGGGATGCCGTCGTACGCCGTGTGGTCGTCGGGCGGGATCGTCTACACACTCGTCGGCGACCTGCCGGCGGACGTGCTGGCGCGGGTCGTGGACGCGTTCCCGCACGAGGTGCCGGCGCGGGTGACGCCGGTGCAGCGGATGGGTACCGGACTGGCCCGAATCGCGACGTGGCTCACTCCGATGAGTGCGCTCTCGTGGAAGCTGGGATAATCAAACCTGGGAGTGTTTTGCGGAGCTCTCACCACGAGACAACGACGACGTGAGGCGGCCACCGTGAGCTGGGACGACGCCGAACCGACAGTACGAACGCCACAGGACGCGGAACCGACCCGCCCGGTCCCCACCGCCGGTCCCGTGGTGCCCCCGCCTGCCCCCGAGGGGGGAAGGGGAGGAGGGGCAGCGTCCCCGGAGTCCAGCGCCTCCGGCGCGGACGCGCTCGGCAGGCCCACCTCTGCAACCGGTGCGCCCCAGACGAGCCCGGCTGTTTCTGCTTTGACGCCTCCTTCGCCGCAGAACGGGAGTGCGCCGTTGGCGACCCCGGGCGGCGACGCGGCGTACCGGCAGGCCGAGCGGTCGATGACTCAGCGGAGCTTCGGACGGCCTGAGTCGGCAGAGCCCGCGTTCCGGCCCGTGTACCAAGGGCAGGCGTGGCCGACCCAACCGCAGCCGACGTACGTGCCACCGCCGCCGCTTGACTGGCACCAGCAGCAGGCACGGGCGTACACGCCGTCCCAGCCGCCGAAGAACCCCAACGGGAGCCGGACGATCCTGATCGCGGCGATCGTCTCGCTGATCGTCGCGCTCATCGCCGGCGCCGGTGCGGCCGCGACCGTCGTCGCGCTGGACCGGCCCGACCCGATCGTCGACCAGCCGGGCCCGGCGATCGGCAACGGCGCCGACCCGAAGATCCGCACCGGCAGCGTCTCAGCGGTCGCCCAGGCCCTGCTGCCGAGCGTCGTCCAGCTCAAGGTCGAAGGCGCCGACGACAGCAGCGCGACCGGCTCGGGCTTCGTGATCGACGGCTCCGGCCACATTCTGACCAACAACCACGTCGTCTCGGCCGCGGCCAACGGCGGTTCGATCCAGGTCGTCACGCAGCAGGGCAAGGCCGCGACCGCCCGCCTGGTCGGCCGCTCCCCGGCGTACGACCTGGCCGTCGTCGAGGTGGTCGGGATCGATGCTCCGGCCGTCCAGTTCGGCCGCTCCGACCAGGCGATCGTCGGGCAGGACGTGGTCGCGATCGGTTCGCCGCTCGGCCTGGCCGGGACCGTCACGTCGGGCATCGTCTCGGCCAAGAACCGCCCGGTCACCGCCGGCGGCGAGGGCGAGATCTCCTACATCAACGCGCTGCAGACCGACGCCGCGATCAACCCGGGCAACTCCGGCGGCCCGCTGGTCGACATGAACGCGAAGGTGATCGGCGTGAACTCCGCGATCGCCACCGTGCGTGGCGCCGAGGAGGGCAGCAGCGGCAACATCGGCCTGGGCTTCGCGATCCCGATCGACCAGGCCCGCCGGACCGCGCAGCAGCTGATCGCCAGCGGCAAGGCGTCGTACCCGGTGATCGGCGCGAACGTGGACATGCGGTTCGAGGGCGGTGCTCGGGTCACCGACGTGACCGCGGGCTCCCCGGCCTCGCAGGCCGGGCTGCGGACCGGCGACGTCGTCACCTCGATCAACAACCAGCCGGTCGACACGGCGGAGGGGCTGATCGTCGCGATCCGCACCCACCGGCCGGGCGAGACCGTCAAGCTCGCGTACCAGCGCGCCGGCCGTCCCCGCGAGGCCACGATCACGCTGGGGCAGCAGACCGGCTGAGACGCCGTACGCCGGGTAGTTGGCCGGAACCGGACACCAGCAGGTCCGGCGGCCAGGAGTTGACCGGCAGGAAACCGGGAAGGAAAGTCGGCGGGACTCCGCCGACGTGAGGCTGACCCGCCCGACGTGCTGACCGCACGCGGGCTACCCTGTCTGCGGACTGGGGAACGACCGGAGAAGGTGGGGACATGTTCGGCATCGGGCCGCTCGAGCTCGTCGTGATCGCCATCGTCGCCGTGCTGCTGTTCGGGCCGGACCGGCTGCCGGAGTTCGCCCGGACGGCGGGCCGGCTGCTGCGCCAGGTGCGCCAGCTGGTCAACAACGCCCAGAACGACCTGCGCAACGAGCTCGGCCCGGAGTTCGCCGATCTCGACGTCCGGGATCTCAACCCGCGCAGCTTCGTCCGCAAGCACCTGCTCGAGGGCATGGACGACGACTACGACGACGACAAGCCGGTCTCCAACTCGGCCGACCTGATGGAGTCCGTGCAGCGGCTCCCGGCCGGTCAGCGGGCGCCGTACGACCCCGAGTCGACCTGAGCTTCGTCCCGCTGGACGAGACCTGTTGACCGGGCGTCACCGGCCAACCTCTAGGCTGGGCCCGCGATGAAGACCTTTGAGGAACTGTTCGCCGAACTGGGTGAGAAGGCGCTGACGCGGCCGGAGGGATCCGGCACCGTGGCCGCGCTGGACGCCGGCGTGCACGCGATCGGCAAGAAGCTGGTCGAGGAGGCCGCCGAGTCCTGGATGGCCGCCGAGCACGAGGGCAAGGACCGGGCCGCCGAGGAGCTGAGCCAGCTCTTCTACCACGCGCAGGTGATGATGCACGCGCTCGGCCTGGACCTCGACGACGTGTACCGACATCTGTAGCAGCCGCTGCGGAGACCGGGACCACTTCTTTCGAAAGGCCACAGACCCATGCTGCGCGTCGCAGTACCGAACAAGGGCTCGCTGAGCGAGTCCGCCACCGCCATCCTGACCGAGGCGGGCTACAAGCAGCGCCGGACCACCAAGGACCTCGCGCTGACCGACACCGCGAACGAGGTCGAGTTCTACTACCTGCGCCCCCGCGACATCGCCGTGTACGTCGGGGAGGGCACCCTCGACGTCGGCATCTCCGGCCGTGACCTGGTGCTCGACTCGCACGCCGACGACGACATCCTGATGGAGCTCGGCTTCGGCGGCTCGACCTTCCGGTTCGCCGGCCGGCCCGGCGTCGCGAACTCCGTGAAGGACCTGGCCGGGAAGCGGATCGCGACGTCGTTCGCCGGCATCCTGTCCGACCACCTGGCCGAGAACGGCGTCGAGGCGTCCGTGGTCAAGCTCGACGGCGCGGTCGAGTCCGCGGTCCAGCTGGGTGTCGCCGACGTGATCGCCGACGTCGTCGAGACCGGTACGACGCTGCGCCAGGCGGGGCTCGAGGTGTTCGGCGAGCCGATCCTGACGTCGGAGGCGGTGCTGATCACCCGCCACGGCGTCGACCAGCCGGCCGGTCTGCAGCAGCTGGTACGACGGCTGCAGGGCGTCCTGGTCGCGCGCAACTACGTGATGATGGACTACGACATCCGGGCCGAGTCGGTCGAGGCCGCCAACGCGCTGACGCCGGGCCTGGAGTCGCCGACGGTGTCGCCGTTGCATCGCGAAGGCTGGGTCGCCGTCCGTGTGATGGTGCTCCGGGCCGACGCGCAGAAGATCATGGACCAGCTGTGGGACGTCGGCGCCCGGGCGATCCTGACCACCGACATCCACGCAGCCCGGATCTGATGGCCACCCCGGAGTCGCTCGTGACCGGTGTCACCCCGTTGTTCACCTTCCACCCGCGGATCGTCGCGGCGGTGACGACGGCGATGGCGCTGTCGATCTTCGCGGTCTTCGGGGTGATCTGGTTCCGGCTGCCGGACGAGTCCCGGGCGACGTTCACGCTGTTCCAGCGGCTGACGCTGATCGCGTTCTTCGGGACCGTGCTGTACCTGCTCTACCGGATGGCGACGGTCCGGGTCACGGCGTACGCCGACGGCCTGCGGGTGCGCAACGTGTTCAAGTCGTACTCCTACCCGTGGAGCGACGTGAAGGTGCTGCGCTTCACCGCCGGCGACCCGTGGCTGCAGATGTACGACACCGACGACAACCGGCTCGGGATCCTCGCGATCCAGGCGTCCGAAGGCGCCCGGGCGACCGCGGCGGCCAAGGAGCTCGCCGCCGTCGCCCGCGCGCACGGCGCGGGGACGCAGACTTCCTAGGCGGGAGCGCTCCCGGCGACCGACGGGGCGCCGTACGGGCTAGACGCTGACGGCGAACGTCGTGCTGCGCTCGTCGCCGGGCTCCAGCACGACCAGGTCCTCGCCGGTCACGAAGCTGTCCGGCGGGCAGGTCATCGGCTCCACGGCCAGGCCGACGCGGCCGATCGCGTTGCCCGTGTAGAGCTGCATCCAGGCGGTGTCACTGCGCAGTACGGCGCGGTTGCCGCTGTCCGGGTCGGTCAGCGTGACCACCCAGCCGCTCGGCAGCCCGGTGAACGCGTTGTCGAGGTCGAGCCCGCCGATCTTGCGGGCGGTCCCGAAGTCGAAGTCCGACCCGGCGACCGGCCGCTTGCCGACTGGGGTCAGCCGGTCCGGGGTGACCTCCAGCCACAGCTCGGCGCGGAACTCCAGCTCGCACTCGTCGAGCTGCCGGCCGACCGTGAGGTACGGGTGAGTGCCGTACCCGTACGGCGCTGCGCTGGTCCCCACGTTCTTCGCCGAGGCGGTGACGGTCAGACCGGTCTCCGCGTCGAGGCGGTAGGTGAGCGCCAGGTCGAGCTGGTGCGGGTAGCCCGGCTGGCCGTGCAGGCGGTACGCGACCTCGACCAGGGACTCGTCGAGGCCGTCGTCGATGCGTTCCCAGTTCGCCCACCGGGTCAGGCCGTGGATGGCGTTCGCGCGGGTCGGCTCGGTCAGCGGGAGCTGCTGGGCGGTGCCGCGGAAGGTGTACTTGCCGTCGGTGATCCGGTTCGGCCAGGGGAACAGGTGCTGCCCGATCCCGGCGTGCGCCGCCTCGTCCTCGCCGTACCCGACGAGCACCTCGCGGTCGCCGTACGCGAGCCCACGCAAGCCGCCGCCGACGCTCACGACGGTGCCGGAGTACTCCCCGGCACGAATGGTCCACTGCTCCCCTGATGGCAAAACGCTCATACGCCCATCCTCATATGGATTGCCCACTCGCGCCTGTCGGCCGCCCGACGGTTTGCTCACAATGCGCGGAGCGCGGCGGTGCGCGAAGCGCGCTCGCCTCGGGGCGCGGGCCCTCCCCTCACCTCCCAGATTCAGGAGGCGGCGGAGTCGTGATCGAGGTGAACCGACTTGGTGACGAGTTCGGTTTCGGGGTTGTGGGGGAGGCTGGGGTTGCCGTCGACGACCACGTGGGCGCGGTCGCGGGTGCGTTGGGCGGCGAAGTGGTCGCGTTCCCAGCGCATCCAGTCGAGCCAGCGGTCGCGCAGGGCCTCGCCGTCGCGGGCGATCCCGCGGTCCAGGCGGACCTCGTTGCTGGTCTCGACCCAGAGCCGCAGCGATTGCCAGTGGTCGGCGTCGCGGTCGCAGGACGTGACGCCCTCGACGATCAGCAGGTCGAGCGTGGTCGGTACGACGTGCAGCTCGGCGTACGCGCCCTGGATCCAGTCGTAGCGCCGGTACCGACCCTCGCGGCCGTCGGCGATCCGCTGGAGCACGTGGTCGCGCAGCAGGCCGAAGCCGCGGACGGCGCCGTCCCAGCCGTCGTACAGGTCGTCCATGTGGAGCACCTGGCAGCGGAGTCCGCGCGCCTCCGCACGCGCGGCGAAACGGGCGGCCAGGGTGCTCTTGCCGGAACCGGCCGGACCGTCGACGCCGATCAGGCGGGTCCGGCCGAGTCGCGCCGGGGTGGCCTGGACGTGGTCGAGCAGGCTGTCGACGGTCAGCGTGGTGGGGCTGTCAGTTGATTCCATGGCGCTTCAGGATGTCCTCGATCTCGTCGAACTCCGACGACTCCTGCTTGCTCGCCTTGGCCCCCTTCGGGGCCTTGGCCGGCTTGGCGGCAGGGGCGGAGGCCGAGGCGGGGGCCGGTCCGGTGCTGGTCAGTTCACCGGTGGCGGCCGTGGGCTTCGTCTTGGCCGGCTTCTCCGGGCTCCGGCGGCCCTTGGCCACACCGGAGACGACGTACAGGACGACGGAGACGCCGAACAGCGCGACCCCGGCCCACACCGTGGGGGAGAAGATGAGGTGCGTGACCCAGCTGACCGTCGAGCGCACGACGTCCCAGACCAGCTCCAGCAGGCCGGTCAGGTAGAGCGAGACCGGCAGCAGGGACCAGGCCACGCCCCGGACGCCGGCCGCCGCCCCGCGGCGCCGCCAGGCGGCCCACGAGCCGATCAGGCCGAGCAGGGTGAGACCCGCACAGAACGGCAGCAGCGTCAGATCATTGAAGTCAGGCACACACCCAGGCTCGCACAGACCCGCCCGGAACCAAGCCGGGAAGAGCCCTGAGCACACCCTGAAACCGGCGTCCGGGGACAATGGTCGGCGTGCAGCCTGACAAACGCTTGGCCTTCACCGGGTTCGACAACGACGACGGTACGGCGGATGCCGCGCTGGCCCAGGCCCTCGTCGCCCGCGACCAGGGGGCGATCCTGCACGCCCTGACGAGCGCGCGTCTGCTGGTACCGGTCGTGGCGATGCTCGGCGAGGTCGAGTACGACGACCAGGGGCTGGCGCACGACAAGACCTCCGACATGGCGGTGGCCCTACTCCAGGGTCAGGACGGCCGCAATGCCCTGCTCGCGTTCACCAGCACGGAGTCGCTGGCCCGCTGGAGCCCCGAGGCTCGTCCGATGCCGGCTCAGACCCAGCTGGTCGCCACGGCCGCCGTACAGGAAGGCGCCGCAGCGATCGTCCTTGACGTGGCCGGCCCGGCTCCGGCCGTCATCGAGACCGAGGACGTCCAGCGCCTGGCCGCCGGCCTCCAGGTGGTACGCCTGGAAGACGGCGGCTTCGGTTGGGTCCACCCCACCAACTAAACAACCGCATCGATCGGTTTGCCTTTCATCGCCAGGCGGCTGGTGATGGCTGTCGTCGGGAGGACCAGCAGCAGCACCACTCCGACCCAGCCCACCAAGATCCACCATGGGCCCGACGGGATCGGCCAGCCTCGGGTGGCGATGGCGATCGGGAGCACGGAGAAGGCGGCGGCGATCAGCCCGAGCGCCAAGCCCAGCGCGGCGATCACCAGGTGCTCGAGGTACAGCATCCGCAGCACCTGGCGTCGGGTCGAGCCGGTGAGGCGTTGGAGGCCGAACTCGCGGCGCCGGTCGAGCACCGCCACGGCGATCGTGTTGATCGAGGCGATCGCCGTGTAGGCGATCGCGATCCCCGCCAGCAGGTAGGCGATCCACGCGTCCACCCCGAGCCCGGTGTCGAAGTCGGCACCCAGCACGTCCCGCGAGCCAACTGTTGCCCCCGGCCACTTCCCGAGGTCCAGCCCCGCGATCACAGCCTCGGGCGTCGACGTACGGACCAGCACCTGCGTCGGCAGCCCGCTCGAGGTGTGCGCAGCGAGCAACGCCGACGGCAACAGCAACGACTCGTACCCGGACGTCCCCTCCGCCAGCGCCACCACCCGCACCTTCACGAGCGCGTCGTCCCCGAACCTCAGTCCGATCACCGATCCGACGCCGACCTTCAACCGTCGCGCGACCCCAGGCGGCACCGCCACCGTCTCCCCGGTCAGGTCGTCCAGCGACCCCGCCTTCACCTTCCCCTTGTACACCGGCCCGTTCACCCCGAGCAGCGGCCACGGATCGCTCGTGTGCGAGCTGTCGTACGGCTCCTCGATCCACCCCTGGCTCCGGACCAGCTCGGACGCCGCCGACACTCCTTCCGTACGACGTACCTGCTCGACCACCTCAGCCGGCAACCCGCCGGCCCGCGAGACCACCACATCGCCGTACAGGTTGTCCGTGTAGGCCTCGACCGCGGCCTTCTGCTGCGTGGTCTGCGCGTAAATGTTGCCCAGGGCAATCGCCGACGCGAGCACGATCGGGACCAGGATCGCCGCGAACTGCACCGCCCGGACCCGCAGGTTGATCGCCGCCAACGCTCCAGTCGAACCACGCGACGACAGGAACGACGTCACCCGCGGCGTCAGCGCCGCACGGACCACCAGCGGCCCCAGTACGGCGACCGCGATCGACCCCGTCAGCACCGCCGGCCCGCCGATCGCCGCGGCGTCGGCCGGGCTCATGAAGATCGTCGACACGCCGATCCCCACCGTCCCGACCGCGAACACCGCGCCGATGACCGTCCGCACCCGGCCCACAGTCACCGGCGGGACAGCGGCCTCGGCCAACGCCTGGATCGGCCGGATCCGCGCGGCCCGTCCGGCCGCGATCCCGACCGTCACCCGCAGGATCACCAGCGTCAGCAGCGCGGACCCCGCGAACGGCAGCACGCCCTGGTCGAACCGCAACGCCGCCGGCACGATCCCGCCGCCGGTCAGCATCCCGAAGATCCAGTCGCCCGCGGTCCGCCCGAGCAGCAGCCCGAGCACCAGCGCGACCGACGCCACCAGCATCGTCTCGGTGACCACCATCTTCCGCACCTGCTCCGGCGTCGCTCCACTCGCGCGCAACAGCGCCAGTTCACGTCGCCGCTGCCGCACCGACAGCCCGATCGTCGCGGACACCACCAGCGCCATCACCACGCCGACCATCCCGCCGAACACCCCGGACAGGATGATCAGCGGCAGACTCGTCGCGATGCCCGCGAACTCGGCCGCGCCCCGGTCGTCGCCGGTCAGCGCCACCACCCCGGTCGGCAGGTCGAGCTGCTCGGCCAGGCCTTTCACCGGCACCCCCGCGGCCGGAAAGACCCCGATCGCGTCGACCAGCCCGGGCCGCGGCGACAGCTCGCGCGCCTCGCGGTCGTTGAAGAAGATCGCCTCGACTGCGCCCTCCGCAACACCAGCGAGCACGTACCTTCGCGACTCGCCCTTCACGATCACACTGACCGCAGACCCGACCCGCGTCGAGCCGGCCAGCCGTCGATCGAGCACGACCTCTCCCGCCGCGGGCGCCCGACCAGCGATCAGCCTGTACGGCGCGAGCGCGGCCGACGCCCACCCGTGCCCGCTGAGCTCGCCGCCCATTGAGGCCGGGACCGCCACGTCCTCGACCGCCTTCGCGACCCCCGTCGTACCAGCAAGCTCGGCGGACAGCGCCGAGGAGACTGCGTGCCGTTCGGGATACGCCACCGAGCCGCTCCCGTTCGGCGGGTGGTACGCCGGGCGCCCGGTCACCACGATCGGCGCCTCGGCCAGGCGTTGCGGCGCCGCGTCGAGTCGCAGGCCGGTCTCGAGCAGACCGCCCGCGGCGGCCATCAGGGAGCTGCCGAGCAGCACGGCGACGAAGATTGCCAGGAACGCCGCCGTACGGAACCGCAGGCTGGACAGTGCGAGCCGGATCATCGGGACACCTTCAGACGGGAGAGTTGGGCCAGTTCGGCCGCGACCGACGCAGCGGTCGGCGACGGCATCTCGGAGACGATCCGGCCGTCGACCAGTAACACCACGGTGTCCGCGGACGACGCGGCGACGGGATCGTGGGTGACCATCACGACGGTCTGGTCGAGTTCGCGCAGCAGTGCGAGGACATCGCCGGCTGTCTGGGTGTCCAGCGCACCAGTGGGCTCGTCGGCGAAGGTGATCGCGGCCCGGCAGGCCACAGCGCGGGCGATGGCCACCCGCTGCTGCTGACCGCCGGACAGCTCACCCGGCCGGTGCCCGGTGCGCTCGGACAGGCCGACCCGCCGGATCACCTCGTTGACCCACGCCTTGTCGGGGCGCTGCCCGGCCAGCGTGAGTGGCAGTACGACGTTCTGCCGCACGGTGAGCGCCGGCATCAGGTTGAAGGCCTGGAAGACGAAGGCCACGTGCCGACGGCGCAGCTCGGTCAGGGCGGTCTCGTTGAGCCCGCGCAACGCCGTACCGGCCAGGTGGACCTCACCGGCGGACGGGGAGTCCAGCCCGGCAGCGCAGTGCAGCAGTGTGCTCTTGCCGGAGCCGGACGGGCCCATCACCGCGGTGAACGAGCCTTCGGCGAAGCCGTAGCTGACTCCGTCGAGGGCGGTGACGGCACCAGGACCGGTGCCGTACACCTTGCGGACGTCGGTCAGCTGGACCGGCGCCGACATCAGAGGGCCCGCAGCTGGGACTTGCGGTGGTAGGTCTCGTTGGTCCACCACAGGACGCCGACCGCTGCACCCAGTCCGATGTCGGACCAGAGCCACCAGGGGCCGTCGAAGTGGCCGAAGACGGCCAGCGTCAGCCAGACGACGAACTGGACCACGCAGACGGCCAGCCAGCCGACCGTCGCGATCCGCAGCGCCAGCGTCAGCCCGTACGGCGGTACGGCGTCGGTCAGGCCGTCGAAGACCTGCCGCAGCTCGCCGCGGGTCCGGGCGACGCCGATCAGGTCGTGCCGGTCGCCCGCCTGCAGCGGCGAGAGGCCGCCGAGCCTCGTGGCGCAGTCGATCTTCTCGTGGGCGGCGCGCCGGTCGGTGTCGGTGAGCGCCAGCTCGTCGGGGGACAGCAGCGGGCCGAGGGTCGCGGTCAGAGTGCTCATCGTGGCTCCTTGTCAGGTGGGCCGTCGATCGGCCCGACAAGAAACAGCGTAGGAATTGAACAGTTTGACGCCGAGGGGTTTGCATCCCGCTTCGAGGGTGGACCTAGCACCCCAATCGGCCGGCGAGGCTCGGTTCGCGGTCCGATGTGAGCCAGGATGGTGCCTGTGAGTGACGACCGGACCCAACTGCCGCCGGGGCTCGCCCTGTCGTGGGGCGTGCTGCCGGTCCAGCGGCGTGGGCCGAAGCCGGCGCTGAGCGTCGACCAGATCGTGGCCACCGGCATCGAGTTCGGCGACCGGAACGGCTTCGACGCGATCTCGCTGCAGAAGATCGCGGCCCGGCTCGGCGTCACCACGAACGCCATGTACCGCTACGTGCGCTCGAAGGACGAGCTGTTGGTCCTGGTCCAGGAGACCGCGTTCGGCCCGGCGCCGGACCTCGGCACCGGCGACTGGCGCGCCGGCGCGACCGCATGGGTCGAGGCCCAGGTCGCCAAGTACGCCGAGCGCCCGTGGCTGCTCGACTTCCCGATCCGCGGCGCCCCGGCCACGCCCAACCTGCTCAGCTGGGTCGAGGCCCTGCTGCAGTCACTCGACTCGACCGGCCTGAGCATGCACGACAACCTCGGCTGCGTCGTCCTGCTCGACGGGTACGTCCGCAGCTACGCCACGCTGGCCCGCCAGCTCGCGGCCAGTGAGCAGGTCCCGGTCCAGGCCGAGCACGTCGGCGCCTTCCTCGTGCCGAGGCTTGCCGCGGGCAACTATCCGATGCTCACCAAGCTGTACACGAACCACGAGTACGAGGACGAGCTCGACGACGACCTCGAGTTCGGACTGGCCAGGATCCTGGACGGCATCCAGGTCCTGATCGACCAGAAGGCGTGACCAGCGCCGTACGCCGGCGGGCGAGGGTGGGCGCCGTACGCCGGCGGGCGAGGCCAGGCGCCGTACGCCGGCCGCCTAGGGCAGGACGATCCGGACCGGGCTCTGGGCGCGGGCCGCGACCCACCGCAGGTGGAAGTCGCTGCCCGGCGCGATCTCCGCGCGGCGGTGCAGGTCGGTGCGCAGGTTGTACGGCGCGGTCAGCGTGGTCGGCTCGGCCGGGCGCACTCCGCCGGAGCGGACCTCCGCGATGATCTCGGCCAGCGCGGTCGCAGCGGGCTTGGCCTGGTGGTCGACGGTGAACAGCCCGAGGTCGTACTCGCGGTCCGGGAAGTCCAGCAGCTTGCGGTCGATGTCGTGCGACGACCACCAGGTGATGCCCCACAGGGCCGGGTTGTGCACGACCTGCTCGACAGTACGGCGTACGAACTCGGCCTGGAGGTCCACCGGGATGTCAGGACCCGGTACGCCGATCTCCTGCAGCCAGACCGGCCGCTCGGCGTCCAGTGAGGTCGCGGCGGCGAGCTCGACCAGGTAGTCGGCGTGCGTGAGGGTTGCCGGGCCGAGCGGCCCGTCCACTCGGGAGACCCCGTTGAACACCCACGAGTGGACGGTGCTCAGCTCACCCAGGTCGACCACGTCGACCGGGCTGAACGGGTGGTCCGGCCGGTACCAGGCGTCGTCGAAGACCGAGTGCAGCGCGAGCACGCCCGGCGCGGCCTTCTTCACGGTGCTCAGCAGCTCCTGCGCCCAGGCGGTCGAGGCCCCGGGGGTGGTCGTGCTGTCCGGCCAGAGGTTGTTGACCTCGTTGCCGAGGGTGATCGCGAAGACGTTCGGCCGGGTGGCGACCGCGGCGGCGACCTTCTCGCAGTACGCCATGAGGCCTTCGCGCACGGTCGCGTCCTCGAACAGGCTGGCCTTGTGCCAGGTCAGCGCCCACGACGGCAGGAAGTCGAAGCTCGACAGGTGCCCCTGGATCAGGTCGACCGAGACGGTCAGCCCGTGCTCGGCGGCCGCGTCGATCGTGTCCAGCAGGTCGTCGATCGCCGCCTCGCGGATGATCGCGCGGTTGGGCTGGATCCAGGGCCAGATCGGGAACACCCGCACGTGGTCGAGCCCGATCCCGGCCAGGTCGGCGAAGTCCCGGCGGACGGCCGCCGGGTCGTAGTCCAGCCAGCTGTAGAACCAGCCGGCCGAGGGAACGTAGTTCGCGCCGAACCGGGGCGTGGCGGGATCCGAGAGCATGACGACGATGCTAAAACGGTTTAGAGGATCGGGCAAACAGCGGCCGGTGGCTGGGCGCCGCCGTGTCGCCGGGTGACGTCGCCGAAACGTCCCGCCGCTGCCGGCGAAGGGAGCTTCCGAGGGTCGATCCTCCTCCGGTGCGTCTCATGCTGGGGGAGCGGTGGACTCTCGGACCGTCAGCACCGGGTCCGCTGTGCGGCGGTTGATGCTGACTGTCGGGTCGGCGATCACCTCCAACAGCACCTCGGCGGCCTGGCGGCCGAACTCGAAGGTGTCTCGGGACAGCGCCGTGAGCGCGGGGTGCATCAGCTGGGTGAGGATCGAGTCGTCGAAGGCGACGATCGACAGTTCGCCGGGGACCGAGACGCCCATCTCCATCGCGACGCCGAGGCCGGCGACGGCCATCACGTCGCTGTCGTAGACGATCGCGGTCGGCCGGACGGCCTGTGAGAGCAGCTTCCGGGTCGTCGCCGCGCCCTCCGCGTCGCTGAAGTCCGTGGCCAGCGACGGCGCCTCCAGCAGCCCGAGTCGCGGCGCCGCGTCGCGCAGCGCGCGCATCCGCCGCTGCGTGTGCTGGAAGTTCGGCGTACCGGCCACGTGCGCGATCCGCCGGTGCCCGAGAGCCGCCAGGTACTCCACCACCGCCAGCATCGCATCGCGGTCGGACGCCCACACCGACGGCAGGTTGCCCTTGCCGCCACGCCCGCCGATCACCACCGCCGGCAGCTCCAAAGCCTTCAGCTCGTCGATCCGCGGGTCCCGGACGGTCAGGTCGACCAGGATCACCCCGTCGACGCGGTGCTCGGAGTTCCACCGCCGGTAGACCTCGATCTCCGCCTCGGTGTCCTCGACGATCAGCAGCTGCAGCGAGATCGAGTGCGCCGACAGCCCCGACTGCAACCCCGACACCAGGTGGGCGAAGAACGGCTCCACGCCGAGCGTCCGCGCCGGCCGCGCGATCACCAGCCCGACCGAGTCGACCCGTGAAGCCCCGAGCGCGCGCGCCGCGCTGTGCGGCCGCCACGCCATCTGCTCGGCGATCGCCAGGATCCGCGCGCGCGTCGCCTCGCTCACCCCGGGCCGCCCGTTCAGCGCGAACGACACCGCGCCCTTGGACACGCCCGCGCGGTCGGCGATGTCCGCGATCGTCGGTCTGGCCATCGGCCACCTCCTGGTCGGTCCCCACCCTTGACAGCGGATTCTACGATGTGGATAGTGCAGGAGCTATACCGGTTTATCACTTCAGGAGAATTCCATGCGTAGTCGTCGTCTCGCCCCGGTGGCAGCTCTCGCCGTCGCGGCGCTCACCCTGGCCGGCTGTGGCCTCGGTTCCTCCGAGGAGTCCTCGTCCGGCGCCCAGCCGACCGTCGACGCGAACGCGAAGGTGACCGGTGAGGTCAGCTTCCAGACCTGGGCGCTGAAGCCGAAGTTCACCTCGTACGTCGAGGGCGTGATCAAGGCCTTCGAGGCCAAGTACCCCGGCACCAAGGTGACCTGGCTGGACCAGCCGGGTGACGGGTACGACAAGAAGGTGCTGAGCCAGGCCTCGGCCGGCCAGCTGCCCGACGTGACCAACCTGCCGCCGGAGTTCGCGCTCCCGCTGGCCAAGCAGAGCCTGCTGCTCGACGTCGCCGCGGCCGACCCGGCCGTGAAGACCGACTACGTCGACGGCGGCGTCACGGCGTACCAGTACCAGGGCCTGACCGGCACCTACGGCTACCCGTGGTACCTCAACACCGACATCGACTACTGGAACGCGACCAAGTTCGCCGCGGTCGGTCTGGACGCCAAGAACCCGCCGAAGACCTTCGACGAGCTGCTCGCGGCCGCCAAGGTGATGCACGACAAGTCCGGCGGCAAGGAGTACCTGATGAGCCGGCTGCCCGGCATCGGCGACTTCACCAACGCCGGCGTCAAGATCCTCAGCGACGACGGCAAGAAGTTCACCTTCAACACCCCCGAGGCCGTCGCCCTGCTGGACAAGTACCGCGACGCCTACAAGAACGGCTACCTGCCGCGCGACATCCTGACCCAGGAGTACCTGGGCAACTCCAAGCTCTTCACCCAGGGCAAGGTCGCCTGGACCACCGGTGGCGGCAACGCGATCGTCGACTTCCAGAAGGACAACCCGTCGCTGAAGGGCAAGGTCGTCCCGTCGCCGGCCCTGGACACCCCGCCGCTGTACGTGCAGGGACTGTCGGTCTCGGCCAAGTCGAAGAACCAGGCCGCCGCGATCGCGCTGGCCAAGTTCGTCACCAACGCCGAGAACCAGGCCGCGTTCGCCAAGATCGTGAACATCTTCCCGTCCACCAAGGCGTCCGCGAACGACCCGTACTTCTCCAAGAGCGACGGTACGCCGGAGAGCGACGCCAAGGTGCTCGCGTTCGAGTCGCTGGCCAAGGCGAAGTCGCTGCAGCCGGCCGTGATCAGCGGTGCCACCAACGACTTCATCAACCAGCAGATCTCGCTGGCGATCTCGGGCAAGGTGACCTCGCAGAAGGCACTCGACGCCGCGGTCGCCAAGGCCGACCAGCTGCTCGCCCAGTAACGCGATGCGCTACCACCGGTGGTTCTCCCCGTGGGTGCTGGTCGTCCCGGCACTCGCCTGGTTGCTGGTGTTCAACCTGTGGCCGTCGATCAACACCGTGATCCTGTCGTTCACCAACGCCAGGCCGATCGGCGGCGGGACCTTCGTCGGGCTGAAGAACTTCGAGGCCCTGCTGCACGACGAGCAGCTGCGCTACGCGTTGCTGAACAGCGTCATCTACATGATCGTCTGCCTGCCGTTCCTGACGATCGTGCCGTTGGCGCTGGCGGTCCTGGTCGAGAAGAAGCTGCCCGGGATCACGTTCTTCCGGACCGCCTTCTACACCCCGGTGGTGGCGTCCGCGGTCGTCGTCGCGCTGATCTGGCAGTGGATCCTCGACGACCGCGGCCTGGTCAACGGGATGGCCGAGAAGCTCGGCGTGATCTCCGGGCCGTTGCCGTTCCTGTCCGACCAGTGGCTGCTGCTGTTCAGCGCGATCAGCCTGACCATCTGGAAGGGGCTCGGCTACTACATGATCATCTACCTGGCCGCGCTCGGGAACGTCGGCCGGGAGCTGCACGAGGCGGCCGCGGTCGACGGGGCCAGTGCGTTCCGGCGGTTCACGAACATCACCATCCCCGGCGTCCGGGGAACGATGATCCTGATCGCGATCCTGATCTCGGTGTCGGCCCTGCGGGTCTTCTCCGAGCTGTTCATCCTCAGTGGCGGCAACGGCGGTCCCGGCGGCCGCGACTCGTCGGTGGTGATGCTGATCCAGCAGTACAGCCAGGGCTTCGAGGGCAACCTCGGCTACGCCTCCGCGCTGTCGATCGTGCTGTTCTTCGTCACCGTGGTCCCGATGCTGGCCCTGGCCCGGCTGAACCGGAAGGCGGCGGACGCATGAGTGTGGTCACCGATCCCGCGCGGCCGGTCGCCGTACCGGACGAACCCGGTACGCCGGTGCGCAAGCGCAAGCGCGGCACGTTCAGCTTCAACTCGATGTCGCCGACCGAGAAGGTGGTCCGCTACGTCCTGCTCGTGTTCGTGCTGCTGATCACGATCGGGCCGTTCCTGTGGCAGCTGTCCACGTCGCTGAAGGGCTCCGGCGAGGACATCTACACCCGGATCCCGCGGCTGCTGCCCGCCCAGCCGACGCTCGACCACTACGGCGCGGTGGCCGACACCATCCCGGTCTGGGACTACATGCGCAACTCGCTGCAGGTCGCCGTACTGGTTGTCGGTGGCAACATCATCGGGTCGTCACTGGCCGGCTTCGCGCTGTCGCGGCTGCAGTTCAAGGGCCGCAAGCTGGTGCTCGGGCTGTTCCTGGCGACGCTGGTGCTGCCGGGCGAGGTCACGATCATCTCGCAGTACGTGACGGTCCGGGAGTTCGGCCTGGCCAACACGCTGTTCGGCGTCGCCCTGCCCGGCATGATCGGCGCGCTGAACGTGCTGCTGATGTACAACGCGTTCCGCTCGCTCCCGATCGAGGTCGACCAGGCCGCGATCGTCGACGGCGCGAACGTCTGGCAGCGCTTCCGCTACATCGCGCTGCCGAGCGTGCGCGGCACGATCAGCGTGGTCGCGATCTTCGCGTTCATCGGCGCCTGGGACGACTTCCTCTGGCCGCTGATCGTGCTCACCGACCCCGACAAGTACACGCTGACCGTCGGCCTGCAGTACCTGTCCGGCACCTTCAGCAACAACCCCCGCCTGATCGCGGCCGGCACGATGATCGCCTTCATCCCGATCGTGATCGTCTTCGCCACCCTGCAGCGCTTCTTCTTCAAGGGCGTCGAGGAAGGCGCGGTCAAGGGCTAGTACGCCGTACGACAGCAGCCCCGGCCGATTTCGGCCGGGGCTGCTGCTCGTGGGGGTCAGCGGCGGCGGGAGGCCTTCGGGTGGACCTCGCCGGTGTACTTCTCGCCGGGGCCGGCGCCGGGCTCGTCGGGGATGGTGGAGGCTTCCTTGAAGGCGAGCTGGAGCGAGCGCAGGCCGTCGCGCAGGGGAGCGGCGTGGTGGTGGCCGAGGCTCGGGGCGGCAGCGTCGAGCAGGCCGGCCAGGGCGTCGATCAGCGAGCGGGCCTCGTCCAGGTCCTGGTGGTCGGGCAGGTCCTCGGCCAGGCCGAGGTTGACGGCGGCGGCGCTCATCAGGTGCAGGGCCGCGGTCGAGATGATCTCCACGCTCGGCACCTCGGCGATGTCGCGGGAGACGGTCGACATCGGGTCCACCCGCGACTCCTCGGCGGCGGGGGAGTCGGCGGGGGTGTCGGGTGAAGTGGAGATCGGGTCGGTCATGCTGTTACTCTTACATGGCGACCGACTCGGTCCGACGGTGACCCCTGAGCGGAATAGTTCAGGGCCGCCAGAGGTTCGAGTCTAAGCGGAGGGCCACCTCCCACCCAGTCGACGAAGAGTCGGCGGGTCCCGGTCACGCCGAGGTTCCCGGCTTCACCGCCGGAGCGACCGCGGCGATCGTACGGCGTACCACCCAGCGGTCAGGGGTTGGTGAGCCGTCGATCTGGGAATTGGGCCTTCGTGTGAACACGCGAGGGCCCTCGTTGTTTTCCCGGAGCGATCCGGGAGGCACGAACCCGGCCGGGTGTTCACGAGGTGGTACCAGTTTCGAACAACCCAGGAGGACCCATCACCATTGAACTGCGCGTCAACGAGCGCATCCGCGTTCCCGAGGTGCGTCTGGTCGGACCGAACGGTGAGCAGGTAGGCATCGTCCGGATCGAAGACGCTCTTCGGTTGGCACAGGAAGCCGATCTCGACCTGGTCGAGGTTGCGGCCACGGCACGCCCGCCGGTCTGCAAGCTGATGGATTTCGGCAAGTACAAGTACGAGACCGCGCAGAAGGCGCGCGAGTCCCGCCGGAACCAGACCAACACCGTCATCAAAGAGATGAAGCTGCGGCCGAAGATCGACCCGCACGACTACGAGACCAAGAAGGGTCACGTCGTCCGCTTCCTCCGTGCCGGTGACAAGGTGAAGATCACGATCATGTTCCGTGGTCGCGAGCAGTCCCGCCCCGAGCTGGGGTTCCGGCTGCTGCAGCGGCTGGCCGAAGACGTCACCGAGCTCGGCTTCGTCGAGTCCTCGCCGCGTCAGGACGGCCGCAACATGATCATGGTGCTCGGACCGCACAAGAAGAAGTCCGAGGCGCGCGTGGACGTGGAAGCCGAGAAGGCCAAGAAGCTGGCCGAGCACGAAGCCGAGCAAGAGGCCGAGCGCCTCGAGCGGGCTGCGCAGCTGCAGCAGTTCGAGGCCGAGAAGGCCGCCGGCGCCACCAAGAAGCCGAAGGGTCCGGCCGACAACCTCGACCCGGAGTGATCCGTCGCTCCGGCCGGTGAGGCCGGAGCCGGAGTCCGGTTCGAGTCAACGAAGAAACGAGAGAGCACAGCCATGCCGAAGATGAAGACCCACTCGGGGATGAAGAAGCGTGTCCGGGTCACGGGCTCGGGCAAGATCCGCCGCGAGCAGACCGGTGTCCGCCACCTCGCCGAGGCGAAGTCGTCCAAGCGCAAGCGTCGCCTGTCCGGCACCGTCGAGGTCGCACCGTCGTACGTCAAGAAGGCCAAGAAGCTCCTCGGCATCTGAGCTTCGCCCCTTTTCCCCGGACATCCCCGCCGGGTGGGTACCAGCCCGCCTTCGGCGCAGAAATACAAGGAGTAACACCTCATGGCACGCGTGAAGCGGGCAGTCAACGCCCACAAGAAGCGCCGGGTCGTACTCGAGCAGGCCAGCGGCTACCGCGGTCAGCGCTCGCGCCTGTACCGCAAGGCCAAGGAGCAGGTCACCCACTCGCTCGTCTACGCCTACCGTGACCGCAAGGCGCGCAAGGGCGACTTCCGCAAGCTGTGGATCCAGCGGATCAACGCGGCGACCCGCGCGGAGGGCCTGACCTACAACCGGTTCATCCAGGGCCTGCGGCTGGCCGAGGTCGAGGTCGACCGCAAGATCCTGGCCGACCTGGCCGTGAACGACGCTCCCGCGTTCTCCGCGCTCGTCGCGGTGGCGAAGGCCGCTCTGCCGGCCGACGTGAACGCCAAGAGCGACGCCGCCGCCTGACCGGCGACTTCGTAGCACCTCCAGTGGCGAGCCCGGGTCTGTTGACCGCGCAGTCTGTGCGGATCAAGCAGGCCCGCAGGCTCGCCACTCGTGCGTTCCGGCGCAAGTCCGGCCGCTTCCTGGTCGAAGGCCCCCAGGCCGTCCGGGAAGCGCTCGAGCACCGCGAACGCGTCATCGAGGTGTACGCCGAACCGGACGTCGCCACCCGGCACCGCGACCTGCGGGACCTGGCGACGGTCGCCGGCGTGCCCTGGTTCGAGGTGAACCGGGCCGCCGTCGAAGCGCTCAGCGAGACCGTCACGTCCCAGGGCGTGGTCGCGGTCTGCTCACTCGTCGACGTCTCGCTCGACGAGGCGGTACGGCGTACGGCGTCGCTGGTCGCCGTCGGCGTCCAGGTGCGCGACCCGGGCAACGTCGGCACCCTGATCCGGACCGCCGACGCGGCCGGAGCGGACGCCGTCGTGCTGTCCAGCGAGTCCGTCGACCCGCACAACCCGAAGGCCGTCCGGGCCAGTGTCGGCAGCCTGTTCCACCTGCCGATCTCGCTCGACGTCGACGTCCCCGCGGCCGCGAAAGCCTGGCGGGACCAGGGCATCCAGGTGCTCGCCGCCGACGGCTACGGCAGCTTCGACCTCGACGAGTGCATCGACGACGGCACCCTCGCCAAGCCGACCGTGTGGTTGTTCGGCAACGAGGCGCACGGCCTGCCCGACGGGTACGACGCAATCGTCGACCGCTCGGTAAAGGTGCCGATCTACGGCCGCGCCGAAAGCCTCAACCTGGCGACCGCCGCCGCCGTCTGCCTCTACGCCTCGGCCCGCGCCCAGCGCCGGTGAGCTCGTCGGCCTCGGGCCTTCCGTTCGACCGGCCCGGCCGGTTCTGGCGCGGGAACCTGCACACCCACTCCGACCGCTCCGACGGAGCGTTGTCGCCGCTCGAGACCGCGCGGGTCTACCGCGAGGCCGGCTACGACTTCGTGGCGATCACCGATCACTTCCGGCCCGAGTACGGCTTCCCCGTCACGGACACGCGGGACCTGCGGTCGGACACCTTCACCACCCTCATCGGCGCCGAGCTGCACGCACCGGTCACCGAAGCGGGACAGCAGTGGCACATCGTCGCCGTGGGCCTGCCGCTCGACTTCCAACCGCCGTCCGACGGCGAGACCGGCCCCGAGCTGGCCCGCCGGGCACGAGCCGCCGGGGCCTTCGTCGGCATGGCCCACCCGTCGGCGTCGTTGCTGACAGCCGCCGACGCGGAGAGCCTCGACGCGGCCCATGCGGTCGAGGTCTACAACGCCCTCGCCGACCGCGAGAACCGCGGCGACAGCTGGCACCTCACCGACGTACTGCTCAACCGTGGTCACCGGCTGACGACGTACGCCGCCGACGACGCGCACCTGCAACACCAGGACCCACCGCCGTGCCGGGCCTGGATCCACGTCCGCGCCGAATCGCTCGACCCGGCCGACCTGCTGACCGCGCTGATCGCCGGCCGGTACTACTCCAGCACCGGCCCCGAGCTGTACGACGTACGCCTCGAGGACGACCAGGTCGTGATCCGCTGCTCACCCGCAACGAAGATCCTCCTCAGCGGCGGCCGCCCCGGCGCGGAGGTCGTCGAAGGCACCGACCTGACCGAGGCCACCCTCCCACTCGCCTTGTTCCGCTCCACCCACTGCCGCGTCACCATCGAAGATGCCGCAGGCGGCCGCGCCTGGACCAACCCGATCCACCTCTAGGCGTTGAGTCGCCGCTCCAACCCGTCCAGCAGGGTGTCGAGGCCGTAGGAGAACGCCTCGTTCTGGAGCTGGTCCATGTCGGCGACGCGGCGGCGCTGGACCGACTCGTGCATCATCGGGTCCATGGCCGTGAGCTGGTCGACCTCGGCCAGGATCTCCTGGTTCCGCTCTTCGACCGTGCGGCCGGAGCGGCGGACGGTGGCTTGCCAGGCGGCCTGCGAGTTCGCGTTGCCGAACACGAACGACAGGACGGCGCCCATCGAGTAGTCGATGTCGCGGCCGGTGAAGCCGGCGGCGGTGAACAGCGCCAGGCCGCGCGAGCCCATCCGGACCGCGTTCGGGCCGATGCTCGGGCGGGTGTAGATGACCTCGGGCAGCCAGCCGTGCCGCAGTACGGCGGCGCGCAGGTTGTGCGCGAGCAGCAGCACCCCGGCCCGCCAGCCGGCCAGTTCGGCGTCGGGGACGTCGATCTCGCCGTACACCTCGTCGATGACCAGGTCGATCAGGTCGTCCTTGGTCTGCACGTGCCAGTACAGGCTGGTCGCGCCGGAATCCAGGCGGGCGGCGAGCTTGCGCATGCTCAGGCCGGCCAGGCCCTCGGTGTCGAGCAGATCCATGGTCACCTTGACGATCTGTTCGCGGCTGAGCGTCTCGCGCGCCGGAGCTGCGGTCCGCTGCCTGGTCCAGATCGATGCCATGGGTGTCATTCTAATCCGACTCGCACACTGTTCCAGTTCGTCGTACAGTGTGCGAGTGACTAGTACATCGTTCGAGTCGAGCCAGGCCGGGCACCCGCGGCGCTGGTGGATCCTGCTGATTCTGTGTCTGAGCGTGATGGTGCTGGTGGTCGACAACACCGTCCTCAACCTGGCCATCCCGTCGCTGATGCGCGACCTGTCCGCCACCCCGGCCGACGTGCAGTGGATCATCGACGCCTACATCCTGGCGTTCGCGGGCCTGCTGCTGACGGCCGGAAGCCTGTCCGACCGGTACGGCCGGCGGCGGATGCTCGTCGTCGGGCTGATCCTGTTCGGCCTGGCGTCACTGCTGGCGACCCTGGCGGCGAACCCGTGGCAGCTGATCGCCTGCCGCGGGCTGATGGGCGTCGGCGGCTCGCTGCTGATGCCGAGCACGCTGTCGTTGCTGTTCACCGTGTTCCCGCCGCAGGAGCAGCGCAAGGCCATGGCCGCCTGGTCCACCGTCGCGATGGTCGGTGTGGTCGCCGGTCCGACGGTTGGCGGCGTGCTGCTCGAGCACTTCTGGTGGGGCTCGATCTTCCTGATCAACGTGCCGATCGCGATCCTGGCGATCATCGGCACGATCGCGCTGATCCCCGAGTCAAAGGGCCCCGCGCGGGCTGTCGATCCGCTGGGCGCGCTGCTGTCGGTCGTCGGGATGTCCGCGGTGGTCTGGGCGATCATCTCGATCCCGGCGGACGGTTTCGGCTCCGGCCGGGTGCTCGGTGGACTGGCCGTCGGCGTGGCCGGACTGGTCGCCTTCGCTGTGTGGGAACGGCGGACGCCGCACCCGATGGTCCCGCTGCAGCTCTTCAAGGACCGCAACTTCAGCGGGACGAGCCTGTCGATCGTGCTGCTGTCGTTCACCGCGGGCGGACTCCTGCTCGCGCTGACGCAGTACCTGCAGTTCGTGCTGGCCTACAGCCCGCTCAAGGCCGGCCTCGCCCTGATCCCGTACGCCGTGTCCGCGATGCTCTTCAACGGCATCGGCGCGACGCTGGGCAAGAAGTTCGCCGACCGTACGCTGATCGCGACCGGCCTGGTCGTCATCGCCGCGGGCTTCGGGATCCTGACCCAGGTCACCATGGACACCGGGTACGGGCTGCTGATCGTCGGCCTGATGGTGATGGGAATCGGCGGCGGCCTGGCCGGCCCGGCGGCGTACACGCTGCTGATGCAGGCCGTTCCCGCCGAGCACCGCGGAGTCGGCTCGGCCATGAACGACACCGTTCAGCAGACCGGTGCCGCGCTGTCGGTCGCCGTACTGGGCAGTGTGCTGGCCGCGGCGTACTCGGCTGCTCTGCCTGACGCTGTGCCTGCTCGCGACTCCATCGCCGACACCTTGGCGCTGGGGCCGGAGTTCGTCCAGGTGGCCCGCGAGGCCTTCACCGACGCCATGTCGATCGCCATGACCGCGGGCCTGATCGGCGCGGCCGCGGGTGCGTTGGTCGCGCTGCTCGTCCTGCCGCGCAGGTCAGCCGTTGCCGAGCCAGAAGCGGGTCAGGATGATGCCGGTGACGAACAGGGCCCAGGCGCCGATCACGACCGCGTGGTAACCGCTGAGTGAGCGGACCCACCGGGTGTCGCGGAAGTTGTGGAGGGTGACGTACCAGAAGATCGGGATCGTCACCGCCCACACCACCATGCAGTACGGGCAGAGCGCGCCGATCGTGTAGATGCTCTGGTAGGCCAGCCAGTGGATCAGTACGGCGGCCGCGGTGGCGCCGACCTGCAGGCCGAGCCAGATCCAGCGCGGGAACCGTACGCCGCTGAGCAGCAGGACGCCGAGGGTGGTGACGATCGCGAAGCCGCCGATGCCGAGCAGCGAGTTCGGGAAGCCGAACAGGGAGGCCTGCGGCGTCACCATCACCGAGCCGCAGGACAGCACCGAGTTGATGCTGCAGCTCGGCGTGTAGTTCGGGTCGGTGAGCAGGTGGAACTTCTCCACGGTCAGCACGAACGCGGCCAGGAAGCCGATCGCGCCGCCGACGGCCAGCAGCCAGCGCAGGGCGACGGGTGGGCTGTCCTGGGCTGGTTCGGTGGCGGCGGTGGTGAGGTCGGCGCTGGTCATTCGGAACTGCTTTCGGCTCGGCTGTGATCGGCGGGTGACGCTCCGATTGTGCCCCCTGTGGACAACCGATTCACGCTCCGGCGCCGCGGGTTCCTAGACTGCCAGCAGCAGGTTAGGTATCAGCGACCCGAGAGTGAGCCATGTCCGGTCCCAACAAGAACTACGACCCCGTCGAGGTGACTCCGTTGCACGCCGACGAGGTCGAACGGACGCGGGACGAGGCCCTCGACGCCTTCCGGACCGCGGCCGACCTGGCGGCGCTGCAGGAGGCCAAGCTGGCCCACCTCGGTGAGCGGTCGCCGATCGCGCTGGCCAACCGCGAGATCGGCGCGCTGCCGCCGCAGGGCCGCAAGGAGGCCGGCCAGCGGATCGGCTCGGCCCGCAAGGCGATCAACGACGCGTACGCCGCCCGCCTGGCCGTGCTCGAGGCCGAGCACGAGGAGCGGATGCTCGCCACCGAGCAGGTCGACGTGACGCTGCCCTGGACCAGCCCGCAGCCCGGTGCGCGGCATCCGCTGTCGCTGATCTCCGAGCAGATCGCCGACGTCTTCACCGCGCTCGGCTGGGACGTCGCCGAAGGTCCCGAGGTCGAGGCCGAGTGGCTGAACTTCGACGCGCTGAACTTCCAGCCCGACCACCCGGCGCGGCAGATGCAGGACACCTTCTTCGTCGAGCCGGCCGGCTCCGGGACGGTTCTGCGCACCCACACCTCGCCGGTCCAGGCCCGCTCGATGCTGACCCGCAAGCCCCCGATCTACGTGATCTGCCCGGGCCGCGTGTTCCGCACCGACGAGCTCGACGCGACGCACACGCCGGTCTTCTACCAGGTCGAGGGCCTGGTCGTGGACGAGGGCATCACGCTCGCGCACCTCAAGGGCACCCTGGACCACTTCGTCGTGTCGATGTTCGGCGAGGGCCTGGAGGCGCGGCTGCGGCCGAACTTCTTCCCGTTCACCGAGCCGTCGGCCGAGGTCGACCTCAAGTGCTTCGTCTGCCGCGGCGCCTCCGTCGGCAACCCCGACCGTCCGTGCCGCACCTGCGGCAGCGAGGGCTGGATCGAGTGGGGCGGCTGCGGCGTCGTCAACCCGCGGGTCCTGCAGGCCTGCGGCATCGACCCCGAGCGGTATTCGGGGTTCGCGTTCGGGATGGGCCTGGAGCGGACGCTGATGTTCCGCAACGGGGTGGAGGACATGCGGGACATGGTCGAGGGTGACGTGCGGTTCAGCCGCCAGTTCGGGATGGAGATCTGATGCGGGTCCCACTGTCGTGGCTTCGTGAGTACGTCGAGCTGCCGGACGGCGTGACCGGCCGCGAGGTCGGCGAGAAGCTGATCCGCGCCGGGCTCGAGGTGGAGACCGTCGTCGAGTCCGACCTGACCGGCCCGCTGGTGGTCGGCAAGGTGCTGACCTACGAGCCGGAGCCGCAGAAGAACGGCAAGACCATCCGCTGGTGCTCGCTCGACATCGGCAAGGACGAGCCGCAGTGGGTCGTCTGCGGCGCGGACAACTTCGAGGTCGGTGACCTGGTCGTCGTCGTGCTGCCCGGTGCGGTGCTGCCCGGCGGGTTCGCGATCTCGGCCCGCAAGACCTACGGCCACGTCTCGGCCGGGATGATCTGCTCCAGCACCGAGCTCGGCCTCGGCGACGACGGCACGCACGGCATCGTCGTGCTGAAGCCGGGCGAGGCGACGCCGGGCGACGACGCGATCGAGCTGCTGTCGCTGCGCGACGACGTGCTGGACATCGCGGTCACGCCCGACCGTGGGTACTGCCTGTCGATCCGGGGTGTCGCTCGCGAGGCCGCGACGGCGTACGGGGTGCCGCTGAAGGACCCGGCCGGTCTTGCGTTGAACGGCTCGGGCGAGGGTGGCTACCCGGTGCGCGTCGACGACGCCGACGGGTGCAGCGTGTTCGTCACGCGCACGGTGACCGGGATCGACCCGTTGGCGGCGTCGCCGCGCTGGCTGCAGCAGCGGCTGGTCGCGTCGGGGATGCGGCCGATCTCGATCGGCGTCGACGTCACCAACTACGTGATGCTCGAGCTGGGCCAGCCGATCCACGGGTACGACAAGGACCGGCTGAGCGGCGACATCGTCGTCCGGCGGGCGACCGCCGGCGAGAAGCTGATGACGCTCGACGACCAGACCCGCGAGCTGGACCCCGAGGACCTGCTGATCACCGACGACTCCGGCCCGATCGGCATCGCCGGCGTGATGGGCGGCGCGTCGACCGAGATCTCCGAGTCCACGACGGACGTGGTGATCGAGGCCGCGCACTTCGATCCGATCGTGATCGCGCGCGCGTCGCGCCGCCACAAGTTGTCGTCGGAGGCGTCGCGCCGCTTCGAGCGCGAGGTCGACCCGGAGCTCCCGCGCTACGCCGCGCAGCGCGTCGCGGACCTGCTGGCCGAGCTGGCCGGTGGGACGATCCTGGCCGAAGAGACCGTGATCGACACCCACCCGGCGGCGCCGGCCGTGACGTTCCGGGCGGACCACGCGGCGCGGGTCGCGGGTGCTGAGATCAGCGTCGAGGAGAGCACTCGTCACCTGGAGTCGGTCGGGTGTGAGGTTGCTTCGGCTGCTGCGGACGCCGTACCTGCTGCTTTTGCTGTTGGTGCGAAGGATTCTGCTGCTGAGCTGGTCACGGTGACGCCGCCGTCGTGGCGGCCGGATCTGCGGGACCCCAACGACTTCGCCGAGGAAGTCATCCGGCTGTTCGGGTTCGACAACGTGCCTTCGGTGTTGCCTCCGGCCCCTGGTGGGCAGGGGCTGACGGTGTCGCAGCGCCGGCGTCGTCGGGTCGCGACCGCGCTGGTCGGTGCCGGGCTGACCGAGGTCGTGTCCTACCCGTTCGTGGGTGACGCCGACTTCGACGCGATGGGACTGCCCGCCGACGACGTCCGCCGTACGACGGTGAAGCTGGTCAACCCGTTGTCCGACGAGGAGCCGTCGATGCAGACGACCCTCCTGCCGACGCTGCTCCGGACCGCCGAGCGCAACGTCGGCCGCGGGTCGACCGATCTGGCGATCTTCCAAACCAGCCTGGTCTTCACCCCGCGCCCCGACGCCAAGCCGGCGCCGCTGCCGACCGTCGCGCAGCGTCCGACCGACGACGAGCTCAAGGCCCTCTACGACGCGCTCCCCGAGCAGCCGCTGCACATCGGCGTCGTGCTCACCGGTGCGCGGACTCCCACCGGCTGGTGGGGCAAGGGCCAGCAGGTCAGCTGGGCTGACGCCGTCCAGGTCGCCCGCGCGATCGCGACGGCGGTCGGCGTCGAGCCGACCCTCCGCAACGTCGAGCGCGCCCCGTGGCACCCGGGCCGCTGCGCCGAGCTGACCGTTGGCGACACCGTCATCGGGTACGCCGGGGAGCTGCACCCCAAGGTGTGCCAGGCGTTCGGGCTGCCGGCGCGTTCCAGCGCGGTCGAGCTGAACCTCGACGCCCTGATCGCGGCCGGGCCGGCCTCGGTCACCGCACACCCGTTCTCGTCGTACCCGGTGGCCAAGGAGGACGTGGCGCTGATCGTCGCGGCCGATGTACCGGCCGCCGACGTCGAGGCCGCGCTCACCGAGGGCGCCGGCGAACTGCTGGAGTCGATCCGGCTGTTCGACGTGTACACCGGCGAGCAGATCGGCGAAGGCAAGAAGTCGCTCGCCTTCGCCCTCCGCTTCCGCGCCCCCGACCGGACACTGAAGGAGAACGAGGTCGCCGACACCCGGCAGGCCGCCGTCCAGGTCGCCGTCGACCGTTTCAACGCGGTCCAGCGCGTCGGCTGACCTGATGCACACGATCGCAGCCGGGACCTTCACCAACAAAGCGGCACCTGGGACAGGAAACAGCATGTCCGAGGGCCCGGTTTGGTGTTCAAGGTCCCGCTGCGCGGGGTTGGATCTGGGCATCGGGTGGGCGGTCTGATGGCGGCGCATCCGCGGGTGGCTGTGGCTGCTCCGAACAGGGCTGCGGCTGAGGCCGGCGTGCGGCTGGCTGCTGAGGGTGGGAACGCCGTGGACGCGGCGATTGCGGCAACGCTGGTGACGATGGTGAACGAGATCGGCGTCGTCTCGCCGGCCTCGGGTGGGTTCGTCACGTTGCAGGTCGCCGGCGGCGAGCCGGTGACCATCGACGGCTGGGTGGAGATGCCGGGGCGCGGGCTGCCTGACGAGCGGTTCGGGCGCGGGATCTGGGACGTGACGACCGACTACGGCGGTGGTACGACGACGACCGTCGGCCACGGGTCGGTGGCCACGCCGGGCGGCATGAAGGCGCTCGACCTCGCCCACCGGCGATCCGGCAAGGCGCCGTGGAGTGAGGTCGTGAAGCCCGCGATCGAGGTCGCGCGGCAGGGGTTCACGTTGAGCCGCACGTCCGGGTACTACCTCGGCTACACCCACGACATCATCTTCGGCTGGCACCAGCCGAGCCATGGTGTCGTGCACGACGACGAGGGCGAGGTCATCAAGGCCGGCACCACGATCGTCATCCCCGAGCTCGCCGACGCCTTGCAGCTGATCGCCGAGGTCGGCGCCGAGACGATGTACACCGGCGAGCTGGCCCGCCTGCTCGTGCACGACATGGAGCACAACGACGGCATCCTCACCGCCGAGGACCTTGCGGCGTACGAGGCGATCGTCCGCCCGGCGCTGGTCGTCAAGCAGAACGGCTGGAGCCTCGCGACCAACCCACCGCCGGCGGTCGGCGGCGTCGCGGTCGCCGCGATGCTGGCGCTGCTCGACGGCGTACCGGCCCAGGGCGGCTGGAACCCGTCCGAGCTGGAACGTCTCGTCGAGGTCCAGCACGCGGTGTTCGGCCGCAGGCTGGCCGAGCTCGACGAGGAGGACGTCCGCCGTCTCGAAGGCCAGAAGCTGCTCGACCTCGCGTCGGCCGGTGATCTGCGCGCCCTGACCTCACCCAGTACGGCGACCGTCTCGGTCGTCGACGACGAGGGCGACGCCTGCGCGATCACGGTCTCGTCCGGCTACGGCTCCGGCGTGATGACGCCCGGCACCGGCATCTGGCTGAACAACGCGCTCGGCGAGCAGGAACTCCTGGCCGGCGGCCCGCACAGCCTGGCGCCCGGCACCCGTCTCACCTCGAACATGGCGCCCAGCGTCGCCCGCCGCGACAGCGACGGCGCGGTGCTCGCGATCAGCTCCCCGGGCTCGGACCGGATCCCGACCGCGATCGCCCAGACCTACGCGCTCTACACCCACGGCGGACTGTCGCTCCAGGAAGCGGTCGAGCACCCGCGGATGCACGTCCGGGTCCGCGCCGACGTCGTCGTCGACTACGAGGACGACCTCGAGGTCACCGGCGCGACGACCAACCTGCCGATCCGGCCGATGCCGCCGCACTCGATGTACTTCGGCGGTGTCGCCGCGGCGTTCTGGGACCCCGAGACCGGCCTGCAGGCCGTCGGCGATCCTCGCCGGACCGGCGCCGTCGCCGTGTCGGACTCGTGACGCTGCGCCAGGACACGCCGACGGGTGTCACGAATACTCTGCAAGTAGCTGCCAATTCAGCCACGGGCGCATCTTTTTCACCCTCTCCGGCGTTCTTACGTGATGTGGACAGAGAAACGGCTGGGGGTGGGCGCGGTGGGCGAGCAGGTTCCTGACCTCTCGGTCGTCGTGCCGATGTACGACGAGCAAGAGGTGCTGCCGATCTTCTTCGACCGGATGCGGCCGTTGCTGGACGGACTCGGCGTCAGCTACGAGCTGCTCGTCGTCGACGACGGCAGCCGGGACGCGACCGCGTCGATGCTGCTCGCCGCCGCGGCCGACTGGCCCCAGCTGCGGCTGGTCCGCCTGCTCCGCAACTCCGGGCACCAGGCCGCGATCTCGGCCGGCTTCCGCCGGGCCCGGGGCAACCATCTGGTCACCATCGACGCCGACCTTCAGGACCCGCCCGAGGTGATCGCCGAGTTCCTCGCGACCGCGCGCGACCAAGACGTCGACGTCGTGTACGGCGTCCGGTCCGACCGGTCCAGCGACAGCTGGGCGAAACGCACCACGGCCCGGATGTACTACCGCCTGATGTGCCGGCTGGTCGGCCGGGACATTCCTTTCGACGCCGCCGACTTCCGGCTGGTCTCGCGCCGGGTGGTGGACGCGGTGAACGCGCTGCCCGAGGACGGTCGCGTGTTCCGGCTGGTGATCCCGTGGCTCGGCTTCCCGAGCGCCGAGGTCAGGTACGTCCGGGCCGAGCGCGCCGCGGGCGTGACCAAGTACAACCTGCGCAAGATGCTCCGCCTCGCCTTCGACAGCGTCACGGCCTTCTCGGCCGCGCCCCTCCGACTGGCCACTTGGCTCGGCTTGTTCGGTGGGCTGCTGTCGGTCGCGTTCGTGATCGGCGCGCTGGTGATCAAGCTGACCGGCCAGAGCATCCCCGGCTGGACGTCGACCGTGCTGGCGGTCGCGGTGATCGGGGCGATCCAGTTGCTCTGTCTGGGCCTCCTGGGGGAGTACGTCGCCCGACTGTTCCAGTCGAGTCAGAAACGACCGCAGTTCCTGGTCGGCTACGACAGTCTCGACGACAGCGGCCACCAGGTCCTGGAGCGGGAAACCCTACGAACTTGACCCTCGTCGACCTTCCGCCCGCCGGTCTGACGAGACACCCCGCCCGACCGATGACCCGGCTGTTGCCGTGGTTGCTCCCACTGGCCGTCGCACTCGCCGGCCTGCTCTCCGTCGACGTACCGATCACAGCGATCCTCCGGTACGCCGTCTACTTCGCCGCAGGCGTTGCCCTGCCCGGTGTCCTCCTGCTGCGCGCACTCTGGCGCAGCACCGGCAACTGGGCCGAGGACCTGGGCCTGGGTGCCGTTGTCGGCTTCACCTACCAGCTGCTCGGCTGGGCCCTGTTCACCTTGGTCGGCTGGCAGCAGGCGCTCGTCGTCTGGCCGGCGCTGGTGCTCGCGCTGTTCGCCGCCGTACCGCAGCTGCGCCGGCACTGGCTGATCACTGACCCCAAGCCGCTGCCACTGGCCTGGACGTGGGGCCTGGCAGCAGCGGCGGCAGTCATGGTCGGCGGCGCGACCTTCGGCGTCTACGCCTACCACCCGATGCCACCGGCCGGTACGGCGTACTACCCGGACCTGCTGTTTCACCTGTCGATGGTGAACGAGCTGACCCGGTCCGTGCCGCCGCAGCTGCCGCAGGTCGCCGGGCTCGAGCTGGACTACCACTGGTTCGCCAACGCGGACATGGCCGGTGCGGTCGACATCACGCGGTTGTCGCCGATCCTCGTGCTCTACCGGCTCTGGCTGCTCCCGATGCTCGTGGTCGGCCTGCTGGTGTTCGCCACCTTCGCCCGCACGGTCAGCCGCGCGTGGTGGACCGGCGTACTGGTTGCCGTCGCTGTTGCCGCGCCGCAGCTCGCCCTGTTCATCGACAACGGCGTGGACCTGGCGCCGCCGTTCAGCCTGATCAGTCCGTCCCAGACGTTCGGCATGCTGGCCGGTACGGCGGCCGCGATCTTCGTGGTCGAGCTGCTGTTCCGCGGCCGGCAGCCGAAGGGCCTGTGGGTGCTCGCCCTGTCGGTCGCCGTCGTCGGTGGCGGGGCCAAGCCGACGATCCTGCCGATCCTGGTCGGTGCGGTCGGCCTGTCCGCGCTGTTCGTCCTGATCCGGGACCGCAAGCTGCCGGCTCGCTTCATCGCGGCTGGTGCGGTGCTGGTGGCTGCGGCGGTCGGCACGTTGCTGACCGTTGCCGGGAGCACCAGCGGCTCGGGGTTGCAGTTGCTGGCGATCGTCAAGCTCCAAGGCGGCTATCGGGCCGCGACCGGAGACGCGACGCCGGCTGGTGGTGGCGGGCTCCTCCTCCCGGCGCTCACGTCCGGCCGGTTCCTGTCGGTCGTCGGCGCGCTGGTCGTGTTCGCCCTGATGCTGGTCGCCCAGTCGGTAGCACTCGCCGGGTACGGCCTGCTCGGACGGCGTGAGGTCCGGCGGGACCCGCTCGGCTGGTTCCTGCTCGGCGGACTCGTTGCGGGTTGGGCCGGCTATCTCCTGGTCGATCACCCGTCGGCCAGCGAGTCGTACTTCGTCCGCAGCGTCGTACCGATCAGCCTGGCCGCGATCGGCTGGCTGGCGGCGCTCTGGTTCAAGGAACTGCAGGACCGGCGCCGCGCGGCGGTCGTCGTCGGCGTACTGGCCGCCGGACTCGGCCTCGTCTACGCGGCTGCGCTGACAGGAACCAAGGCGACGCCGAAGGGCGACCAGCTTGACCGCGTCGTACTGGTGGCTCGTCCGCTGGTCGCGGTGCTGGCAGTGACCGTTGTGCTCACGCTGCTCTGGCCGCTCGCGGCGAAGCGCTGGACCAAGCTGGCCGGCCTCGGCGGAGTCGTTGCGCTGGCAACGATCCTCGCCGTACCGGCCGCGGGTACGTTCGCGCTCGGCGTCCGGGCAACCACCAGCCGCCAGGCCAAGTCGTTCACGTCGCCGCACTGGCGAGTCCATCCGGACGAAGCGGCCGCGGCGCTCTGGCTGGCGCACAACGCTCGCCCGGACGACGTTGTCGCGAGCAACACGTGGTGCAGACCGGCCGGCCCGCAACGGCCCGGCTGCGACGCCCGCGGGTACATCGTCAGCGGCATCGCCGGTCGCCGTACGCTGATCGAAGGCTGGGCCTACACCCAGCAGGCGATGAGCAGGCAGGGCGTCAACGGCAAGCGCTACACCAACCAGCCGTCGCCCTGGCCCGACCGCGTCCAGCTCACCGATCAGGCGCTCGACGCACCGACGCCCGAGGTCCTGCGCCGCCTGCGCGACCAGTACTCCGTGCGCTGGCTGTACGCCGATCTGTACGACGGCCCGGTCTCGCCACGGCTCGCCCGGCTCGCCCACCTCAGACATCGCGAGCAGCACGTCCAGATCTACGAACTGACCCGGTGATTCCCGCGTAACATCTACTCCGCGTGGAGCGTTGTCTCTGCGCTGGCCCGTTTCGCCCCGGTGCCGACGCGATGCAGGACGTGCGGTTTGGGGAGGGGCGGAACTGTGGGCAGGAGCTCGGGACGTTCCCGGCCGGTACTGGCGATCCTGCTGACGTTCGTCGTGCTGGGCGCGGTGGCGCCCGCGGCCGCCTACCAGGTGCCCTCGGCACCCTTCGGGCAAACCCGGACGGCGACCGCAACCATGCCCGGCTCAGGCCTGACCCAGACGATCGCGGTCACCGGCAGGACCGAGTTGCTCGACGCAACGACCTCCGGCGACCACGGCTCCGCCGCCGACACCTACCAACCGGCCCTCGCGCGGACCACTCCGGCGCAGGATCTGCTGGTCAACACCGGTGACTGCGCGGCGACCGGAAACTGCGGCAACCGCGGCACGCTGACGATCACCTTCTCGCAGCCGGTTCGCAACCCGGTCCTGCACCTCGCCGGGATCGGCGGCGCGTCCACCCAGAGTGTCAACGGGACACCGCGCGGCCAGTCCGAGCTGCACACCGTGCTCAAGCTCGGCACGGCCGGCCTCAGCCTCCGGAAGGTGGGCCAGGGCAACAACCTCGCCGTCACCAGCGACACGATCACCGCGCTCGACCACGACGCCGGCCCGAGCTGCGTGAACACCGGCACCGGCGACGGCCTTCCCTCCACCGCGACCGCGGCCTGCGGGTCGGTCCAGGTGAACGGCATCGCCACGACCGTCAGCTTCGACCTGACCGCGATCTTCACCAAGCACCCGAAACTGCCGGCCTTCAACACCACGACCTCGGCCGACGCGTTCTCGGTCGTCGCCTCGGTCGGCGAGGACTTCGGCGACGCGCCGTCGTCGTACGGCGCCGCCTGGTCGGTGCTCAGCGACCTGCGGATCGGCGCCGACGCGACCGAGGACAACGCGGCCGTCGCCAACGCGAAGACCGGCCCGACGACGCCCGACCGGGCCGACGACGGGGTCAGCTTCGGCCCGCTGCTCACCAGCGCCACGTCGTACGCGGTGCCGGTGGGCCTGACCGGCGCGTCGAAGCCCGGCCAGGTCTGCGGCTGGATCGACCTGAATCGCAACGGCACCTTCGAGGCCGTCGAGCGGGCCTGCTCGACCTTCGCGGCCGGGCAGGGCGAGACGACGCTGAGCTGGGCCAAGTTCGGGAAGCTCGGCCCGGCCGGGCCGACCACCGCGCGGATCCGCGCCGGGTACACGGCGGCCCAGGTCGAGAAGCCGACCGGCGCCGCGGACTCCGGCGAGGTCGAGGACTACCCGCTCGCGATCAAGCCGCCGCCTCCGCCGGTCGCCGTCAACGACACGGCCAGTACGCCGTACGACACCGGCATCACGACCGATGTCCTCGGCAACGACAAGGCAGGCGACCCCAGTACGCCGTTGCAGCCGAGCTCACTCTGCCTGGTCGACGGCACGGCCTGCCGCCAGATGGTCAACGTGGTGGGTCGCGGCAAGTACGTCGCCAAACCGGACGGCCGAATCGACTTCGACCCGGTGCCGGGTTTCGTGGGCGTCGCGGAGCCGGTCACGTACCGGGTTGCCGACAGCAACGGCGCGACGGCCGAGGCGACGCTGACCGTGACGGTCGAGCTGCCGGCCAAGCCGGTGGCCGCGCCCGACACCGCGACCACCGCGCAGAACGTCAGCCTCGGGATCACGCCGCTGGCCAACGACAAGGCCGCGCCGGGCGTCACCCTCGACCCGAGGACCGTGCAGTTGCGCGACCCGGCCGGCGGTACCGCGAAGGAGGATCCGGCCTTCAAGAAGAAGGTGGTCGTCCCGGGCCAGGGCAGCTACACGGTCAAGCCCGACGGCGGTGTCGACTTCGTCCCGCTGCCGCGCTTCACCGGCGTCGCGACCACGATCGGGTACCGGGTCGCCGACAGCACCGGCCAGCTGACCGAGTCGACGCTGGTCGTCACCGTCACGCCGGTCACACCGAAGGCGCTCGGCGACTCGGTGAGTACGCCGTTCGACACCAATGCCGTGGTCGAGGTGCTCGCCAACGACGAGCCCGGATCGCCGGACGCTCCGCTGGACCCGGCGTCGCTGATGCTCGTCGAGCCGGGGTCCGGCAAGCTGGTGAGCAAGGTCGTGATCGCGCGGCAGGGCGAGTTCCAGGTGGCCGAAGGCAAGATCGTGTTCGCGCCGGCAACCGGGTTCCAGGGCAGCACGACCGCGCTGAGCTATCAGGTGCTGGACAAGAACGGGACCGCGACCCGCGCGCAGCTCGTGGTGAGTGTCGACGCCCCCGGGCCGCCGGTGGCGAACCCGGACACCCTGACCACGCTGCAGGGCACTCCGGCGTACGCGTCGGTGCTGGCCAACGACAAGCCTGGCCCGACCGGTGCCGCGCTGGATCCCGAGAGCCTGCGGTTGTTCCCGACTGCGGGGCGGAGCGAGGTGGGGCCGACGCTCGAGGTTCCGGGGCAGGGGAGGTACTCGACCCGCCCGGACGGGCGGATCCTCTTCGAGCCGCTGCCGGCGTTCCACGGCAAGACGACCCCGATCAAGTACCAGGTTGCTGATGGCAACAAGGCGATCGGCTCGGCCACGCTGAGCGTCGAGGTCACCCGCGTCCAGCCCGACGCGACCGACGACACCGCCAGTACGGCGTACGACACGAACCTGACGGTCAAGGTGCTGGCCAACGACACGGCGGGCGACCCGGCGCTGCCGCTGGTGCCGACCAGCCTGCGCCTGATCGACCCGATCGGCGAGGTGCCGCGTCAGGTGGTCGTCGTCGACGGCGAGGCGACCTTCACGGCGAAGCCGGACGGCACGGTCGAGGTCGACCCGCTGCCGACGTTCACCGGGGTCGCGACGCCGCTCGCCTACACGGTCTCCGACGTGAACGGTACGCCGGCCGGCGCGGCCCTGACGGTCACGATCGCGAAGCCTTCCCCTCCGGTGGCCAAGCCCGACACCGCCCGGACGCCGCAGGACGTGACGCTGCAGCTCGATGCTCTGGCCAATGACCAAGCAGGGCGGGGGACCGGGCTCGACCCGCTCAGCCTGGTGCTGATTGATCCGGCCGACGGCTCGCTACGGAAGGTGGTGACGGTTCCGGGCCAGGCACGGTGGAGTGTCGATCCTGACGGGACCGTGGTGTTCGATCCGATCCCGTCGTTCACGGGGACGGCGACGACGCTGCAATACCGGGTGTCGGACTGGTTCGACCAGGCAACGCGGTCGACGATCGCGGTGACGGTCACGCCGGTGACTCCGGTCGCGGTGGACGACAGCGTTTCGACGCCGTACGACAAGGTCGCGACGGTTCGCGTGCTGGGCAACGACAAGGCCGGGGCCGCGACGGCGCCGCTGGTGCCAGGGAGTCTGCGGCTCGAGGATCCGGCCGACGGCGTGTTCAAGCCGTCGGTGACCGTGAAGGGACAAGGGGTCTTCACCGCGCGCGGCGGGGTGGTGGTCTTCGATCCGGCGGCCGGGTTCAGCGGATCGACGACGGACCTGACCTATCAGGTCGCCGACGACAACGGGACGCTCGCGACCGCGGTGCTGCGGATCGTCGTCGGGGCGCCGCCGGTCGCGCGGCCGGACACGGCGTCGACGCTGCAGGACGTGAGTGTGACGGTGAACGTGCTGAGCAACGACAGCCCGGGCACCGACGCGAAGCTCGACCCGGCTTCCGTCGTACTGCGGGACGCTTCCCAGCGGTCGGACTTCGCCCGGACGGTGACCGTGGCCGGGCAGGGGACGTACACCGTGCAGGACAGTGGGGCCGTGCTGTTCGATCCGCTGCCGGCGTTCCGCGGCAAGGGGCGGCCGATCACCTACCGCGTTGCCGACAGCAACAAGACGACCGCGACCGCGACACTGCTGCTGAGCACCACCCCGATCGATCCGTTCACGGTCGACGACTCGGCGATCACGCCGTTCAACCGGGCGATCACGATCGACGTCCTCGCGAACGACAAGCCGGGTGACCCGAGCGCGCCGCTGGTCGCGGGGAGCCTGCTGCTGAAGGATCCCGCGGACGACGTCTACCGGGCGAAGGTGACGCAGCCGCGCGAGGGGACGTACGTCGCGGACAAGACCGGGCGGGTGACCTTCACACCGGTCAAGGACTACCAAGGCGTGACGACCCCGGCGACGTACCGGGTCACCGACGACAACGGCACGACCGCGGAGGGGCTGCTGTTCCTCACCGTCGGCAAGGGGCCGGAGGCGAAGCCGGACAGCGTCACGACCAAGCAGAACGGCGCGGTGACCTTCGACCCGCTGGCCAACGACGTGCCGGGGACGGCGGCTGAACTGGAGAAGACGTCGGTTCAGCTCTACGGCACGTCGTCGATCCGGGTCTGGGAGCGGAAGGTGACGATCGCCGGGCAGGGGACGTTCTCGGTCGACGCCGTGACCGGTGCGATCACCTTCGCGCCGGTGCCGACGTTCAGCGGGCGGAGCGCTGTTGGCTATCAGGTGACCGACACGAGTGGGAACAAGTCCGCGGCGACGGCGACCGTGACGGTGACGCGCATCGACCCGGTGGCGGTCGACGACACGGCGACGACGGCGTTCGACACTCCGCTCACGGTGCCGGTGCTGGGCAACGACAAGCCGGGCGATCCGAGTGCGCCGCTGGTGCCCGGGTCGGTCCGGGTGATCGATCCGGCGACCGGGGACGCGGTGTCGTCGTTGCGGGTTGCCGGGCAAGGGACGTGGACGGCGCAGCCCGACGGGGGAGTGCGGCTCGTCCCGGAGGGCGGGGCGACGGGATCGGCAACCCCGGTGACTTATCAGGTGAGCGACAAGAACGGCAGCACCGGTACGGCGACGGTCACGGTGACTGTCGACGCCCGGCCTGTCGCGCAGCCTGATCGGGTGAAGACGAAGCAGGGCTCGCCGGTCGTCGTCGATCCGTTGGCCAACGACGAGCCTGGGCCCGGGGCGAAGCTCGATCCCGCGTCGCTGCTGCTGGTCGGGGTGGACGGGAATCTGGTCAGCCGGGTGACTGTCGCCGGGCAAGGCACGTTGGTTGTTGCCGATGGCAAAGTCACGTTCAGCCCGGTGGCGACGTTCACCGGGACCAGCCGGCCGACGCAGTACGAGGTCAAGGACAGCAACCGGAACGCGGCGCGCTCGACGATCGCGGTGACGGTGCTGCCGGTCCGGCCGGTCGCGGTCGACGACAGCGCGCAAACGGCGTACGGGAAGGCCGTGGTCGTTTCGGTGCTGGACAACGATCGGGCCGGTGATCCGTCGGCGGCGCTGGATCCGGCGTCGGTGGTGGTCAGGGATCCGGCGGACGGCAAGGACAAGAAGACCGTCACGATTCCGGGGGAGGGGACGTTCACGGTCGCGACTGCTGGGACCGTGACGTTCAGCCCGGCCGGAGGATTCAGCGGTACGACGCGCGCGGTGGGCTACCGGGTGACGGACAAGAACGGTACGTCGGACACCGCGCGGCTCGAGATCACGGTGACGGCGCCGTCGAGTGCGAAGGCGTTGCCGGACGGTGGGACGTCGACGCCGGGCAGCCCGGTCGTCGTCAACCCGCTGCTGAACGACACGGCGACCGAGGGCGCTGCGTGGATTCCCACGACGGTCTGCCTCGCGACCGGTACGGCGACCTGCGGGCCGCGACTCGTCGTACCGAAGGTCGGTGTGTGGACGGTCCTGCCGGACGGGACGATCCGGCTCGTCCCGGACCGTGCGTTCTCGGGCATCGCGAAGGTCGCCTACCGAGTGACGGACACCGACGGCCGCACGGTCGAGTCGCACCTGAAGATCGCCGTCGGTGCTCAGCCGCCGGTCGATCAGCCGGGCGGTGCGGCACCGGCGGCTGCGACGCTTCCGGACACCGGTGGACCGCCGGCGATGCTGCTGACGCTCGGCGGCCTGCTCGCCGCGCTCGGTCTGACGCTGCTGCGCCGAGGGCGTTAGCCCCAGAGCAGCGAGGCCGGGTCCTGCTGAGGAGCAGGACCCGGCCTCGCTTCAGTTGCGCAGGTCGGTGACGAGCATGATCTCGTCGCGGTAGTCGTCCGGCGCGACCCGGACCGCCCGCGGGTGGCGGCCCACCACGCGATAGCCGAGCTTTCCGTAGAAGGCGTCCAGCCCACCGCCGTCGCGGATCGTCAGCATCAGCTGCTCGAGCCCGAGCCGCTCCGCTGATGACCGCAAGCCGTCCATCAGCAGCCGCCCGGCCCCGCTGCCCTGGTACTTCGGGTGGACCATCACCCGCAGCACCGTCCGCCAGTGCGAGCTCAACTGGCCGCCGTTGGCCACCAGCAGCCCCATCCCGACGTACCGCTCGCCGTTGTGCAGTACGCCGAGCAGGTCGTGCCCCGCCGCCACCCGCTCCAGCGCCAGGTCCAGCGTCTCCGCCACCAGGTGCACCGGCGCCGGCGCGGTGAACCCGACGCTGCCGCCGGCGTCGGTCGCCGCGATCCACGTGTCCAGCAGATCCGCCCGCAACCCGGGGTCCGACACCGCGTCCGCCTCGATCACGACGTACTCCACCAGAACCTCCTAGATGCGACTGGGTTGCAGGAAGAGTCTAAGCCGGCCCACTGGGTACCAGGCCGGGGACCGAAGGGAGAACCAGATGCCGAGCGTCCTGCACCGCACCGTCGATGTGGACGGAGTCGAGATCTTCTACCGCGAAACCGGCCCGCCCGAGGCGCCCGTGCTGCTGCTGCCGCACGGCTATCCGTCCTCGTCGTTCCAGTACCGCGCGCTGCTGCCGGCCCTCGGCGACCAGTGGCGGGTCCTCGCGCCGGACTTCCCGGGATTCGGCTACAGCGCCGCCCCGGACGACTTCGAGTACACCTTCGCCAAGTACGCGACGCTGCTGCAGCGCTTCCTGGACACGCTCGGCGTCGACCGGTTCGTGCTGTACCTGTTCGACTACGGCTCGCAGGTCGGGTTCCAGCTCGCGCTGCGCGACCCCGCGCGGATCACCGGACTGATCATCCAGAACGGCGACGCGTACGAGGAGACGCTCGGACCGAAGTACGCCGCGCTGAAGGAGTACTGGGCCGATCCGACCGACGAGCGACGGGCGGTGCTGGCCGAGGCGGTCAGCTTCGACGGGTTCCGGGAGGAGGCGCTCGGCGAGGTGCCGCCGCACACGGCCGAGCGGATCAGTCCGGACCTGTGGCAGCTGTCCTGGCCGCTGGTGCAGGACCGCCGCGACATCATGTCCGGCTTCTTCCTGGAGATCTGGAAGAGCGTGCGGCAGTACCCGGCGTACCACGCGTACCTGCGGGAGTGGCAGCCGCCGACGCTGATCCTGTGGGGGCCGCAGGACGGGTACATGCCGGCCGAGGCCGCTCGCGCGTACCTGGCCGACGTACCGGAGGCTGAGCTGCACCTGTTCGAGGACGGTGGGCACTGGCTGCTGGAGAGCCACCTGGATGAAGTTGTACCGCTGGTGAGGTCCTTCCTCAGCAGAGTTGGTTCCGGGGCGGTACGCCGGTGAGCTTGTCGGGATTGCGGACGACGTAGATGTGGCTGATCAGGCCGTTCTCGTCGAGCTGCAGGAATCCGGCGGTGTCGACCTCGTCGCCGGCGTAGGCCAGGTAGGCGACCTCGCCGTTGAGCTGGGTGGTGCCGAACTCCATCCCGACCGTCTCCGGCGAGCTGATCACCGCGATCAGCCAGCGGGCGACCTTGTCGGCGCCGTGCACCGGGCGGAGCGCGGCACGGCGCTTGCCGCCGCCGTCGCTGACCAGCTCGACGTCGGGGGCGAGCATGGCGACGACCTGCTCGTAGTCGCCGGACGAGGACGCCGCCATGAAGCGGTTGGTGAGCTCCTGGTGCCGCGCCCTGTCGACGCGGTGCCGCGGCTGCCGCGCGTGCACGTGCTCGCGGGCCCGGTGCGCGAGCTGCCGTACGGCGGACTCGGACCGGCCGAGCGTGTCCCCGATCTCCGAGAACGGCAGGTCGAAGACCTCACGCAGTACGAAGGCGGCCCGCTCCAGCGGCGACAGCGTCTCCAGGACGACGAGCATCGCCATCGACACCGAGTCCGCCACCTCGGCGATCGCGGCCGGGTCCTGCTCGTCCGGCGTCGCGACGATCGGCTCGGGCAGCCACGGCCCGACGTAGTTCTCCCGCCGGGACTTCTGCTGGCGGAGCCGGTTCAGCGCGAGCCGGGTGGTGATGCGGACCAGGTACGCGCGCACGTCGCGCACCTCGGCCCGGTCCGCCGCGGACCACCGCAGCCACGTCTCCTGGACGACGTCCTCGGCGTCGGTCACGCTCCCGACCACCCGGTACGCCGCCCCGACCAGCACCGGCCGGTGCTCGGCGAACTCCTCCGCCAACTCTGTATCACTCACGCCGGCCTCAGCTCGCAGGTCTCCTTGAAGCCCTGGCTGGTCAGCCCGAGCGAGGCGTTGATCCGGGAGCGGTAGTTCTCCAGCGCGATCTGCGCCGTCAGCTCGACCAGGTCGGCCTCGGACAGGTCCTCGAGCAACCGCTCGACCTGCTCGTCGGTCACCGCCGGCGGAGTCGCCGTCGCCGCCACCGCATAACTCATCACCGCGCGCTCCAGCTCCGAGTAGACGTCACTGTCCCGCCACCTTGGCACATCGCGCAGCTTGGCCCGATCGACTTTCTGGTGGTGGAACTCGAAGAACCCGAAATCCATGCACCAGCTGCACCCGATCTCGGCGCTCACCGCCATCGTCGCGAGCGCCTTCAGCGTCGGGTCCAGTCCCTTCCACCGCGCCGCCGACCCCTCCATCGCCAGCATGGTCGTCAGCACCCCCTTGTGGTGCAGCGCGACCTTCCCCGGGTCCAGCACCTCGCCGTACTTGCGCTTGCTGTACCACTCCATCGCCCGCACGAGCACCGTCCGGCGGTGCTCCAGATTGATCCGTGCCATCGCCTGCCTCCTCTGGTCACCCTCCCGGACACGCCACGCCCGGAGGGTTGTGACATGACGTGCGTCACCTAGTCTCGAAGGGCGAGCCCGGGGAAACAGGGTTGGATATTCATGCGTCGTCTGACATACTCATTCACATGACGCTGAGGGTCGCGGTCGCAGGGGCCAGTGGGTACGCCGGGGGAGAGCTGCTCCGGCTGCTCTCGACGCACCCGGAGGTGGAGATCGGGGCGCTGACCGCGGGCGGCAACGCCGGGTCCACCCTGGGGCAGCACCACCCACACTTGACGCCGCTGGCCGGCCGGGTGCTCGAGGAGACCTCCGCGGCGACGCTGGCCGGGCACGACGTCGTGTTCCTGGCGCTCCCGCACGGACAGTCCGCCGAAATCGCCGAGCAGCTCGGCGACGACGTCACCGTGATCGACTGCGGCGCGGACTTCCGGCTGGTCGACTCCGAGGCCTGGATCGAGTTCTACGGCGGCAAGCACGCCGGCCACTGGCCGTACGGCCTGCCCGAGCTCCCCGGTCAGCGCGAGAAGCTCCGCGGCGCGAACCGGGTCGCCGTCCCGGGCTGCTACCCCACCGTGTCCACCCTTGCCCTGCTCCCCGCCGTCCAGGCAGGACTCGTCGACAGCGCCCAACTGGTGGTGGTCGCTGTCAGCGGTACGTCGGGGGCGGGCAAGGGTCCCAAACCGAACCTGCACGGCGCCGAGGTGATGGGCTCGGCCACGGCGTACGGCGTGGGCGGCGTGCACCGGCACACCCCGGAGATCGAGCAGAACCTCGCGCCGCACGCCGACGGTCCGGTCAGCGTCTCGTTCACCCCGGTGCTCGCGCCGATGGCCCGCGGCATCCTCGCGACCGCCAGCGCCCCGGTCACCGAGGGCACCACGATCGAGCAGCTCCGCGCCGTCTACGAGCAGGCGTACGGCGACGAGCCGTTCATCCACGTGCTGCCCGAGGGGCAGTGGCCGCAGACCCAGGCCACCTTGGGCGCGAACACCGTGCACCTCCAGCTCGCCCTGGACCAGCGCACCGGCCGCGTCGTCGTCGTGGCCGCCCTCGACAACCTCACCAAAGGCACCGCCGGTGCCGCCGTGCAGTGCATGAACCTGGCCGCCGGTCTCGACGAGACCCTGGCCCTTCCCCTCGTAGGAGTCGCCCCGTGACCGCAACCGTCACCCCGTCCGCCTCGGTCGATCGGAGCGCCGGGGTCACCGCGCCGGCCGGCTTCCGCGCGGCCGGGGTGATTGCCGGGATCAAGCCCGCGGGCAAGCCCGACCTGACCCTGGTGGTCAACGACGGCCCGGAGTACGCCGCGGCCGGCGTCTTCACCACCAACAAGGTGAAGGCCGCGCCGGTGCTCTGGTCCCAGCAGGTGCTGACCGCCGGGAAGCTGAAGGCCGCCGTGCTGAACTCCGGCGGTGCGAACGCGTGCACCGGTCCGGAGGGCTTCCAGGACACGCACAAGACCGCCGAGGAGCTGGCCTCGATCCTCGGCGTCGGCGCGATCGAGATCGGCGTGTGCTCGACCGGTCTGATCGGTGAGCGCCTGCCGATGGACAAGGTGCTGCCCGGTCTGAAGGCCGTGGTCGATGCTTTGGGTGACACGGCCGAGCACAGCCTGGCCGCCGCGACCGCGGTGATGACCACCGACAACGTGCCGAAGCAGGCGGTGCTGAAGCACGACGGCGGCTGGAGCATCGGCGGCTTCGCCAAGGGCGCCGGGATGTGCGCGCCGAACATGGCGACCATGCTCAGCGTGATCACCACCGACGCCGTACTGGACCAGCCGCACCTCGACCACGCGCTGCGCAACGCGGTCGGCAAGACGTTCAACCGGCTCGACGTCGACGGCGGGACGTCGACCAACGACACCGTGCTGCTGCTCAGCTCGGGCGCGTCCGGGGTCACGGTCACGCCCGAGGAGTTCGAGGTCGCGCTGACCGCGCTGGCCGCCGACCTGGTCAAGCAGCTGCAGGCCGACGCCGAGGGCGTCACCAAGCACGTCAGCATCACCGTGAAGAACGCCGCCACCGAGGCCGAGGCGGTCGCCGCCGCGAAGGTCGTTGCCGAGGACAACCTCTGCAAGACCGCCTTCTTCGCCGCCGATCCGAACTGGGGACGGATCGCGATGGCGGTCGGCAACGCGCCGACGGCGTTCGACCCGCAGCTGCTCGACATCACGCTGAACGGCGCCGCGATCTGCGTGGCCGGCGGCAAGGGCGTCGACCGCTCCGAGGCGGACCTGTCCGGGCTGGAGATCGACGTCGTGATCGACCTGCACGCGGGCGACGCGTCGGCCACGGTGCTCACCACCGACCTGTCCCACGCGTACGTCGAAGAGAACTCGGCGTACTCGTCGTGACGGCGACAGAGCAGTCCAAGGTGAAGATCGGTACGGCGGCCGCCGCGCAGGCGAACGCGGTCGAGAAGGCCGCGGTGCTGACCGAGGCGCTGCCGTGGCTGAAGGAGTTCCACGGCAAGACGATCGTGGTGAAGTACGGCGGCAACGCGATGGTCGACGACGAGCTGAAGCAGGCGTTCGCGTCCGACATCGTGTTCCTGCGGCACTGCGGCGTGCGGGTGGTCGTCGTGCACGGTGGCGGCCCGCAGATCAGCGAGATGCTGGGCCGGCTCGGAATCGACAGCGAGTTCCGGGGCGGGCTGCGGGTGACCACGCCCGAGGCGATGGACGTGGTCGGCATGGTCCTGGTGGGCAAGGTCGGTCGCGAGCTGGTCGGCCTGCTGAACGCGCACGGCCCGTTCGCGGTCGGGATGTCCGGTGAGGACGCCGGGCTGTTCACCGCCGAGCGGCGCGGACTGATGATCGACGGCGAGGCGGTCGACATCGGCCTGGTCGGCGACGTCGTGGACGTCCGGCCCGAAGCGGTGATCGACCTGATCGACGCCGGCCGGATCCCGGTCGTGTCCACGATCGCGCCGGACGAGGACGGCCAGGCCCACAACGTGAACGCCGACACCGCCGCGTCCGCGCTCGCGGTCGCGCTGGGCGCCGAGAAGCTCGTCGTCCTGACCGACGTCGCGGGGCTCTACCGCAACTGGCCGGACAGCGACGACATCATCACCCAGATCGACGCCGCCGAGCTCGCCGAGCTGCTGCCGACGCTGGCCTCGGGCATGGTGCCGAAGATGGAGGCCTGCCTGCGCGCCGTGCAGTCCGGCGTCTCCCGGGCGACCGTGATCGACGGCCGGGTGCCGCACTCGCTGCTGCTGGAGATCTTCACCGACGCCGGAAGTGGAACCCAGGTGATCCCGTCATGACCGAACTCATGCCGCCCGAACTGAGCGAACTGTCCACCGGTGGCGGGAACGGCGCCGCGCTGACCGAGCGCTACACGCACTCGTTGATGAACACCTTCGGGCCGCCCAAGAAGGTGCTGGTCCGCGGTGAGGGCGCCTACCTGTGGGACGCCGACGGCAAGAAGTACCTCGACCTGCTCGGCGGGCTCGCGGTGAACTCGCTCGGCCACGCGCACCCGTTCATCGTGTCCGCGGTGACCAGTCAGCTCACCACGCTCGGGCACGTGTCGAACTTCTTCGCCTCCGCGCCGCAGATCGCGCTGGCCGAGAAGCTGCTCTCGCTGATCGACGCGCCCGACGGCAAGGTGTTCTTCACCAACTCGGGCACCGAGGCGAACGAAGCGGCGTTCAAGATCACCCGCAAGACCGGCCGGACCAAGATCGTCTCCACCGTCGGCGCCTTCCACGGCCGGACGATGGGCGCGCTCGCGATCACCTGGAAGCCGGCGTACCGCGAGCAGTTCGCGCCGCTGCCCGGTGACGTCACGTTCGTCCCGTACGGCGACGCCGCCGCGCTCGAGGCCGCCGTCGACGACGAGACGGCCGCGGTCGTGCTCGAACCGATCCAGGGCGAGAACGGCGTCATCGTACCGCCGTCCGGTTATCTCCAGGCGGCGCGGCGAATCACGTCGGAGCACGGCGCCCTGCTGTGGATCGACGAGATCCAGACCGGCGTCGGCCGGACCGGCGACTGGTTCGCCTTCCAGGCCGAGGGCATCGTGCCGGACCTGGTGACGGTCGCGAAAGGGCTCGGCGCGGGGATCCCGATCGGCGCGTGCCTCGGCTTCGGGGCCGCGTCCGAGCTGCTGCAGCCGGGGAACCACGGGACGACGTTCGGTGGGAACCCGGTGGCGTCGATCGCGGGGCTGGCTGTTCTGACGGTGATCGAGCGGGACGGCCTGCTCGCGAACGTGAGTGCCATCGGCAACCACCTGGCGACGGCGATCGAAGCGTTGGACCACCCGCTGATCGCCGGAGTCCGGGGGCGCGGGCTGCTGCTGGCGATCCAGCTGACGCAGCCGGTGTCCGACCAGGTCGCGGCGCTGGCGATGGAGGCGGGGTTCGTGATCAACAACCCGATTCCCGATGCTTTGCGCCTCGCGCCGCCGTACATTCTGACCAAGGCGGACGCGGACAGCTTCGTGGCGGCCCTGCCGGCGCTGCTCGACAAGGTGGAGGTTCCATGACTGTGCTTTTGGCCTCGCCTTCGGCTCGGCGGGTTTTGGGGCTTTGTCTCCCGGTCTTCCCTCGTCGGTCGGTCGCTGCGCTCCCTCCCTCCTCAGTCCAGACCGGGAGGCCCCAAAACCTTCGGGTGCTCGTTGATTCAAGTCGGGAGGGGTTGTGATCAGGCATTTTCTACGGGATGACGACCTCAGTCCTGTCGAGCAGGACGAGGTGCTGACGCTCGCTGCTCAGCTGGCAGGTGACCGGTTCGGGCACAAGCCGCTGGCCGGCCCGCAGACCGTGGCGGTGATCTTCGACAAGACGTCGACGCGGACGCGGATCTCGTTCGCCGTCGGGATCGCCGATCTCGGTGGGGTGCCGCTGATCATCGACGCCCAGACGTCGCAGCTCGGGCGTGGCGAACCGATCGCGGACACCGCGCGGGTGCTCGACCGCCAGGTCGCGGCGATCGTGTGGCGGACCGCGGGGCAGACCCGGATCGAGGAGATGGCCGGTGCGTCGAAGGTGCCGGTGATCAACGCGCTGACCGACGAGTTCCACCCGTGCCAGATCCTCGCTGACCTGCTGACGGTCCGGCAGCACAAGGGCAAGACGGCCGGGCTGAAGCTGACCTACCTCGGTGACGGCGCGAACAACATGTCCCACTCGTACCTGCTCGGTGGCGCGACCGCGGGCATGCACGTCGTCATCGGCTCGCCGGCCGAGTACCAGCCGGATCCGGCAATCCTCGCCAAGGCGGTGGAGATCGCCGCCACGACCGGCGGCTCGGTCACCTGGACCGACGACGCCTCCGCGGCCGTCTCCGGCGCGGACGTCGTGGCCACCGACACCTGGGTCTCGATGGGCCAGGAGGCCGAGGCCGAGCTGCGCGAGGCGCCGTTCGTGCCGTACTCGGTCACCGAGCAGCTGATGACGAAGGCCGCCGCCGACGCGATCGTGCTGCACTGCCTGCCGGCGTACCGGGGCAAGGAGATCGACGCTGCGGTGCTCGACGGTCCGCAGTCCGTCGTCTGGGACGAGGCGGAGAACCGCCTGCACGCCCAGAAGGCCTTGCTTTCCTGGCTCCTGGCCCGAAACTTCTCCTCATGACTCCGAACGACTCGGACCGCCAGGCGCGGTCCGCGACCGACGTGACCGAGACCGCTACCGGGGCTCGCCAGGCGAGGTCCGCGAGCGACGTAACCGACCGGGCGATCGTCGCCACCGGCGCCGGCCAGGCGCGGAACGCGAGCGACGCGACCGCGCGGGCAATCGCCGCCACCGGCGCGGAGCAGCGCATCGCACCGACCACGAAGACCGCACGTCAGCAGCGGATCGTGGAGTTGCTGGGCCGTCAGCCGGTGCGTTCGCAGACCGAGCTGGCCGAGCTGCTCGGCGAAGCCGGCCTCGGGGTCGGCCAGGCGACGTTGTCGCGGGACCTGGTGGAGATCGGCGCGGTCAAGGTCCGGGACGCGATCGGCCAGCTCGTGTACGCGGTACCGGGGGAGGGCGGGGATCGCAGCCCGCGCGCCGGCGAGGCGGCTGCTTTCGAGGCCCGGTTGGCGCGCGTTGCGTCGGAGCTGCTGGTCTCGGCGGAAGGCAGCGCGAACCTGGTGATTCTGCGAACGCCGCCGGGGGCCGCGCAGTACTTCGCGTCGGCGATCGACCATGTCGGGCTGGACGACGTCCTCGGGACGATCGCGGGGGACGACACCGTGATGGTCGTGTCGCGCAACCCCACCGGGGGAGAGGCGCTGGCCGCTCGCTTTCTCAGCTTGGCGGCGCGGACCGAGAAGGACTCCGGGAACTAGTTGCTTTCAGCAACGGAGTGAGCTGCACCCCCAACTGCTGTGTTTCGTGGTGTCTTGAGAGGATTGCTGGATGAGTACGGGAGAGAGTGCGGCGTTGTGGGGCGGCCGGTTCGCCGGTGGACCGGCGGACGCGTTGGCGGCGCTGAGCAAGTCGACCCAGTTCGACTGGCGCCTGGCGCCGTACGACATCGCTGGGTCGAAGGCGCACGCGAAGGTGCTGCACCGCGCGGGCCTGCTGACCGACGACGAGCTCGAGGGCATGCTGCGCGGGCTCGACGAGCTGCTGACCGACGTACTGTCCGGTGCTTTCCTTCCCGCCGAGGACGACGAGGACGTGCACACGGCGCTCGAGCGTGGCCTGCTGGAGCGGTTGGGCGCCGAGCTCGGTGGCCGGCTCCGTGCCGGACGGTCGCGGAACGACCAGGTTGCGACGCTCTTCCGCAGCTACCTGCGGGAGCACGGCCGGATCATCGCGCGGCTCGTGCTCGACCAGATCAACACCCTCGCCGACCAGGCGGAGAAGCACCTCGGCGTGGCGATGCCGGGCCGGACGCATCTGCAGCACGCGCAGCCGGTGCTGCTCTCGCACCACCTGCTCGCGCACGCCTGGCCGTTGATCCGCGACCTCGAGCGGCTCGCCGAGTGGGACGCGCGCGTCGCGGCCGATTCGCCGTACGGCGCGGGCGCGCTGGCCGGGTCCTCGCTCGGGCTGGACCCGCTGTTCGTCGCGACCGAGCTCGGCTTCACCAACTCCTCGCCGAACTCGATCGACGGGACGTCGGCGCGGGACTTCGTGGCGGAGTTCGCGTTCGTCACCGCGCAGATCGGCGTCGACCTCTCCCGGCAGGCCGAGGAGATCATCCTCTGGGCGACCAAGGAGTTCGGATTCGTCCGGCTGGACGACGCGTTCTCGACCGGGTCGTCGATCATGCCGCAGAAGAAGAACCCGGACATCGCCGAGTTGGCGCGCGGCAAGTCGGGTCGGTTGATCGGCAACCTGACCGGCCTGCTGGCGACGCTGAAGGCGCAGCCGCTCGCGTACAACCGGGACCTGCAGGAGGACAAGGAGCCGGTCTTCGACTCCGTCGACACCCTGGAGGTCCTGCTGCCGGCGTTCACGGGGATGATCCGGACGCTGGTGTTCGACACCGCCCGGCTGGAGGAGCTGGCGCCGCAGGGGTTCTCGCTGGCCACGGACATCGCGGAGTGGCTGGTGCGGGAGAAAGTGCCGTTCCGGGTCGCCCACGAGCTGGCCGGGGCGTGCGTGCAGGAGTGCGAGAAGCGCGGCATCGAACTGTGGGATCTCACCGATTCCGAGCTCGCCGCGATCTCGCCGCACCTGACGCCGGACGTCCGGACGGTGCTCACGGTGGAAGGCTCGATCTCTTCCCGCAACGCCCGCGGCGGCACCGCCAAGGACCGCGTCACCGAGCAACTCGCCGAACTCCGCACCCGGGCAGCCGAGCAGACCGCCCGCCTCGCCTGAACCAGGGCCCGGCCCGGCTCGGTCGCGCCGGCTCTAACTGGCCGACCGGCTCCGCCGGGTCGCGGGCGATCAGCCGCGCGGGCTCTGACTGGCCGACCGGCTCCGCCGGGTCGCGGGCGATCAGCCGTGCCAGCTTTCACTGGCGACCGGCTCGGTTCGGTCGCGGTCGACCGGCCGCGCGGGCTCTGACTGGCCGACCGGCTCCGCCGGGTCGCGGGCGATCGGCCGTGCCGGCTTTCACTGGCGACCGGCTCGGTTCGGTTGCGCTCGACCGGCCGCGCGGGCTCTGACTGGCCGACCGGCTCCGCTGGGTCGCGGGCGATCAGCCGTGCCAGCTCTCACTGGCGGCCGGTCCGGCCCGGTCGCGGGCGATCGGCCGCGTCGGCTCTCACTGGCCGGACAGTAGGGTCCAGGCATGCCTGTTCGTCGTACTCAGCTGGCCGACCCGGTGCTGGAGGTGGCCCCTCGGCTGCTCGGCATGGTGCTTCGTCGAACCACCGACGAGGGCGCCGTCGCCGTCCGCATCACCGAGGTCGAGGCATACGACGGTCCGAACGATCCCGGCTCGCACGCCTACCGCGGCGAGACGGCGCGCAATGCGGTGATGTTCGGGCCGGCCGGGTTCCTGTACGTGTACTTCACGTACGGGATGCACTACTGCATGAACGTCAGCGCCGGGCCCGACGGTCAGCCGTCGGCGGTGCTGTTCCGCGCCGGCGAGGTGATCGAGGGCGTCGAACTGGCCCGCAAGCGCCGCGGAGCTCCGGAGCCGGTGGTCGAGAAGTTCAACTCGGCCCTGCCCACCAAACGCCGCGTCGCCACCCGCAACCCCGACTGGGACCTCGCCCGCGGCCCGGCCCGGCTCTGTGTTGCCCTCGGCATCACCAACCGAGACCCCAACGGCACCGACCTGCTGTCGCCCGACTCAGCCGTCCAACTCCTCCCCGGCCCCGGCTTCAACGGCGAACCGTCAACAGGCCCCCGCGTGGGCCTGCGAGAAGCAGCGGACAACCCCTGGCGCTTCTGGATCCCAGACGACCCCACGGTCTCGCCGTACAGGCCGCACATCCCCAAGCGCCGCCCCTAACAGCTCCCCGGGTCCGCTCGCCGCGCCGCCGCGCTCGCCGCGCCGCCGCGCTCGCCGCGCCCCGCGCGACGCTCGACACCGTGCCCGCGACACTCGTCCTGCTCGGGTTCGGGTTCGGACTCGCGCTGCCGCCGATCAGCACGGCCATGCTCGGCGCGACCCCGCAAGACAGCCACGGTCTGGTCACCGCGCTGGTCGTCGTCGCCCGGATGGTCGGCATGCTCGTCGGCTTCTCGGCGCTGACCGCGATCGGACTGCGCCGGTACTACGCGCTCGCGCTCCCCGCGCTCCCGCGCTCGCCGCGCCTCCCCGCGCTCCCGCGCTCTCCGCGCTCTCCGCGCTCTCCGCGCTCTCCGCGCTCT